>DASPHC010000185.1:0-21709 GCA_035629865.1 Thermoanaerobaculia bacterium | reverse complement strand
TACCAGTTCTGCACGGTGGAATACTTGATCTCGGCGTCGTCGAGGGCGACGAGCTCGACCACGGCCGCATGCAGCTGGTTCTCGTCGCGCATCGGCGCCGTGCAGCCTTCGAGATAGCTGACCGTCGAGCCTTCGTCGGCGACGATCAGGGTCCGCTCGAACTGGCCGGTGTTGGCGCTGTTGATGCGGAAGTAGGTCGACAGCTCCATCGGGCAGCGAACGCCCTTCGGGATGTAGCAGAACGACCCGTCGGAGAAGACCGCGCTGTTCAGCGTGGCGAAGAAATTGTCGGTGTACGGCACCACGCTGCCGAGGTACTTGCGGACCAGCTCCGGATGCTCGCGCACGGCCTCGGAGAAGGAGCAGAAGATGATGCCGAGCTTGGCCAGCTCGCCGCGGAAGGTCGTGGCGACGGAGACAGAGTCGAAGACCGCGTCGACGGCGACGCCGCTGAGGCGCTTCTGCTCGTCGAGCGAGATCCCCAGCTTGTCGAACGTCGCCCGCAGCTCCGGGTCGACCTCGTCGAGCGAGTTGAGCTTCTTTTTCTGCTTCGGCGCGGAGTAGTAGCTGCTGGCCTGGTAGTCGATCGGCGGGTAATGGATGTTGGCCCAGGTCGGCTCCTTCATCGTCAGCCAGTGCCGGTACGACTTCAGGCGCCACTCCAGGAGCCACTCCGGCTCTTCTTTCTTGGCGGAGATGAACCGGACGATCTCCTCGGAGAGCCCGGGAGGGGCGGTGTCGGCCTCGATGTCCGTGACGAAGCCGTACTTGTATTCCTGTTGAGCGATCTGCTCGATGGTCGCATTCGCGTTGCTCATGAAGTTGCCTCTCCGGCACCCAACTGCTGTTTGTCGATCACCGGCAGCGGCATGCCGCCGCGCACGAGATCGCCGAGCGTGACCTGCTCGAATGCTCCCTTGACGGCCTGGTTGATGCCGAACATGAACCGCCGGGAAGGACAGGCCACGCGGATCGCGCAGGTGGCATGGCCGTCATCGTCGAAGGTCTCGCACTCGGTGAGGTCCCACGGACCTTCCATGACCTCGATGAGCTGCCCGAGCGTCACCGCCTCAGGATCCCCGTCGAACGAGTACCCACCACCCACCCCGCGGTGCGAGCTGATCAGACCGCTCGTATGGAGCGCCTTCAGCACCTTCGTGATCACCGGAAGAGGCAAATGGTAGAACTCGGCAATCTCCCGCGCAGCCGCCACCTGCCCGTGATGCCGGGCCAGATAGACGCTGGCCAGCAGGCCGTAGTCGGTGAGTCTGGAGATCTTCAGCATGGTCGTATTGCGGGTAACTTTCCGCGGCGAGCGCGAAACAGTACCACGTTGGTACGGTATCTACAACCAGCGTGCCTGGATGGGGATTTCATGTGAGACGGAGAGGCGTGAGGGCCCGGTAAATGCTACGATTTCAATATGGGCAAACTTCGTAAGACCCACCATGTGATGCCCGCCTTCAACGGCGGCTGGGCAGTGATGAAAGGCAGCTCCGATCGCGTTTCCAGGCTCTTCCAGACCAAAGAGGAGGCTGAGGAGTGGGGCCGCATGCAAAGCATCAAAGAGCGGTCCGAGCTGGTGATCCACCGGCGCGACGGAACGGTCGCCGGGAAAAGCTCGCCACGTGACACCTCGCAACCACCGCGCGATCGTAAGTAGCAGGCTTCGACGTGGAAGTACGCAGCGACTTTCGCCGAAGCGTCTTCGTCAACTGCCCATTTGACCGGGATTATCTCCCGCTTCTTCGGCCGCTGCTGTTCACCATCACCGTTCTTGGTTTTGTCCCTCGGATCACATCCGAACGGTCGGATTCCGGAGAGAACCGGATCGATAAGATCTGCGCGCTGGTCCGGGAGTGTCAGTACAGCGTTCACGATCTCTCACGTCTCAAGCCACACGAAGCAGGCGAGCTCTCGCGAATGAACATGCCGTTCGAGCTTGGAATCGACTATGGCTGTAGAGTCTTCGGCACGGCACCATTCTCAGAGAAGAAGTCGTTGATTCTGGAGAAGGACCAGCATGAATTCAGAAAGGCAATCTCCGACATCTCCGGCGTCGACATCAAGCGACACGACAATCAGCCGGCAGGAGTCGTTCGCGCGGTTCGGGACTGGTTTGTCGAGACGGTAGGTCTGCGGCGCGTACCAAGTGGAAGTCAGATTTGGAGTCGCTTCGTGAAGTTCACCTCTGATTTTTATGACAAGCGGCTCGCTGCCGGATTCTCCGATGAAGATCTCAGCACGATGCCCATTCCTGAATACATCGATTTCATACGGTCCTGGGTCAAGGATTCGCGGCCGTAAGCCGTGCGTGGCTGGTTGCTTGTGAGCGCCCGGTCCTCAGGCGCCACCTCCCAAACACCAGCAACCAACCAGCACTATCCTCGGGGCGCCTTGTCCGAACCGTTCCGCCTGCCGTCGCCCGGGCGGTCGCCGGAAACAGAGCGTTCCTTCAGCTCGTCACGGCTCTGCACTTTGCGGTCATCGCGATCGTGGGTGGGGGCGTCCTTCGGGTTGTGGGTGGGGCCGCCCTGGTTTTCGTGGTCTTTGGCCATGTTTTCCTCCACGTTTCCAGTTCGCAAAATCAACGCCGGAAACGGGGGCGTCCGTGGCAAGCGGCTTGCGAATGAACAGGGGGAGAAGGACCCGAAAATGAAAAACAAGCTGATCTATCCGCTGGTAGTCGTGATGGTTGCGGCGTGTGGGGGGGATGGGGACCAAACCGCGCGTCAAAGCCAGGGGCAGTACGAGACCGTACAGGAAGGATCGGCGAGTGGAGTGACCTCGACGATCTCCGGCCCGGGAGAGACCCTCCCCCCGATCACCGGGACGAACGCAGATACCACCACGGCCTTCGCGCTCAATCCTGCCGCAATGCCGCCGGCTGGCGCGGTGCAGGCAGGCACGGTTGCGGGCACGATGCCGGCGCCGGCGCCTTACCCCGCGAGCGGCGTTAGCCCCTCGTACAACCCGAGCCCGGCACCGATCGCACGCCGGGCGCAGGTGCAACAACAGCAGGCGCCCCGTCCGATGACGTCCGCCTCCCCGGCGCCGTCCCCGGCTCCCCCGGCACCGCAAGCCGAACAGCCGCCACCGGCCCAGCCGGAAACGCAGACCCAGACAACCGAACCGCCCCCGGCCCCCGCGGAGCCGTCGACCGACACGACCGCAACGCCGCCAGCGCCATCCACCAACACTGCTCCCCCTCCAGCGCAAGAGGAACAGCCGGCCGAGGAGGAAGAGCAGGAAGAGCCGGAAGAAGAACCGCCTCCTCCGCCACCGGGAGCGTAGTGCGGTGACTGGTTGATGGTTGCTGTGGCGCTCCCGGGCGTCACAAGGAACCAGCAACCAGCCACCGGCAACACCGTTTGCACTAGAATGCGCGCCCTATGTCGCGGGTGACCTTCCAGTCACTGATCCTCAAACTGCAGAACTTCTGGGCCGAGCGGGGCTGCATCATCGAGACGCCGCTCGACCTGGAGGTCGGCGCCGGTACGATGCATCCGGCGACGTTCCTGCGCGTCCTCGGCCCGGAGCCGTGGAACGTCGGCTACGTCCAGCCCTCGCGCCGTCCCGCCGACGGGCGGTACGGGGACAATCCGTTCCGGCTCGGGAAGCATTACCAGTTTCAGGTGATCCTCAAGCCGTCGCCGCTGGAAGTGCAGGAGCTCTATCTCGACTCCCTCCGCGCTCTCGGCCTCGATCTCACCCGCCACGACATCCGTTTCGAGGAAGACAACTGGGAGTCTCCCACCCTCGGCGCGTGGGGCGTCGGCTGGCAGATCCTCCTCGACGGGATGGAGATCACCCAGTTCACCTACTTCCAGCAGGCCGGCGGGATCGACCTCGCGCCGATCTCGGCCGAGATCACCTACGGCCTCGAGCGGCTGACGATGTTCCTGGCCAAGCAGTCGTCGGTATTCGACATCGACTGGACCCCAGGCGTCCCGTACGGCGCGGTGCGGAAGCAGGAGGAGTACGAATTCTCGAAGTACTACTTCGAGGAGGCGAGCGTCGACCTGCACTGGAAGCTCTTCGACTCCTACGAAGGGGAGGCACGCCGCTGCCTCGAGGCGAAACTGGTCCTGCCGGCCTACGACTGGACCCTCAAGTGCTCGCACGCCTTCAACACCCTCGACGCGCGCGGCGCGGTCTCGGTGACCGAGCGCGTCGGCGTGATCAAACGCGTGCGCGACCTCGCCGTCCGCTGTGCGGAAGGCTATCTCGAAGCGCGGAAGGAGCTCGGCTTTCCGCTTTTGAAGGGCCAAGGGCAGAGGGCAGAGGGCAGAGGGGAAAGATGATGACGAACCTGCGCCGCCCCTCCGCTCCCTCGGCCCTCAGCCCTTTGCCCTCGGCCCTCTGACCATGGCTGAATACTTATTCGAACTGCTGACCGAAGAGATCCCGGCGTGGATGCATACGAGCTTCACCACGCCGGTGGAAGCCGCGCTGCAGACGCTCGTCAAGGAGCTGGGCAGCGGGGTGGTGAAGGTCGATACGACGCCGCGGCGCCTGATCCTCTTCCTTCGCGATCTCCCGCTCCGCGAGCAGGACCGCGAGTTGGAGGTCAAAGGTCCGCCTAAAAAGACCGCTTACGGAGCGGACGGCAATCCGACGCCGGCATTGCAGGGCTTTCTCAAGAAACAGGGCGCCACCGCGGACGACGTCATCGAGTCGGCCGACGAGTACGTGCGCATCCGCCGGAAGATCACCGGCCGGGAGATCAGCGAGATCCTGAGGGAGAAGATCCCGGCCCTCATCGAGTCGGTCCGCTGGCCGAAGATGATGCGCGTCGGCTCGGGCGAGTATTCGTACATCCGCCCCGTTCATTCGGTCGTTTCCGTCTTCGAAGAGACACACCTGCCGGTCTCCATCTTCGGCATCGCCTCCGGGACGACCACCGTCGGCCATCGCACGCTCGCACCGCGGCGGTTCGAGGTGAAGTCGTACCTCGACTACAAGCAGCAGCTCGAGCTGGCCCACGTCGTCATCGACAGCCACCTCCGCGAGACGGTCATGGTCCAGCGGGCGCTGGTGCTGTCGAAGGAAGTCGGCGGCGCGCCGACCGAGGATGCGTCGATCGTGGCGCAGTGGAAGTTCCTCACCGAATACCCCGGCATCGTGCGCGCGGAATTCCGCCGCGACTACCTCGTCCTTCCCGAAGAGGTGCTCATCACGGTGATGCGCGTGCACCAGAAACAACTGCCGATCCGCGACCGCGACGGCCGCCTGACCAACTCCTTCCTGGCGGTGCTCGACAACGCCGGCGATCCCGACGGGCACGCCGCCTACGGCAACTCCTTCGTCACCAACGCCCGCTTCGCCGACGCGCAGTTCTTCTACGAGACCGACCGCCGCAGGAAGCTGGAGGAGCGCCTCGAGCAGCTCACCCACCTGCAGTTCCAGGAGAAGCTCGGGAACTACCTGGAGAAGACCAAGCGCATCGAGCGGATCGCCGCCGCCATCTGCAAGGCCGCCGGTATCGACACGGCCGACGTGGCCGCCGCGGCGCGTCTCTGCAAGACCGACCTCGTCACCGAGATGGTGAAAGAGTTCACCGACCTGCAGGGCCGGGTCGGCGGGATCTACGCCCGCGAGGAAGGGCTGCCGGACAACGTCTGGCAGGCGATCTACGACCATTACCAGCCGGTGAGCATCGACGACGCGCTGCCGCGCAATGCCGCGGGCGCCGTGGTGTCGCTCGCCGACCGGGTCGACACTCTGGCCGGCTTCTTCAGCATCGGCGCGAAGCCGACCGGCTCGAAGGATCCGTTCGGCCTCCGCCGCGCGGCGCAGGGGATCGTGCAGATCCTCCTCAACCGCGACCGGCGGGAGGTGAAGATCGGCGTCGACACGCTGATCGACATCGGCCTCGAGGCGTACGGACGCCCGCCGGCCGACAACGCCCGGCTTCGCACCGACATCCTGGCGTTCCTCGAAGAGCGCGTCCGCACGATCCTCGAAGCGTCGGCGTGGCAGTTCGCCTACGACGAGGTGGCCGCGGCGATGGAAGCGGGATGGGCGTCGTCCCTCACCGACCTCGTCGATCGCGTGCAGGCCGTGAAGGGGATGCGCGACGAGTCGAATTTCCTCTCCATCCTCGACTCCGCGAAGCGCATCGCCAACATCACTGCCGGCCACGACTCGACCGTCGTCGACGCGTCGCGGCTGGAGCACGATACCGAGCGCCGGCTCGCCAAACTGGCGGACGTGGTGACCGGGCAGATCGGCGAGATGATCAAAGAACGGCACTATCGCGGCGCGCTGGAATCGTTCGCCGCGATGGCGCCGGAGCTGGAGACGTTCTTCAAGGACGTGATGGTCAACGTGGATGACGAGAAGGTGCGCGCCAACCGCATGTCGCTCCTCCGCAAGGTCGGCGGGGCCGTGCTGAAGATCGCCGACGTGACCAAGATCGTCGTCGACCGGCGCGACTACAGGCCGTGAGTTTCCGCGCCCTCTTCGTGCTGCTGATGGCCGGCGCGCTTGCCTGCGCTCCCGAGCCGGCGTCCGCGCCGGTGGATGCGGAGCAGCCGGTGGTTGCGTCCCAGCGATACGACGATCTCGCCGACGTCGACCGCGACAACCTTCTCAACATCGCTTCCGGCGCTGCAGTGGTGTCGCGGACGGCGGAGATGGACCTCGAGGCCTCCGCGTTGCACGCCATCGACGGGATGCACACCACCCGCTGGGCAACACCGACCGGCGGCGGGAGCCAGACCATGGTCTTCTCCCTCGGCGCTCCTTCACGGATCGAGCGGCTCGGCGTCCTGGCGTACCTGCGTCCGAACGAGGTCCCGGAGCAGATCCGCTTCGAGGCGTCGCTCGACGGCACCTCCTGGACCGACGTGCTCGCGCTGCAACCGAAACAGAAAAACGAGCCGCAGGTCGTCGCGGTGTCGCCGTTCGACGCGCGCTATCTCCGGGTCGGAACGGTCGTCCCTCCGCCGAAGCGCTCCACGCATATCACTTCCATCCAGGCCTTCGGGCGCGAGATCGCCGCTCCCGGAACTCCGCTGTTCGACGGCTGCTGGACCATCAACAGCCAGCCGTCGCGGATCGTCCTGAACGGCGCGCGGCTGACCGGCGTCATCGGCGGCGGGCAGCCGACGTACCTGGACGGGAGCGTGGAAGGGCGAGTCGGCCGGGTGATGTGGATGCGCGGCCATGTGTGGGGCTACGCGGTGCTGACCGTGTCGGCAGACGGCGGCGCCATCAGCGGCGCGACGTTCTTCAAGAACCCTCGAATCGTCCACGGCGGACCGGCGTGGATCGGCGAGCGCTGCTCCACAGCCGTGAACTTCACCCCCCTGTCCCCCGAGGTGTTTCTCGGCAAAGCCGGACACTGGACGGTCGACGAGGCGAGCGCCCCGGCGATCGCACAGTTCCTGGCGGCGAGACCGGGACAGCGTTACCGCGTCACCGCGTATGAATCCAGAGAAAAGACACCCGAGGAGAATCGCCGCCGCGCCGACGCACGCCTGGCTTCCCTGCGCGCCGCGCTGCAGCAGTACGGGGCCGACCTGAGTCGGGTGGAGCTGATCGCGGCCGGCAAGCAGTTGGAAGAGACGGAGCGCTACTTCGCGGTGCAGCGGATTTTGTGGAGCCGGATGGACTTGGCGCTGCTGCGCTGAGTCATAATTCGCGCCGCAATGACGACAGGCGCGCAGGAACAATACGTCTACTACTTCGGCGATGGACACGCCGAGGGCAACGCGAAGATGAAAGACGTCCTCGGCGGCAAAGGCGCGGGCCTCGCCGAGATGACCAACATCGGCGTTCCCGTTCCTCCCGGCTTCACCATCTCCACCGGCGTCTGCACGTACTTCTACGCGCACGACAAGAGCTACCCGGCGGAGCTGAAAAGCACCGTCGCCGGGAGCCTGGCGCGCGTCGAGTCTTCCGTCGGCCGCAAGTTCGGCGACCGCGAGAAGCCGCTCCTCGTCTCCGTCCGCTCCGGCGCGCGCGCGTCGATGCCGGGGATGATGGACACGATCCTCAACCTCGGACTCAACGACGAGACCGTGCAGGGTCTCGCGCGATCGTCAGGCGACGAGCGGTTCGCCCTCGACTCCTACCGCCGCTTCATCCAGATGTACTCCGGCGTGGTGCTGGAGATCGACCGCGACGAGTTCGAGCACGAGCTGTTCGCGCTGCGCGACCGGGCCGGCGTGAAGACCGACGCCGAAATCCCGGCGGAGTCGCTCCGCGAGCTCGTCGCCACGTACAAGAAGATCGTGCGCGACCGCCTCGGCAGCGACTTCCCGCAGGACGTGCACGAGCAGCTCTGGGGCGCGATCGGCGCGGTCTTCAACTCCTGGAACAACCAGCGCGCCATCACCTACCGCAGACTCAACCAGATCCCCGATGACTGGGGAACCGCGGTCAACGTGCAGTCGATGGTCTTCGGCAACATGGGCGACGATTGCGCGACCGGCGTCGCCTTCACCCGCAACCCCTCCACCGGCGAGCGGAAGTTCTTCGGCGAGTACCTCCCGAACGCACAGGGGGAGGACGTCGTGGCCGGCATCCGCACACCGCTGCCGATCTCCCGCGCGCAGGTCGTCGACGCCGCGGAGAAGTCGCTCGAAGAGACCTTCCCCGATGTCTACGAGCAGCTCGTCGACGTCTACAAGAAGCTCGAGTCGCATTACCGCGACATGCAGGACATCGAATTCACGATCCAGTCGCGGAAGCTCTATCTCCTGCAGACGCGCACCGGGAAGCGTACCGGCTTCGCGGCGGTGAAGATCGCCTGCGACATGGTCGACGAAGAGCTGATCACAAACACCGAGGCGGTCGAGCGCGTCGAGGCCAACCAGATCATTCAGCTCCTCGCGCCGGTGTTCGACACGAAAGAAAAAGATAAGGCGCTGAAGGGCGGCCGCATTCTCGGCCGCGGACTGCCGGCCGGACCGGGCGCCGCGACCGGGCAGATCGCGTTCAACGCCGAGAACGCGGTACGGATGGCGAAGGACGGGCCGGTCATTCTCGTCCGCATCGAGACCTCGCCGGAAGACATCGCCGGCATGCACAGCGCCGCCGGCATCCTCACCACCCGCGGCGGCCTGACCTCGCACGCCGCCGTCGTTGCACGCGGCATGGGCCGTCCCTGCGTCGTCGGAGCCGGCAGCGTCCGCGTCGACTACGGCAAGGGGGAACTGCGCAGCGGCGGCCACGAGCCGCTCGAGGAAGGCGACTGGCTGTCGATCGACGGCACTACCGGCGAGATCATCGGCGGCAAACTGGCGACGCGGCCCTCCGAGGTCGTCCAGGTCCTGCTCGAAGGCTCGATGAAGCCGGAAGATTCGGAGACGTACCGCAATTTCGACCGCCTGCTCAAATGGGCGGACGAGATCCGCACCCTCGGCATCCGCACCAACGCCGACACCCCGAACGATGCCCGCGTGGCCCGCCTCTTCGGCGCACACGGCATCGGTCTCTGCCGCACCGAGCACATGTTCTTCGCCGAGGAGCGGATCCTGCGCGTGCGCGAGATGATCCTCGCCCGCGACGAAAAAGGCCGCCGCCGCGCGCTCGACGAGTTGCTGCCGTTCCAGAAGGGCGACTTCGAGGGGATCTTCCGCGAGCTTTCCGGGATGCCGGTGACGGTGCGCCTGCTCGACCCGCCGCTGCACGAGTTCCTGCCGCAGACCGAGGCCCAGATCTCCTCGGTCGCGCGCGAGATGAACTGGGGCTTCGTCGAGCTGCGCAACAAGGTCGCGCAACTGCACGAGCAGAATCCGATGCTCGGCCATCGCGGCTGCCGCCTCGGCATCACCTATCCCGAAATCTACGAGATGCAGGTCCGCGCCATCTTCCAGGCCGCCTGCGACGTGAAGAAGGACGGCGTCGACGTCCAGCCGGAGATCATGATCCCGCTCATCGGGACGACCAGGGAACTGGAGCTCACTGCCAATATGGTCCGCCGCGTTGCCGCGGATGTGATCAAAGAGAGTGGGGTCGAGATCGCTTACCTCGTCGGCACGATGATCGAGATCCCGCGCGCCGCGCTCATCGCCGACAAGCTGGCCGAGACCGCGGAGTTCTTCTCCTTCGGCACCAACGACCTCACCCAGATGACGTTCGGCTACTCGCGCGACGACGCCGGCACGTTCCTCCCGGAGTACGTCGAGAAGAAGATCCTGGCGAAGGACCCGTTCGAGTCGATCGACCAGGACGGCGTCGGCCAGCTCGTGCGCCTCGGCACGGAGCGCGGACGCAGCGCGAACGCGAAGCTGAAAGTCGGCGTCTGCGGCGAGCATGGAGGCGACCCTGACTCCATCCGCTTCTTCCGTTCCGTCGGCCTGAATTACGTCTCGTGCTCGCCGTACCGCGTTCCGGTGGCGCGGCTGGCGGCAGCACAGGCCGAGCTGGAGCATAAACATTACGAGGGGTGAGGCGGCGTGTCCAGCTCGATCGTCAATTAATTGACGATCGAGCCGTCACAATCCGTTTGCAGGTTCGTTTCACAACACCCCAAACCTCTTCGCGTGGCGTGCGTTCTTACACGCAGGAGGATCACACAAAATGAAACGCTCTCTCGTACTCGTCGTTGCTCTCTCCCTGTTCCTTGCTGCCTGCGCGTCCGTCACGGCGCCCGGCACCACCGGTGTCGTGACCGAGCTCACCCCGACCTCGATCACGGTGTCGGCCAACGGACAGGCCACCACGTACTCCACGAACAACCGCACGAACGTCTACTCCGTCGACGGCGGGCTGACGGCGCGCAACGCGCTCTCGACCGGCCAGCGCGTCACGGTCTGGGCCGACGGCACGAACATCAGCCGCATCAACATCGAGCCGTAAGGCGAGGTGTAACGAATTACGCAGGGGCGGACCGAAGGTCCGCCCCGCATGCGATCGTCCCTACTCCGCCGCTTCTTTCTTCTCTTTCCAGCGGTGATAGAGCCAGAACCCCACCGCGATGGCGATGATGATGGCCAGGCCGTACTTTTCGATGTGCTCGACGCGGCCGAGGAGCCGTTCGATGGCGCGGCCGAAGTAGTAGCCGAGGGCGGTGATCACCGCGCTCCAGAGGGCGCAGCTCACGGCCTCGTACACCAGGAACTTCACCAGCGAGATCTTCGACATCCCGATGATCACGGCGCAGGTGATCCGCAGGCCGTAGATCCACTGGGTGATGATGATGGCCGCCGCGCCGTAGCGCTCGAAGACCCGGACGCCCTGGCCGAAGTGGCGCTTCATGCTCGGGAACTTGTCCAGCAGCCGCACCCCATGCGCGCGTCCCAGCCAGAACCAGAACAGGTGGCCGGCATACGAGCCGGCGAACGCGACCAGCGTCACCAGCCAGATATCGAGGTAGCCGCGCGAGGCAAAGAAGCCCGCGGCCACCAGAATCGCTTCCCCCTCGAGAAAGGTCCCGAGGAAGATGGCGAGGTAGCCGAACTGCTCCAGCAGCGATTCGGGTGACATTCAGACGGTCTCGGGTGCAAGATTCAGGACGCCCCGGAAATGGGAGCGCTCCCGATTCACATTACCAATCAGCGGAGACGATCGATGAAACGTGCTTTGACGCTGTCGCTGGCGGCTATTCTGACTTTCCCGCTCCTCGCGGAGGAGCCGAAGAAGGCCGATGAGAAGGCCGCCCAACCGGCGACCGATACCGCCGCGCCCGCTCCGGCCGCGCCCGGCGACTCGGCGATGGTCCAGGCCGCGAAGCGTGCCAACCGTCTCGGCCGCAAGGGTACGTCGAAGATCGTGATCACGAACGCGTCTTTGAAGGGCAGCAAGGGCCACGTCACGACGACGACGACGCAGTATCCGGTCAATGTTCCGGAGCCGGTGGCCGGTCCGGAGGAGAAGCTGGCGAAGGAGAAGGCTTCCCGGGCCGCGGATGAGAAGCGTCTCCGGTCGACCGGCACGGAGAAGGAACAGAAGGCGGCGACCGACCGTGAGAAGCGTCTCGCTGCCGCCGCCGAGGCGGCCGAGGACGCGGGGTACGACATGGAGGACGTCGATCCTTCCCAGGCCGAGCAAACCGCCAGCGAACAAAAACCGCCGGTTTGAGGCGCGCTCTTCGCCGGCGCACGAGAGCACGACGAGGGGCCTCCGGCGGGCGGGCACGGCCCGCGGCGTTGGTCGCCCAAGGCTGAACGGACGCTTCTCACTCGAAACGCGGTCCAGGCGAAAACAAACGCCGCGGGCCGTGCCCGCCCGCCGGAGGCCTCCCGTCGCCCCCGTCGGTGGGGGAAGTGAGCATCTCAAACCGGCCGTTTCAGCGCTCACTGCGGTGGGCTCCTTCCCGTTCCTCGAGCGTGCGGAGAATCTTCTCCAGCAGCACCCAGACCTGATCCAGCCTCTGCTCCAGCCGGCCCAGACGATCGTCGAAATCGCCGCTTTCCAGCTCCGCGACCAGATCCCAGAACACCGGATCCGCCGGAGAGTTGCGTTGGATCCGCTGCCGCGCCTTCAGCGTCTCATCGGCATCCACCTCCTCCGGATAACAGCGCTCGATCATCGTTGCGATCGAGCTCTCCGGAGCGATCAGCGGAGCGACCGTCATCGCCGCAGCCTTCTCCAGCCTGTCCAGCACCTCGATATCCGTCGGATCCACCATCGCCACTTCCAGCCGGTCCCCCTCCATCCGCACGGGGATCGCCTTACAGGCCAGCACCGTAGCCCGGTTCAACTTCCGCAGGATCTTCTTCGGGATATCGACGTGGAGCAGGCTGATACAGGGCACGTCGATCTGTTTCGAGAGAAAAGCGGCCAGGACGTTCTCATCGATGAACTTCAGGTCCACCAGCGTCGAGCCGAAGCGCTTGCCGCTTCCCTTCTGCTCCGCGAGAGCGACCTGCATCTGAACCTCATCGATGAGATTCGCCGCGACCAACATCTCGCCGAGGTTCTGCCGGTGCATGCCGCCGACATCCTACCCTCTCCCCGCACGAGGGAGAGAGGGCAGGGCGGTCAGCTTCGAAGAATCGTTACGTAGTCCGGTACCGGCGCCAGGCGCGGTAACCGCCGACGAGGCCGATGATCATGCCCAGCCGGCCGAGCCCGATCATCCGGGCCGTACCGCGGGCCGTATTCTGCCCGATCCGAAATACGAACATCGATTTGATGAAGTTCCACATAGGTCCCCCCATTTCACGGTTGGATATTGCAACCGGGAGGCCAGCACATGGTGTATGCAAGTAGCTGGTTTTGCTCCACTTAGATGCTGCACGCCCAGTACGAGAGATGAGCGATGAGAGATGAGAGATGTGCCGGCGCACGGGTCGTTCCCCGGTCGCCGTTCATCTCTCATCGTTCATCGCTCATCTCTCCCGGTGTATCTTCCGCGCGGCCTCATGAAACGCGCTCTCCTTCTCTTCCTCGGCGTGGCGCTCCTCTACGCCGGACTCGGACTGCTGCCGGGTCGGACCTTCGCGCCCGTCGACCTCCCTCTCGATGCCGGCGCCTGGAAGCCCGACCCCGCCCAGCGGGTGCGCGTCTCGAACTCGCTCCTCGGCGACGTGGTCGTCCAGTTCATCCCGTGGGATCGCGAGATCGTGCGGATGGCCGGCCGGGGAGAAATGCCGTGGGTAAACCAGCTCGCGGGAGACGGCGGGCCGCTGTTCGCGAATCCGCAGACCGTCCTCTTCTCCCCCTTCACCTGGCCGCGTCTCCTTTTCGGACTCGACGGATGGGCGATCATGGCCATCCTCAAACTCCTCGCTGCGGCGCTGTGCGCCTACTGGCTGGCGCGCGAGCTCGACGTTCCGCCCGCGCAGGCATTGCTCTCCGGACTCGTCTACGCGACGGCCGGCTACACGATCGTCTGGCTGCTCTACCCGATCACCCACGTCTACACCCTGCTGCCCGGCCTCGGCGCCGCGGCGCTGCGGCTGATGAAGCGCCCGACCATCCACAACGCCGCTCTGGTGATCCTCTTCGCGGCCCTCTGCAGCGCGGGCGGTCATCCGGAGACCCTCTTCATCGGCGTCGTAGGCATCTGGATCTTCCTGGCGTGGGAAGCGGAGAAGCGTCCCGAGCTCGGCCTCGCAGCGCTCATCCCGTCGAGCGTCGGCGCGTTCCTCGGCTTTCTCCTCCTCGCCTTTCAACTCCTGCCGTTCCTGAATCTCCTCGGCGACAGCTACGCCTCCGTGCTCCGCCCGTCGATGCCGCACCCGTTCCGTTTATGGGGCGCCGCGTCGCAGATTCTCCCCGGCATCCTCGGCACCCCGTTGCGCGGTGAGCTCGATCTCACCGCGCTGCCGATGGCCGAGAACTTCAACATGCGCGTCGGCGGGTACATCGGCGCGATCGTCCTGCTGGCGATCATCCTCGCCTTCCGCGACCTCCCGTCGTCGCTCAAGCGCGGCCTGGCCCTCGGCACCGTGGCGCTGGTAGTCTCGTGGTACCCGCCCGGACTCTGGCGCATCGCCCGGAACATCCCGGTGCTGCGCGTCCTGACCCTCGAGTACCTCGTCGCTCTCTTCGTCCTCTTCGCAGCGCTGGCGGCCGGACCGGCCATCGCCATCGTCGCCACCCGCAGGCGGCGCAAGGTCGGTGCGGCGCTCGCGCTCGGCGGAACGCTCGCGCTCCTCGCCGGCGTACTTCCGCTCATCCCCGCGGCACACAGACCGCTGACATCGGTCGCCCGCACCGGCATCGACCAGCTCCGCTCCCGCGGCCACCTGCACCAGCCGCCCGAAGTCTACGAACAGCGCCTCGGCTACTACCTCTCGGCCGCCGGCCTCACCACCGCACGCCGCCTCGCCATCCCCGGAGCCTGCTGGCTCCTCGCCGGACTCGCCCTCACCCTGCCGTTCCGGCGCCGCGAGCTCGTTCTCGCCACCGCCGCCGCCTGCGAGCTCTTCGCCTTCGGCCTCGGCTTCAACCCCGCCGTCCCGATGACCGACCTCCCCTCCGAGCCGGAGACCATCACCGCCATCAAACGCCTCGACCCCGAGCGCCGGCACCTGATCGCCGAACACTTCGAGATCTTCCCCGCCAATCTGGCTACGCTCTACGGAGTCCGCGACGCCATCTCCTACGACGCCATGAGCATGAAGGCCCGCGTCACCGAGCTCCTCCCCGGCGGCTATGACCCGTTGCTCCACACCTTCAACCCCATCCTCTCCCCCGAACAGGTCCAATACCTCAGCCGCCTCGGCGTCCGCTTCGTCCTCAGCCGCGGCCCCGTCGCCGGCGCCACCCGCGTCGCCGGTCCCCCGGAGCCGGCCGTCGGCGTCCACGAAATCCCCCACGCCGCCCCCGTCCCCCTCCCCCCCAACCACCCCCCATCCGGCCTCATCACCGGCATCGTCATCACCCTGTTGGCGATTCTCGCCAGCGCGGTGTGGCTAAGGCTGTATTTACTGGAGCCGGTGGCAATGGAGACACGGGCGCGGGCGGAGGTGTAGAAGTTCGAGATGACTGCATCAACTAGAATTGGACATTGATGAACGGATCGCGACCGGCACGGTTCGGGCCTTTTCATCGGCGTTCGCGGCACAATCCTTTCGAAAACGAGC
This sequence comes from Thermoanaerobaculia bacterium, assembly GCA_035629865.1. Lineage (GTDB taxonomy): Bacteria > Acidobacteriota > Thermoanaerobaculia > Gp7-AA8 > Gp7-AA8 > QHVT01. Next base: position 6,221 of record DASPHC010000185.1, on the reverse strand, counting down.
AGATCAGTCGTACGTCGCAGATCTTCGGCCGTCCGCGCGGCAACTATTTCGCTGGATTGTTTCCATGCGTCAAGGCCTGGGAGGGACCATTGCCCGCCGGCATCGCCGGGATCGAGTTCTACACCGACGTCGAGCCAGATCCGTCGTCACCACCGGGATGGCCTGAATGGACCCAGGATCGACCGGGGGTGATCATCCTCGAAAGAAACGAGTTGGTGGCGATTCCGGTTATCGTTACCATGAGAAATGATGCGGAGTAACTGATGCGACGCGCCAGTCCGAATGAATTGAAGGAAAGCGCATTCCCCGTCATGACCGCTCGCCTGTCGGAAGCAGAACTGGGAAAGTGGTTCCCTGTCTCGTTCGACGAAATCAACGATGCATGGGCCGCCCCCGAACCATCGCTCGGCGCCCTCGTCAGCCTGGAGGCTGGTGAATATGTCGTCCTGGATTACGGCAGAGAATCGAATCAGCTGATCGTTCGCATCCCGGCCAATCTCGATGCTTCATCATTCCTGGCGTCGTTCTTCCGTGAGATCCCGATGCCGCGAGCGCGAGTTCTCTGGCGACGCGCAGATGCGAAATTGCCGCGTACTGTCGCAGCCAAGCGGATCGCGGTCCCAGCGGCGATATCGAATCGAGCTGCTCGCTCTTCTCAGAGCCGTCAGCCCGGAGTGGCTAAGAAGAAGTAAGGGCACCAGAATCTACCCAACATCTCCGCCATTCTGACCACGTAGTGGAGAAACACCATCCATGCGCCGGAGGCGCATCCGAAGGTAGCCGGTGGCAAGTCGCGAAGCGGCGCGGCCACCGGATCGACGCGCAATGAATGTTCGGCCCCGGAGGGGCCGCAGAACACGCTCTCGCGCCCTGCCGGGGCGCGCTGAATCGGGTCCACTGTCCCGGTGGCCGCGCCGCTGCGCGGCTTGCCACCGGCTACCTTCTTACGTCCCTTCGGGACACGCGGTCATGGTCGATGGCGAGCGTTCGTATCTGACCGCGCTGATACGATCCGGCCATGCGCGACGAGGTCATGAAGCTGCTGGCCGTGGAGCAGGGGCACTTCGGGTTCGAGTCGGGGCACCACGGCACGACGTGGATGAACCTGGAAACGCTCTTTCTGCACCCGGGAAGAATCGAGCCGCTAGCCGCCGAGTTGGCGGACCGGCTCCGCTCGTGCGGCGCAGAGGCCGTGTGCGGGCCGCTTGTCGAAGGTGCGTTTCTCGCGCTCATGGTCGCGCGGCGCCTCGGGCTACCGTTCACGTACAGCGAGCGGTTCGAGGAATCCGCGGAGCAGCAGCTCTACCCGTACGGCTACCGGATCCCGCGCATGCTCCATCCGCACGTCCGGGGGAAGCGCGTTCTGATCGTCAACGACGTCATCAACGCCGGTTCGGCGGTTCGCGGCACGGCCACGGAACTGGAGCAGTTGGGCGCCACCGTCGTCGCCCTCGGCGCCATGCTCGTCCTCGGCCCGTGGACCGCGCGGTTTGCCGAAGAGAAGCGGTTGCAGCTCGCGGTCCTCGCCGAGGAGAAGAACGAGCTCTGGGAGCCGGCCGGTTGTCCGCTCTGTGCGAGCGAAGTTCCGCTCCAGCGGCGCATTCAGCAGACCTGAGGTGGCGTCATTCCTTTGAGATCAATCGACTTCTCTCTGAGGTCGAGCGTCGTCTTTTTGAGATGTAACGTGATCCCGACGAGGGAACGTTCGATCTCGTGGAGAGAACGTCTTGTCTCGTGGAGATCACGCGGCTCTGCCGCTCAGAGCAGCGCTATCTCGATGAGACGAAGTTTGGTCTCGCTGAGATGAAGTTTGATCTCAACGAGATCACGTTTGATCTCGATGAGATGAAGTTTGGTCTCAACGAGACAACGGGTTGTCTCACGGAGTCAACGTCTTGTCTCGGGGAGACAACGCCTTGTCTCGTTGAGATCACGTGGCTCTGGCGATCAGAGGAGCGCTATCTCGATGAGATAAAGTTTGATCTCGATGAGATGAAGTTTGATCTCCAAGAGATCACGCTTGATCTCGACGAGATGAAGTTTGATCTCGGCGAGATCACGGTTGATCTCAACGAGATGACGCTTTGTCTCGGTGAGAGAACGTCTTGTCTCGATGAGACAACGCGGCTCTGACGCTCAGATGAGGTTTTTCTCTGAGAGACGACGTTTGATCTCGAAGAAAGGGATTCGCTACGCGAACTCCGCCTTCAGCGACCTCGTCATGAGCCGCTGCAGTCCACCCCGAGGGGATTCGCCTTCCCAGAGGACGCGGTACATCTCGGAGGCGATCGGCATTTCGATGCCGTGGCGCTGGGAGAGTTGGACGGCGGATTTGGAGGTCTTGATGCCTTCGGCGACGAATTTGGCGTCGCGGAGGATCTCTTCGAGGGTCTGGCCCTTGCCGAGGAGGACGCCGACGGTGCGGTTGCGGGAGAGGGCGCCGGTGCAGGTGAGGACGAGGTCGCCCATGCCGGCAAGGCCGGCGAAAGTCTCGAGGCGGCCGCCGAGGGCGAGGCCGAGGCGGGTCATTTCGTGGAGGCCGCGGGTGATGAGGGCGGCGGTGGTGTTGGAGCCGAGACCCATCCCTTCGAGGACGCCGGCGGCGATGGCGATGACGTTCTTCAGCGAGCCGGCCAGCTCGACGCCGACGACGTCCGTGGTGTGGTAGAGGCGGAACACCGGCGAGGACATGACCTGCTGCACTTCCTGCGCGAACTCGGTGTCTTTGGAGGCGATCACCGCGGCCGACGGGTCGGCACGGGCGGTCTCGAGCGCGAAGGTCGGGCCGGAGAGGACCGCGAACGCGGCGAGCTGGTCGCCGAGGACGTGCGCCGTCACCTCGGACATCCGCTCGAGCGATTCGTTCTCGATCCCCTTCGTCCCGGAGATCACTTTGGCGGTGCCGGGGAGGTGGCCGCGGAGGTTGGTGAGCACTTCCCGATAGTGGTGGCTCGGAACGACCATGAAGATGGTGTCGCAGAACTGCGCCGCCTCGGCGAGGTCGTTGGTGACGTGCACCCGTTCGCCGAGGGGCATGCCCTTCAGGTAATCGGGGTTGCCGCCGGTCTCGCGGATGGTCGCCGCGACCTCGGGGTCGTGTGCCCAGAGCACCACGTCGTTCCCGGCCCGCCCGGCGGTGATGGCCATGGCCGTCCCGAAAGAGCCGGCGCCGACGATCGAGATCTTCATTGCGACTCCTTCTTCTGGCCGAGCTTCCGCTCCGTGCCGGCGGCGAGGCGGGAGATGTTGGAGTGGTGTTTCACGATCACCAGGAGGGCGATGACCATGGTGATCACGATCCGCCAGAACGGGGCGTCATTCGCCAGGAAGCGGAAGAACACCGGGACCGAGGCCGCGCTGACGATCGAAGCCAGCGAGACGTACCGAAAGAGGAGCAGGACGATGGCGAAGACGATGATCGCGGCGGCGGTGACGAGCGGGTCGAGCGCCAGGAAGACCCCCGCGGCGGTGGCGACGCCTTTCCCGCCGTGGAAGCGCAGCCAGACGGGATAGAGGTGGCCGATGACGCCGACGAGGCCGGCGAAGGCGATCCAGAACTCCCGCGACTGCCACGGCTGCACGCCCGGCTCGAACGGCCACGCCGGCTGGGCCACGAGCCAACGCGCGAGAGCGACCACGGCGAAGCCTTTGGCGATGTCGAGGAGCAGGGCGAAGATGCCCGGGAGCTTGCCGGCCGTGCGGGCGACGTTCGTGGCGCCGACGTTCTGGCTGCCGTGCTCACGGACGTCTTTTCCGGCGACGATCTTGACGATCAGGAAGCTGAAGGGGATCGAGCCGATCAGGTACGCAAGCGCGGTCAGCGCGGCGGGGAGCATGCGCGGCGTATTGTATGGGGGGAGCCTGCCGGAGCGATGGGACCTATCAGACCCCGTCGAACGCGTTCTCCAGATCCGCGATCAGGTCTTCCACGTCTTCAATGCCCACGCTGAGACGCACCAAACCGGGCGTAATGCCGAGGCGCTGGCGCATCTCCACCGGGACGGAGCCATGGGTCATGCTCTCCGGGTGGGAGATGAGGGTCTCGACGCCGCCAAGGGACTCGGCGAGCGAGCAGAGCCGGACGCGGTCGAGGAACTTCTTGGCGTTGTCGAACGAGCCGAGGTCGAAGGAGATCATCGAGCCGAAACCGTTCATCTGCCGTTTGGCCAGCTCGTGCTGCGGGTGATCGGGGAGGCCGGGGTAGTAGAGCTTCCGGATCTTCTTCTGGCCGGCGAGATAGCTGGCCATCGCCCTGCCGTTCTCCTCGTGCTGCCTCATCCGGACGGCGAGCGTCTTCACGCCGCGCAGGACGAGCCAGGAGTCGAAGGGGGAGAGGATTGCGCCGACGGCGTTCTGCAGGAAGCCGATCTGCTCGGCGATCTCCTCGGAGTTGGAGACCACGGCGCCGCCGACGGAGTCGGAATGCCCGTTGAGGAACTTCGTGGTCGAGTGGACCACGATGTCGGCGCCGAGCTCGATCGGCCGCTGGATGTACGGAGAGCAGAAGGTGTTGTCGACCACGACCAGCGCGCCGGCCTTGTGGGCGACGTCCGAACAGGCGGCGAGGTCGGTCACCGTCATCATCGGATTCGTCGGCGTCTCCAGGAAGACGATGCGCGTGTTCGGCCGGACCGCCGCACGCACGGCATCGACGTTCGAGGTATCGACGTAAGTGAACTCGAGTCCATACTTTTCGAGAACGCGCTTGAAGAGCCGGTACGACCCGCCGTACATGTTCTCGCCGGCAATCGCGTGATCGCCCGACTTCAGCATGCGGAAGACGGTGTCGGTGGCCGACATGCCGGACGCGAAGCAGTGGCCGAACTTGCCGCGCTCCAGCGCCGCCAGGTTGGCCTCGAGCGCGGAACGCGTCGGGTTCTGCGTACGCGCGTACTCGTACCCCGTGTGGCGGCCGAGCTCCGGCTGCACGTAAGTCGAGGTCTGGTAGATCGGAATGGTGACCGCACCGGTCTGCGGCTCCGGCTCCTGGCCGGCGTGGATGGCATCGGTGGCAAAACCCATGTGTGTTTACTCGCTTTCGGCTTGCTCCGCCTTCCGCCACCGCGAGTACACGCCTTTCGACATGTAGCGCTCGCTGGCGTCGGGGATGACGGTGACGACGCGCTTTCCCGGGCCGAGGCGCAGCGCGACTTCGAGAGAGGCGGCGACATTGGCGCCTGCGGATGACGCGCCAAGGATCCCTTCCTCGGCGGCGAGGCGGGCGACCATGTCGAACGCCGGGTCGTCGTCGATGCAGATCACGTCCGTGGCCAGAGTCATGTCGAGCACCGGTGGAATGAACGACGAGGCGCCGATCCCTTCGACTTCGTGCGGACCGGCTTCGCCGCCTTTCAGAATCGAGCCCTGGGGCTCGACGATGAAACACAGGACGTCGGGGTTCCGTTCGCGGAGATACCGGGCCACACCGGAGAACGTGCCGCCGGTACCGGCGCCGGCGACCCAGCCGTCGACGCGTCCTTCCATCTGTTCCCAGATCTCCGGACCGGTGGTCTCGTAGTGCGATTCGGTGTTGAACGGATTCGCGAACTGCTGCGGGACGTAGGCGCCGTCGATGGTGAGCGCGAGCTCTTCCGCCTTCGCGATGGCGGCCTTCATGCCGCCGTCCTTCGGCGTGAGGATGACCGTGCCGCCGAGGGCCTTCATCACCTCACGCTTCTCGACGGAGAAGTGCTCGGGAACGCAGAGGATGACCCGGTAGCCCTTCTGCACGCCGGCGAGCGCGAGTCCGACGCCGGTGTTGCCGGCGGTCGGCTCGATGATCGTCCCGCCCGGCTTCAGCAGGCCGGCACGCTCGGCACGCTCGATCATGCCGACCCCGATGCGGTCCTTCACCGAGAAGCCGGGGTTGAGGAGCTCCATCTTGACGAAGATCTCGGCGCCGCCCGGCGGCGAGATGCGGCGGAGCCGCACCATCGGCGTATTGCCGATGAGATCGAGGACACTGTCGACAGGGGGAAGCAGAGTGCGGATCAAGCGGCGGGATTCTAGCAGGGAGTGTGCCGGGGAGATGTTGCAGCACGGTCGCACGTTTGGCGCGGGATTTGTTACTGGTTGCTTGTTCCTGAAAACGGCAGTTGAACGCGGCGGAGCGAAGTGGCGTGAGTCAGGAGCTGGGTTCCAACTGCGGCGCAGTGGGGTAAGTTGCTGAGTTGGCTCGCCGAAGGAGTGCTTGGAAGCGGGTTTCGGGATGGCGGATGCCG
>DASPHC010000184.1:0-17982 GCA_035629865.1 Thermoanaerobaculia bacterium | reverse complement strand
TTATCCACGCGTTACTCACCCGTTCGCCGCTCGACTGGCCCTTGCGGGCCGCCTCGCTCGACTTGCATGTGTAAAGCACGCCGCCAGCGTTCATTCTGAGCCAGGATCAAACTCTCCAGTTTTTTATCTGCTACCTTGCGGCAGCTTTAACTAAGAATCTGATTCTTGGCACCAGTCTTAACGACTGTTGCTTATTCGGAAGCGCTCGTTCGGGAACGAGCGACTTCATTGTGTTTCTTTGTCGAATACCCGTTTCCACGGATACTCAAAGGAATCACGTTTGCCTTCGTTGCTTTCCTATTCAGTTGTCAAAGAACCGGCTTACGCCGAAAGGGCGGCTAGATTGCCAGACCCCCTCGTCCGTGTCAAGCGGAATGTCTCCGTTGCGTAACCGCCGCGAAACCATTCCGGCTGACCCGGACACACGGTAACTCTCAAAGATGCTGCGCTGGGAAAGATCGGTGCTGCAGGATGCTGCTGGTGAGTGCTGCCGGGACTGTGAATTCTAGGCCCTGCCCCCGACCTTGTCAACCACGTCGCGCCGGGAACTTTGAAAACCCTGTGAGGGTCCTCGCTATTCCAGCCACGAAACTGGCCACCGCTGCCTGCAAATTCTTGCTGGCGCGAGAGTTACCGCTCGATTTCAAAGACCCGATACCGCCTTGGGACCACGGATAACCGGGTGAGGATAGGAGCTATTCCGATGAGTTTGGAAGATCTTCCGGTCTCGGCCGAGTCGTGTTTCCCGCAGCACTTCCGGGCATCAGTAATGCCGGAGTTTACGGGGGGTCGCGCCGACCCATCGATGAGTTCCGCGGACGCATCGATCCGTTCAGCCGACTCATCGATCGGTCGCGTCGACTCATCCATCGGTCCCGTCAACTCATCGATCGGTTCCGTCGGACTCATCGATCTGTTCCGGCGAACCCATCGATCGGTTCCGCCGACTCATCGATCGGTTCCGGCGAACCCATCGATCAGTTCCGCCGACTCATCCATCGGTCCCGGCCAACTGAACCATCGGTTCCGTCGGACCCATCGATCGGTTCCGGCGAACCCATCGATCGGTTCCGCCGACTCATCGATCGGTCCCGTCGGACTCATCGATCGGTTCCGGCGAACCCATCGATCAGTTCCGCCGACTCATCCATCGGTCCCGGCCAACTGAACCATCGGTTCCGCCGACTCATCGATCAGTCCCGCCGACTCATCCATCGGCCCCGACCGACTCATCCATCGGTTCCGCCGACTCATCCATCAGCCGCTCCAGCAGTTGCGCGCGCATGAGCTTCCCCAGCGGTGTCCTCGGGATCTTCTCTACCCGGTGGACCGCTCGCGCCCGCTCGTATGGATGAACCTGTCCGTTGAAGGCGTCCGCGACCGCACGGGCGTCGACCTCGAGGTCCACGGCGAGATGGATGACCGCGCCGAGCCGTGGGTCCGGTACCGCTACCAACGCCGCTGCCGGTCCTGCGATGGCGGCCAGGATGGCATCGAGTCGAGCCAGATCGACCGACTCCCCTCCGATCTTGATGAAGTCGCCGCGACGGCCTTCCACTCGGAGAGAACGGCCCTCCACGCTGCCGAGGTCTTCGGTGACGAGCCAGCCGTCCCGCTTCGGATCGACCAGCCCCTCCGCCGTCCCGTAGCCGGTCAGAAGAGAGGGACCGCGAAACGCCAGGCAGCCGCCCTCCTCCGTCCGCACCTTTACGTGATCGAGGAGGATGAGCTCCGGTGAAGCGAGCGTGGCCGTGGCGACCTGGGAACAGGTCTCAGTCATGCCGTAGCTCGGCAGGAGCGGCCAGCCGAGGGCGCACCCGGCCTCGTATAGCTCATCCGCCATCCCTCCGCCCCCTACGACGATCGCCCTGAGCAACCTCGGCGGCCGCAAGCCGGCCCGGACGAGGTCGCTCACCTGCGCCGGCACCAGCGACGCCAGCGTCATCTCCTCGAGTGACGCGAAACGGCCGGAGTCCCACTCCTGCGCCACCACCCGCGCTCGGCTGAGAAAGGCGCGCGCGTAAATGCCCAGGCCGCCGACGTGGAAGAGAGGCAGGACGCAGCACCAGACGTCCCGCGCATCCGACTGCAGGTGCCGATTGACCGCGGCGGCCGAGGTGAGCATGGCCTGTTTCGAAAGCGCGGCCAGCTTCAGGGCCCCGGTCGTACCGGAGGTGGACAGCCAGAGATGGCCCGGCAGGTCTGTGACATACGACTGCAGCACCCGCCGATCCCCTTCGGGCATGCGCGGATTGAGCAGCAGGTGCGACTCGCCGCCGGACCAGTCGATCAGCGCAGCGTCTGCCACGGCAGGCTCTCCAGCAGGTCGTCGAAGCCGATCCCCGTCCCGCGCGGCGGCAGCAGCCGCGCCCCCTCACGCTCGACGCGCTCGAAAAACGGGTCCGGCTCGTACAGCACGTGAGTCATCAGGCCGCAGCGCTCGCTCACCGCGTGGGTGGCCGCCACATACGCTGCCCCGAACTGCCCCACCGGGTGATCCATATAAGAGGTGACGACGATCTCGCCCTCGAATTCGGGGAAGAGCACGCTCAGGGCCGGCTTGTGGACCAGCACGTCGAAGGCTGGTCTCCCCGATTCCCCGGTTCCCCGGTCGAGCGCCAACCGCAACCCGGTGCGCTCCCGCAGATCGCCCCAGACCTCCGCGTCGTAGGGGCACGGATCCTCGATGAAATCGATCCGCTCGCGCGGCAGCGTCCCCGCGATCTGCAGGAACTCCCTCGCCGTGAAGGTTGCGTTGCAGTCGATCCGGATGCGCACCCCCTCCGGCAGGTCGTGGACCGTCTTCAGCTTCACCGTATCGAACCCCTCCGGCGGATCGGCCCCCGGCCAGTGGCTCTCCGGGATGGTGAGCCCTTCGAACAGCGACACGCCGCGCTTCCGGGCGTCGCCGTCGAGCGTCGCCAGCCGCAACGGCGCCTTCGTCAGCGGCGTCAACTCCCCTCGGGCGAGCCGCGCCAGTTGCTCGTCCAGCGGCGCATCGCCGAGCTCCGGCCATGGGTGGACGTCCGCGAAGCCGCCGTTCCAGCGCAGGAGCGCACCCTCGCGAACGCCCTCGCGTGCGACCGCGCTCAGCCGCCGGCGCGGCACGAGCGTGTAACGATGAAAGAAGAGGTCCACGCGGAACGGATTATCGCCTCAAGCTAAATCATCGACCCCACCACGAACAGGAGCCCGAAGGCCCACTGCAGCGCCCCGCCGAGAGCCAGGCAACGATTGAGCTCCGCCCCCTTGCTCCGGAAGGCGCGGACGAGGAGCAGCAGCGCCAGCGGCAGGGCAACCACCGGCAGGGTGAAGCCCCAGCGGTCGCGCAGCGCCGCCAGCAGGACGATCGCAGCGAACGGCGCCAGGACGAAGAAGACGATCTCGAAGCGGGCGAAGCGCTCCCCGAAGCGGACGGCCAGCGTCCGCTTGTTGCTGCGGCGGTCGCCCTCGACGTCGCGGAGGTTGTTGATCACCAGCAGCACCGCGGCCAGCGACCCGGCCGCGAAGCCGGCCAGCACCGCCGAGCGGGTGTACTGCTGGGAGTGGAGATAGAACGTCCCTCCGACGGCGATGAAGCCGAAGAAGAGGAGCACGAACAGCTCGCCGAGGCCGTGATACGCGAGCGGAAACGGCCCGCCGGTATAGGCGTAGGCCATGGCGATCGACGCCAGCCCGACGATCAGGATCGGCCAGCCGCCGCGGTACAGCAGCGGAACGCCGAACAATGCCGCGCCGATGAGGCAGGCCCATGCCCCACGCATCACCGCCTCCGCGCTGACCAGCCCGGCCTGGGTCACCCTGATCGGGCCGAGGCGCTCCCCGGTGTCCGCACCTTTCTTGAAGTCGATGGCGTCGTTGATCAGGTTCGTCGCCACCTGGATCAGCACCGACGACCCCAGCGCACACCAGAACACCCACCACGAGATCGCCGCCGGCTCGTGCGCCGCGAGCGCGGAGCCCATCAACACCGGCACGATGGCGGCCGAGAGGGTTTTGGGGCGGATGGCGAGGAGCCATGTGCGCATATAGATGTCGTCGGTTGTCAGTTGTCAGTCCAGGGCACTTTTGCGATTGGCCGAAAAGGTTCGGACAACTGACAACTGACAACTGACAACCGGTTTCAAGGAAACCTGCGAAACTTCTTGAAATCGGGCTTCCTCTTTTCCACGAACGCGTCCCTTCCTTCCTGAGCCTCTTTCGACAGGTAATACAGCAGCGTCGCGCTGCCGCCGAGGTCGAGGAGGCCGACCTGGCCGTCGCAGTCGGCGTTCATGGCCGCCTTGAGGAAGCGCAGCGCCATCGGGGAGAGGGCGAGCATCTCGCGGCACCACTGCAGCGTCTCTTCCTCGAGCCGCTCCAGCGGGACCACCGTGTTCACGAGACCCATCTCCAGCGCCTGCCGGGCGTCATATTGACGGCACAGGAACCAGATCTCGCGGGCCTTCTTCTGGCCGACGATCCGCGAGAGATACGACGAGCCGAGTCCGGCGTCGAACGAGCCGACCTTCGGGCCGGTCTGGCCGAAGCGGGCGTTCTCGGCGGCGATGGTCAGGTCGCAGACCACGTGCAGGACGTGCCCGCCGCCGATCGCGTAGCCGGCCACCATCGCCACCACCGGCTTGGGCATGCTGCGGATCTGCTTCTGCACGTCGAGGATGTTCAGCCGCGGGATCTTCTCCTTCGGATCGACGTAGCCGCCCTTCCCGCGGACCTTCTGGTCGCCGCCGGCGCAGAAGGCGTCCGGCCCTTCGCCGGTGAGGATGATCACCCCGATCTCCTCGTCGTCGCGGGCCAGGTCGAAGGCCTGCTTCAGCTCATTGACCGTCTTCGGCCGAAAGGAGTTCCGCACCTCGGGGCGATTGATGGTGATCTTCGCGATCCCGTCACCGGTGCGCTCGTACTTGATGTCTTCGAAGTCGTGCAGCTTGTGCCAGGTCTCAGCCATAAGGGGTCGCACGTTATTGCAATTCGAGGAACGCGCGCAATCGGGTGACAAACGCCTCCGGCTGCTCCCACGGCACGCGATGCCCGGCGTCCGGACAGATCCACAACTCCGCGTGCGGCAGCCGCGCCACCGCCGTCCGCGCGACCTCGACGTACCTGGCATCCCGCTCCCCTGCGATCCAGAGGACCGGCGTCCCGATCTCCTCCAGCCGCGGCGGCGGCAGCACCGCCGACGACCACTCGCGCAACTGCCGCGCGAGCTCGGGACGGTGGTAATCGCGCTCGTGCCGCTCGACCACATGCCCGCCGAACACCGCCTGCGCGTTCCAGGCGCGCATCAGCGACGGCCACTCCTCCGACTCGAACCGCCGCGCCCACTCGTCGTCGTGCAGCCGGCGCTCGTCGTCCGGCGCGTTCAGTCCCGCCGAGACGATGACCGCCTTCTCGAACCGCCTTTGCTCCAGCAACTGCAGGGCGCGGCGCCCTCCCATCGAATAGCCGAGGAGAATCTCTCCCTGATCCGGACTGTGCGGCCAGGGGAGAAAATCCCAGTCGGACGGAAGGCCGAGGAAACCGGAGAGCGTGCGGATCATGACCACAGCTCGTCGTATTTCTGCCAGACGCGCTGCGACGCGTCGGCCTCGGGGCGGAGCTCGGTCACGTCGATCCCCCACATCGCCGCCCAGCTCTCGAACCGGACGTCGTGCACGTTCTCGATGATGCGCGCCCGCAGCTCCGGGTCGAGCGCCCGCAGCGACGCCACCCGCGAGAAGATCCGCCCGCCGCCGTTATTGACCACCACGATCCGGAAGCGTTTGTGCCCGAGCTGCGGCACGATCCACGGCGCGTTGAGGTCGTAGATGGCGGTCAGGTCGCCGACCACGCAGACATTGTCGCGCGCCGGATCGCACCACCCGAAAAACGTCGACACCTGCCCGTCGATCCCGTTCACGCCGCGGTTGGCCTCGTAGGTGAAACCGCGCGGCTCGCGGGTGGCGGCCAGGTCCCACTCCCGGATCGGGAGACTGTTCCCCAGATACACGCGCGTCCCCTCAGCCAGCTCCCGGGAGAGGTCACGGAACATGGCCAGCTCGGAGTACGGCTCGAGATCGAGGATGCGGGCAAAGGCCTCGGCGTACTCGCGATCGCGGGCAAAGAAGTCCTCGTCCCGCTCCCCTTGTATGTCCGGAAGCTCCTCGATCGGACGAATCTCGCCGCGCGTGAGACCGGGGAACGGAAGGTCCGTGTAGTGCTCGACCGGAATGTCGCTGTTTTCCAGATCGCGCCAGAAACGAAGCGTCGGCACGTTGCCGATGCGGATCACGCGGCTGAAGTGTGCCTTGCCGATCATGCGCTCACCGGCGGTGATGAGCGGGAGGGTGGGATCTTCGCGAAGTCCGGAGAGGGGCTCGGCATAGGTGGGGGCGTTGAGGTTCTGGAGGAAGGTGCGGACGAGGGGGCGGTGGTGCTCCGCAAGACCGCCAACCACAACAAGAATCCCATTGGTCCCATTGGTCCCATTGGTCCCATTGGTCCCATTGGCCCCATGGGACTGATGGGACCTATAGGACCTATGGGACCTATGGGACTGATGGGGCACCTCCCCATCAATCAACGGCTCATCAAACTCCATATTGATGTGCAGCGGCCGCGCGCCGCTCCATCCCTCGAGCGAGGTCTCCGCGTGCACGCCGAAAATTCCCACCTGATCGATCGACTGCGGCGCGCCGGTTCCGCGGAAACGCTCGGGCCGATCAGCGGTAATGAGAATCAGAGTAGCACCCGAGTAATACGCCTCGATCGTTCCGGGCAGGAGCTCCGCGACCGCGGTCCCCGAGGTCGTCACCACGGCGACCGGGTTCCCATGCAACTTGATGCGGCCGAGCGCAAAGAAAGCCGCAGACCGCTCATCGACGAACGAAAACAGCGGCGCATCCGAGGCCCCGAGTACCGCCAGCAACGGACTATTCCGGGACCCAGCACAAACGCAGAACTCCCGCACACCTGCGGCGCGCAGTTCGGCGATCAGGCTTGCTGCGCGATGGACGTTGCCCATGCCGGCTCGATGTGGAACAACGCCTTCACTTGGTCGCGCTTCTGCCGCAGCTCCTCGAACTCCCGCTCCAGGCGGCTCTCCGGGAGCAGGCCGGCGCCCGAGCCGATGCGCACCGTATCGCCGTACCACTGCACGTTGCGGATCGCCACCAGGGCCCGGGCCGAACGGTCTTCGCGCTCGATGCCGAACGGGGCGCCGAAGACCCGGCGCTTCACGCCGCGGTCGGCCTCGCGCAGCCAGCGGTCGCCGTCCGGCGTCCGCGGGGAGACGCCGAGAGCCGCGGTTGGGTGGAGACGGCGCACCATCTCCGCGAACGACATCTTCTCGCTGCCGCCGGTCTCGGCGAAGAAGACCGGGGTGATGAGGTGCGCGATCTGCGGGAGGCGCAGCAGGCCGAGCGGACCGATCTCGACGTTCCCGAACGGAGCGAGCCGGCGGACGATGTCGTCGACCACCAGACGGTGCTCGCGCCGCTCCTTGACATCGTGCATCAGCTCCTCGGCGCGGCTCACCGGACGCGTCCCGGCGAGAGCCATCGTCCGGTAACCGCGCGCCTCCGCCTGGAACAGCAGCTCCGGCGTCGCACCGATCAGGCCGCGGTCGTTGTGCGAATAACCGTACGCGTGGAGGCCGGGAGGAAGCGTGGCGAGACGGGAGAGGAAGAAGCGCCACCAACTGCTTCCTACGGGAGGACGCTTCGTAAACCGCCCATTCTCGAACAGCACCGGAACGATCTTCTGGAACTCCCCCCGCGCCATCCCCTCGAGGGCCGACTCGAAGAGGGGGGCGAACGACTCCAGCGCCGGCGCCTCCCACTCGATCTCCGGGATCCCTCCCCCCTCGAAGCGGGAGACCATCTCCTCGATCGACAGCTCCTCCCACTCCGCCGGATGCCGCCAGGGGTGGACGTCGTCGAGGAAGAAATCGGTGACATAGAATGCCGGCCGCTCGGCACGGCGGAACGGCAACTGCTCGAACGGCCCCCAGCCGACGAACAGACGTCCCGGCCCGGTCTGCACGAAGGCAAAGTCGCGATGCACGGGCGTGATTGTATGACCAACTACTCCGGCCCCGACCCTTCCCGAATCCGCTCGATGTTCGCGTCGATCTCGACGCGCTACGACCGCGCCAACACCGTCCTCTCCGGCGGGGTGCATCACCTCTGGCGGCGGAAGGCGGTGCGGCTGTCGGGGGCGAAGGAGGGGGACCGCATCCTCGACTGCGCCACCGGGACCGGCGACCTGGCCATCGCCTTTCACAAGGCCGCCGGTCCGAGCGGGAGCGTCGTCGGGACCGATTTCGTCCCGGAGATGCTCGACGTTGCCCGCGCCAAGGCCCGGGCGAAAGCCCCCGGCATCACCTTCGAAGTGGCCGACGTCACGAAGCTCCCGTTCGACGATGCCTCGTTCGACGTGGCCAGCATCTCCTTCGGCATCCGCAACGTGAACGACCCGAAGAAAGGGATCGCCGAGATGGCGCGGGTGGTCCGGCCGGGAGGGCGCGTGATCGTGCTCGAGTTCGGCCAGCCGCGCAGCCGCGCCTTCGGCGCCATGTACGACTTTTACCGCCGCCGCGTCCTGCCGCGCCTCGGCGGGATGGTCACGGGCGAGCAGGACGCCTACGAGTATCTGGAGCGCTCGGCCGGCCGCTTTCCCTGCGGCGACGACTTCGTCGCCCTGATGCGCGAAGCGGTGCGGTTCACCTCGATTGAAGTGAAACCGTTGACCTTCGGGATCGCCTACCTCTATCGCGGCGTTAAAGCCTGAGCCCTGCGGAGGACCGGGGGGGCGGGGAGCGATCCACGCTCATCCCACCCCCACCCGCCCAGGTCCTTCGCCGCCATGCTTTCCGCTTTGTGGGAAGACACCTGCGGCTCAGGATGACAGTGATCAGACGCGACGCGAACGGTTCGGACAACCGACAACTGACAACCGATAACTCCTGTATAAAGGCGTCAGGGAGTCATCGTGTCCGACATCGAGGTCTTCAAATTCGGCGGCGTAGCCGTCGGCTCGCCGGAGGCTATCCAGAAGGCGATCGAGCACGTGAAGCGTGCGGCGCCGCGCGTGGCGGTGATCGTCTCCGCCGCGAACGGCGTCACCGACCTGCTCCTCGAAGCCGGCCAGGCCGCCCTCCGCGGCGACCAGGCCACCTACAGCGACCTCGCGACGCAGTTCGAGACGCGCCATCACGAGCTGATCGCCGCCGTCATCACGAACAAGAAACGCGGCGATGAGCTGCGGGCCATGATCACCGCGTCCGCCGCCGAGATGCGCTCCATGGCCGACAGCATCTCCGTCCTGCGCGAGCTCACCACCCGCGCTCAGGACGCCCTCGTCGCGCGCGGCGAGCGTGTGCTCGCCCGGATCTTCGTCGAGGCGCTGCGCGAGCGCGGCGTGGCCGCGGAGTATGTCGATGCCCCCGACGTCATCATCACCGAGCGCCGCCTCGGCAGTCTCTGGCCGAATTTCAACAAGTGCGAGCGTGCCGCGAAGAAGCACGTGCTGCCGGTGCTCGAAAGCAAGAAGGTCGCGATCGTGCCGGGCTATCTCGGCAGCGGGCCGGACGGCGAGGTGGTGACCCTCGGCCGCGGCGGGTCTGATTTCTCGGCGGCGATCCTGGCGCGTAGCATCAACGCCAGCGCGGTGCGGCTCTTCAAGGAAGTCGACGGCCTGATGACCGCCGACCCGAAGAGCGTCCCCTCGGCCCGCCTCCTCCCCGACCTCCACTACCGCGAGGCCGCCGAGCTGGCGTTCTACGGCGCGAAAGTCCTCCACCCGCGGACGATGATCCCGCTCGTCGACCGCAAGATCCCGCTCTTCGTCCGCAACACCTTCCGCGAGCCGGCCACCGGCACCCGCATCGCCGACGACGTGAAGCCGGGCGCCTATCCGGTCAAGGCCCTCACCGCGATCCATAAACAGGCCCTGATCTCCATCGAAGGCTCCGGCATGATCGGCGTCCCCGGCGTCGCCGGACGCGCCTTCACCGCCCTTTCCACCGCCGGCCATTCGGTCTCGATGATCAGCCAGGCCTCGAGCGAGGCCAGCATCTGCTTCGTCCTTCCCGACGCCGAGGCCAATCACGCGGTGGCGGCGCTCGAAGAAGCGTTCGTGATGGAGCGGAAGTCGAAGCTGATCGACCGGATCCGCGCCGAAAAAGGGGTCGCCCTCATCGCCGTCGTCGGGATGGGGATGCGCGGCAGGCCGGGCATCGCCGCCCGGACCTTCTCCGCCCTCAGCGGCGCGCGCGTCAACGTCGTCGCCATCGCCCAGGGGTCGTCGGAGCTGAACATCACCGTCGCGGTCGCAGAATCGGAAGCCACCACGGCGCTGCAGGCGCTCCACAACGAATACCAGCTCGACAAGATCCACCCGCTGGCCGACACCTCCGGGCGGGAGTCGAAGCTCACCCTCCTCGGCTTCGGGCAGATCGGCCGCGAGCTCGCCGCGCAGCTCACCGCGCAGGAGAAGCACCTCCGCAACGAGCTCGGGATCGACATCAAGATTACCGCCCTCGCCGATCGTTCCGGCATCAAGATCGTCGAGAAAGGCTTCGGCGCCGCCGCGCTGCAGAAGCTGGCGAAGCAGAAGGCATCGGGCACGAGCCTCTTCGACCGCGACTCGCCGCTGACGCTCAAGCAACTGCAGGCGATGATGCGCGAGGAGCTGTGGCTCCTCCCCTCGCACCGCCCGATCCTGGTCGATCTCACCTCGGACGAGACGGCGCCTTTGATCCAGGAGGCGCTCGAGAACGGTTTCCACATCGTCCTGGCGAACAAGAAGCCGCTGGCCGTCTCGCAGATCGAGTTCGACCGGCTGATGGAGACGGCGAAGGAGCGCGGCCTGGCGCTGCGCTACGAAGCCACCGCCGGCGCCGGCCTGCCGGTGCTCGACACCCTGGCCAAGCTGCAGGACGCCGGCGACCGGGTCGAATCGATCCTCGGCGCCTTCTCCGGCACCCTCGGCTTCATCATGACCGCGCTCGAAGAAGGAAAGCGCTTCAGCGACGCCGTGCGCGAGGCGTGGAAGCTCGGCTACACCGAGCCCGACCCGCGCGACGACCTCTCCGGCACCGACGTCGCCCGCAAGGCGCTCATCCTGGCGCGCACGCTGGGACGGCGGCTCGAGCTGAGCGACATCGCCCTCGAATCGCTCTACACCCGCGAAGTGGACGACGACACGCCGGCCCGCTTCGTCGACAACCTCACCGCCCTCGACGGCGTCTTCGCCGAGCGCGTCGCAAAGGCGAAGGCGGACGGCAAGGTGCTGCGCTACGTGGCCAAGATCGCCAAGCGCGGCATCCGCGTCGGCGTCGAAGCCGTCCCCGCCGCCTCCCCTCTCGGCCGCCTTCACGGTACCGACAACACCATCGTCATCCAGTCGAAGCGTTATTCCGCCAACCCCCTCGTCGTCACCGGCCCCGGCGCCGGCGCGGGCGTGACGGCCGCCGGCGTGCTGAACGACATCGTGGCCATCACCACCGTCGAGCGCCGGACACACCGGCGAGGCTCGCGATGAACCGCGGGACCGCCTTCGCGCCCGGCTCGATCGGCAACGTCGGTCCCGGGTTCGACGTCCTCGGCCTGGCCGTCGACGGCATCGGCGACCGCGTCACCGTCGAGCTGACCAGGCGCGACTCGCGCGTCGACGCCATCACCGGCCGCGACGCCGAGCTGGTGCCGCGCGAGGCCTCCCGCAACTGTGCGGCGATCTCCGCCAACGCCTACCTCCGCCCGTTCGGCTTCCAGGCCATCGTGACCATTGAAAAAGGACTGGCGCTGGCTGGCGGGATGGGCGGCAGCGCCGCCTCCAGCGTCGCCGGAGCCTACGCCGCGGCGCTCGCCCTCGGCCAGGCCCCGGTGATGAACGACGTCATCGCCGCCGCGTTGGAAGGCGAGTCGGCGGTTGCCGGCCGCCACCTCGACAACATCGCCGCCAGCGCCGTCGGCGGGTTGGCCTTGTCGCGGTGTATCGACCCGATCGACGTGGTGAAGCTGCCGGTGGCGAAGACCTGGTGGATCGCCCTGGTGACGCCCAACGTGCGTGTCCGCACCGAAGACGCCCGCTCCATCCTCCCCGCCGACTGTGACCGCGCCACCTGGACGCAGCAGATGGCCAACACCACCGCCCTGGCCCACGCGTTCGCGGTTGGCGACGGCGCGTTGCTGGGACGCGCGCTGGATGACCGCTACGCGGAACCGCGACGGGCAACGCTCATCCCCCACTTTGTGGAAGTGAAACGGGCCGCCCTCGGCGCGGGAGCATACGGCTGCTCGATCAGCGGTTCGGGACCGACGTTGTTTGCCGTGTGTGCGGATGAGAGCGTGGCTCGATCCTGCGCGGAAGCGATGCAGAAGGCGTTTGGGGAGATTCAATCGACCGCGCATGTCGGAGCGATCGCGGAGCGCGGGGTCAGGTAGCTCGCGCGATCTGCACGCTTTACCGCAAGTGGCACAGCCCCTCACCCCGCCCGGCACCTGGTCTTCTAACCTCATATACGAGTATTTGCTTCGGAATCGCATTCGCCACGCGCAGGTGCCGAGCATCCCTCTCCCCGGCTGGGCGGGGAGAGGGGCAACACACCATCCCACTCGCCTGAAATGGCCCTGGACAGCGCGGTTTGTTGCCCCTCTCCCCTCTCGTAGGGGAGAGGGATGTTCGGCACCTGCGCGTGGCGAATGCGTTCACTGCCCATCCCGACGAGCATTCGTTAGAAGTTCAGGTGCCGGACGAGGTGAGGGGTCGCGCCACGTGCGTAAACTGACGCTCTCGCGCCATCACCGCACGCGAAAACTCTTGCCCGTTCATCGCTCATCGTTCATCGTTCATCGCTTCTATGGAATGGCTCCAATGCATCGCCTGCGGCACCAAATACGACGCCCTCCAGATCCGCTACACCTGCGAGTGCGGCAACCTGCTCTCCGTCGAGCGGGACACGCGCCTCGACCGGGACGCCTTCGACGACCGCCTCACCTCGCGCTCGGCCATCGACCGCTCCGGCGTCTGGCGGTTCCGCGAGGCCGTGCTGCACACCGACAAAGTCGTCACCCACCCCGAGGGGGCCACGCGGCTCTACGAGCGGAACGGGCTGTTCTTCAAGCATGAAGGCGAGAACCCCACCGGCTCGTTCAAAGACCGGGGGATGACCGTCGCCGTGACGCAGGCCGTGCGCGTCGGGGCCACCGCCGTCGCCTGCGCCTCCACCGGCAACACCAGCGCGTCCCTGGCCGCATACGCGGCACAGGCGGGGCTCAAAGCCGTCGTCTTCGTCCCGGCGGGGAAAGTCGCCAGCGGG
Organism: Thermoanaerobaculia bacterium; assembly: GCA_035629865.1. Taxonomy (GTDB): domain Bacteria; phylum Acidobacteriota; class Thermoanaerobaculia; order Gp7-AA8; family Gp7-AA8; genus QHVT01. The sequence continues at coordinate 4,682 of DASPHC010000184.1, read as the reverse complement.
AAGCTCGCTCAGACACTCGCCTACGGCGCGACCGTCCTCTCCATCCGCGGCGACTTCGACGCCGCCATGCGGCTCGTGCGCGAGGCTTCCGAGCGGCTCGGCATCTACCTCGTCAACTCCATCAACCCCTTCCGCATCGAAGGGCAGAAGACCATCATCTGGGAGCTGCTGCAGGACCTCCGCTGGGAGTCGCCCGACTGGATCGTCGTCCCGGCCGGGAACCTCGGCAACACCAGCGCGTTCGGCAAGGCGATCCGCGAGGCGCGTGCGCACGGCTGGATCGAGAAAACGCCCCGCCTCGCGTCCATCCAGGCCGAGGGAGCCAACCCGTTTTTCCGGAGCTGGAACGAAGCCTTCGCCACCCGGCATCGCGTCGCCGCCGAGACCGTCGCCAGCGCCATCCGCATCGGCGACCCGGTCAGCTACGAAAAAGCGGTCACCGCCATCCGCGAGACCGACGGCGTCGTCGAGCAGGTCACGGACGCCGAGATCCTGGCCGCCAAGCGCGAGATCGACATGATGGGCATCGGCTGCGAGCCCGCCTCCGCCGCCACCCTCGCCGGCGTCCACAAACTGCGCGCCGCCGGCGTGATCCGGGAGGGCGAGCGCGTGGTCTGCATCCTCACCGGCCACATCCTCAAAGACCCCGAAGCGAACTATCGCCCCGAGAACATCCACGAGATCGAGGCGACGGTGGACGCCGTCGAATCAGTGATCGTTGCGAGTCCCCTCGGCCGGTGATTGTCCGGTGACCCGGCGGAACGTACGGAAGAACGTGCGCCGCGTCCCGAAGCCGCAGAGATAGGCGATGCGGGTGGTATTGAGATGCGTCCGTTCGAGCAGCCGCTGCGCCGCCCGCACCTGGATCGCCTTCATGAAGTCGGAGATCCGCACCCCGAACCGCAGGCGGAAGGCCCGGCTCAGCGAGGCCGCCGTCATCCCGTGAAGCTGCGCCAGCTCCGAGACCCGGGGAACATCCTCACGGCGAAGGCAATCCCGCACATACCGGGCGACCACCAGTTTCGACACTCTCATTGTCGATCCATGATACGGACGAGCGTGTCTGGATGAGGAGGGATGGCAAGAAATGTCTCTACTTGAGGAAGTGGCCAAGAGAGCGAATGACCGGAGCGGGACTGCGCGTCCTGCACAGAGTAGACAGGCGCTGGTCTCCCGAGCGTCTCATGCGGCGCCGGATGTTGTCGGTTGTCAGTCAGGGGCCATCCCTCGACAGCCGGAGGCCTCAGGGCGAGATCGGTTCGGACTACCGACAACCGACAACGCGCTCCGCGCAGAAACGACAAACGGGCGGCTTACGCCGCCCGCTGCTCAGTCGCTGCTCGTGAGACCTACGCTTTCAGATGCTTGTTGACCAGAGCGGTCATCTCGAACATCGAGACCTGCTCTTTGCCGCCGAAGATGACGCGGAGCTTGTCGTCCGCGTTGATCATCCGCTTGTTGGCCTGGTCCTGAAGGCCATTGGCCTTGATGTAATCCCACACACGCTTAGTCACTTCGCTGCGCGGAATCGGATCATTTCCGACAATAGCCGAGAGCTCGGAGCTCGGGGTCACCGCCGCGGAAAGACCTTTGCCGCCGCCCTTGGATGCAGATTTCGTCGCCATCATCAAACCTCTCGCGATTTTCGTTCTCGCGGATTCTGTGCCGAGGAGGGGATGCGCGTCAAACGGCCCTGCCTCTGCGGTATCCTCGGCGGCATGAAGCTGACGCGCATTCTCGCCCTCCTCGTCCTCGTTCTCACCCTCGTCCCGGCCGTGTCCGCGGCCGACTTCGGCATCCGCGCCGGCCGCTATAACGACGGCGACAGCGACTTCGTCGGAGCCGAGCTCGTCTTCGACATCGGCGCCATCAACATCAACCCGAACGTCGAATACTCGCTCGAAGACGACGTCACCGCCGGGAGCGCCAACATCGACCTCACCCTCGACGTCGCCAGCATCGCCAGCATCACCCCCTACGTCGGTGCCGGCGTCGGCCTCTCCTACCTCGACACGGACGCCCTCGGCACCCAGTCCGACGTCGTCGGAAACCTCATCGGAGGCGTCGCCTTCAACATGGTGTCGATCAAGCCCTACGCCCAGGTCAAATACGTCCGCCTCCTCGACAACGAAGACGACGTCGATGACAGCGACATTGCGCTGATTGTTGGGTTGAGGTTCTAGACCTACTCCTTCACACAATGAAAGACGTGCGCGGGGAGGATGTTCCGCGGCTCGAACTGGCGGTGGACCCGGCCGTAGAGCTTCTCCAGGTCGGCGCGCACTTTCGACGAGAACTGGTAGACCAGCATCGACCCGCCCTGGACCAGTGCTTCCCTGCAGTTGCGCAGGACGCTCATCCGGTCCTCGTCGGTCATGATGCTGAAGGGGATGCCGGCGATCGCGTAGTCGGCCTTGCCGAGGCCCAGCTCGCGCAGCGCCTCGACCACCTCGGCGCCGGAGCGGTGCTGCACCCGCAGGCGCGGGTCGTGGAAGTTCTGGCGGAGGTGCTTCACGAACTCGTCGTTGATCTCGAAGACCACCAGGACGGCATCGGGGCGCATCCGCTTCAGGATCTCGCGGCTGATCGTCCCCACACCCGGCCCCAGCTCCACGATCACCCGCGCGCGCTGCCAGTCGACGTCGCGCAGGAGCTGGGTGACCAGGTACCGCGAGCTCGGGATGACCGACCCGAGCATGCGCGGGTTCTTGAAAAAGTTGCGGGCGAAGACGAAGGTCGACTCCTCTGCTCTCGTTTCCACGTCATGGCTCTTCTTCAATTTCCGAGCCTGCTCTGCCGTATGGAGCGTGAACTTCATGACACGCCCAGCGCCACCCGCTCCGCCCGCACCCGTGCAATGGCGCGGCTCACCAGATAGAGCGCCAGCGCGATCAGCGCCGCCGAGGTGATGCCGTTCACCATCGCCACCGGGTCGACCGCCGCGCCGGAGAAGTTCATGATCGTCAACCGCACCAGCGCATAGAGCGTCGTCACCAGCACGAACAGCATCGGGAACAGCGTGAACGCGATCTGCTGCCGGCGCTGGTGCAGCCAGACCGTGATAGCCAGCAGCGTCAGCGCCGCCAGGAGCTGGTTCGACGCGCCGAAGAGCGTCCAGAACTTCCCCCAGCTTCCCGGAGGAGTGAACGCGAGGAAGTACACCGGCAGGGCCACGGTCAGCAGCGTCCCCACCCAGGCGCCGAAGCGGGTCGGCCAGCGGAAGAGCTCCTGGACGATGTAGCGGCCGAGGCGCGTCGAGACGTCGACCGTGTCGAAGACGAAGGTGGAGAAGGCCATCGCCCCGAACGTGATCGCGTAATTGCGGTACTTCTCCCCGACCAGCAGCACCATGAAATCGCCGATGCCGTTGCCGTAGATCGTCCCCGGCTTCAGGCCGGTCAGGTCTTTCTGCGCCACGATCATCACCGTGACCATCGCGATCAGCGCCACGAAGGCCTCGGCGAGCATGCCGCCGTATCCGACCGGCCGGATGTGCGTCTCCTTGTCGATCTGCTTCGACGTCGTTCCCGAGCAGACCAGCCCATGGAAGCCCGAACAGGCGCCGCAGGCGATGGTGACGAAGAGGAAGGGGAACAGCAGGCCCGTGGCCTTCCCCGAATCCCACCCCTTGAAGGCCTCCTGCTTGATCTCGTAGCCGCCGAAGAAGATGCCGATCACGCCGAGGGCCAGGGCGAAGTAGAGAATGAAGCCGCCCAGATAGCCGCGCGGCTGCAGCAGCGACCAGACCGGGACCATCGAGGCGACGCAGCAGTAGGCGAGGATCAGCAGCGCCCACCACTTGGCGTCGAGGATGAAGTACGTCGAGACCTGCGTCCCCAGCCAGACCATGAAGAACGTGGCCGGGACGAAGATGACGGTCAGGAGCCAGAGCGGCGGATGGAGGAATCGCTGCACGAATCCCATCACCACGGCCAGCAGCAGATAGAAGATACTCGCCGCCGCCACCGCGCCTCCCGGATGAAACGCCGCCGCCGCCCCGGCCAGCTCTTCGCTGCCGGTGACGAAGCTCGAGGAGGTGATGTCGGCGAAGGCGACGATGACGTAGACGAGGGCCAGCCAGATGAAGGCCATCATGGCGATCCCGGCGCGCGCGCCGAGGTGATCGCGGGTGATGTCGGCGATCGAGCGGGCGCCGTGCCGGACGCTCGCCGCCAGGGCCATGAAATCGTGCACCGCCCCGATCAGCACCACCCCGATGCCGATCCAGAGGAGGCACGGCAGCCACCCGAACTCCTGGCAGGCGATGATCGGCCCCGCGATCGGCCCCGCCGCGGCGATGGCGGCAAAGTGCTGGCCGAACAGGTAGAAGGGTCTGGTCGGCACGAAGTCGACCCCATCCTGCTTCGCATGCGCCGGCGTCACCGCATTGCCGTCGAGCCCCATCAGCCGCGCGATCCACGCGCCGTACGAGTAGTACGCGAACGCAATGAGGGCGAGAAAGATCACCGCGATCAGGACGAGCATGGGCGGGGATTGTAATCGGGGCGGATTGCGCGGGGGGGGTTGCTGGTTACTGGTTGCTGGTTCCTGAAAACGGCAGTTGAACGCGGCGGAGCGAAGTGGCGTGAGTCAGGAGCTGGGTTCCAACTGCGGCGCAGTGGGGTAAGTTGCTGAGTTGGCTCGCCGAAGGAGTGCTTGGAAGCGGGTTTCGGGATGGCGGA
>DASPHC010000183.1:0-10183 GCA_035629865.1 Thermoanaerobaculia bacterium | reverse complement strand
GAGATCGTCCTGCAGCACATCGACAGCGGCGAGCCCATCGGGTCGCGGACGCTCGCCAAGTGCGGGAAGTTCCAGCTCTCGCCGGCCAGCCTTCGCAACGTCATGGCCGACCTCGAGGATCATGGCTTGCTCCAGCAGCCGCACACCTCGGCCGGACGCATCCCGACCGACCGCGGCTACCGCTTCTTCATCAACAACCTCATGCGCTCGCGCACCCTCTCGGTCCGCGAGCGGGAGGTGATCGACGAAGAAGTCGGCCAAGCGAGTGAGATGGACCAGGTTCTCCACCTCGCCGGGAGTCTTCTCTCCAAGCTTTCCGACCAGGTCGGCATCGTCTTCATGCCCACCCTGCTCCAGTTCGCCATCCGGTCCATGGATTTCATCGGGATCGCCGACACCAGGATCCAGTGCGTCATCGTCGGGGTGAACGGGGTGGTGGTGAACAAGATCATCGACACCCGGTTCGTCTTCACCCGCGACGAGCTGGAGAAGATCGGCCGCTACATCAGCACCGAGTTCGCCGGCTGTACCCTCGATGTCGTCCGCCGCCGCCTCATCCGGATGACCGAGCAGGAACGCGCTCTGCACGACCAGATGCTGCAGAAGACGATCTCCCTCGGCATCGAGGCGGTCAATGAGCCGTTCGACCACGAACTCTATGTCGAAGGGGCGGCGTCGATCCTCAACAAGCCGGAGTTCGCCGACGCCGCTTCCTTGCGCAAGACGTTTCTTGCACTGCAGGAGAAGGAAAAACTCGTCGACATCCTCGAGACCTGCCTCAACGAAGAGGGGCTGCAGATCCTGGTCGGTTCCGAGAGCGACTTCACACAGATCCATAACTTCAGTATCGTCGCGCGGCGATACGGCTCGAATGCGGCGCCGCTCGGCATGGTTGGCATCATCGGCCCGATGCGGATGGAGTACGCAAGGATGGCCCCTCTGGTCGATTACCTGAGCCGTGCCCTGAGCCGCAAGATCGAAGAGGAAGAGGAGCACGAGAGCTGATGGACGAAAATACACCGCGCGGCCCCGACGACGACGCGTACATCATCGAAGACACCGGCAGCTCGGTCGAAGAGATCGAGCGGGAGATGCGCGAGACCGCCGAGGAGGCGGCCAGCGACCCGGCCGTCGAGCCGGGCGGAGGATTCCCCTCCACCGACGCCGCGCTCCAGGCGGAAAACCAGCAGATGAAAGACCGGCTGCTGCGCACCCTTGCCGACTTCGACAACCTCCGCAAGCGCACCGAGCGGGAGAAGGCCGACTTCTTCCGCTATGCCCTGAGCTCGTTCTTCAAGGACCTCCTCCCGGTCCTCGACAACTTCGACCGGGCCCTCGACCACGCCGAGGAAGGGGACGACTTCCACAAGGGCGTGCTGCTCATCTACAAACAGCTCTTCGAGATCCTCGAGAAGAACGGCCTCAAGCCGATCGACGAGGCCAACGTCCGTTTCGACCCGAACATCCACGAAGCCGTCGTGCGGGAAGAAGACCCGTCGGTTCCCTCGCACACCGTCACGGCCATCCTCCAGAAAGGCTACTTCCTCCATGACCGGCTCCTGCGGCCGGCCCTGGTGAAAGTGGCAGTAGGCGGCCCGGAGCAGAGCGCGTAGGCTTTACCGGCGTACGTAATGGCGAAAATCATCGGAATCGATCTCGGCACGACCAACTCGTGCGTGGCTGTCGTGGACGTCACCACGCCGCAGGTGATCTCCAACCGCGAGGGGAGCCGTACCACCCCCTCCGTGGTCGGTTTCACCGAGGACAGCGAGCGGCTGGTCGGCCAGATCGCCAAGCGGCAGGCCATCACCAACCCGTTCAACACCGTCTTCGCCATCAAGCGCCTCATCGGCCGCAAGTTCGAGTCCGATGAAGCGGCGCATGCGAAGAAGATCCTGCCGTACAACATCGTCGCCGGGGACAACGGGGACGTGAAGGTGAGGATCCGGGAACGGGAGTTCTCCCCGGAGGAGATCTCGGCGTTCGTGCTGATGGAGATCAAGACCTTCGCCGAAGAGTTCCTCGGCGAAGAGATCACCGAGGCTATCATCACCGTCCCGGCGTACTTCAACGACTCCCAGCGCCAGGCCACGCGCGACGCCGGGAAGATCGCCGGGCTGGAAGTGCTGCGCATCATCAACGAGCCGACCGCCGCGGCGCTGGCGTACGGGCTCGAGAACCGGCAGAACCAGGTCATCGCGGTCTACGACCTCGGCGGCGGCACGTTCGACATCTCGATCCTCAAGCTAGAAGACGGCCTCTTCGAGGTCCTCTCGACTTCCGGCGACACCTACCTCGGCGGCGAGGACTTCGACAAGCGGGTCATGGACTGGCTCATCGAGACCTTCCAGAAAGAGACCGGCATCGACCTGCGCGACGACCGGATGGCCCTGCAGCGCCTGAAAGAAGCGGCCGAGCGGGCGAAGTGCGAGCTGTCGATGGAGCAGGAATCGCGCGTCACCCTCCCGTTCATCTCCGCCGACGCCTCCGGGCCGAAGCACCTCAACACCGTGCTGACCCGGCGCGAGCTGGAGCGGCTGGTCGACGACCTCGTGCAGCGCACCATCGACCCGGTCAACGACGCCCTCCGCGCCGCCGGCATCAGCCCGAACGAGGTCAACGAGGTCGTGCTCGTCGGCGGCCAGACCCGCATGCCGAAGGTCATCGAGGCGGTCAAGCAGGTCTTCGGCAAAGACCCGAACCGCAACATCAACCCCGACGAGGTCGTGGCGGTTGGCGCGGCCATCCAGGGCGGCATCCTCCGCGGCGACATCAAGGACATGGTCCTGCTCGACGTGACGCCGCTCTCGCTCGGCATCGAGACCCACGGCGGCCTGTTCACGAAGCTGATCGAGCGCAACGCCACCATCCCGACCAAGAACTCGCTCGTCTTCACCACCGTCTCCGACAACCAAAGCAAGGTCACGGTGCACGTGCTGCAGGGCGAGCGGGAATTCGCCCGCGAGAACAAGTCTCTCGGCAAGTTCGACATGGTGGGCATCCCTGCGGCGCCGCGCGGCGTGCCGCAGATCGAGGTCATCTTTTCGATCGACTCCAACGGCATCGTCAGCGTCACCGCCCGCGACCAAGCCACCGGGCAGTCGCAGGGCGTGCAGATCAACCCCGCCGGCGGCCTGTCGAAGGACGAGATCGACCGCATCATCAACGACGCGTCGGCGCATCAGCGCGCCGACTCCGCCCGCCGCGAACTGCGCATGCTCCAGAACAAGCTCGAGGGAATGATCTACACCAACGACAAGGTCTTCAAGGAATTCGGCAAGCTGCTCAGCGAAGACGACCGCAACCGCGTGCAGCGCATGATCAACCGGGCCAAGGAAGTCGTCAGCTCGGAAGATAAACAACCCATCAACGACGCCATCTTCGAGCTGCAGAGCGCCTCGCGCATCCTCACCAGCGTGATGCTCTACAACCCCCTCAAGACGATGTCGACTTCGGACCCCTCATAAAGCATGGCTACGACTGAGAAGCGCGACTATTACGAGGTCCTCGGGCTCGCCAAGGGTTCGGGCATCGACGAGATCAAGAAGGCTTACCGCAAGATGGCGGTGAAGTACCACCCCGACAAGAACCCCGGGGACGCCGAGGCGGAAGAGAAGTTCAAGGAAGCGGCGGAAGCGTACGGCGTCCTTTCCGACGACGAGAAACGCGCCCGCTACGACCGCTTCGGCCATCAGGGCGTCTCCGGAATGGGCGGCTTCGACCCGAACCAGTTCGCCGACTTCGGCGACATCCTCGGCGACATCTTCGGCTTCGGCGACTTCTTCGGAACCCGCGGCCGGCGGGGCACGCGGCCGGCGCGCGGCAACGACCTCCGCTACGACCTGCAGCTCGAGTTCATGGAGGCGGTCTTCGGCAAAGAGATCTCGCTCAACGTCCCGCGGACCATCACCTGCACGTCCTGCAACGGCGCCGGCGCGCGTCCCGGCACGCAGCCGGTGACCTGCACGGGCTGCGGCGGCCGAGGACAGATCCGCTACTCCCAGGGCTTCTTCGCCGTCTCGCGCACCTGCCCGCAGTGTGGCGGCCAGGGAAAAGTGATCAAAGACCCGTGCGCCAGCTGCGGCGGCCAGGGACGCGTCCGCGAGGAGAAAACCATCTCGGTCAAGATCCCCGCCGGCGTCGACGACGGCTCGCGCCTGCGCGTGGCCGGAGAAGGGGAGGCGGGATTCAACGGCGGTCCGGCCGGAGACCTCTACGTCTTCATCTCGGTCAAGGACCACCCGAAGTTCCAGCGCCGCGACTCCGACATCCACTCCGAGCACGCCATTAGCTTCACCCAGGCCGCGCTCGGCGGCGACGCCACGGTCGACACCATCGACGGCAGCGACGAGCTGAAGATCCCGTCCGGCACCCAGCCGAACCAAGTCTTCCGCCTCCGCGGCAAAGGCGTCCCCTTCCTCGACGGCACCGGCCGCGGCGACCACTACATCCACATCGTCGTCCGCATCCCGACCGCGCTCAACGACGAACAGCGCGCGCTGCTCGAACAGCTCGCGGCGATCGAAGGGGTCAACGCTCCGGGCGAGAAGGGCGTGTTCGACAAGGTGAAAGAGTTCTTCTCGTAGGATCTATAGAATCCACGCCGTGACCAACCAGCCGTTCTCGCGTTCCCGTCCGCATCCGTGGCATGGCCTCTCTCCCGGTGCCGACGCGCCGCGGGTGGTCAACGTCTTCGTCGAGATCACGCCGTTCGACCTGATCAAGTACGAGGTGGACAAGCAGTCGGGCTATCTCAAAGTCGACCGGCCGCAGCGGACGTCGTCGCAGCCGCCGGCGCTGTATGGATTCGTGCCGCAGACCTATTGCGCCGAGCTGGTCACGAAACTCTCGCCGGTGGCGTCGAAAGGAGACGGTGACCCGCTGGACATCTGCGTGCTGAGCGAGCGTCCGATCTCGAAGTCGGAGATCATCGTCGCCGCGCGGGTGATCGGCGGGCTGCAACTGATCGACCGCGGCGAGGCCGACGACAAGATCATCGCCGTCCTGCAGGGCGACTACGTCTGGGGAGAAGCGAAGGACATCGCCGACGTCCCGCCGGTGCTGATCGAGCGCCTCGAGCACTACTTCAGCACCTACAAGCTCGTCCCGGGCGAAGGACAACGCATCCGCGTCGCCGGCACGTACGGCTACGAGCACGCGGCGCAGGTCGTCGAAGCGGCGATGGAGGACTATCGCGTGCACTTCGGGTCCGCCGATGCCGAGTGATTTCCTCCTCGACATCTCCTTCGACGCACGCGACACGGCGCTCGAAGAGCTGATCCAGTCGCGCCTCTTCCTCACCGCCTCGACCGGCAGCACCTCGGCCGAGATCAACGGCACCAACACCATCTCCGCCTACTTCGACACTCCCGAAGAGCGTGACGCCGCGGCAGAGGAGCTGCGCGACGCTGGCGACGTCGAGTTGCATGGGACGGAGCGGGAGCGGGTGGACTGGCTGGACCGCTACCAGCAGTCGCTCGAGCCACTGTTCATCGGCAGGCGGTTCGTGGTCGTCCCCGACGCCGCCCTGCTCCCGCCGGACGCGGACCTGACCATCATCGTCCCGCAGGAGCAGGCCTTCGGGACCGGGTCGCACGAGACGACGTCGCTCTGCATCGAGTTGCTGGAGTCGCTGCCGCTCGCGGGCACGCGTGGCCTCGACGTCGGCGCCGGCAGCGGCATCCTCGCCCTGGCCATGCACCGCCTCGGCGCCGCGAAAGCAATCGCCTTCGACAACGACCCCGATGCCTACGGCGCCCTGCGCGACAACCGCATCCGCAACGACGTGCCGGATGCGGCCATGCCGTTGTTCATCGGCAGCGTCGAAGCGTTGCGCGGGGGAGCGTTCGACGTGGTGACCATGAACATCATCCCCGAGGTGATCCTGCCGCTGCTGGGGGACGTCGTAGTCCGCCTGGCGCCGGACGCGCGGCTGATTCTCAGCGGGATTCTCATCGTGAAACGCGACGACGTAGTCGCGACAGCGCAAACGCACGGCCTGCACCTGGTGGAAGAGCGAAAGAAGGGCGAGTGGTGGGCGGGGATGTTCGCGCGCGTGTGACAGGTGCTTGCTGCCGTAGGCAGCAAAAGATCTGTAGGCCCGGCCTTCAGGCCGGGTAAAACGGCAGGCAGGATTGCGAGCCCGCGAAGCGGGCGACAGAACAGGGTTGTCGCGGGGGCTCTTGTCTGTCGCCCGCTCCGCAGGCTTACCTTGTGCCGTGCTTAAACCCGGCCTAAAGGCCGGGTCTACAGATCTGCCGCCGGCCTTCGGCCAGCTGTTTCCGCACACTGCCGGCCGAAGGCCGGCGGACCGGCCGGTCGAAGACCGGCGTTCCGCATACCTATCGCTCCGGGTAATCCCTCTTCGTTGCCCCGGTATAAATCTGCCGCGGTCTCGCGATCTTCTGATCCGAGTCTTCCAGCATCTCCTGCCACTGCGAGAGCCAGCCGGAGACGCGGGGGATGGCGAAGAGGACGGTGAACATCGGGGTGGGGAAGCGCATGGCCTGGTAGATGAGGCCGGAGTAGAAGTCGACGTTGGGGTAGAGCTTGCGCTTGACGAAGTACTCGTCCTCCAGCGCGATCCGTTCGAGCTCCAGGGCGATGTCGAGGAGGGGGTTCTTTCCCGTGACTTCGAACACCTCGTCGGCGACCTGCTTGACGATCTTCGCGCGGGGGTCGTAGTTCTTGTAGACCCGGTGGCCGAAGCCCATGAGGCGGCCGCCTTCGCCGCTCTTCACCTTCTTGATGAACTCCGGGACGTTGTTGACCGAGCCGATCTCCTCGAGCATCTCCAGAACGGCCTGGTTGGCGCCGCCGTGCAGGGGACCGTAGAGCGCGGCGCAGGCGGCGGCGACGGCGGAGTAGGGATCGACGTGCGAGCTGCCGACGGCGCGCATGGCGTTGGTCGAACAGTTCTGCTCGTGGTCGGCGTGAAGGATGAACAGGACGTCGAGGGCACGCTCGAGGACCGGGTTCGGCGTGTACTTGACCTCGGTCATCTTGTACATCATGTTCAGGAAGTTGCCGGTGTACGAGAGGTCGTTGTCGGGATACGCATACGGCATCCCCACCGTGTGCCGGTAGTTGAACGCGGCGATGGTGATGACCTTGGCGATCAGGCGGTGGATCTGCTTCATCCGCACTGCCGGATCGAAGATCTCCTTCGCCTCTGGATAGAACGTGCCGAGGGCGGCGACGGACGCGATCATGCGTCCCATCGGATGGGCGTTGTGGTTGAACGAGTCGATGAGCTGGCGGAAGCGCTCGTTGAGGATGGTGTGGTGGGTGATGGTGTACTGCCAGTCCTTCAGTTGCGCTTCGTCCGGCAGCTCGCCGTGGGTCAGCAGGTACGCGACCTCGAGATAGGTGCTCTTTTCCGCGAGCTGTTCGATCGGATAGCCGCGATATTCGAGGATGCCCTTGTCGCCGTCGATGAAGGTGATGGAGCTGCGGCACGACGCCGTGTTCATGAACGCCGGGTCGTACGTCATCATCCCGAAGTCGTCGTCCGCGACCTTGATCTTGCGCAGGTCGATGGCGCGGATGGTCTCGTCGGTGATGGGGACGTCGTAAGACTTGCCGGTGCGGTTATCGGTGATGCTGAGGGTGTCGGACTGCGATGACGACTTCGGGTCGGCCACGAAAAGCCACCTCCAGATTTGGGAGGCGTAATCTACTACAAGTCCCCGAAGCGTGAAGAGATTACGCTCAGCGCGGTGATGGCCGCCGTTTCGGCGCGCAGCCGCCGCGGGCCGAGGCGCTGGAACAGGCAGCCGCGCTCGCGCGCCAGACGGAGCTCGTCCTCGCTCCAGCCCCCTTCCGGGCCGATCAGCAGCGTCACTTCCTCCAGACGTTCGACGGCGTCCGGCTCCGCGTCGGCGTCGAAAAGGATCTTCGCCCCTTCACGCGCCAGCACCTCTTCGAGCGTCACCGGCTGCTCGACCGGCGGCACCCGCATCCGGCCCGACTGCTTGACCGCCTCGAAGACGATCCGTTCCCACCTCTCCGCCTTTCCCTGATAGCGCTCGCGCCGCAACTCGATCCGGTCGGTGACGAGCGGGATCAGCGACGCTGCCCCGAGCTCGGTCGCCTTCTGCAGCACCAGCTCGAACTTTTCGAGCTGGATGATTGCCATCGCCAGGTGCAGGCGCAGCGGCGACTCGCGCGACGGCAGCATCTCCCCGGCGGTGAGGACGGCCCGGTCCTTCTCCACCGCCTGGACGATGGCGCGGGCGGCGTTCCCGGCCTTGTCGAACAGCTCGACTTCCTCGCCCACGCGCACCCGTACGACACGGACGGAATGATGAAACTCGCCGCCGGTGATGACCACGACGGGGGAGATGGCGTCGACAAAGATGCGGTGGCGCATGGGTAGGTCGCTACGATAGCCCGACTCGCCTACGGTTCGACCGCTGTGGCTGTGGCCGCGCCGGCAACGCGTTCGCGGATCAGCGGCAGCAGCGCCAGGCCCGGCAGCGCCAACGCCGCCGTGAGCCAGTAAAAGCGCGCGAAGCCGAGGTCCTGGGCGAGGTAGCCGCTGATGGCGATGGCGAACGTGCGCCCCACGCCGAAGATCGCGCTCAGCAGCGCGTACTCGGTCGCCGCGTTGTCGCGGTCGCAGATGAACATGAGGAACGAGAGGAAGGCCGCCGTTCCCAGTCCGCCGCAGAAGGCCTCGATGATCGCCGAGCCGTACAGCGCCGGCCGTCCGGCGCCCGTCGTGGCGACGAGCGCATAGGCGAGGTTGGAGAGCATCTGCAGGATGCCGAGCGTGAGCAGGCCGCGATAGACGCCGTAGCGGGTCACGAACGCGCCTCCGGCGATCGCGCCGGCGATCGTGCAGATCATGCCGAGGGTCGTGGTGACGTTGCCCACCTCGGCCACGGTGAATCCGCGCGACACCCAGTACGGACGGATCATGGCCATCATGGCGTTGTCGCCCAGGCGATAGAGAAGGATCACCGCGATCAGCGCGAGGGCGTGCGGACGTCGGACCCAGTCGAGCAGTGCTCGCAGCGGGTTTTCGCGCTTCTCGCTCGTGCCGCTCTCGTTCGGAGCAGCAAAGACGAGAATCCCGAGGATCACCAGCGGCACGGCCGCGGCGATGAAAAAGGCGGCCCGCCAGCCGGTGCTGCCCGCGATGACCGCCAACCCGCCTCCTGCGGCGATCATTGCCACCCGGAACGAAGCCACGCGCGCCGAGTTCACCAGGCCGAGGAGCTTCGCCGGGGTGATGCGGATGGCGGTCGCGTCGATGGCGATGTCCTGCGTCGCCGAAGCGACCACCAGCACCACCAGCGCCGTCCAGAACGGCAGGCTCGCCGGAGGCAGCGTGCCGAGGGCGGCCAGAGACAGCGAAAGGACCGCCAGCGCCCCGAACATCCACATCCGGTAGGTGCCGATCGTGTCGACCAGCGGCGCCCAGAGGAACTTGAGCGTCCAGATGATCCCCACGCTGCCGATCAACCCGATCGTGCCGAGATCCACCTTGGCCGCCGACAGATAGAGGTTGACCGTCTCGTTGACGATGCCGAACGGAAACCCTTGAGAGAAATAGAGGATGCTGGCGAGCGCGGGGATGGTGTAACGGCTGTTATTTGACGTCAACGGCTCGGTCCTTGCTCTTCATTCTGGCCGAAGGAGAACGTTATGCGAAGAGCGACTTTGATCCTGACGGTGTGCCTGCTCACCGTCGCGTGCGGTTCGGGCGGCCTCGGCAGCCTCGGCGATATTCTCGGCAGCCCCTCGGCGGAAAAGCCGTCGGACGTCCGCGGGACGGTCGACAACGTCGACACCAACGCGCGCAGTATCACCCTGAATGTCTCGTATGTGAACAACCTCCGCAGCTCGGGCAACGACCAGCGGGGGACGATCTACTACGACAACGACACGCGCGTGGTCTATCAAAACCAGAACTACAACGTGACCGACCTCGAGCGCGGCGATCAGATCGACGTGACCGGCCACAACGACAGCGGACGGTACGTGGCGGAGACGATCACGGTGACGCAGGATGTGACGAGGTAGGACAAAACGGTTCCTGGTTCCTGAAAACGGCAGTTGAACGCGGCGGAGCGAAGTGGCGTGAGTCAGGAGCTGGGTTCCAACTGCGGCGCAGTGGGGTAAGTTGCTGAGTTGGCTCGCCGAAGGAGTGCTTGGAAGCGGGTTTCGGGATGGCGGA
>DASPHC010000182.1:0-45729 GCA_035629865.1 Thermoanaerobaculia bacterium | reverse complement strand
AATACCGTGGTCAGCGCATCGAGATCCAGATGAAGCTCTTCCCGTCTGGGTCTTCCCATCACACCCTCCCACCTACAAGTTTGCGCCTCCGGAGCTCTTAAGTTAAGGCCATTGGGCCGGTCCGCCCACGTCCTCGTGGGCAGCACTTGGGAGGACGTAGCCAACCACCGAGCCGCCTGTCTGTCGCGCGTTCTCTCCTTCCTGCGCGGCGTCGTAGGCAACCTCCGCGCGAGAGCGGCCCACGAAGACGTGGGCGGTCCGGCGCTCCGCGTGATGCAACTCTGGTTCTTTGAGTGCGTGCTGCTTACCTTCCGAGGAGCCAACTCATTTATGTCGTGCTGAATCTTCTCCGAAGTTCAGCCTTGGCGTCGTGGTTAGAGACTGCGCGGCCGGCTTCGATCTGCTGCAGAGCGGTGCGCACATCACTCAGAAGTTCAGTCTCTTCCACCATTCGCTCGCACTCCGTTACATCGAGCTCTGTGGCGTTGTCGCGAAACTCCGATCCTGGTTTGATATCCGTCAGCTTTGGTTGTCGACCCACCGTACCTCCTCCCCGCTCACTTCACCGGCACGTTCTCCAACAAATACCAGAACGGTACGTACCGTCCTGCCGGGTTCGTCCCGTACTTGCCGCCCATGACGTCCACCTGGCCGAGGCCGACGACGCCGACGGCGAATTTGTCGTCGGAGCGCTCCTGCTCGACGAAGTAGGGGAAGAGGGGGTCTCGCCGGTTCTGGTTGGCGATGAAGGCGAGGTAGTGCCAGGCCAGGATCATCTGGGCGATGCTGTTGATGCCGCGGGCATAGGGGGCCTGCATGCCGACACTGAGGCCGCTCTGCAGCTGGGTGGCGGGGTCGCGGTCGTCGACCATCGTGAACTCGGGGCTCTGCGGCGGCCACCAGTAGAGGAACATCGTCGGCGGGATGGGGGTGTTGTCGGACGCATCCTTGTTCACGTCGGGGTCGGAGAAGTTCACGTACTGGACGTCGCAGTGGTAGAAGTCGGCCTGCCACGGGATGGCCATGCGTTTGGTCAGGTCGCCCGGCTCGCAGCCGCCGCCCCGTCCTTCGTCGTTGGTCGTGCTGAGGCCGTGCTCCTCGTAGTAGCTCTCGGGATGGGCGGCCTTGATGCGGTACGGAGAGGCGTAGATCTTCGGGTTGTGCATGATCCACGTCGTCTCGATGCCGGGGCAGAGCGGGCCGCCGACGCAGTTGCCGGGGCCGGCGCGGTCTTCGGCGAGCACCGAGCGCTGCGCCGGCCGAGGCTCCGGACCGGCGTCGAACCGCCCCGCGGCCCATTGCTCGAGGAAGAAGTACTGCGTCGGGGTGAGGGTGAGGAACTTGATGATCAGCTCCTGGTTGAGCGGATTGCTCCCCGAGTTCACCGGCATCAACGGGATGCCCTCGCCGACCGCCCCGCCGTCGCCGAAGGCGGAGGCCGGGCCGTGCGGAGTCTTGAGCGCCTTCGCGGCCGCTTTCTCGTTGCGGAAGCGCTGGGCCGGGACGGGCTTGCGGAAGTATTTGAGGTAGTTCTCCCGGTTGGCCCGGTTCTCCTCGGAGGCATCCCGCGCGTCGAACGGCGGGGGTGAGAAGGAGTTCAGGAACGGGGTGGTGGAGACCCAGCGATAGCCGGCCGGGCGTTCGAGGATCGGTTTGATGTCGCGGTCGAAGTTCGGCCGGTAGGAGCGGTTCCAGTCCTTCCGGAAGATCCGGGGATCGAAGTCCATCTCGCGGATCGAGGTGTCGTAGATCAGGTCGTCGAGCGTCACCAGGTTCACCAGCTCGGGAGCGAATTTCGGGGAGCCGACCAGCACCCAGGCCAGCTCCGCTTCCACGCTGCCGCCGTCCGCGAGCTCCACGGTCGCGGTCACCGGGCCGTCCGAGACGTCGTCGTACCAGCCGTCCGCTCCGGCGAAGCTGGCGAAGTTGAAGGAGGGACCGCACGCGGTGCCGAAGCCGCCGAGGACGAGGAGCCGTCCGGCGGAATCCATGATCAGGTTGCCGAGGCTGGTGATCGGTGCCGGCATCAGGTCCTTCGGAGGGAAGCTCTTGAAGCGGTAGGGAGTCTGGTCGTCGAAGACTGCCGTCGGCGACGCTTTCGTGACCGTCCGCGGGCCGGGATCGACGATCAGCGTCGCCTGCCGCTTCTTTTCCTTGACGCTCGCATTGCGGAGAGTGACGGCCCAGGGCGTTTTGTCGATCAGGGGATCGTTGACCTGGTTTTCGTAACTGTTCCATTCGCCGTAAACGAGGTCTCCCGCCTGTTCGGCGAAGTTCCACCAGGCGGCCTTCTTGTTGGCGATGTGGGCGGTCCAGCGGATGCCTTGGACGTTGTTCTTTCCCGGACGGACTTCCCGGCCGGGAGCGTTGGGACGGTCGCTGTCGTATTCGAGGACGCGGAAGCGGGCGGCCTGACGCTTGACGCGCCCCTCGTCGTCTTTGAACCGGGTGACGTATTCGGGCTGGCCGCCGTTCGAGACCGGCTCGCCGTCGGCCGTGCAGGCGAGGGGGAGGCCGCCGATGGTTTCGGGCGCGATGTAGAACTCGGACGGGCTGTTGCCGACCCGCGCGACGCCGATGGCAGGATGGATCCGGTAAGACTTGGCCACGAAAGCCTCCTCTCCGCATTGCGGTGCGGGCCGGTCAGACGGTGTTGTGTATTTTGAGGATGGCAGGAAGTATAGGCGAGCGTGGCTTGAAACCCGTTACGAAGTGAACCGCGCCAGCACTCCGAGAACCAGCCCCGTGAACTGCTTCTGCACCCTCGCCGCGGTGTCCATCACTTCCTGGTGGTGGAGTTTCTGGTCGAGGACTCCGGCGGCCATGTTGGTGATGCAGGAGATGCCGAGGACGGGGATGTTCATGTGGGAGGCGGCGATGACTTCGGGGGCGGTGGACATGCCGACGGCGTCGGCGCCGAGAACGCGGAAGGCGCGGATCTCGGCGGGGGTCTCGTAGGTCGGGCCGGAGAGGGCGAGGTAGACGCCTTCCTGGAGCTGCATGCCCTGCTCGGCGGCCACTTCTTTCGCGATGCTGCGCAGCGCCCTGGAGTAGGCCTCGCTCATGTCGGGGAAGCGGAGGCCGAGGTCGTCGATGTTCGGACCGCGGAGGGGGTTCATGCCCATGAAGTTGATGTGGTCGGAGATGAGCATGAGGTCACCGGGCTTGTACGAGGTATTCACGCCGCCGGCGGCGTTGGTGACGATCAGCTTCTTGATGCCAAGGCGGCCGAGGACGCGGGAGAGGAACATCACCTCGGACATCTCGTAGCCTTCGTAAAAGTGCACGCGGCCCTGCATGATCGCTACGGGGAGCCCGTTGGAGTGGCCGAGAATCAGGCGGCCCTGGTGGCCCATGACGGTCGAAGCGCGCGCGCCGGGGATTTCGCCGTAGGGGATGGCGGTCTCGATGTCGACCGAGTCGACGACGTCGCCGAGGCCAGAGCCGAGGATCACGCCGACCTCGGGCTGGAGGCTGCTCTTGCTGCGGATGTAGCTCACCGCTTCATTGATGCTGTCGATCATGGGCGCGAAGAATAACCGAAGTTCCGTTGACACCGGCCTGTACATCAACGACCATCACGCCCGGTTCAAACTCAGCAGCAGAGGGAGCGACTGATGGAGCGTTTCACCGGCCTGATCGGGTTTGTGGCGATCATGTTGATCGCCTGGCTGATGTCCACCGACCGGAAGGCGATCAAGTGGCGTCCCGTCGGTTGGGGACTGGCGCTGCAGATCATCGTCGCGATCTTCGTGCTGAAGGGGAGGGAGATCGCCGGCTTCTTCTCGTCGATCGCCCCGCCGCTCGAGCAGTGGGGGGCGGCGCTGATCTTCATCGGGCTGGCGATCGTCGTTACCCTGATGGCGAAGTTCGTCCCGGCCGGCGGCGCCCGCCGCGGTCTCTGGATCGCCTTCGGCGTGGTGTCGCTGTTCCTCTTCCTCGCCTACAACCTGCTGGCCTACCTCTTCGAGACGATGAAGCACGTCGTGAACGCGCTGATCGGCTACACGGCGAAAGGCTCGGAGTTCGTCTTCGGGAGTCTGGCGCAGGAGCCCAAGGTCGGATTCGTCTTCGCGACCCAGGTGCTGCCGACCATCATCTTCATCGCCTCGATCTTCGCCATCCTCTATTACCTCGGCGTGATGCAGATCGTGGTGACGTTCTTTGCCAAGATCATGGCCCGCTTCATGGGAACTTCGGGGGCGGAGTCGACGTCGGTGGCGGCGTCGATCTTCATGGGCCAGACCGAGGCGCCGCTGACCATCCGGCCGTTCCTGCCGGACATGACCCGCTCCGAGCTGATGACTGTCATGACCGCCGGCATGGCCCACATCTCGGGCGGCATCATGGCGGCGTATGTCTTAGTCGCCAAGGTGGACGTCATCCACCTCCTGACCGCGGTGATCATGACCGCCCCCGGCGCGATCATGATGGCCAAGCTGATGGTCCCGGAGACCGAGCAGCCGCTCACCGGCGGCGACGTGGAGGTGGTGGTCCCGAAGCAGGACGTGAACGTGATCGACGCGGCCGGCCGCGGGGCGATCGAGGGGCTGCATCTCTCGATGAACGTGCTGGGCATGTTGATCGCGTTCATCGCGCTGGTGGCGCTGGTAAACGGGATGTTCGGCTACGTCCACTCGGTCTGGGCGTTCTTCCCGGCCAGCCTCGACATCGTCTTCGGCTGGGTCTTCCGGCCGATCGCCTGGGCCATGGGTGTGTCGTGGAAGGACAGCCTCACGGTCGGCAATCTCCTCGGCACGCGCATGGTGCTGAACGAGTTCGTGGCCTTCGTGAAGCTCGGCGAGCCGGGGGTGAGGAGCTCGCTCGACCCGCGCAGCGTCGTCATCACCACCTACGCGCTCTGCGGGTTTGCGAACTTCTCGTCGATCGCGATCCAGATCGGCGGCATCGGGTCACTGGCGCCGACGCGCCGCGGGGATCTGGCGCGGCTGGGGTTGCGGGCGATGGTCGCGGGAACGCTGGCGAACTTTTTGACGGCGACGATCGCGGGAATGTTGCTTTAGAGAATCGTTGTCGGTTGTCAGTTGTCGGTCAGCTGCCATTTCTCGGCTGGCGGGTTGCCTCCCGCCAGAGCGGCAGATGTTGCTGGTGTCGTTTCCTGGAAGGCGGTTCCTCAGGGCGAAACCGGTTCGGACAACTGACAACTGACAACCGAAAACCACTACCGCAGGGCTTCGATCAACTCACGCATATCCCCCGGCATCTCTGCCTCGAACATCACCACCTCGCCCGTTCTCGGGTGGGGGAAGGTGATCCGGGCGGCGTGCAACGCCTGCCGTTCCATCGACGCCACGGCCTTCTGGATCTTTTTGTCGGGGATGCCACGCCATTGGGGGCCGGAGTAGACCGGGTCGCCGACGATCGGGTGGCCGAGGTGCTTCATGTGGACGCGGATCTGGTGCGTGCGGCCGGTGCGGAGGCGGCAGCGGACGATCGAGGCGTGGCGGAGGCGCTCGGTGACCTCGTAGTCGGTGATGGCGCGGCGGCCGGCGGGGATGACAGCCATCCGCTTGCGGTCTTTCGGATCGCGTCCGATCGAGGCGTCGATGGTGCCGCGGTCGGCGGCGGGGGTGCCGTAGACGACGGCGACGTACTCCTTCCGGACGGCGTCGCTGTTCCAGGAGGCAGAGAGTTTGCGATGCGCCTCGTCGTGCTTCGCGACCAGCATCACTCCGCTCGTGTCCTTGTCCAGCCGGTGGACGATGCCAGGGCGGAGCTCGCCGCCGATGCCGGAAAGGTCGCGGACGCGAAAGAGAAGGGCATTCACGAGCGTCTGGTCGGGGTGGCCGGCAGCGGGGTGGACGACCAGGCCGGCCGGTTTGACGAGGACCACGATGTCGTCGTCCTCGTGGAGGAACGTGAGCAGAATCTCCTGCGACTCCATCGCCGAGGGGGTGGGGGCGGGGACGTCGATCTCGACCTGCTGCCCTGCCTCGACGCGCTGGGACGGCTTCGAAGCCGGGCGGCCGGCGATGCGGACGCCGCCGTTCGTGACGAGCTTTGCCAGGAAATTACGCGATTGAGAAGGGAAGAGCTCGACGAGGGCGCGGTCCAGGCGGAGGCCATCCTGGGCGGGTCCGACGGTGGCCAGGAGGGTGTCGTTCACGGTGGGGCAGTATACGGAGGGAAAAATCAGTGACGAAACTGAGTCGCGATACGTATACGATCGGTGACAAACATGTCGCGGCGTCCGTAGTAGAATGCGCAAGCAGCATATCCGACGTACCGGCAGTCTTATCCAAATCACACGTGGTGTAAAAGGGGAGAATATGTTCATGAAGAAACTCACTGTCGCAGCGGCCCTCACGCTTTTTGCGGCCGGTGCGTCCGCGAGCCATTTCCGCGGCGCCGACCAGGTCTATCTGCCGGTCGCCGGCCACGCGCCAGGCTCCAGCGGTGTGTTCATCTCAGACGTCTACATCGCCAATCTCGATCCGGACGAAGAGGTCAAGGTCTCGGTCATCTACCAGCCGTTCGGTGCCAACCTTCCGGCCGACGGCAGCATCGGTACGGAGTTCAAGGACGCCATCACTCTTCGGGCCGGTGAGCGCAAGGAGTACAAAGACTTCTTCCGCAGCGCGAACATCGCCCAGAACGGCTTCGGGCAGATCATCTTCAACGCCTGCGTGAGCGGCAAGAGCTGCGGCCCCGAGACTCAGGACCAGACGGGCTACAGCGAGAACTTCCGCCCTATCAGCGTCGAGAGCCGCATTTACCAGGTCACGAACCAGCGCCCGACGGAGACCACCGGACAGCTCTTCCCCGGCATTCCCTGGTACAACTTCGTCAGCCAGCTCCAGGCCGGCGTCAACCTCGACAAGGTCTTCATCACCGGCATCACCCAGACCGGTACGGCCGGCCAGGTCGGCACGTTCCGCACGAACATCGGCCTGGTGAACGCCTCGCAGTACTCGACCACGACCCTCGTGGTGAAGCTCTATCAGGGCACGCTGAGCGAGACCGACAAGAAGGGTGAGAACCAGGTCACCCTGCTGCCGCTCGGCAACGTGCAGCCCGGCATCACCTCGCTCTTCCCGAACATGATTCCCGGCGGCAACTACTTCGTGACCGTCGAGCAGCGCAACTCGGAGCCGTTCGGCAGCAACGTGCCGTCGGGCTGCCTCCCGCTCGGCTGCCCGGCGTTCCTGGCGTACGGCTCGGTCCTCGACAACCTGTCGGGCGACGCGACCACGCTCGAAGCGCAGTACCTCAAGGAGCTCGACGCCAGCGCCATCAACACCATCTACCCGCTCAGCGGCGGCAAGCCGACGATGCGCCGCTCCGCCCGTCACTAACCCTTCACTGTTTCGCGTAAGAAAGCCGCGCCGAAAAGGCGCGGCTTTCACGTTTTCGGGGCGAAGGCCACTCGCAAGTGGAACTGCTCTGTGACGCGTACCGGCAATCGGACCTCGATGGGCGTCGTATGATCCAGCCGTGCGCGCAGCTCAGCATCCTGGATGGTGAAGGCGTGACGGTAGGGAGGTTCGAGCCGTGAAACGCCTGATCGCAGTGGGGCTGCTGGCCCTTTCCCTGAACGCCGAGGACGTGGCCGATTCGCGCCGCCTGCACCAGCAGGCGCTGGAGGCGAGGAAAGCCGGCGACACGAAGACGTTCCTCGAAAAGCTGAGCGCCGCTTCCGCGCTTCGCCCGCAGCATCCGACGCTCCTCGTGCAGCTCGCCGCCGCGCTCGCCGCGAACGGCAGGGAGGCGGAGGCGGCGAAGATGCTTGACCGGGTGGCGGCGATGGGGATGGTCTACCAGCTCGAAGAGCCGGAGTTTGCGAAGGTGCCGGGACTGGCTGCACTCAAAGAGCGTTTCGCCGCGAACGGTCGAACCATCGGTACTGCCCGCGAGGAACTGACCGTGGGCAGGACGGCGCTGATCCCCGAGGGGATGGCGTACGACGCGAAAGGGAAGCGCGTCTTCGTCAGCAGCGTGCGGACGAAGACGATCTTTGCGGTTGACCCCGCCGGGAAAGTGACCGAGTTTGCCAAAGCGCCCTGGGGCGCGTTCGGCATGTCGGTCGACGCCAAGCGGGGCGTGCTCTGGGCCACGACCACCGCCATGCCGGTGGTGGAGGGCTTCTCCGAGGAGGAGAAGGGGAAGTCGGCCCTCCTCCGGATCGACCTCCGCAGCGGAAAAGTCCTGGAGACGATCGCGCCGCCGGACGGGGAGGCGCACCAGTTCGGCGACGTCGTGGTCGCGCCTGACGGCGAGGTCTTCATCAGCGACAGCGGTGCCGGGGTGATCTACCGCCTGGTGGGGAGCACGCTCGAGCCGTGGCTGCGCGGTCCGTTCGTCTCGCTGCAGGGGCTCGCTCCCGGCCGCGCGGTGATCTACGCGGCCGATTATTCGAAGGGAATCGTGGCGATCGACCGCCGGACCCGCGACGTTCACGCTCTCCGCGTCCCCCCGACGGCCTCGCTCCTCGGCGTGGACGGTCTCTATCTGGCGGACGCGACGACGCTGGTGGCGACGCAGAACGGGACCTATCCGAACCGGGTCATCCGGATCCGCCTGGCGCCGTCGGGGATGGCGGTCACGTCCGTTGAGACGCTGCTCGCCAATGCCGAGGGGATGGCCGACCCGACTCTCGGCGTGATCGCCGGCAACCGCTTCCTCTTCAACGCCAACGCCCAGTGGGAGCTCTTCGGAGACGACGGCAAGATCGCCGATCCGCTGAAGCTGGAGGAGGCGGTGGTGTTGTCTGTGCCGGTACGGTAGCGGGGATGAGACCTATGGGACCAATGGGACCTATGGGACCCCGCCTCCCATAAGTCCTATCAGTCCTATAGGTCCCATCAGTCCCATCCCCCCGCCGAGGAATCCCGCCCGGTCGTGACTGCGTTGTAACGGCCCGTGAGCGTGTGTTAGTATTCGACGGCTTTCGAGCAGCCCCTTTTCGAAAGCGGCCGATCCGGCCGCTTTTTTTGTTCTAGGGAGAAATGTGATTGACGACGTTACCGGAACAGGTCGAGCAACAGATCCAGCGGATCGTGGAATCCGAGGGACTGGAGCTCGTCCATATCGAGTATCGCAGACAGGGGCGGATGTTCCTGCTGCGGATCGACATCGACAAGGAGGGGGGCGTCAATATCGACGACTGCTCGCTCGTGTCGCAGCAGGTGTCGACGTGGCTCGACGTGGAAGACCCGATTCCGGCCGAGTACGAGTTGCAGGTGTCGTCACCGGGGCTGGACCGGAAGTTTTACAAGCCGTCCGACTACGGAAAGTTCGTCGGCCGCCTGGTGCGGGTGAAGACGAGCAGGGCCATCCGAGGCCTGCACGTGGTGGTAGGGCGGCTCAAAGAGTTTGATGGCACGACGGTCGTGGTCACTGATCCGGTGATGAAGAAAGACCCGGATTACTCGATTCCGCTGGCCGATATCAAAGAAACACGTCTCGAAGTTGAGATCTGAGGGATCGAAGAGCGATGTTCAACGACAAAGACATCAAGGCGCTTGCATACGAGAAGTCGATCGACGTCGATCGCGTGTACAAGGCGCTTGAAGACGCACTCTCCACGGCCGCGCGGAAGTACTACAGGACGCGCGAGCCGTTGGAGGCAGTTCTGGACCGCGCCGCCGGTGCCGTGCAGATCTACGCCGTCAAGGAGATCGTCGAGAACGAGGACCAGATCGAGGATCCGCAGGCCCAGTGGACTCTGGACCAGGCCCGCAAGGTCGACCCGGAAGCCCAGATCGGCGGCATCATCAAGCTCGACCACATCTCCAAGGAAGTGGTCGACGTGGTGAAGGATCAGAACACCCAGATCCGGACTTACGAAGCCCAGAAGATCGACCCGGAAGTGGAGCAGGGGGACGAGGTCAAGATCCCGCTCACCCGTCCGCCCGACGAGCTCGGACGCATCGCCGCGCAGTCGGCCAAGCAGGTCCTGTATCAGAAGGTCCGCGAGGCCGAGCGCGAGAAGGTGTTCAACGAGTTCAAGGACAAGATGGGCGAGCTCGAGAACGGCTACGTGAAGCGGTTCGAGCGCGGCGACATGATCATTGACCTCAACGGCAAGACCGAGGGGATCATCCCGCGCCACCACCAGTCGCGCGCCGAGCGCTACTCGCAGGGTGACCGCATCAAGGCGGTCATCGTCGACGTGCACACGCAGCCGAAGGGACCGCAGGTCGTGCTCTCGCGCACCGATCCGCGCCTCCTGATCAAGCTGTTCGAGATGGAAGTGCCGGAGATCTACGACGGGACCGTCGTCATCCGCGGCGCCGTCCGCGAGCCGGGCGAGCGCGCCAAGATCGCGGTGATGTCGCGCGAGCGCGACGTCGACCCGGTGGGCGCCTGCGTCGGCATGAAGGGATCGCGCGTCCAGTCGATCATCCGCGAGCTGCGCGGCGAGAAGATCGACATCATCCCGTTCCACGAGGACATCGTGAATTACGCGCAGAACGCCCTGGCGCCTGCGAAGATCACCCGCGTCTCGGTGACGAGCGACGAGCCGTCGCACCGGCCGCACCTCGACGTCATCGTCGACAACGACCAGCTCTCGCTGGCCATCGGCAAGCGCGGCCTGAACGTCCGCCTGGCAGCGGAGCTGATCAGCGCGAAGATCGACATCAAGTCCGAGGAAGAAGTGAAGGGGGAGGTTGCCGACGCACTCTCGGCGATGCTCCAGGAAGCGATGTCCGAGTCCCGCTCGCAGACCAATGTCCGCGAGATCGAGAACCTGCCGGACGAATGGGCGCAGTTGCTCGAAGACGCCGGCTACGACGATCTCGACTCGGTGATCAACGCCAGCGTCGACGATCTGTCGGCCATCGAAGGCATCGACGAGGAAGCGGCCGGCCAGATCATCGAGCTCGCGCGCAAGCACGAGCAGGTGGCGGAAGCCGGCGATGAGCCGTCGGAAGACGACGAAGACGGCGAAGACGAAGAAAACGAAGACGAAGAAAGCGGAGAAGAGGCGTCGGACGAGCAGCAGGCCGAAGCCTCCGTAGAATGATGTAAATCCACTATTGCGCACCGGCAGCGGTAAAGAGACCAGGAGATTGAATGGCGGCACCAAAGTTTAAAGTGAGCGACGTTGCGAAGCGGATGAACAAGTCCGAGAAGGACCTGATCTTCCAGCTTCAGTCGCTCGGCGCAGAGGTCACGGACGCAAATCAGGTCCTCGAGCCTGAAGTGATCCAGGCGCTCATCACCGGCAAGAAGCTGGTCACGCGGACGCGTAGCGTCATCATGCGCGAAGACAAGCCGGTGGTGGAGAAGAAGAAGGAGGCGGTCCGTCCGCCCCGTCCGATCGTTCAACCCCCCGTGCGCAAAAAGGCGGAGGTGCCGAAGGAAGAGCCGGCTGCCGCCGCCCCGCCGCCCGTGATCATCCCCGAGTTCGTGGAGGCCGTGGAGGCCGAGGAGCGCGCCGCCAAGGAAGCTCCGCCGGTCGCCCCGGAGAAGCCGAAGGCCGTCCCGGCACCCGTGCCGGTCGCCGCCGATGCTCCGCAGTCGGAGACTCCTGCTCCGGCGCCGGCACCCACACCGGCTCCGGCCGCACCTCCGGTTGCTGCTACGCCGGCTCCGCATCAGCCGCATCACCCGCCTCGCGGCCATGACGATCGCCGTCCGACCGGTCCGACCGGTCCTCGCGCCCGTTCGCCGCAGGGCCCGCGTCCGAATTACGCCGGCCAGCAGACTGTCCCGACCGGCCGCCCGATGGGCGGTCCCAATGTCGGCGGTCCCGGCAGTGGCGGTGGCGGCGGTGCTCGTCCGAATGCTCCGATGAACGCCCGTCCCTCCGGTCCCGGCGGCGGCGCGCCGATGGGTCAGCGCCCGATGGGCGGTGGTCCCGGCGGTCCGCGTCCGAGTGGTCCCGGCGGTCCCGGCGGCTCTCGTCCGGGCGGTCCGATGGGTGCCCGTCCTTCCGGTCCGGGCGGCATGCGCGGCCCCGGCAGCGGTCAGGGCTTCCGTCCCGGCCAGGGTCCGGCCCGTCCGCCGCTGCAGCCGCTTCCTCCGACCATGCCAGGATCGAACATCATCCGCGGCAAGAAGGAAGACGACCGCCGCGAGGAGCATGATTCGAAGAAGAAGGGCGTCAAGCGCGGCAACAAGACCGTGCGCGGCGCCGAGTTCGATCAGGAACTGCTGACCAAGGGTCCGTTCTCCGGCACCCAGGTCATCAACGACGACATCGGTCCGGACATCGTCCTGCCCGACATCGACGACGACGCGCCGAAGCGCGCCTCCGCGCGCCGCGACGCCCGCAAGCAGGCCAACCCGCACGCGAAGGTGCTCGACTTCAAGAAGCCGACCGGCAAGATCGCGCTGACCGAAGGGGTCACCGTGAAGGAGCTGGCCGAGAAGCTCGACGTCAAGGCCAGCGACCTGATGAAGCACCTCTTCATGAAGAAGGGGCTGATGGTCTCGATCAACCAGCCGCTTGGTGGCGAGCTCGCGCTCGAAGTCGCCCACGAGCTGAAGATCGACGCCGAGATCGTTTCCTTTGAAACGGCGGTCGAGCTCGTGGCCATGGAACGCTCCGAGTCCGCCGGCGGTACCGTCCCCCGCGGCCCGGTCATCACGGTCATGGGTCACGTCGACCACGGCAAGACCTCGCTGCTCGACGCCATCCGCGAGACCAACGTCGCCGCGGGTGAGGCGGGCGGCATCACCCAGCATATCGGCGCCTACCACGTCGAGAAGCGCGGCCGGAAGATCGTCTTCCTCGACACGCCGGGCCACGAGGCCTTCACGATGATGCGCGCCCGCGGCGCGAAGGTGACGGACATCGTCATCCTGGTGGTCGCGGCCGACGACGGCGTCATGCCCCAGACCAAGGAAGCCATCGATCACGCGAAGGCCGCGAAGGTCCCGATGATCGTGGCCATCAACAAGATCGACAAGCCGAACGCGAACGTCGAGCGCGTCCGCCGCGAGCTCGCCGACGCCAACGTGCTCGTCGAGCAGTGGGGCGGCGACGTGGTCTCGGTCGAAGTCTCGGCCGTCAAGAAGCAGGGCATCGACAGCCTGCTGGACATGATTCTCCTCACCGCCGACCTGCTCGAGCTCAAGGCCAATCCCGACATGCCGGCCAAGGGCGTCGTGCTCGAGGCGAAGAAGGAAGCGGGCCGCGGCATCGTGGCCACGGTCCTGATTCACGACGGGACGCTGAAGATCGGCGATCCGTTTTTCTCCGGCACGACCTGGGGCCGTGTCCGCGCCATGAGCGATCAGCGCGGCGAGCGCATCCAGATCGCCGGCCCGGCCACGCCGGTGCAGGTCTCCGGCTTCGAGGACGTCCCGAACGCCGGCGATTCGCTCTCCGTGGTCGACGACGACACGCAGGCCCGCATGATCGGCCAGCTCCGCCAGGAGAAGGCCCGTGAGACGCAGCAGCAGAAGGTCGGCCGGATGTCGCTCGACCAGCTGTTCCAGCGCATGCAGACCGGCGGCATCAAGGAACTGAACCTGATCGTCAAGGCCGACGTGCAGGGCTCGGTCGAGGTGCTCGGCGACACGCTCCGCAAGCTCTCCACCCCCGAGGTGAAGGTCAACGTGATCCACTCCTCGGTGGGCGCCATCTCGACGAACGACGTCATGCTGGCCACCGCCTCCGACGCGATCGTGATCGGCTTCAACGTCCGCCCCGAGCGCAACGCCCAGGAGCTGGCTGAGAAGGAAGGCGTCGACGTCCGGATGTACACCGTCATCTACACCCTCGTCGACGAGATGCGGGCGGCGATGACGGGCCTGCTCGATCCGAAGTTCCAGGAAGTCTTCATGGGTCGGGCCCAGGTGCGCGAGACGTTCAAGGTGCCGAAGATCGGCGTCATCGCCGGCTGCATGGTCACCGAGGGTGTCATCCCCCGCACCGCCACGATCCGCCTGCTGCGCGACAACCGGGTCATCCTCGAAGGGAAGATCGGCTCGCTGCGGCACTTCAAGAACGACGTCGCCGAGGTCCGCCAGGGCTTCGAGTGCGGCATCGGCATCGAACGCTTCCAGGACGTGAAGATCGGCGACATCATCGAGGCCTTCAAGACCGAGAAGCTCGAGGCAACGCTGAGCTCTAATTAGGGCCGAGGGCAAAGGGCCGAGGGAAAGCACATCCCTCGGCTCTCGCCCTCGGTTCTGTTTCCCTTGGCCCTCGGCCCTCGGCCATTCAAAAACATGATCGTTGCGGTCGCACTCTTCGAGATCCACATCGAGTACGCGCAGAGCCTCAAGGACAAGCGCCAGGTCGTGAAGTCGCTGCGCGACCGTCTCCGCAACACGTTTCACATCTCGGCCAACGAGGTGGCGTTCCACGACATCCACCAGCGGGCGCGGCTGGCCATCTCCTTCATCGCCGACCGCCACGACTCGGCAGATTCATTGCTGGATAGAATCCAGAACTACGTCGAAGCCAACAGCAACGCCGTGCTGGCCGGCTGGACGAGCGAGAAGCTCGACTTCGACGAGGAAGCGACGCTGTAACGATGAAAAAGACAAGACGCACTTCACGGGTAGGCGAAAACGTTCGCGACGCCCTGGTCCAGGTTCTCCGCACCGACATCCGCGGCTTCGACCTCGGCTGGTCGTCGATCAGCGAGGTGGAAGTCAGCCCCGACCTCCACTACGCCCGGGTCTACATCACCGGCCTGAAGGAAGAAGACACCAAGGCGACGGTGGAAGAGCTCCGCCGCGTCGCCGGCCAGGCCCGTCACCACCTCGGCAAGCGCATCCACCTCCGCTACACCCCCGAGCTCGACTTCCGCTACGACGAAACCGCCATGCGCGCCTTGCGCATCGAGACGATTCTCAGGGAAGTCATGCCGCCGAAGGGGGAAGGGGGGGATGTCGAGGGAATGACTTCCGAAGACGCCCCCTCAGAAGAAGAGAGCGCCGAAGAAGAGAACGTGAAAGATCGATAGCGCCGAGACTTTACCCCGAAGGGGTATCGGCAAATAGCCGGTGGTTGAGCGCGTAGCGCGACACCACCGGACCCGGCATTCGCCGCAATGCGCACCCCGGTAGGGGTGCCGGCACCCCTCCGGGGTGCACCACCAAGCAAACCTTCATTCCGGTGGTATCGCGCTACGCGCTCAACCACCGGCTATTCGCCGGAACGCCTCCGGCGTCCTACCCCTTCACGAACACATTCTTCCGGTAGTAATCCAACTCGGCGATCGACTCCTCGATGTCCGCGAGGGCCCGGTGCAGCTCCTGCTTCTTGGGTGACTCGTATTTGCCGCCGTACCACTCCTTCACCAGCACCTTGATCGAGCTGACGTCGACGACCTTGTAGTGGAGGAAGCCGTTCAGCTCCGGCATGTACTTGGCGAGGAAGCGCTTGTCCTGGCCGATCGAGTTCCCGCAGAGCGGCGCCGTCCTCTCGTAGCAGTAGCTCTTCACGAACTCGAGCGTCTGGCGCTCCGCTTCTTTCGTCGAGACGCCTTCGGTCCGCATGCGGTCGAGCAGGCCGCTCTTCTTGTGCGTTTTCCTGTTCCAGGCGTCCATCTTCTCGAGCCGGGCCTCGCTCTGGCGGATGGCGAAGACCGGTCCGCGGGCGATGATCTCGAGGTCGTAGTTGGTGATGATCGTCGCGATCTCGAGCAGCGCGTCGTGCGCCGGATCGAGGCCGGTCATCTCGCAGTCGACCCAGACGAGGTACTTCTTGCTTCGTTTCGGCTTCGTCGCTCGTGCCATCGCTGCGCATTCTAAACAAGACTCCTTCCGGGCCCGCGTCCCCGTAATCCTGAACAAGTTCAAAAATACCCTTGACGATCGCGCTTCACGGACTTATGTTTTGAACGTGTTCAGAAGGAGCGTTCCCATGAAGATCGTCATCGCCGGTGGCACCGGCCTCCTCGGAAGAGTTCTCACCCGCAAGTTCCGCCGCGACGGGCACTCCGTCCTCGTCCTCAGCCGCAACGTGGAGTCGCCCGGCGTGCTGTGGGACGGGAAGACGCTCGGCGGCTGGACGGAGATCGTTGACGGCGCCGATGTGCTGGTCAACCTCGCCGGCCGCCACGTCAACACCCGCTACGACGCGAAGACGCGCGCCGAGATCATGAGCTCGCGGGTCGACTCCACGCGCGTCCTCGGCCAGGCCGTGGCCCGCGCCGCGAACCCGCCGAAGGTCTGGCTGCAGGCCAGCACCGCCACCATTTACTCGCACCGCTTCGACGCGCCGAACGACGAGTACACCGGCATCCTGGGTGGTTTCGAGCCCGACGCGCCGAAGGAGTGGCACTTCAGCACCGACGTCGCCCGGGCGTGGGAGCAGGCCATCGACGAGGCCGACACTCCGCATACGCGGCGGGTGAAGATGCGCATGGCCGTGGTGATGACCCTCGGCCGCGGCAGCGCGTTCGAGCTGATGCTCCGCCACGTCCGCCTCGGCTTCGGCCGCATGGGCGATGGGAAGCAGTACATCTCCTGGCTGCACGAGGAGGACTTCACACGCGCCGTCGACTGGCTGATCGAGCACGACATCGAGGGGCCGGTGAATCTCGCCTCGCCGAATCCGCTGCCGAACGGGGAGTTCATGCACGTCCTCCATCAGGCGTGGGGGATGCCGCTGAGTATCCCCTCGGTGCGCCCGATCCTGGACGTCGGCGCGTTCCTGATGCGCACGGAGCTCGAGCTCGTCCTCAAGAGCCGCCGCGTCGTCCCGGCGCGCCTGCTCGAGCACGGCTTCTCCTTCAACTACAGCCGCTGGCAGGACGCCGCCCGCGACCTCGTTGCGCAGGTCCGGGGAGAGAAAGCGTGCGGAACACAGCCGTCGCCGGTGTGGTAGCGCGGCTGTATCCTGCTTCCGGCGGAGGCAGGAGCGTTTGACGAGCGACATCGAGCGGCGACCGACGGCAAAGGCAGAAGAGACCCGGAACCGGATCCTCGACGCGGCACTGCGGCTCTTCCGCGACCGCGGCTTCGACCAGACCACCATGCGCGACGTGGCCACCGAGGCGGGGGTGGCCACGGGCGCGGCCTACTACTACTACCGGTCGAAAGAAGACCTGGTGATGGCGTTCTACCTGCGCACCGACCAGGAGGCGCAGGAGGCGTTTGCCAAAGCCATCGCGTCGTCGAAGGAGCTGAAGAAGCGGATTCGCGGCCTGATCGAGGCGAAGTTCAGCCAGTTCGCCGAGCACCGCAGCCTCCTCACGGCGCTCCTGAAGGCCGGCGTCGACCCGCGCGAACGGCTCTCGCCGTTCGGCACCGAGACCAAACAGGTGCGCGACGCCAACATCGCCTGGTTCGAGCGCGCGCTCGAAGGCTCCGACGTCAGCATCCCGAAAGACCTCGCGCCGCACCTGCCGCGCCTCCTCTGGATGTACCACATGGGGCTGGTGTACCAATGGATCATCGACGAGACGCCGGAACAGCGCCGCACCCAGCGCATCCTCGACGCCACGCTCGACCTGATCATCCAGCTCCTGCGCGTCTCCTCGCTGCCGCTCATGGGACCGCTGCGCAAGCGTGCGTTGAAAGTGCTGCGCGCGGTGGAGGAAGACTGAGTACCGCGCCCCGGTAATGAGCTATCCTCCGCGCCCAATGGAACCACCCAAGAAGAGCATCGACGGAGTCCTGCTCGTCGACAAAAAGTCCGGCATCACCTCCCACGACGTCGTGGACCGCTTCCGCCACCGCAGCAGAGTGAAGAAAGCCGGCCATACCGGCACCCTCGACCCCTTCGCCACCGGCCTGCTGGTCCTCTGCGTCGGCAAGGCCACGCGCCTGCAGGCGTACCTGATGGGGATGGAGAAAACGTACGAGGGAACGTTCCAGTTCGGCTGGGCCACCGACTCGTATGATCCCACCGGCACTCCGGTCGGCGAGCCCAACGAGGCGAGCGTCGAGCATGTCGACTTCGAGCCGCACGTGGCGCGTTTCCGCGGCCCGATCGAGCAGATGCCTCCGGCGTTCTCGGCCAAGAAAATCGACGGCGTGCGCGCCTACGCGCTGGCCCGCAAGGGCGAAGAGGTGAAGCTCAAGGTCAAGAGCGTCATCGTTTACGAGTTCGAGATCCTCGGCGTCACCGGCTCCACGGCGAAGTTCCGCGTCCGCTCCTCCGCCGGTACCTACATGCGCTCGCTGGCGCACGACCTGGGCGAAGCCATCGGCATCCCCGCGCACCTCAAAGAGCTGCGCCGCACCGCCATCGGCACGTTTCACGTCGACAGCGCCATCTCCTTCGACCGGATGTCCGAGTCGATGCCCGAGGCCATCCTCGCCCCGCCGCACTACCAGTCCCTCTCCGAGATCGACCTCCCGCTCGAAAAGCTCCGCATCGACTGGGCCCAGCAGGGAAAGCTGATGCAGGGCCAGGGCGTGATCATGGTCCCGCCTGTTCCCGTCCAGAAAGGCGACCTCCTCGCTCTCGGCAACCCCCACGACCAACTCGTCGCCATCGGCGAGGTGGTGAACGTTTTTAGGGAGGGAGGGCCGGTGGAGGTCAAGCCTAAGGTGGTTCTGGCGGGGTGATTTTTAGTACAGGTCCCGGAAGCTGGTGTCCAGTTGCCGTCAAACGTTCTCAGTTGTCTGTTGTCAGTGATCTGCCAGTCCTCGGCTTCCGGTTGAGTTTCGCGAGTGCCGTCCAGGCGAGAAATGACAGACAACCGACAACCGACAACCGACAACGTCTTGTGAGCCGCCGAAGGCGGCGAAAGATCTGTAGGCCCGGCCTTCAGGCCGGGTTCCCCAAGCGGCCCCGAGGTGAGCCCGCGTAGCGGGCGACAGAAAAGCACGTCTGTGCGGGGTTCGTGTTCTGTCGCCCGCTACGCGGGCTTGGAAAAATCTGTCCACGCGTGACCCGGCCTAAAGGCCGGGCCTACAGATCTTTCGCCGCCTTCGGCGGCTCCGCCAGCAATGACCGGCCACCTATTTCCGGGGCGCGTACTTGTTGCTGGTGCTTGGTTGCTGGTTGCTTGCGGCAGACTGGCGCTCGGCCTCACCTTCGACATAGATATCTACCGCTTCCGCAATGGGGGACCAGGATGGCCAGCTGGCGGTCGACGCGCATGGGAAGAGTTTACTCGTCCGGCATGGGATCGGCTTTGGCGCTCCTCGCCCCTCGGTCCCCCCACGACCAACTCGTTTGCAGGTCACGCCGAAGGTGGTTCTGGCGGGGTGATTTTTTCGAGGGCGTCGATCAGGGGAGGGAGATATTCGCGCGCAACCTTCCAGACGATGCTGAAGGTGATGTATCCATAGCCGTGGACGAGCCGGTGGCGCATCCCGATCATGTCTCGCCACGGCAGGTCAGGTAGTGCTTCTCGAGTGGCTTCGTTGAGGCGCGAAGCTGCTTCGCCTACGATCTGGATGAGGTACGCGACCGCGAGGCGGAGGTTCTCGTCCGCGTTCCAGTCGTCGATTGTGATCGCGCGAGTCTTCTCGCGAGCCCGCCGCGCGTACTCGAGCATGTCGCCGAGATAACCCGTTTCAGACTTCGGTGTACTCATCGACGGCCTCGCCCATGACGTTGGGGCGGATCCAGCGGCTGATCGAGTCGAACGTCAACAGGTCCACCCGCCGGCCGCTCAAGATCTCCGACAACTCGTCCGGCATCGTTCCGAAGAACTCCCATCCCGGAATTCGGTCCGGCTTGAACTCCACTAGTACATCCACGTCACTGTCCGGAGTGAAGTCGTCCCTCACCACCGACCCAAAGAATGCCAGCCGCCGGATGCCCCACTTTCGGCAGAAGGTGGCGATTGCCTCGTGAGGGATCGGGATGGCCAACTGGCGGTCGACAAGCATGGAAGAAGTTTACTCGTCGTCCGGCGCAATTCTTTCGAGGACAGCGATCAGCGGTGGTAGATCGTTCTGAACGACGTCCCAAACGACGTCGTATCGGACGTTGCCATAATCGTGTACAAGCCGGTGGCGCATGCCTGTGATTCGTTCCCACGGCAAGTCGGGGAGTGTGGCGCGAGTCGATTCCGGGACGCGTGTCGCTGCTTCGCCGACGGTCTGGACGAGGTGAGCGAGAGCGAGTTGCAGTGTGCGGTTGGTGTAGAACGTCGCGATATCGGCGTCACGCGACAACTCCCGCGCTTCGAGCGCGTACTGAAGCATGTCCGCCAGATACTTCTCCTCAGACCTCTTCGTCATAGACCGGCACCGCGGTGGCCGCCACCTCCCGCTTCATCCAATTGCTGAGGGAAGCCGGTGTGAGAAGATCCACCGTCCGTCCACCGAGGATCTGCGAGAGCTCGTTGGGCACATCCCAGAAGAACTTCAAGCCCGGCGTCCGGTCGCGGAACTCCACCAGCACATCCACGTCGCTTTCCGGCCGGAAATCGTCCCTCACGACGGACCCAAAGAACGCCAGCCGCCGGATGCCCCACTTCCGGCAGAAGGCGGCGATCTCCTCGTGGGGGACCGGGATGGCCAACTGGGGTTCGACGCGCATGGAAAG
The DNA here is from genome assembly GCA_035629865.1 of Thermoanaerobaculia bacterium. Classification (GTDB taxonomy): domain Bacteria; phylum Acidobacteriota; class Thermoanaerobaculia; order Gp7-AA8; family Gp7-AA8; genus QHVT01. The sequence goes on along the minus strand of DASPHC010000182.1, from coordinate 25,349 downwards.
AGTTTACTCGTCCGGCATGGACTCGGGCTCCGGCGGGTTCTTCTCGAGCGCGTCGATGACCGGGTCGCTGCCGCAGGCTTCCGCCTCTTCGATGATCCGGACGGCTCGGTCCAGGGCATCCTCGAGGGCGTCGTCCTTCCGGTCCGCCGGCATGGCCGCAGTGTACCAGCGGAGGGTGCCCGGACCGGCGGGCGCGACCATTCGGCCGCGGGATTGATTTCGGCCCCTCCCGCTGTTATCGTGCGCGTTCCACAAAGCTACACGTGTATTCAGGTTAGCCGTTAACGTATTAAGGAGACTGGATTTTGTCCACCACGAAGCAGGAGAAGACGGACCTCGTCAACACGTATCGGGTGCATGGCACCGATACCGGGTCGCCAGAAGTGCAGATTGCACTCCTCTCGAACCGCATTACCTACCTCACCGAGCACTTCAAGTCGCACGCGAAGGACCATCACTCGCGCCGCGGCCTTCTGAAGCTCGTCGGTCGCCGCCGCCGGCTTCTTGACTACCTCAAGAAGACCGATGTGGAGCGGTACCGCACGATCATCGACAAGCTCGGCATCCGTAAGTAACGCGAACCCACTGGAGGACAGGCGGAAACGCCTGTCCTCCTCGTTTCAGCCGAGGACAGCGGCCTCCCTGTCCGCCTCCCCGAAGTTCAGGCCCGGAGCCTGCACGAAACCTCCTTCCGGCCGGATCCCATCGTTCGGCCCCAAGCGACCCAAATTCTGCGCGAGGTGATGAGTGGCCCGCGCGCACACGAAGGAAATCAATGGCTCACAAAAGAGAAATGCAGATCGGCGGGAAGACCCTGTCGCTGGAGACAGGTCTGATCGCCAAACAGGCGCACGGCGCCTGCGTCGTCCGATACGGCGACACCGTAGTCCTGGCCACCGCCTGCTACAAAGACGGCAACGTGATCGGCGACTTCATGCCCCTCACCGTCGACTACAAGGAGTACACCTACGCCGGCGGGCGCATCCCGGGCGGCTTCTTCAAGCGTGAAGGACGTCCGACCGAAAAGGAAATCCTCACCTCCCGCCTCATCGACCGCCCCCTTCGCCCCTCCTTCCAGAAGGGCTACCGCCAGGAAACGCAGATCATCGCCCTGGTCCTCTCCGCCGACGGCGAGAACGACCCCGACATCCTGGCCATCAACGGCGCCTCCGCGGCGCTGACCATCTCCGAGATCCCGTTCCACAACCCGATCGGCGCCGTCCGCGTCGGCTATGTCGACGGGCAGATCGTGATCAACCCGACCAACGCCCAGCGCGACCTCTCCGACCTCGACCTCATCGTGGCCGGCACCGACTCCGCGATCGTCATGGTCGAGGCAGGCGCCCGTGAAGTCGACGAGAGCGTCGTCCTCGACGCCTTCGACGCCGCGCACGCCGAGATCCGCCGCATCTGCGACCTGCAGAAGCAGCTCCGCGGCGACGTCGGCAAAGAGAAGCTGAACGTCGAGTACACCCCGAAGTTCACCGACGAGCTCCTCCAGGAGCTGCTGTCGCAGCACGGCCCCGCGCTCAAGCAGGCCATGCTCACCACCGGCAAGTTCTCGCGTTACGACGCCATCAAGGCGGTCAAGAAGCAGATCCTCGGGAGCGTCCCGGCGGAAGAGACCGACCGCCTCGCCGCCGTCGGCGCTGCATTCGGGGAGATGGAAGTGCAGATCTTCCGCGACCTGATGCTCAACGAGAACATGCGCGTCGACGGCCGCCGTTTCGATGAGATCCGACCCATCACCATCGACCTCGGCGTCCTTCCGCGTACCCACGGTTCGGCCATCTTCACCCGCGGCGAGACCCAGGCCCTCGTCACCGTGACCCTCGGCACGCCTCAGGAAGCGCAGAAGATCGAAGACTTCGAAGGCGAGACCTTCCAGCGCTTCATGCTCCACTACAACTTCCCGCCCTTCTCGGTCGGTGAAGTGAAGTTCCTCCGCGGACCCGCGCGTCGCGAGATCGGCCACGGCAACCTGGCCCGCCGCGCCCTCGCGCCGCTCCTGCCGACTGAGGACGAATTCGCGTACACCATCCGCATCGTCTCCGACATCCTCGAGTCCAACGGCTCCTCGTCGATGGCGTCCGTCTGCGGCGGCTCGCTGGCCATGATGGCCGGCGGCGTCCCGCTGAAGGCGTCGGTTGCCGGTGTGGCCATGGGTCTCGTCTCGAGCGACGACAACAGCAAGCACGCCGTCCTCAGCGACATCGCCGGCATGGAAGACCACGAAGGCGACATGGACTTCAAGGTCGCCGGCACCCGCAAGGGCATCACCGCCCTGCAGATGGACATCAAGGTCAGCGGCCTGTCGCGCGAAGTGATGGCCAAGGCGCTCGCCCAGGCCAACGCCGGCCGCATGCACATCCTCGACAAGATGGAAGCGGCGATTGCGACCCCCAAGACCGAGCTCTCCGAGTTCGCGCCGCGCCTCTACACCATCATGGTTCCGAAGGACCGCATCCGCGACGTCATCGGCTCGGGCGGCAAGACCATCCGCTGGATCGTCGAGGAGACCGGCACCAAGATCGACGTGGCCGACGACGGAAAGGTGACGATCGCCTCGACCGACGCCAAGTCCGCCGAGCGCGCCATCGACATCATCAAGGGCCTCACCGCTTCGGCGGAGATCGGGAAGAACTACAAAGGCACGGTCAAGCGCATCGAGCCGTACGGAGCCTTCGTCGAGATCATGCCCGGCCAGGACGGCCTGCTGCACATCTCGGAGATGGCCCACACCCGCGTCGGTCAGGTGACCGACGTCATGCAGATGGGCGACGAGCTGGAGGTGCAGGTGGTCGGCATCGAGCCCGATACCGGCAAGATCCGTCTCTCGCGCAAGCCCCTCCTCCCGCCTCCCACCGAGGAAGAACTGGCCGCGGCGAATGCCGCCCGTGCCAGCCGTCCGCCGCGTGAAGGCGGCGACCGCGATCGCGGCGGCGACCGTGGCGGATTCCGCGGCGGCGACCGTGACCGTGGCGGAGACCGCGACCGCGGCCCGCGCCGCGACGGCGGCGGCCATGGTGGCCACGGCGGCCATCGTCCCGGTGGCGGGGGCGATCGCGATCGCGGCCCGCGCCGCGAAGGTGGAGACCGCGACCGCGGTCCTCGCCGCGAAGGCGGCGGTGGCGGCGGCTTCCGCAGTGAAGGCGGTGACCGTGGTCCTCGCCGTGAAGGCGGCGGTGGCGGAAACGAAGGCGGTGGCAACACCGGCGGCGGTAACCCGGGCGGCGGCGATCCGTCGATCTAGCAGTGATTCACAAGGTGCTTCTCGAAGGACGGCCTCACGGCCGTCCTTTTTGTTGCACCATGGTGGAAAAGCAGGCTCGGCGGCTATCCTATGAAGAAAGGAGACAAGAGATGGGTTGCGCAGGATTTGATATCTGGAGACCAATTCCGGCTGGAAGCATTCTCAAGGCGAAAGCTACCGGCGAGGACACCGCGTACAACGCTTCGATCGCCGTATTTCGCAACGGCACCGCATCGGTCATCCGGCATGAGCAGTTGACGACTGGTGACGTGTCCGTGACCTCCGCACAAGGCGACAGATTTGTTCTCGACCCGGCGCTCATTCTGTTTCGTGATGTGGATCAGCCGGTGACGATCGAAATGTGGTTCGAGGACGAGCAAGGGAACGACGTCATGATCAGTGCGCCCAGTGGTGGTCAGCGCCCGGCGCGTTGCGATTGGTCACTCGCAAGGGTGAGGCTGTCTCCGATGCTCGCTGAGATCGTGGCATTGGGTGCATAGATGCGAGCGCTGAAAATTCTTCTTTCCGCCGTTCTCTTTGCCACATTGCTGATCGCTTTCCCGGCGGCCGCGCAGAAGTGCACCACGACAGACACGGTTTTGCAGTGCTGGGAACGATTCAATCCTGCCACGCCCGAGGAGGCTGCCGACCGGGTGGAGGACACCGTCGCCGCGGCGAATACGGGAGTGCCGACGCTGACGTCCCCCGCAGGCTCAGCGCTCAAGGATCTCCTCACGCTGCTTTCAGGCTCGCTCGAATCGTCATCGTTCGACGACACCGCGCAGGGCTTCTCGTTCCAGTGGAACCCGAAAGGCAAGATTCTCGGCAAGTCACTGCCGGTTCACTTCGAGGCGACGTTCCGGGATGCGGCGCCGAGCGCACGGCTCACCGAACTGCTCGCGACCAATGCCGACGCGCTCAAAGCGCTGGACTCATCGCTGCAACCGACGGATGACATCGCGCTCAGTGCCACTGTCGATCACAAGAACAAGTACCTCGGCCGTAGCATCGCGCCACACCGGACTCTGTTTCAGAACTGGCTGGATGGGCTGACGACTTCCGGAGATCGGGCGGCTCGCGCAGATGCCTTTGCAAAGGCAATCGAGGCTACGACGTTGAATGGTGGTGGCGCGACGCTGACTACACCACAGGCCGTAGCAGCAATGGAAGGCGGAGCGCGTCTCTTCCGAACCTCGCGGGTGAACGTCACCGACTTTACCGAAGCCTTCACGAAGCTGCTCAACAATCAAGCACAGTTCTACGCGTCGGCGACGTACGACGCGCGGCGAAATATCGTGGGTCCCAATCAGTGGGCCGGCACCGTGACGTTCGAGTGGGGCGCTTCGAATCTCTCATCGTTCCAGAGGAAGAACGCCGATTGTCGCGAGGACACGGTTGCAGACAATGCCGCGAAATGTCTGGACGCATTGAAAACGTTCGCTGCCGACGCCGCCACAGATCGACTGTCGGTCGCCGTTGACTTCAACAGGACGAACCGCCGGTGGATCGATCTGCCGGATCAGAACGTGGAGTACGGCATTCCGCGCGCCAGGACGGTCGTCGGATCACTGACCTATGGTCGTCCGTTCGGCAACCCCACCGCAGCCAGCGGTACCCGGCTCGACGTGAAGCTCGAGTACGAGGACAACTCCGACAAAGACATCGACAATCGCCTGATCGGTTCAGCGATCCTCACCTACAAAATCAACGATGGATTCAGCGTACCGCTCGGTTTCGTCTTCGCGAACCACGAAAAGGACCTGCCCGACAGCGATCGGCAGGTGAGTGCTCACTTCGGGCTCGTCTACAAGCTCCCCGACCTCAACGTCCTGGGGTTGGGTAACTAACCGCGACCCCCAAATGTTGGCCGGGCGTTCACCGCCCGGCCTTTTCATTTCTGCGATCATCGAGGCATGCCCCTCGACGTCCATCTCAAACCGGTCGAGACGCTGCTGTTCCGCAGCGACATCGTGGCGGTGGGGAAGTTCCGGTGCAGCGCGGGCGACGCGCTGTTTCGCGACTCCGGGCCGTGCAGCCATCACACCTTCGTCTTCCCTCGGACCTTCACGAAGATCCATCAGCAGGGGCGGGCGGCGTTCGTCGCGGGGCCGGAATCGGTGGTGCTGTACAACCAACATCAGCTCTACACCCGGACCAGGATCAGCGACGTCGATGCCTCGGACTGGTACACGCTGGCCGACGACGTCCTGCTCGAACTGACCGGGACGGAGCAGCCGGATCGCCCCTTTCGCGTCAGTACCGTCACGGCGGGTGCGCGCGATTTCCTGGCCCAGCGGATGATCTTCGACGCCCTCGACCGCGGCGAGCCGGTCGATCCACAGCACGTCGATGAGACCATGCTGCACGTCCTGTCGCGGGTGCTCCAACGGCGCGAAGAGCGGCCGGTGCGCGGCCAGGCCGAGGCGGTCGAGCATGCGCGGGAGCTCATCGCGCGCCATCCGGACGAGAACATCCCGCTGCGCGTCCTGGCGCGTGCGTGCGCACTGTCGCCGTTCCAGCTCTGCCGCCTCTTCCGCGCCCGGACGGGGGAGACCATCACCCGCTACCGGCATTCGCTCCGGTTGCGCCTCGCGCTCGACCGGCTCCGCTCCGGCGTCGATCTCACCACCCTCGCCCTCGACCTCGGCTATTCGAGCCACAGCCACTTCACGGCCGTCTTCCGCCGCCACTTCGGAACGACGCCCTCCGAAGTCAGAGGGCAGAAGGCAGAAGGCAGAAGTGAGGCACCAGACACCTCTGCCTTCTGACTTCTGACCCACGAAACGTAGAATGCGCGGCTCGATGAGACAGGCGGTTCTGACGATCGTCGCGGTGCTGGCCGCGATTTACGCGGTCTTCGTGACGTGGCGGCAGAACGAGCGCGCGGCCGGCCTGGACTTCTACATCTACTTCGTCAACGCCCAACTCGCCGGACGCACCGACGTCGCGAACATCTACGACGCGGACGAGCAGGCCCGTATCGGGGAGGAGTATTACGAGCGCGCGCAGCGGAGCAGCTCGGAGCTCCACAGGTACGACGCCGGCCGGCGCCGGTTCGTCGACAGCGTCTCCAGCCCGTTCCTCTACACGACCCTGCGCTGGGTGAGCCGCGATTACGACCGCGCGCTGCGGCAGTACCACGTGCTGGTGCTTCTCGCCTTCGTGACCGGCGTGCTGCTGATCGGGCGGCGGGTGGGGATGCGATGGAGCACGGCCCTCTTCCTGCTGGCCGCGCTGCTGCTCTGGTACCGCGGCTTCGAGGCCGACCTGCGCGTCGGCAACGTCAACTCCCTGCAACTCGCGGCGATCGGTGCGGCGTTGTCCGTGCCGCCGCTCGCGGCCGGTGCGATCGCCGGGATGCTGGTCGCGTTCAAGCCGAACCTGATCCTGATCCCGCTCCTGCTGCTCGTTTCGCGCATCGTCACCCGCGACTGGCTCCGCCTGAAGCGCGAGCTCGCCGGCGGCGCGACCGGCGTCGTCATTGCCATTGTCGCCGCGGCGCTGAACTACGGCACGTTCAACGTCTGGCTGCAGTGGGTCTCGCGCGCCAACGAGTTCTACCACCGGCTGCCAACGCGGATGGAGCGCAACGTCACCCCCGCTCTCGCGCTGTTCCACCAGCACGGCGCCTGGGTGAGCTACGTCATCGCCCTCGTGCTGACGGCGCTCGTCTGCGCCGCCATCCTGCGCGGCCGGCGCCGCGACGACGTCCTGGTGATCGGTGCCGCGATCCTGATCTACCTCCTCTCCGCGACCGTGGTGTGGCTGCACTACATGGTGCTGGTGGTCGTGGCCGCGTTCGGATTGACGCGGTGGAAGGCAACCGCCGTCGTCGCCGCGATCGCGCTGCTCCTGATCGCCGAGGAGCCATACGAGCTGCTGACGCGTCAGGCGGTGTACCCGAACGACGCGATGCTCATCGGGCCGGCGTTCGTGGCGTTGTTCGTGTGCGTGGTGTGGAAATTAGGGGAGGGCGAAGGTTTGAAGGAAAGGCGACGGGAACACCGGCGCGAAGCGCCGGTCGGCCAGCCGCGGAGCGGCGTAAGAATGTAGCCCAGGGCGTGAGCCCTGGGAAAACGCGTGCATCCCCGGTAGCCGCGGAGCGGCGAAAGAACGTGAACGTGCGAGCGAGCGTTCTTTCGCCGCTCCGCGGCTGGTCTTGGGTTCCCGTCTGTTCCCAGGGCTCACGCCCTGGGCTACATTCTTTCGCCGCTCCGCGGCTGGCCGACTCGCCGCTCCGCGGAGGCACTCCTTCTGCCGCTGTGCCCGCCGTAATTGGCCGCCCCTGTGCACAGACACCTCCGCGTAGATGAGACATCGGAGCGTCGGCCCTCATCGCGGCTCGACGCCTCCGGTCATTCATCGGCCCGACGCCGGGATTCGAGCCGGCGATCCGAAGAAGAAAGAAGAAGGAGAATTACTGATGAGAAACATGTCGAGACTACTGCTCACGAGCGCGTTTGCGCTGCTGCTCATGGTTCCCGCCTTTGCCCAGACCCCCGAGGTATCGACCCTGCCCGTGGACGAGCCGCTCGATGTCGGCGGCACGATCCTGCAGCCCGGCGTCTACACCATCCGCGTGGTGCCCACGCTTGGCGACCGCAACCGGGTACAGATCACCAGCCCGGACCTCTCCACCATCTATGCGACCCTGCTGACGGTTCCTCACGACCTCGAGCCGAACGAAGAGATCCCGAACACCAGGCTCGTCTTCTTCCCCGCCGGCGAAGGCCAGCCGCGTGCACTCCGCACCTGGTTCCCGCCCAACACGGCCATGAATGCCGGACACGACATCGTCTATGAAGCGTCGCGTGCGAGCCAGCTTGCACGCCTTGCCAGCGCCCCGGTCGTCACCTATCGCGGGGAACTGGCCGACAACACCGAGCTGCAGGTCGTAACGCCGGCCGAGACGTTCGAGCCCTACAGGGCGCCGGCGCCGGCGATGACTTCCGCGGCCGTCGAGATGCCCAATACGGCGGGCAAGGTTCCGCTGCTCGCGCTGTTCGGACTGCTTTCGCTCGCAGCGGCAGCCGTCGTGCGCTTCGCCCGGTAATCCCGATGAAGATCGCCCCGAGGTGGCTTCGCCGGCTGGAGATCTCCCTTTGGTATGTGGGGATCGCTCTGGTCGGCGTGGCCCTCGGGGCCACCTTCGATCGCTGGCAGTATCAGGCCCAACAGGAACGTGCCCTTTTCGCCGTAGCCTCCGGCGTCGGCGACAACCTTCCTCGTGAGACTCCGCGCCGCGATCCGGTCCCGGAGCTCATCGGACCGGTCCAGCCGGCCGGTCCTCCGAAGCCCGCGGTCGCGCCTCCGCCTGAAAAAACGCAACGCGCCGAGGCCGCACCGGAGCCTGCTCCTCCACGGCGGAAGGAGAAGGCCTTCGATCCGTCCGCGTTCGGGCGCATTGAGATTCCACGCCTCGGCGTCGCCGCGATCATCCGCGACGGAGCCGACGAAAAGACACTCGCCCGTGCCGTCGGTCTCGTTCCCGGCGCCGCGCACCCGGGGGAGACAGGCAACGTGGTCCTCGCGGGACATCGCGACACCTTCTTCCGGCCGCTGCGCAAGATCAAAGTGAACGACCGCATCCGCGTCGTCGTCCCGCCCAATGCCTACGAGTACCGGGTCGATTCACTCCGCATCGTGAATCCGGAGGAAACGAGCGTGCTTGAGTCGAAAGGATTCGAAGAGCTCACCCTCGTCACCTGCTACCCCTTCCGCTTCATCGGCCCCGCACCCGACCGGTTCATCGTCAGCGCCACGCGCGTGAATTGAGCTGAGGGGCGCTGTCATCCTGAGCCCGCCGAACTGCCCCACGAAGGCGAAAGCACGGCGGCGAAGGACCTGGGGGGCGGGGGAGCGAAGCACGATCATCCCACCACCGCCCGCCCAGGTCCTTCGCCTTCATGCTTGCCGCTCGTGGGATCAATCCTCTGGCTCAGGATGACAGAAGCACCCACCCACCCTCCGCCGCAGAGCGCCGTGCGGCGTCGAGCACGCGCTGCTGCATCAGGCCGTCCTCGAACGTGGCCGCCGGCGCGAGCGCGTCGCGATCTCCCTCGTCGAGCGCGGCCCGGAGAGCGCGGGCGAGGTGCAGCGTGCCGGTGCCGAAGGCTCCGCCGGGGGAGTTGCCGGGGCGCTGGTCCATCGGGCCGCCGGCCATCGTCGTGAACGGGGAGCGGTTGGTCGAAAGGAGCACCTCCTCGCCGATGAAGCGCATCGCTCCCTGCTCGCCGCAGATCGTCAGCGTGCTGGCCTCGTCCGGGCCCGACGAGACGGCGCTGAACGTCAGCACCGCCATCGCGCCGCCGCGCAGCCGCAGGTCCACCGAGGCGAAATCGTCCGCCGTCACCTCGCGCGTCGTATCGCCGAACGGGCGGCGGTCGATGATCGTCCGCATCGCCGCCTGCGCCGCTTCGACCTCCATCCCGAAATAGCGGAGCGCGTCGACGAAATGCGAGCCGACCGCGCCCCAGATCCCACCGCCGCGGCTCGCGTCGCTCCACCAGTTCCACTCCCGCTTGCGATCGCCGCGAGCCGGACTGGAGTACCGCACCTCCGCGTACCGGATCCCGCCGAGCTCGCCCATGCGTGCGCGGGCCTCGCGCCAGGAGGGGAGGAAACGCAGCTCGTGATCGATGAGGGCCACCTGCTCCGGGTGACGGCGGGCCGCTGCGAGGAGCTCCTCCGCCTCGGCGGCGTTCAGCGCCGTCGGCTTCTCCAGAATCACGTGCTTGCCGGCCTCGAGCGCGGCCAGTGCCATCTCCCGATGCTCCGACGGAGGCGTAACGATGGAGACGAGATCGACGTCCGGCGACGTAACCACGGAACGCCAATCGTCGTACGCGGCCACTCCGAGCTCGTCCGCCGTCTTGCGGGTCTTCTCCCGGTGGAATCCGGCAATCGCCGTAACGTCGAGTCCGGCCTCCCGGAACGTTGGAACCTGCACCCGCGCGCCCCAGCCGGTCCCGACAATACCGATCTTCGTCATTGCACACCCCTGTTGGCAGCTCGTTTGAGTAATAACTTTCCACTATGCGCCGCAAACCTGATCTTATCGTCCCCATCCGCGATCGGCGCCAGCGGAAGCGTTACCTCACGCTCAAGAACTTCGGCATCGCCGTCGCCGGACTGGCCGTCCTTTTCATCGGCGTCACCATACGCTCCGAGCTGCGAGGCCCGGACGGCTCGTCGAGCTACGGCCGCCTGCTCCAGCGCGAACTGCCGGTCGTCGAACAGAAGCCGCTCGAAGTCGTGCAGGAGGCTCCGCCGGCAGTCGGCGACGAGACCCATGCCGATCCGATGCTGGTCGCCCCGATGGTCCGCGGGCAATGGCTGCACGCCGACACCACCACCGACGGCGGCCTCACGAACGTCCAGCCGATGCCCCGCGCCGAGGCTTCCGTCGCCTCGGGGGAGACGAAAGTCGCGATCGTCGGAGGGCCCGGCGGAGTGAACATCGTGAAGCAGGAGCGCCGCAAGCCGGTGCTGGCCGGCGGGTTCGGGCGGTAAGCAGACCTCGCCCATCCACTGTCATCCTGAGCCTCAGGATTGGGTCAGGAGAGCAAAAGCATGGCGGCGAAGGACCCCCCTGCATTGAGCGAGTCGCGTGCAGCCGCAGGGGGTCCTTCGCCCCCATGATTCGCACTCCTTGGGAACATTCCTGCGGCTCAGGATGACAGGACCTATCTCGCCGACCTTCGCTTCCCGATGTAGATCACCGCTGGCTCCGAGTACTCGCCCGGACCCGCGTCGTTGAACGCCCGGACGCGGAGCGCGTACGTCACACCGGCGCGGCCGGCGATCCAGCGCGTGACCAGCTCGTCCGGGTCGTGCCAGCGCGTGATCTCGTTCCACGAACCGTCGGCGATCCGGTACTCGACCCGATAGCCGTGCACCGGTCCGTCCACCGCTTCCCAGTCGACCTGGATCTGCCCGTTGATCCGGCGCGCGATGGCGCGCGGCGCGGCGGGACGTACCGGCAGCGGCGCCTCGGAGAGCATGGTCAGCAACAGCCGGCGCGCCCCATGATGCGGCGCGTCGAGAGTCGTCTCCGGCGCGATGATGCCGGCGCGGCCGTCGGGGAGCGTGAACACGCCGCTCTGCAGCGAGTCGATCAGCGACGACAGCGGCAATTCGAAGTGCGACGACCCCGAACCGGATGGCGGTAGAGCGACGAGGTGCCGGCTCAGGAGCCCTGATTCCGGGTCGGACTGGATCCACGTCACGGCGACGTTCGTTCCCAGAGGCAGAACGCGGATCTGGAAGTAGTCGGTGTTCGGCCTGCCCTCGCGAATCCTGGTCACTCCGGCGAGAGATCCATTCGCGTTGATGCGGGCGCGATACAGATGGGTGGCATCGCTGAAGGCCACCAGATACCGGGTGCCGTCCCAGTACGGGGCGGGAACCGGCAGGGCGTCCGCCTCGTATTCGAAGATCCGCACCGGCGTCTGCGCCGGCTGGCGGTCCGCTCCGAGGGTGAGGGTGTAGACGGAATGGTACACGCCGCCCGGCGGGAACAAGTCGAGGAAGAATTCGTCCCACGTCAACAGGAAGCCGTTGCCGTTCGTGGCGATCGCGATGTCGCTGATGTCCGGCCGGTTGCCGTAGGGAACTTCGACGAGCCCGGTCACCGTGCCGTCGCGGGCCAGCCGCGCCGTCACCATCCTGTTGTTCGCGAATCCCGCAACGACAAAGTCGTTGCCGCTCGCGACGATCGCCGTCGGCGTCAGCGCCGTGATCGCCTTCGATGCCGCGATCCGCGCTCCGGAGTTGATCCGGTAGGCCGTCACGGTGGAGCCCCCCGGCCGGGTGGCGGACACGAGGAGCATGAACTCCTCGCCGTGAGCAGCGCCGGCGATCGAGTCGTCGCCGAGGAGCTCCAGCGTCGTCAGTGGCTGCTCGATCCAGGTGCCGTCATTCCGGCGGATCCCCGCATGCGTCGTACGCTCGCCGTCGAGGTCCTCGGACCACACCACGAGCGTCGAGCTCGGGCCGGGCACCGTGACGAACGGTGTTTGCGAAGCGGCGGCGTAACCGATCGCCACGGCCTCGCCGCCGCCCACCTCGACCAGCTCCAGCCCGTCGCGCAGCGTGCTCAATGCGATGCGGGTGCGTCCGTCCGCCGTCCATCCTCCCGCCACGCTGAACGTCCGTCCCACCGGGAACGTCTCCGTGCTGGCGATCGTCTCCGTCTCCGGGTCGATGTGCGCCGCTGCCGGCTGATCCTGGCGAAGATAGGTGACGACATAGTCGCTGCCGCTCCAGAGCGCGAGGACCGGCTGGAGCACTTCGTCCGACAGAAAGAGGGTCCTTCCCGGCACGCCGTCCGCGCTGACCGTCGCCGCGAACGCGTGCAGCGGGGCCGGGCTGACCCACCCCACGAGATAGCCGTCGCCATTCGTCGCGATCGTCACCGTCGGAGGCACGATGTCCGGCGTCGGCGGCTCGATCACCCGCTCGGTGAGCACCTGGACCGACCGGTCGGCGAGCAGGAAGCGGACGCCGCGATTGCTCGCGACCGCGATGCCGATCCCATCGTCGTTCCCGGCAACGGCGAACGAGTGGGGCGTCTCTTCCGTAAGCAGACGCTCCGAGGAGACCGGCTGACCCGTCGCGGACAGTTCGAGGACGGCAAGACCTCCGGGTCCGGAGAGACGGTGGCTGCGGTAGAGCACGAACGTCCGGTTCCCGCTCCGGAGCAGCTTCGGAGCAGTGCCCTGGGCGATCGAGAACGCCCCGCCCACCGGCTCGCCATTGCGATCGAGGACCTGCCCGCGTACTTCCCTCCCGCTTATTTCATCCAACGCGCCGAAGACGGTGACGAAATACGTGCCGTTCCACGCCACGTCGAACCCTCCGCCGTTCGCGGTCGCGATCGGCCTCCCGACGCGCCGTTCGCCCTCGATCATTTTCGTCAGGCGAAGAACGCCGCTGTTGTCCCACAGAAAGAAGGTGTCGCTGCCGTTGGAGACAAAGACCGCCGTCCCGGCGCCGATCACCCCGTAGCGCGTGTTGGTCAGAGGGATCGCCTCGCCCTGGACGAGCGCGTGCGCGGCGAGCGCGGGAACGAACAGGAGAAACGCGAGAAAAATGATCTGTTTTCGCATCAGAGTTTTCATCGGCTGGACCTTCTCTTCCCGATATTGACGATCGCCGGCACCGAGTAGAGCGACATCCCCGCCTCGGTGACGGCGCGGACGCGGAACGCCAGCGGCTCGCCGTAGCGGAGGTCGCCCCAGTTCAGCTCGTGCTGGTTCTGCTCGAACCATCGGCTGTACTCGTTCCACGAACCGTCGCCGCGGCGGTACTCGAGCCGGTAGCCGCGGACGGGCTGCGACGGAGGAGTCCAGCTCACCCGGACCCGGTTCCCGTCGCGCTCCGCGGACACGATCGGAGGATCGGCAACCGGTCCCGGTCCGACCGGGTCGCCGAAGCGCGCGACCACCCGCTGCGCCCCGTGGTGCGGCGGCGCGATCCGGACCTCGGTCCCGAAGAACGCCGCGCCGCCGTTTGCCATACGCGTCATCGCGCGTGGGCCGGCGACCGGGGCGTCGAACGGAACCGCGGTCGTGTCGGTGATCAGGAGGAACGGACCGGCCGACTCCTTCCACGTCATTGCCACCGCCCCTCCGAGCTCCACCAGGTCCATGTCGTGGCGGCTCGCATGCGCCGGGGAAGCGTCGGCGATGCGGCGGGTGATCCGCAGGCGCTCGCCCGACGCGGTCACGGTGCCGGCGAAAAACTCCTGGGCCGTGTGCCAGACCGTCCGGTACTCATCGCCATCCCAGGCAACTTTCGGATGATGCGAGTCCTCACCGGCGAGCGGCAGATCTTCCGGGATCAGGCGCTCCAGCAACGGGCCGAGGAGCATGGCCGAGAGCGTCTCCCGCACCGGATCGCAGACCGGGAAGCAGATCTCGGTCCGATTGCGCTGCCACGCCACGAGCACATTCCGGCCATCCGAGGCCAGCGACATGTTCGCGATCTCGTCCGCGGGGCCGACGACGCTCACGAGCACCGGGCTGAAGACATCCCCCGTGCGTCCGAAGCGCGCCACCGCCGCGTTGCCTTGCGCGTCGCGATAGGCGAGGACATAGGACGTCCCGTTGAAGACGAGGTCGAACACCTCGCTCCCGTGAATGTGGCCGGTCGACGAGAGTGGCCGTCCCTCCCGGTCGAGCAGGTAGGCCGACCAGCCGTTGCTGTCGAGGAACACCGCCGCGAACTCGACGCCGTCGCTGGCCACGAGGCGGGGCGTCGCCGACGTGACGATCTCCGTCTCGATCCAGCCGCCGTCGTACTTCCAGATCCCGGTGCGGACCATGCGCCTGCCCGCGGAGCTTTCGGTCCAGATGCCGAGCACGCCGTCGTTCGACGTCGTCGCGGCGGCGAGCTTCTGGTCGTTTGCGCCGATCGTGACGACGGTTTCGGTTTCGGTCCGGTTCTTCAGGTCGCGCACCTTGAGGCCGAGCGTATGCAGATCGCGCCAGCCCGCCAGCACGCGGCCGTGGATGCTGACCAGCGTCGGCATCGACTCCTGCGCCGTGAGCACCGCATTCTCCTGAGCCTCGACGGCCCGGATGTGCGGCTCGACCTCCGCGAAATTCGCACGCGTCGCCTGGCCCGGTGCGGAGTCCAGGACCGCGGCGTAATAGCGTTCTCCGTCGAACGTCACCGCCGGCCAGCGAAGCAGGGCCGTCGTGTAGATATACACCACCCCGAACGGCGGGCCGAGCTCCCCGTTCGCTTCGAGCAGCGTTCCGAGCAGGACCGAGCCGTTCGGCCAGACGCCGAAGTAATCCTCGCCGTTACTGGCCAGGGCCACGCTCGCATCGCTCTGCGAATTGAGGCGATAAATGGACTTCGTCGCCTGTCGTGTCACCAGGCCGAGTTGATTGAAGATCGTGCTTTGTACCGTGCTTCCCTCGACCGTCAGAGCGGCGAAGCCTCTGCCGTTGGACGCGATGTCGTGGCCGTTGGAGACCTCTCCCCACGTCACCCGCGTCGTGATTGCCTCGGCCGGAGCCAACGGGGTCCCGGTGGAGCCGAGCCGCAGTGCGCGGATCTCCTCGCGCGTCCGGTACAGCAGGACGATGTGCGTCCCGTTGCTGGCCAGCCGTGGCCGGTCCGCCTCCGTGGCCAGTTCCAACGGCTCGCCTGCCGGCTCGCCGTTCCGGTCCAGCAGCCGTCCGACGATCCTCGCGTCCACCCCGAGGCGTCCGGTCACCGCCGCCACGAAAAAATGCGACCCGGTCCAGACGATATCGAGGTCGGTGACCCCGCCCAGGTCGAGAATCGGCCGCTCGACCCTGCTGAGCCCGTCCAGCCGCGTGACCCGGACCGCCGACGGCGAAGCCCAGGCCATGAACGGCTGCACGTCATTCGCCGTCAGCACCCCGATCGCCGGCTCGGTCGTGTAATAGGTGTTGCTCAGAGGAATCCGCTCGCCGAAGGTGAGCTGCTGGGCGAACGCGAGCGGAGCAAGGAAGAAAAGGACGGCAGCGCGGAGGCAGGGGAGCTTCGTCATGCCGTACAAGTTATGCTGTTGGCGCATAGAACGCAAGACGTTGCTTACGGAAGGTACGGAGGGGGAGGGATCAAGTACGGCTATGACGATCGTCTCTTTATGACTCTACGTCATAGCATCCCTATCACGAAGAGGATTAAGAGCAAACGGGGCTTTCTGCTGCCGTAGGCAGCAAAAGATCTGTAGGCCCGGCCTTCAGGCCGGGTACAACGGGACCCCGCCAGGTAAGCCCGCGTAGCGGGCGACAGAAAAGACGCCCGCACGTTTCTCCTCTGTCGCCCGCTACGCGGGCTCGCAAACTCCGTCCACGATTCCCCGGCCTAAAGGCCGGGCCTACAGATCTTTTGCTGCCTACGGCAGCAAGACCATGGCGGGATGCCTCGATCTTCTGGAGGCCCCCGCGGTCTACCGCACCGCCCGCCGCCTCAACACGATCGTCGCCTCGGCCGTCTCCGAATACCCGCTCATCCCGCCATCCCCGAAGGCGCGGACACGAATCGCGTAGCTCCCGCTGCGGGGCGCCTCGAGCACCGTCGACGCGGCGGTCCCGTCGATCCATGCGTCGTACTCGAGCCATGGCCCGTCGATGCGGACCTCCAGCCGATACCCGCTCACCGTCTGTGCGTCCCACTGCACCTCCAGCCGGGCACCATTCGCCGTCAGCTCCACGCGCGGAGGCAGCGGCGCCGAGGGTGGGGCAGGGTGGGCAACCGAGGCGAAGACGCGTCTGCCGCCGTAGTGCGGCTCGCCGTCCGCGACGTCGTTCCGCAGCAGGGCCACTCCCGCATTCGGGAGCGCCGTCAGGAGCGGCGCCGTCCCGGTGTCGAAGCCCTCGGCGGCCTGCATCGTCCAGCCGTCGAAGATCACCGCCTGACCGCGGCCGTCGAACCATGTCAGCCCGGTCTGCGTGCCGAGCCGGGAGAGCCGCACGTTACTCGGCGGCTCGCCGTCGCTCGCCGAGACCTGCACGAACTCCGGGACCACCGTCCCGTCGACGCGAACGCGCCGGCCGCGCAGATACGGCCCTCCGCGCCAGACCACCACATAGTCGCTCCCGTTGAACGCGACCGCCGGGTCCTCCGCCTCCGTGTCGAACACCACCAGATCGGCCGCGTCGAGACGCTGCAGCGTACCGTCGAGCCGCACCCCTTCGATCGCCGCCGCCGGCGTCTGCCAGAGGACCAGATAGTTCGTCCCGTCGGACGTCACCACCGGGTCTTCCGCTCCGGCACGCAGAATCACGGGAGCGGAGACGCTCCCATCGCGCAGCAGCCGCGCCGCCACGACGTTGCCCAGGCCATCCACCCCGGCGACCACATAGTCGCTGCCGTTCGAGGCCACACCCTTTGCCTGGAACGAGTCGACTAGCGCCGATTGCTGCAGCACCAGCCCCGCGTCGTCGAGCAGCGTCGCCCTCCAGCCGCCGTCGCTCTCGGAGATCACCGCGAAATCGCGGCCATCGCTCGCCGCCGCCACCGCGAGCTCGCCGGCCACGAGCGCACGCTCCCGCCACGCGCCTTGCACGCCGCGGATACCCACGTGAGCATCAATCCCTTCGTTCCAGACCACCAGCGTCCCGTTCGCGGCGGAAGCACTGGCGATGAGCGACTGGTCGTTGGCCCGCGGTCCTGTCGCCGCGTCGATGGTGTAGCGCGTATTCGTCAGCGGAGCCGGCGGGGCAAAGTACGCCGGCTGCGCCAGCAGGGAAGTCGTCGTCAGCATAAACAGCAAGAGTCGAAGCAGCATGGGTCTCCTACAATGTGCCGCGCATGAGCGACTCGATCGTGTTCGGCACTGATGGTTGGCGCGCAGTCATTGCTGACCAGTTCACCTTCCAAAATGTGGGCCGTGTCGCTGACGCGGTTGCGGTCGCTTCACGGAACCTCCAGCCGCCCGAGGGGATCGAGCGCAATGCCCTGATCGTCGGGTTCGACCGCCGCTTCCTCTCGCGCGAGTTCGCCGGGATCGTCGCCGAGTCCCTCCGGCGGGCCGGCTACCGGGTCATCCTCTCCGACCGTCCCACCCCCTCCCAGACCATCTCCTTCACCGCCCGCCACCGGAAAGTCCTCGGCGGCGTAGTCGTGACCGCCAGCCACAACCCCGCCAAATACAACGGGATCAAGTTCAAGGCCTGGTACGGCGGCTCGGCGCTGCCGGAGATGTACGAGTCGATCGCCGCCAGCCTCGACCGGCGCGACGCGCGCGAAGGAGGCACCATCGCCGAGGAGAACATCCTCGACGACTACATCGAAGGAGTGAAGGGACAGCTCGACCTGAAACTGCTCAAGTCGGCCAGGCTGGCCATCCTCCACGACCCGATCCACGGCGTCGCCGCCTCGCTCCCCTCGAAGGTCCTCGGCCTTGACTACACCGGCGCGCGCCGC
Source organism: Thermoanaerobaculia bacterium (assembly GCA_035629865.1). Lineage (GTDB taxonomy): Bacteria > Acidobacteriota > Thermoanaerobaculia > Gp7-AA8 > Gp7-AA8 > QHVT01. The sequence continues at coordinate 7,183 of DASPHC010000182.1, read as the reverse complement.
ATCCTCACCCGCGAGCAGGAACCGTTCGAGGCGACCATCGTCGACGGCATCCGCGGCGACACCAACCCCGGCTTCGGCAGCGTCAACCCCGAGCCGATCCCCGAGAACCTCGTCGCCTCGCAGAACGTGATGATGACCGGCGAGTACGACCTCGCCATCTGCAACGACGGCGATGCCGACCGCCTCGGAATCCTCGACGAACGGGGCAACTTCGTCTCGCCGCACAAGATCATCTCCCTGCTCGCCCTCTACCTCGTCCGCGAAAAGCAGCGCGCCGGCGAGATCGTGAAGACCTTCTCCACCACCCGCCTCCTCGAGAAAGTCGCCGCCTCCCTCGGCGCCACGCTGCACGAGACCCCGATCGGCTTCAAATACGTCGCCGACCTCATGCTCGCCCGCGACGTCCTCGTGGGTGGGGAGGAGAGCGGCGGCATCGGCTTCGGCGCCTTCATGCCCGAGCGCGACGGCGTCCTCTCCGGCCTCCTCGTCGCCGAAGCCGTCGCCCACTACGGCCTCCCCCTCTCCGACATCATCGACCGCATGGAAAAAGAGTTCGGCACCCTCCACTACAACCGCCGCGACCTCCACCGCCCCATGGAACGCAACAGCCGCCTCATCGAGCGCGTCCGCGCCGGAGAGCTCGACAAATCCTTCGGCGTCCCCTTCGCCAAGCGCGAAGAGAAGGACGGCGTCAAGATCAACTTCACGGATGACTCCTGGATCCTCTTCAGAAAATCCGGCACCGAGCCGCTGATTCGCATTTACTGCGAAGCTCCCAGCACGGAGCAGGTGGAGAGCATGCTGGACGTGGCCGTAAGGGAGCTGGACGCCTAACCCCTATGGGACCAATGGGACCCATGGGACCCATGGGACGATCACAAGTCCCATTCGTCCCATAGGTCCCATTCGTCCCATCCCTCCCACCCCCACCGAACACTTCCCGCGTACCCTGCCTCTTACCGGCAGATGGCCCCCGCCCCCACACGCTCCCTCGTCCTGCGCGCCCAGTCCGGCGAGCGGGAGGCGTTCGATGCGTTGCTGCGGGACATCGGCCCGGCGCTGCTGCGCTACGTCACCCGCGTCACCAACGACCGCGCCCTAGCCGAGGACGTCGTCCAGGAGACATTCATCGCCATCGTGCGCAAGATCCGCTGGCTCAGCGACGCCTCGCTGTTCCGGCCGTGGGCCTACCGGATCGCGTCGCGGGAAGCATTCAGGATCATGCGCAAGCGCCGGCGCGGCGAGCCTTCCGGCGAGCTCGAAGAGCTTCCCGGCATCGAGCCGGCCCATGCCGACCCGTGGCTGCGCGAGCGGCTGCTCGCCTCGCTCGAGCGTCTCTCCCCCGCGAGCCGCGCCGTCATCACCCTCCACTACCTCGAAGAAATGCCGCTGGCCGAGATCGCGGGCGTCCTCGATCTCGCCCTCGGCACGGTCAAGTCGCGACTGGCCTATGGACTCGCTCGACTGCGAAAGGAGAATCCCTCATGAAAAAGCTCAAACCCGGCCTCATCCTCTTCCTCATCGCCGACTTTGCCATCGTCGTGGCCATCATCCTGGTGGTCCTCAACAAGAGGTGACCGATGAACGATCTCGACCAGATGCGCGCCAACGCCCTGACCCAGATGGAGCGCGCTGAGCGCAACTTCAAGGCGGCCTTCTACGGCGCGGTCCTCTTCGAAGGCCTCTTCACCATCGGCATCATCTACTTCGCTGATTTCAGAGACCCCCTGCACCTGCTCATCGTCTGCTGCACCGGCGTGATCTACATGCCAGTCATCCTCGGCCTCGTGGCCCTCGGAGCCCACGTGAACAAGGTCATCCTGCGGGTGCTGGCAAGGCTGGACGGATAAGGGCGAGGGCCGGCAAAGGGCCGAGGGCCAAGGGCCGAGGGCCGAGGGAAAAGCGGGTGGGCGGCCCTCGGCCCCTGGCTCTGAGGATACGGTTCTCGTCATCCTCAATCCTCAATCCTCAATCCTCAATCCATTCCGACCGGCCCTCGGCCCTCGGCCCTCAGCCCTCGGCCCTCGGCCCTCAGCCCTCGGCCCTGCCACATGCTACGATTCCCTCTCTGAGCGGCGACCCGCGCCCCTGCCTTGAGGCGTCGACTCGACAACCTGACCACGGAGTAAGCAGACGTGTCGACATCAGAGATCCAGACTCGCACGCAGTTCACGCGCGAGAGCATCATCGACGACTACCGCGTCGCCATGCGCAGCCGTCAGGCCAGCCTGCTCGGCCGCAAGGAAGTACTGACCGGCAAGGCCAAATTCGGCATCTTCGGCGACGGCAAAGAAGTCGCGCAGCTCGCCTGGGCGCGCGCGTTCCGCAAAGGCGACTGGCGCTCCGGCTACTACCGCGACCAGACCTTCATGCTGGCCCTCGGCGCGGCGACGCTCGAGGAATTCTTCGGGCAGCTCTACGCCGATACCGACATCGAGCACGACCCCTTCTCCGGCGGCCGCTCCATGAACGCCCACTTCGCCTCGCGCTACCTCGACGCTGACGGCAACTGGGTCGACCAGACCGACGCCTACAACATCTCCGCCGACCTTTCCCCGACCGGCTCCCAGATGCCCCGCCTCGTCGGCCTCGCCTGGGCCTCGCGCCTCTACCGCGAGCTCGGCATCCCCGGCATGGAGCGCTTCACCCGCAACGGCGACGAGATCGCCTGGGGCACCATCGGCAACGCGAGCACCGCCGAGGGGATGTTCTGGGAGTCCCTCAACGCCGCCGGCGTCCTCGGCATCCCGATGATCGTCTCCATCTGGGACGACGGCTACGGCATCTCCGTCCCGAACGAATTCCAGATCACCAAAGGCGACCTCTCCGAGCTCCTCAAAGGCTTTCAGCGCGACCCGAAGTCGAAGCAGGGCTACGACATCTACAGCGTCAAGGCGTGGGACTACCCCGCGCTCTGCGAGACCTACATCGCCGCCGCGACCATCGTCCGCCACGAGCACGTCCCGGCCATCATCCACGTCACCGAAGTCACCCAGCCGCAGGGACACTCCACCTCCGGATCGCACGAGCGCTACAAGTCGAAAGAGCGGCTGGAGTGGGAAGTCGAATTCGACGGCATCAAGAAGATGCGCGAGTGGATGATCGCCCAGGGCATCGCCACCGCCGCCGAGCTGGAAGCGCTGGAGAAAGAAGACCTCGCCGCGGTGCGCGAAGCACAGCGCCGGGCGTGGGCCGCGTATCGCAAACCGATCGACGCCGAGGTAGGGGAGGCCATCGCCATCCTCGACCGCCTCGGCGCGCACGACCTCAAGCAGGAACTGCAGCGCAACCAGGCCCCCTTCCGCCGCGACGCCGTCCGCGCCGTCGCCGGCGCCGTGATAGGCAAGCGTGACGCCGACGCCGCCGACTGGCTGCGCGCGCGCCTCACCGAAGGGGATACCCGCTACGGCGCCCATCTCTACAGCGAGAACGAGCAGGCCGCCCTGCGCGTCGAGGAAGTGAAGCCGCAGTACGCCGACGACGCGCAGCTCCTCAACGGCTTCGAGATCCTCAACCACTGCTTCGACCACGCCTTGCGCCGCGACCCGCGCATCGTCATCTTCGGCGAAGACGTCGGCCGCCTCGGCGACGTCAACCAGGGCTGCCTCGGCCTCCAGGAAAAATACGGCGCCTGGCGGGTCATGGACACCGGCATCCGCGAATGCACCATCGTGGGCCAGGCCATCGGCGCCGCCATGCGCGGCTTCCGCCCCATCGCCGAGATCCAGTACCTCGACTACATCCTGTACGCCCTGCAGATCCTCTCCGACGACCTGGCCACGCTGCGCTGGCGCTCCGCCGGAGGGCAGAAAGCCCCGGTCATCATCCGCACCCGAGGACACCGCCTCGAAGGCATCTGGCACGCCGGCTCCCCGATGGCCGGCATCATCAGCCTCGTGCGCGGCATCCACGTCTGCGTCCCGCGCAACATGACCCAGGCCGCCGGCTTCTACAACACCCTCCTGCGCGGCGACGACCCGGCCATCGTCGTCGAAGTCCTCAACGGCTACCGCTCGAAAGAGAAACTGCCCGCCAACATCGCCGACTTCACCCTCCCCCTCGGCGTCCCCGAGATCGTCCGAGAAGGGAAAGACGTCACCCTCGTCAGCTACGGCGCGACCCTCAAGATCGTCCTCGAAGCCGCCGACCTCCTCGCCGCCAGCGGCATCGACGCCGAAGTCATCGACGTCCAGACCCTCTTGCCCTTCGACCTCCCCGGCACCATCGTCGAATCGCTCAAAAAGACCAGCCGCATCGCCTTCATCGACGAAGACATCCCCGGCGGCGCCACCGCCTACATGATGCAGCAGGTCCTCGACCGCGACCGCGGCTACGACTGGCTCGACTCCGCCCCCCTCGCCCTCTCCGCCAAAGACCACCGCCCCCCGTACGGCTCCGACGGGGACTACTGGTCCAAACCCAACCGCGAAACCATCTTCGCCGGCGTCTACGACCTGATGCGCGAAGCCAACCCCCGCAAATACCCGAAAATCTTCTAAAGTCTTCCAGTCAGCCACTCCCGGCGGACCGCCCATGTCCCCATGGGCCGGTCCGCCCGCGTCCCCGCGGGCCGCACTCGGGAGAACGAAGCCATTCACCAGATGCAGCACCTCACGGATGAGATCCCCCATCTCATCCATGAGATCGAGCATCTCGCGAATGAGATCCCACACCTCACGAACGAGATCCGGCATCTCACAAACGAGATCCGGCATCTCACGAACGAGATCCGGCATCTCACGTGCGAGATCCGGCATCTCACTCATGAGATCGGGCATCTCATGCACGAGATCCGGCATCTCACCAACGAGATCGGGCATCTCACAAACGAGATGTGCAATCTCACCAATGAGATCCAGCATCTCAAAATTGAGATCATTCATCTCAAAATTGAGATCGACGATCTCAAAATTGACGTCATCCACCTCATTGCACAGTTCGCCGTTGACAACGGACAGAAACGGCTCCACGTTGAGGGGAAAGGAGACGCGATGGACCGATCCGCATTCGCCCTGGAGCCATTCACCCCCACCGAAGAGCAGGCGCTCGAGCTCATTCGCCAGGTAGCCGCGCGGGCCCGCTTCTCCTCGCACGACGCGAAAGCGCGATTCATCATCTCCTGCCTCGACGAGCTCGAGGCGCTGATCGACGACTACGGCGTCTGCCAGCCGGGCCGCCGGAAGAAGATCTCTCGCGCCGCCTCGGTGTCCAACGACGCTCTCGAAACACTGGCGCAGGCATGCGACCAGTCCGAGAGCCTCGTCACCGCCACCGGCCTCACCGCCGCGGAGGTGAACGGCGCGCTGGCCTTCGACCGCGCCCACTCCGGAACCCTCTCGAGGCTTCAGACCTTCACCCGCGGCGTAGAAGACACCATGGCCGAAAAGCGCGCCCACATCGGACGCCGCTTCGTCCGCGCCCTCAAGATCGCCCGCCAGCTCAGAATGCCCGAAGACACCTTCGAAACCGTACCGGCCCTTCAGGACGTCGAGACCGCCTACCGCCGCAAACGCCGGCCGAAACTCGAGCGCCAGGTCGTCGGCGCCCTCCGCAAAGCAAAGCGCGCCGTCCGCACCGCCCCGATCGACATCACCCTCACCACAACGTCCCTCGCCCAGCCCACGCACACCACCTTCAAGACCGAAGAGTGAGAACGAGGGGGGCGCTCCGTCGCCCCCGTCCGCTCCATCAGGCGCGGGACGCGTTCAGCGCCACGGCCTCGCGAATGAGAGCCTGGAACGCCTTCTCATCGACCTTCTCGCCCTCATGGAAATCGATCGCCCGCCTGGTATTGCCCTCGAGGCTGGAGTTGAAGAGGCCTGACGGATCCTCGAGCGCCGCCCCCTTGGCAAAGGTCAGCTTCACCGCCTTCTTGTACGACTCCCCGGTACAGATCAACCCATCGTGAGCCCACACCGGCCCGCCCCACTTCCACTCCTCCACCACCTCCGGGTCCGCCTGCCGGATCAAAGCGCGGAGCCGGGCCAGCATCTTCCCCCGCCAGTCCCCCAACTCCTCGATCCGCTCGTCGATCAACCGCGATGCAGACAGTCCCGCCTCCGACCCGCTCTTCTTCATGACATTCCTTTCCGCAAAAGGGAACACCGCTCCCGCGCGGATTCTAGCCGGAGCGATAATCTCCCGCCATGAGCAAGCCGGCGCCCACCCCCGAGCCGCCCTACTACGCCGTCATCTTCACCTCCACCCGCACCGGGATCGACGAAGGCTACGGCGCCATGTCCGAAAAAATGGTCGAAATGGCCTCCCAACAGCCCGGCTTCCTCGGCGTCGAAAGCGCCCGCGGAGAGGACGGCCTCGGCATCACCGTCTCCTACTGGGAAAGCGAAGAAGCCATCGCCCACTGGCGCCGCAACGCCGAACACCGCATCGCCCAGTCGCAGGGGAAGGAGAAGTGGTACAGCGAGTTCGTCACCCGCGTGGCGAAAGTGGAGAGGGCGCGGACGTTTGGAAAGTCATAGATAGCGAGGCGCAACGGTCGACCGGAATGAACGCGGCTTCGTGCAGCCGCCGACCTGTAGGCGGTGATGGGTGACTCCCCTTACGGCGAGACGCCGTGCGCCGGCGAGACGCCGCCGGTCCAGCCGACGCGACGTCGCTCCGGCGCATGACCACGAGTCTCGCGAACCGGGCGTCCGTGTGTCGTAGCGACCCATGATCATGGTCAGCGCAACCGGTCGTCCGCGCGTGGAGCGCCCGCGTCGCGCGGGCTGGCGCGGCGGCGTCCCGCCGGCGCACGGCGTCTCGCCGTAAGGGGAGTGACCAAATAACCGCTTAAGTCCGCGCCATTGGGCCTTCAAGCCGGGCAAAACCGGGTGGCATGGACCACCCTCTCCGACGACGTTCACACCACCCGCCCGAACCCCGAATAAACATTGAACCGCCCCTCCCGCACAAACCCCAGCAACGTCACCCCGAACTCCGTCGCCAACTCCACCGCCAATGACGACGGCGCCCCCACCGCCGCCAGAATCGGAACCCGCGCCACGATCGCCTTCTGCACGATCTCGAAACTCGTCCGCCCGCTCACAAACAGAATGTGCCCATCCAGCCCCACCCCCTCCCGAAAAAACGACCCCAGCACCTTATCCACCGCATTGTGCCGCCCCACATCCTCCCGCACCCGCACCAACTCCCCCCCCGCCTCGAAAACCCCCGCCGCATG
>DASPHC010000181.1:0-36640 GCA_035629865.1 Thermoanaerobaculia bacterium | reverse complement strand
AATACCGTGGTCAGCGCATCGAGATCCAGATGAAGCTCTTCCCGTCTGGGTCTTCCCATCACACCCTCCCACCTACAAGTTTGCGCCTCCGGAGCTCTTAAGTTAAGGCCATTGGGCCGGTCCGCCCACGTCCTCGTGGGCCGCTCTCGCGCTGAATGTGATGGGCTGGGAGCGTTCCTGGGGGTCAGAGCTTTCTTTTTTCGGTGGCGCAGAACGAAGGTGTGACCCCACGCCGAGCGTCCCCTCAGAGCCAGCGGACGGTGAAGTCGATCAGCTTTTGCTTCAGCTTTCCGCCGTAGGGGGGGTAGAGGAGCTCGATGGAGCCGAAGGGGAGGCGTTGGTCGAGGATGCCGCGGGGGTTGGTGAAGGCCTGGAAGCCGGCGAAGCCGTGGGATTTGCCGATGCCGCTGTTGCCGGTGCCGCCGAAGGGGAGCTCGAGCTGGTAGAAGTGGATGAGGGTGTTGTTGATGGCGGTGCCGCCGGCGCGGGTGCGGGCGACGATGTCGCGGGCGACGCGGCGGTTGCGGCTGAAGATGTAGAGGACGAGCGGCTTTTCTTTTGCGTCGATGATCTCGAACGCTTCGTCGAGGGAGCGGTAGGTCAGCACCGGGAGGATGGGGCCGAAGATCTCTTCCTGCATCACAGGCGCGTCGTGCGGGACGTTGGTGAGGACGGTCGGTTCGATGGAACGGCCTTGTACCGTGCCGCCGAGGAACACGTCGGCGCGGCTGGTGTCGATCAGGCGCTTGACGCGCGCGGCGTGGCGTTCGTTGACGATCCAGCCGCGGGAGGCGTCGCCGAAGCCGGCCACGGTCTCGCGCAGTTTGGCCAGGAATTCGTCGCGGACGTCTTCGTGGACGAGGGCGTAGTCGGGGGCGATGCAGATCTGGCCGCAGTTGAAGAATTTTCCCCAGGCGATCTTTTTCGCCGCCTCGGCGATGTTGGCGGTCCGGTCGACGATGACCGGCGACTTGCCGCCCAGCTCCAGCGTCACCGAGGTCAGATACTCGGCGGCGGCTTTCATGACGATCCGGCCGACGGCGGGGCTGCCGGTGAAGAAGATGTGGTCGAAGCGTTTGCGGAGGAGCTCTTCGGCCACCTTCGCGTCCCCTTCGATGACGGCGACCTCGTTCTCGTCGAAGAGATCTCCGAGGATGCGCTTGATGCAGGAGGTCGACGCGGGGGTCATCTCGGACGGCTTGAGCATCGCGCAGTTGCCGGCCGCGATCGCGGAGACGAGCGGGCCGAGGGTCAGGTTGAAGGGGAAGTTCCAGGGGGCGATGATCAGCACCACCCCTTTCGGCTCGTGGACGACGGTCGATCTCGACCCGAGCAGCGCCAGCGGCGTCGGGACCCGTTTCGGCTTGAGCCAGGAGCGGAGGTGGCGGATGGCGTGGCGCGCTTCGCCGACGATGGGATAGATCTCGGAGAGGTCGACCTCGGCGGCCGGCTTGCGGTAGTCCTCCCACATCGCAACACGGATCTCGTCGCGGCGGTCGAGCAGCGCCTGCTCGAGCCTTCGGAGCTTCTCGATCCGCTGCGCGGCGGTGGTGGAGCCGACGGCGGCTCGGTTGCGCTGCTGGGCTTCGTAGATCCGCTCGATCTCGGAGAGAGCGGGGTCGAGGAGGCGCGGAGCGATACTCGTCACGAAGGCATTCTACGTTGGGAGAACGCCTCCGGATTTAACGAGGTCGGCGGTAGAAGTGCTACCGCTGGTGCAGGCACGGGGTACGAGGTATGAGGTATGAGTGGGCGGCTGCGCGTTCCGCGTCGTAGCCGCACGCGTCGCTTGCTGCAGGCGGGCATGAGGTACGAGAGATGAGAGGCAGAAGTGTCTTTCACTCATACCTCATACCTCGTACCTCATGCCTCCCCCGCTCATGGAAAAGTGATCTCGGCGATCTCGGCGAACGGCGTGTAGATCGTCGCGCCGGTGACGTGGTTGCGTCCCTTGACGTCGATGTTGGGGAAGCCGTTGCAGGCGTCGACGAAGAACAGGTCGGTGATCTCGCCGGTCTTGAGCTCGACGCGCACGCGGCGGCTGTCGATGCCGGGGCAGCAGGCGGCGGAAGTGGCCACGGCGGCCGGACCGGTGATCTTGCGGATCTCGGAACGGTGCACGACGATCTGGGTGCCGTCCGGCCTGCAGAAGTCTTCCGACTCGTCCTCGCGGTAGCCGCTGAAGGCGATCGGGTAGCCGAACATGATCGATTCCTGGTCGAGGGTGAAGGTGGTGTTGTCGGTCTTGCGGACGGTGACGGTGGGGGTGGCGACGAGGCTGAAGTTCAGGGTGGTGCCGCTCGCCAGGGTGGACGTCTTGGTGATGTAGCCCGTGCGCTCGGCGGTGAGAATGGTTCCGGAAGTGGCGAAGGGGACGTTCCGGATCTCGTAGGCGCCGTTCTCGTCGGTGGAATCGGTGTGGCGGGCGTCGACGAAGACCTTCGCGTTGATGACCGGTGCGCCGGTGGCCGAGTCGGTCACGACGCCGGTGACGGTCAGGCTGCCCGCGGAGGGGCTGCGGACGGAACGGCGTTTGGCTGCGTACATCGGGAGAGAGGTGAGGCAGGTGGCCAGCAGAGCCGCGGCCAGGGTACGGCGGAGCTTGTCGGGGTGCATGAATCTCCTCAAATGCGTGATGGGGTGCGGCATCCGGCGCCGCGAATAAGTTTCGCCGGATGGTAACACTCGCTCCGATGTATACGCAGTGACGATGGAAAACGTTTGGCTATACTCCGCTGGCCGCGCGATTGCTCCGCACCGCAGTGCCTGGATAAAAAAGCCCACATTCGAGCTGGAGGTTCTCATGCGTTTTCCCCCGCTGACTCTCGCCGGTCTCGCGCTCGCGCTCGCAGCCTGCACGACGACCGTCACCCCGGTGACCCCGGTTTCTGTAGACGCCGCTGCGATGGAACAGCCGGCGCAGATGGAGACGACTTCCCCGATGCAGTCCGCACAGCCCGTTCCCCCCGCCGAGACCGGCCCGACGGTCGAGGAAGCCACGCAGTTCGCCAACGAAGCCGAGGCGCGGCTCGCGGCGATGAATCAGGACTCCCAGCGCGCCTCGTGGGTGCAATCGACCTACATCACCCACGACACGCAGCTCATCGCGGCGCGGGAGAACGAGAAGCTGATCAACGCCGGCGTCGAGCTGGCGAAGAAGGCTGCCCGCTATGACAGCCTCGAGCTGCCGTACGACGTCCGCCGGAAACTGGAGACGATCAAGCTCGCCCTCACCTCCCCCGGTCCCGCCGATCCGGCCCTGACTGCGGAGATGGCCCGCATCGCCTCGGAGCTGGAGGCGGAGTACGGCTCCGGCAAGTGGTGTCCGCCCGGCAAGAGCGGCGACGACTGCCTCGACATCAACGAGATCACCAACGTCATGCGCACCAGCCGCGATCCGGACGAGCTGCTCGACGTCTGGGGTGGATGGCACACGGTCTCGCCGCCGATGCGCGACCGCTACACCCGCTTCGTCGAGCTGATGAACCAGGGCGCGAAGGACCTCGGCTATGCCGACGTCGGCGCGATGTGGCGCTCGAAGTACGACATGCCGCCCGAAGCCTTCGCCACCGAGGTCGACCGGCTCTGGACGCAGGTCAAGCCGCTCTACGACTCGCTGCACTGCTACGTCCGCTGGAACCTGAACAAAAAGTACGGCAAGAGCGTCGTCGCCCTCGACAAGCCGATCCCGGCCCACCTGCTCGGCAACATCTGGGCGCAGGAGTGGGGAAACATCTACGACACGGTGGCGCCGCCGAAGGCGGACCGCGGCTATGACCTGACGAAGATCCTGGAGAAGCGGAAGGACATCGACCCGCTCGGGATGGTGAAGATCGGCGAGCGCTTCTTCACCTCGCTCGGCTTCGACCCGCTGCCGCAGACGTTCTGGGAACGCTCGATGTTCACCCAGCCGCGCGACCGCGACGTGGTCTGCCACGCCAGCGCCTGGGACATCGACGATCTGGACGACCTGCGCATCAAGATGTGCATCGAGAAGAACGCCGACGACTTCAACACCATCCACCACGAGCTCGGCCACAATTTCTATCAGCGCGCCTACAAGCAGCTGCCGTATCTCTACAAGAACAGCGCGAACGACGGCTTCCACGAGGCAGTCGGTGACACGGTGGCGCTTTCGGTGACGCCGGCGTACCTGGTGAAGATCGGACTGCTGGACAAGGAGCCGCCGGCGTCGTCGGACATCCCGCTCCTGCTGCGCGACGCGCTCGACAAGATCGCCTTCTTCCCCTTCGGCATCCTGATGGACAAGTGGCGCTGGGGGGTCTTCTCCGGCCAGATCACGCCGGAGAATTACAACCAGGCCTGGTGGGAGCTGCGGACGAAGTATCAGGGCATCGCCCCCGCCGGCGGACCGCGCGGCGAGGATCTGTTCGACCCGGGCGCGAAGTACCACATCGCCGCGAACGTGCCGTACGCACGCTACTTCCTGGCGCGCATCCTCCAGTTCCAGTTCCACCGCGCGCTCTGTCAGCAGAGCGGCTACAAGGGTCCGCTCAACCGCTGCTCGATCTACGGCGATAAGCAGGCGGGGGCAAAGCTGGCGAAGATGCTGGAGATGGGGATGAGCCGCCCCTGGCCGGATGCGCTCGAAGCGCTGACCGGACAGCGGGAAATGGACGCGACGGCGGTGGTCGACTATTTCCGCCCGCTGCTCGACTGGCTCGAGAAGCAGAATGAAGGGAAGCAGTGCGGCTGGTGAGCCGAGCCCTTAAATGCCCCGTACGGTCGCCATCGTGTTCGACGCGGACTTCTCGGAGCAGTTGGAGAAGACCGCCTTCCACATGCCGGTGTGGCTCGCCGATACCCCGGCGAACCGCGCCGCGGCGGAAGAGGCGTGGCGTGCGGCCATCGAATGGCCGCACATCACCGTCACCCTCTTCCGCCCTCCCGGCGCCGTCGCGGCCCGCGAAGACTGGCGGATGCTGCTCGAGGAGATCTCGATCCGCGAGCGGTCCGTCGAGGCGATCGACGTGACCGGCTCGTTTCTGACGGAGCTGGCCCGCGAGGCGCTGGTGGAGTCGGGCTACACGAAGTTCGAGGAGACCATGGCGGGGTTCCGGGCCCGGAAGTTCTGAAGGCCCGCACGGAAGGGCGACGGGGGGGCCTCCGGCGGGCGGGCCCGGCCCGCAGCGTTTGTTGCCTTAGGCTGAACGCACGTTTGTCGCTCGGAGCGCGGTCCGGGCGGAAACCAACGCCGCGGGCCGGGCCCGCCCGCCGGAGGCCTCTCGTCGTTCCCTCGGAGCGCCCGCCACATTCCGGCCACAATTGCGCCGCAACCATTCCTCGATCATTCTCGGGCGTTGACGCATTCGGGCGGCTTAATGGTGCTCATGATCGACTTCGAGCACAACGACTATCGCCTGGAGCGCTGGATCGCGCTCTTCCTCAGCCTGCTGTTTTTCGTCCCGTTCCTCGTGCGATGAACTCGTCTCGCAGGATGCCGTAGAAGACGATGTCGAGCCGCTCGCCCCATTTGAGAACGTGGTGGCGCAGGGTGCCCTCGTACTGCATCCCGATCTTCTCCATGACCCGCCCGGACGCCGCGTTGCGCGAGAAGTAGCCGGCGAAGATGCGCTGCAGTCCGACTTCTTCGAATCCGTAGCGCAGGATCTCCGCCGCCGCCTCGGAGACGTAGCCTTTCCCCCAGAACGGCACGCCCACCCAGTACCCGATCTCCGCCATCCCCTCGTCTTTCATCATCAGGGTGATCGTCCCCACGACCTGCCCGTCGTCGATGGCAAAGTGGTGGTTGACGTTCTCCCGGTACTCCGCCTCATGTTTGCCGATCCACTGCTCCGCCGCCCCCGGGGGATAGGGATGGGGGATGGTGAGGGTGTTCAAGGCGATCTCTCGCGCGCTCACCAGTTCGTGGAGGGCGGGGGCGTCCGCCAGGGTGAACGGGCGCAGGGTGAGGCGGGTGGTGTGAAGGGTGGGCGGCGGCATGAGGGGGGATTTTAAGCGAGAGCGATGGGACGGATGGGACGAATGGGACCTATGGGACGGATAGGCCTTTCATTCGTCCCATTGGTCCCATTTGTCCCATCACCTGTACCGCAGCACTTCCCTCACCCGCCGCACGATCTCCGCATCGGCGTCAATGGCAATATCCCGCTCGCGCTCGGCGGCATCCAATAGAGAGCGCAGGGCGCGCCAGGCGTCGCCGCGGTCGGATTGTTCGTTGAGGTCAATGTGCACTCGTTGCTCGACTCTCGCGCGGATCTCCGCGGGTGTGGCGCCGTCGACGATCTCGCGCACCGCGCGCCGCAGTGCAAGCTCGCGCCGGAGACGCGGCACGATCGCAACGCCAAGCAAGAGCATCAGCGCACCGGCAACGAACGGCCACACCTTCCGCGGCGGCGCCGGCTGCGCCGCCGGCGCGCTCCCCGCCGGTGCCGCGGCTACCACGGCATTCACGAACGAGCCGTCACAGCGCAGCGCCTTCCGCTGGCCCGTCGCCGGATCGAACACGCGCATCGAGAGCGGCGGGATCTCCATCGGCGCGGACGTCGCCGGGAAGATCAGATAGCGCCATTGGCGGGACATCCCGAACGACGTTTCCTCGCGCGAGACCAACACCTCCCCTCCCTCCACCTGCAGCGTCCCTTCGACCGGGCGCTCGAAGCGGGGCGGGTTGGCGGCGCGGACGTTGCCGACGCCGCTGAGCGACACGCGCACGACCACCGGGCCGTTCTTCCGCTGCACCGGCGACTCGCAGGTCAGTGAAAGGTCGCCCACCGCGTCGACCGGCGGGCCGGGCGGAATCGGCTTGACGGTCAGGTTGATCGGCGCCGAGGTGAAGCTCGCCTCGATCAACTCCCCGTTGTACGTCGAGAACGGGCCGCGGCGGATGTAGCGCATCAGCGCCGCCTCCACCGCCATCCCGCCGATGCGCAGCGAGCCGCTCCGCAGCGGGAACAGCGTCACCTTGCGGATCGGCAGCCGCTGCACCATCACGTCGCCGACGTACACCCGCTCCGGCTGCTCGGCCTTCGGCCGCTCCTCGGTCCAGAAATCGTCGAGCTTCGGCACCGAGACGATCTGCCACTGCTGGATCGACGCGGCGTTGTAGAGCCACCAGGTCACGACCACCGGCTCGCCGGCGTAGACGCTTGTCTTCTCGACCTCGGAGACGACGAACATCGGCTGGCGGCCGGTCTCGGAGAGCTCGCGCAGGATCGTCTCCGCGTCATTCGAGGTGGAGACGAGCTCCGGCAGGACCTCGATCTCGATCCCCGGAAGCGTCTCCCGCTGCCCTTCCGCGTTCAGCACCAGCGGCCCCACGCGCGCCGCTCCCGGCGCGAGCGGCCGCGCGCGCCAGCGCATGGTCCGGCGCCGCGACACCTGGCCGTTGTTCCAGACGAACTCCGACGAGCTCCCCGGCTCGCCGACGATCTCGAGGTTCTGCAGCGGCACGTAGACGACCTTGAGCGACGCGAACGGCCCGTCGAGGTCGACGGTGATGGTGAGGAGGTCGTTCATGCGGAGGGAGCGGGTGTCGACCGTCAGTGCTGTTTGCGCGAAGGCGGGCAGGGAGACGGCGAAATGCAAAATGCAAAATGCAAAATGCAAAATGGAAAAGAGGTTCAGCGCCCTTTTTCCATTTTGCATTTTGCATTTTGCATTTTGCATTTCGCCGTCCCGCCCCCGCCCCCGCCTCACCACCCTACCCGCCCCTCCGCCGGCCGCCCGCGCATCCGTCGCAGCTCCTCCTGCTCCTGCTGCTGCACGCTGCGCAGCAGCGCCTCGAGGTCGACGTTCCCTTCCTTCTGCGGCGACGGCTTCTTCGGGTCCGGCTGCGGCTTCTGCTGTTGCTGGTTCTGCTGATTCTGCTTGCCGTCCGAGCCGCCCTGCTGCTGTTGCTGCTGCGATTTCTTCTTCTGCAGTGCGAGCTCCAGGTTGCGCTTCGCCGCGGTATGGCGGGGGTTCGCCTTCAGCGCGCCGATGTAATCGCGCACCGCGTGGTCGAGCGCCTTCGCGGCGAGCGCGCTGTTACCGCGGTTGAACAGTGCGTCGGCGCGCAGCGCCGGGTCTTTGATCGCCTCGGCCATCCGCGCCGAGCCTTGCTCGCGCTGTCCTGCCGCGATCTCCGCCGTACCGAGGTTGAACGCGGCGCGGGCAGAGGGAGCGAGCGTCTGCGCCCGCTCGTACGCCTTCGCAGCGGCGGCGTACTGCTTCTCCTCGTAGGCCCGCGCCGCCTTTGCGCTCGTGGCGTGCGAGTTCGTCTCCTTCCACCACTGCGGCGGCGTCAGGGCGAGCAGGATCAGGAGCGCCGCTCTCATTCCGCACCTCGATGCAACAGCGAGCCGGCGAAGAGGAGCACGACCGCGAAGGCAAGCGGCCACTGGTAACGGTCTACCGGCACGCGCGCGTGGGTCTGGTGCGTCGCCACCGCCCCTTCGGTCGTCAACAGCGGGTCGAGCGCGCGTGCTCCGAACGGGTTCTCTAGCATCGTCCCGCCGGTCGAGCGGGCGATGTCGCCGAGGACGTCGGTGCGGGCGAACGTCGTCACGATCTCCCCTCCCTCGTCGCGCAGCGGGCCGCGTCCGGTCGGGATGGTGCTGCCGTCGGGCGTGCCGACGACGATCGTCGAGATCTCGATGCCGGATGTCCGCGCGCGCCGTTTCGCCTCGTCGACCCGCGCGCCTTGATCCTCGCCGTCGCTGATGACCACCACGTCGGCGTTCTGCGCCCCTTCACCGGCGATCAGCCGCACGGCGGCGAAGATCGCGCTGCCGACGTCCGACCCCGGCGTGCCGACTTCTCCCGGCACCACGCTGTCGATGAGCGCGGCCACTGCGTCCGTGTCGGTCGTCAGCGGCGATGCCACCTCGGGGGTTCCTTCGAAGACGATCAGCGCAACGCGGCCTTGGTGGGCGTTGGCGAGCCGCATGGCGATCGCCTTCGCTGCAGAGAGTCGCGACGTGCCGACGTCCTCGGCGGCCATGCTGTTCGAGACGTCGATGACCAGCACGCGGTTGGCCTCCCGCGCGACGATCGGCACGAGCTTCGTCCCGGCGTACGGTCCGGCGAGGGCGAGCACTGCCAGCGCGAGCGCCGCGCCGAGCAGCCAGGGGCGAAGCGGACGGGCAGGATTGCCGACGCCGCGCAGGCGCTCCGAGGCAAAGCGGCGGGCGATGCGTGTCCGCAACCGCTCGCGCGAAAGGAGGAACAGCAGCGCGAACGGCACGAGCGCGAGCAGCCAGAGCAGGTTCATGCTGCGGAAGCTCATGCCGCCACCTTCAGCCAGAACGTCTCGCCGCCGAGCAGCGCCAAGCCGAGAAAGGCGAGGCCGGCGATGAGCGGATAGCCGTACAACTCGACGATCTGCTCCCGCCGCGGCGACGTCAGCCGGGTCTTCTCCAGCGCGTCGATCCGCTCGAGCACGAGCGCCAGCGCGCGGGCATCGGTGGCCCGGAAGAACTCGCCGCCGGTCGCGGCGGCGATCGCGCGCAGCGTCGGCTCGTCGAGCTCTCCGCGGATGTGCGTGTAGATGGTCTCGATCTCGCCGGTGAACGGATTCTGCCGCTTCACCGGCAGCGGCACCGGCCCTTCGCTGCCGACGCCGATGGTGTAGACCTTGATCCCGCTCTGCGCCGCGAGCTGCGCCGCCACGCGCGGCTCGATCGACCCGGAGTTGTTCACGCCGTCGGTCACCAGGATGATCACCCGGCTGCGCGTGCGCGACTTGCGCAGCCGGTTCACCGAAGTGGCGAGGGCGTGGCCGATGGCGGTGCCGTTCCCATGCTCCCCCAGCTCGGCCTTGTCGAGGATCCCCTCGGTGATGCGGCGGTCGTAGGTGATCGGGACGCGCGTCGCCGCGCGGCTGCCGAACGTGACCAGGCCGATCCGGTCGTCGGTCCGCCCGCGTACGAAATCGCCGATCAGATCCTTCGCCACCGTGAAGCGGTTGCGCGGACGAAAGTCCTCCGCGGCCATGCTCCCCGAGGCATCGAGCGCGATCACGATATCGATCCCGAACCGGTCGCTCGACGCCAGCTTCGTCACCCGCTGCGGCCGCGCCAGCGCCGCGATCAGCAGCAGGAGGGCGATGCATTCGAGGAAGAACGGGATGTCGGAGAGGCTGCGGCGAAAACGGGTCGCCGGCGCGGTGAGCGACATCGACGAGAAGCCGAACGCGCCGACGCGCTTGCGGCGGTCGCGCACCAGGAGAACGACGCGGGCGATGACGAGCAGCGCCAGTGCGAACCAGAGCGGATCGGCGAAGCGCGTCATGACGCTTTTCGCTCCTCGGGTTGCACGACCGACGCGAGATGGAGTGCATCGGCAGCGATGGAATCGAAGTCGCGCGGCTCGGCACCGCGGCCGGAGAATTTCTCGAGGTCGCCCTGCCTGAGGATGTCGATCACGATCGTCTCTTCCTGCTTGAGACGCGGAACAACCTCCGTGGTGGTCAGGTCGCTGCTGATCGAGCGCGTCGCCGCGAGAAACGCGCGCGTCTCGTCGGCGAGCACAGCCCAGCGCAGCGGATGCCGCGCGTCGCGCCGCAACGCCAGCACCGCACGGCGGAAGCGTTCGTCCGGCGGGACGATCTCCACCGGCACGACGGCCGGCTTGCGCGAGCGCCACCACACCACCGCCCATGCAATAGCCGCGATCAGTGCTGCGATGCCGATGGCGAGGAACGGCGCACGCGGATACGGCACCTCCCGCGGCGGTACGAGCGGCGCCGGCTGCATCAGGTCGCCCGGCTGCAGCACCGACCCGACCGGCACCTGCAGATTGCGAAAGCGCACGCCCCCCTGCGTCCCGCTGAGCGCGAACGGCTTCGGCTCGAACGTCCGGACGACGACCCGGTTCCCCTCCTGCGACACGACCTCGTAGGCCGGCGACGCGTCGAGCTTCACCGGCGCGGCGAATTCGACGGCGATGAGATCGCCGACCTTCGGCTGTGCGGGCGAGAAGGTCATCGTGACGGCGAGAAGGGCGGCGAGGATCATGTCCGAGCGATGAGAGATGAGCGATGAGAGATGAACAGGTCGGCGGCGTTCATCGCTCATCTCTCATCGTTCATCTCTGGCCCCTCCTGGTCTGGTGCATCAAGGCGCGACGCCTGAAAAATCCCAACAGCTCGCGTTCGTACGGGACGGCAGTGGAGATCGGAAGGTGGTCGATGGCGGCGGCGCGGAAGCGGCGCATCAGTTGCTCGCGACGCTGGGCCGCGCGGCGGGCAACGTCGGAGTGGCCGAGGTCGACGAGGCGCGCTTCATTCGTCTCGAGATCGACCAGGCGTACGAGGCCGCGGTCGGGAAAGCGCTCTTCGCGCGGGTCGATGACCGGCAGGGCGATCACGTCGTGCTTGCGGTTCAGGCGGTTGAGGGCGCGCTCGAAGCGGAGGTCGAGGAAATCGGAGAGGACCAGGATCACGGCCCGCTTCGGCGTCACCCGCTCGAGAAAGCGTACCGCCTCGTCGATGTTCGCCTCCCCGCGGGGAGTGCTCATCGCCGCATCGACCGCCGCCCGGACGAGCACCTGCGCGTGCGCCCGTCCCCGCCGCGGCGGGATGAACTTGCGGATCCCCTCGGAGAAGAGCAGCAGCCCCGCGCGGTCGGAGTTCTCGACCGCGGAGAAGGCGAAGATCGCCGCCAGCTCCGCCGCGAGATCGCACTTGCGCCAGTCGACCGAGCCGAAGGCCATCGAGCCGGAGACGTCGACCGCGACGAGCACGGTGAGGTCGCGCTCTTCGATGAACTCCTTCACATGCGGCACACCGCTGCGCGCGGTGACGTTCCAGTCGATGGTCCGGATGTCGTCCCCCGGGATGTACTCCCGCACCTGCGCGAACTCGATCCCCCGCCCATGAAACGCGGCGTGGTAATCGCCGGCGAACCCGGCCCGGATCAAACGCGCGCTCACCAGCTCCAGATCGCGCACCCGGCGAACCAGGGGGGCGCGTAGGTCGGCGGGTTTTCGTTTGAAGAACATCATTGGTTGCTGGTTGCTGGTTCCTGGTTGCTTGTGAGGCAGCGCATGAGGCCCAGGCGTAACCTCGCAAGCAACCAACAACCAGCAACCAGCAACACTTTCACGGCACTACCACCGCCCCGAGAATCTGGTCGATCACCCGATCCGCCGTCACCTGCTCCGCCGCAGCCTCGTAGCTGAGCACCAGCCGGTGGCGGAGCACGTCGTGGGCGATTGCCTTCACGTCCTCCGGGAGCACGTAGTCGCGGCCGTCGATGAAGGCGTGAGCCTTGGCGACATGGGCGAGCGCCAGCGTCGCGCGCGGCGAGGCGCCGTAGGTGATGTGGTGCGCGAGCGCGGGGAGGCGGAAGTCCGCCGGTCTGCGCGTGGCGGTGACGATCTGGAGGATGTAGCGGCCGATCCGCTCGTCGGTGCGGACGCTCGCCGCCAGCCTGGCCACGCGGGCGATCTCGTCGAGGCCGAGGACGCGCTGCACCGCGACGTTCTGGCGCATCGGGTCGAGGTACAGGCCGAGCATCCGCAGCTCTTCCTCCGCCGCCGGGTAGTCGACCCTCAGTTTCATCACGAACCGGTCGACCTGCGCCTCGGGGAGTGCATACGTTCCTTCGTGCTCGATCGGGTTCTGCGTGGCGATGACCACGAATGGGTCCGGCAGCAGGTACGACGTATCGCCGATCGTCACCTGCCGCTCCTGCATCGCCTCCAGCAGCGCGCTCTGCACCTTCGCCGGCGCGCGGTTGATCTCGTCGGCCAGGATCAGGTTCGCGAAGATCGGGCCGAGACGCGGCTTGAACGCGCTGCCGGCGGGATCGAAGATCTGCGTGCCGGTGATGTCGGCCGGCAGCAGGTCGGGAGTGAACTGGATCCGCTTGAACGAGGCGTCGATCGCCCCGGCCAGCGTCTTCACCAGCAGCGTCTTCGCCAGTCCTGGCAGCCCCTCGATCAGGACGTGCCCGCGTACCAGGATGGCGATGATCAGCCGGTTGAGGACCGCGTCCTGTCCGATGACCGCCCGCCCGACCTCGGTCCGAAGGCGGGCGATGGTTTCGTGTGCTGCGCTGGTACTGCTGCCGGGGACGGTGGCCTGCTCCATGAAGTGAGTTTATCCTCCCGAGAGTTCTCCATGAGCAGACCGAAGAAGAAGTGGGGTCAAAACTTTCTGCGAAATCGCGGGGCGGTCGAGAAGATCGTCGCCGCGCTCGAACCGGCGCCGGGGGAGATCGTCCTCGAGATCGGCCCCGGTGAGGGAGTGCTGACCGAAAAGCTCGTCGAGCTCGGCCATCGCACCATCACCATCGAGATCGACCCCGACCTCGAGCGCCGCCTCCGTGCAAAATTCGGCGACCGCCTCGAGATCCGCAACGAAGACGCCGTCGACGCCCCGCTGCCAGATTCCCCCTACCGCGCCGTCGGCAACCTCCCCTACAACGTCGGCACCCCGATCCTGAGACGCGTCATCGCCGACCCCCACTGCCGCCGGGCCGTCTTCATGCTCCAGAAAGAAGTCGCCGAACGGATCGTCGCCAAGCCCGGCACCGAGCACTACGGCTACCTGACGTTGTACGTCCAGGCCTTCGCCTCGGCGAAGAGCATCCTGACGCTGGAGCCGAAATCCTTCTACCCCCCACCCAAAGTCCGCAGCGCCGTCGTCGTCCTCGACCCCCGCGACCCCGGCCTCCACTCCCCCCGCGAAGCCGTCCTCGACCTCGTCAGCACCGCCTTCCGCATGCGCCGCAAGAAACTCGTCAACAACCTCACCGGCTGGCGCGAGTTGACGCGGGAACAGGTGCTGGATGCGATGACGCGGGCGGGCCTGGATCTGGATGTGCGGGCGGAGACGATGGGGTTGGAGGAGTTTGACCGGCTGGCGGGGGCGATCGCGATTCCGCACGGCTAACCCTGTGGAGCGCCGGCTTTCAGCCGGCCGGTCCGCCGGCCTTCGGCCGGCAGTATGCGACCCGAGAGCGCGAGACTTCAGACCCCGTACGCGCCGTCAAGACGGATCGATGTCACGACCCGTCACCTTACGCACGACACTCCGGCCGAGGCGCCGCACGGCAAGCTTCAGCCAGAGCTCCTCATCCGGCAGCTCGGGATGCTGAGAACGCAGATGTGCGAATGCAAGCTCGTGCGCCAACCGTGTCCACTCCTGCGCCAGTTTCAGGCGCTCCACGCCGGGCAGGCGTCGCAGAAGCTCCTGCTGAACGGCCCACGCTCGTGGACTGGTGTCGGCCGGCGGTTTCACATCTCCATCGTAAGACATCCACCGACTCCGTTGACGGAATCAGCCCGCCATCGTTTTGTCATCCTGAGCCACACGAATGTCCCCACGAAGCGGGAAGCACGGCGGCGAAGGACCCGGGCGGGTGGAGGTGGGATGAGCGTGCATCGCTCCCCCTCCCCCCAGGTCCCTCGCCGCCATGCGTTCCGCTTCGTGGGTCAAGTCCCGCGGCTCGGGATGACAGGGGGGATGACAGGGGGATGACAGGTCAAAACAGCCACGCATACCCCACCTTCACGAACACCGCCCTCTCCGTCCGCGACAGGTCCACTTCGCCTTCGTAGTTGTCCGAATAGCCCGCCAGGAACACCGTCTGGGCGTTGACCCGGTAGGAGAAGAGGAACTGGGTCAGCAGCTCGCGCGATTTGCTGTCGACGAAGTCGACGGTCTGGTACTGGAGGACGGTGCGGGCGAAGGCGCGGCGGTTGAAGTGGTAGAGGAGGCGGGCCTGGGGGAGGTGGACGGTGAAGATGCGGGCGCCGGCTTTGGTCTCGAAGACCTGGTAGGCGTAGTCGATCTCGCCGCGGAAACGGCGGCCGATGTTCAGGTTGGCGCCGGGGGAGATGGTGATGAAGTCGGCCTGCTGGGCGTTGTTGAAGTCGATCGCCTCTCCCTGGTTCAGGTTGATGCCGACCAGGATGTCGCGGGTGAGCTGGGTCTCGACGAAGAACGCGTGGCGGAAGTTGCGGTAGGTCGTCCCCGCGAAGTACTCCTGGTTCGGGGCGAGGTTGAAGTTGATCGTCGTCTGGCGCGGTCCCTGGTAGGTCGCGCCGAAGTCGCCGCCCCATTCGGTCCACTCGCCGCCGTACTCGCGCGTCACGTCGGCGCCAGTGCTGATGTAGATGTTGCGGAACCAGCGGTCCGCGGCGCCGCGGATGCGCCGCTCGAGGTATGCGTTCGCGGAACGGACGCCGACCTGGTTCATGAAACCGCTGTCGGCGCGGAACTCCGGGGAGCTCTCGGTGTAGTTGCCGCCCCACGACCACGCGCGGTCGCTGTGGCTGTAGCCCAATCGCGCGGCGTGGCCGGTGAACGAGCCGTCCGGCTGTGCGAAACCGGTGACGATCTCGTCCGGGTAGCGTGTCCGCGAGCCCGCGAACTGCCCGCGCAGGGAGTCGCGCTCGGTGGCGCGGTAGAACGAGTCGGCGGCCAGGACGGTGTTCTCGTAGTCGTTCCCCCTTCGCGCGGTCAGCAGGCCGCCGACGGTCGCCGATTTCCCCACCTCGGCGCGATAGCGGCCGAACGCCGAGGTCGACGGGCGGTCGAGGAAGGTGATGGTCGACGACTCGTCTCCCGGGATGAGCAGGTTGGTGATCTCGTCGCGCGCGAAGAGTCCTCCCCAGAGGTGCGAGCCGCTCTTGCCGGTGAGCTTCACGCCTCCGCTCGGGTCGGCGATGGTGCGGGTGAAGACGAGCGGGAGGCGGGTCTCGAAGATGTCCGCCCCTTCGACGAAGAAGGGGCGTTTTTCCGGGAAGAACAAGGCGAAGCGGGTATTGACGTCGAGCTGCGCCGCGTCGGCCTCGACCTGCGAGAAGTCGGGATTGAGCGTCGCCTGCAGCGAGGTTCCCGGCGTGATCGCCCAGCGGGCCGAGATGCCGGCGTCAAAGGCATCCTCGTTCGTCCCGGTGAGAGTCGGCGTCACCTCGACGTTGCGGCCGCTCCTGCCGATCGCGAAGCCATGCAGATCCTGGAACTGGCAGACCAGGCAGTTGCGGTTCTGGTCCGTCCGGACGGAGCGCAGGCGGTGGACCACGTCGCGCGGATATTCGCGAACGGCGAGGAAGCCCCACGTCTGAGCCGTGCTCCCCGAGGGGATGCGGAGCTGCTGCAGAGGGACCGAGACCTCGACGACATAACCGTCGGCGGTCAGCATCCCGGCCGAGTCCCAGATCGCGTCCCAGGTCAGGTCCTCGGTGCCTTCGACGTCGGAGTTGATGGCGTCGATCTGCACGCCGAGGGGGTTGACCCGGAACTGGTAGGCGCGGCGATCGTCGTTGAACGGGTCGATGTAGAAGCCGACCAGGTCGTCCTCGGAGGCGGCATCGCGCTCGCTGTAGCGCGCCCGGATGCGCGCCGGCTGCGGGTCTTTCGCGCGGAAGGCGACATAGAGGTTGCGCTCGTCGTAGGTGACCAGCGCCTCGGTCTCGACCGGCGCGGCGGTGTTGTCGGACGGATACCACTCGTACGCGACCGGCACCGCGGTCGCTGCGGCCCACGCCGGCTCGTCGAGACGGGCGTCGATCCGGATCGGGGCGGTCGACGGACGCACCTCGAGCACGGCCGCTAAAAGGACGGCAAGCATGAAAGCTCCTGTTTGGTTGACTCGATGGGACCTATAGGACCTATAGGACGAAGAGGAAAGCAGAGCTTCTGGGACTCATGGGTCCTATAGGTCCCATGAGTCCCATCGGTCCCATCAGTTCCCGGAAGAGCTTCTTGACGAAACCGAGGACCAATCCCCTTCGCGCGCACCCGCTCGGAGCAGCATTCGCACGACGTCATCGTGGCCGCCACGCCGGGCCAGGCTGAGCGCGGTCCGCACGCGGCCGTCTTCGACGGCGCGCGCGTTCACGTCCGCCCCTTCTTCGATGAGCAGCTCGACGATGCCGGCGTGGCCGTTCCAGGCCGCCTGCATGAGGGCATTCTCGTCACCCTGGACGATCTGGTCGACATCCGCGCGGTGGCGGATCAGGAGCTTCACGATGTCGCCATGTCCCATGCGGGAGGCGGCGATGAGGGGACTGCCGTCACCCGGTGCGACCACGTTCGGATCCGCGCCGCGCTCGAGAAGGTACTGCACCATGTGCATCTGCCCGCCGCGCGACGCGCCGATGAGCGCGGTGCCGTCACCGTCGGCGACGGTGTTGATCGCCACACCGGCGTCGAGCAGCCGCCGCACGTCCTCCACGTCGCCCGCTTCGGCGGCTTTGACCAGAGCTTCGCTCAGCGCACCCTCGACGCCCCCTTCTACGCCGTCATCGACTCCGCCTTCCGTGCCGCCATCGACTCCGTCGCGAATCGCGTCGCCGCGGGT
Organism: Thermoanaerobaculia bacterium; assembly: GCA_035629865.1. Classification (GTDB taxonomy): domain Bacteria; phylum Acidobacteriota; class Thermoanaerobaculia; order Gp7-AA8; family Gp7-AA8; genus QHVT01. The sequence continues at coordinate 19,361 of DASPHC010000181.1, read as the reverse complement.
CGCCGACTCGACATGATCGGCCGCCGCTTCGATGATGCGCGCCGGCGCGATGGAAACGAGGAAAGCCAGCATGACCGTGAACGCACCGAGCGTCGCCAGGCGGCCGTGCGGTCCGCGCTGCTGCTTCGCGTCGAGGATCGCCTCGACGCGCAGGGCCAGCTTGCTGCGCGAGGCCATTGCCAGCGCCGGGACGGCGTTCATTCTCTGTACGCGCCGCGCGAGCTCGACCAGTTGCCCGGCATACGCCTCGGCGCTCGACGTGCCGACCACCGCGTCGTCACAGGCACGCTCGGCCTCGAGGCAGAAGCGCCGCCATGCGATCCAGACGAATGGATGCGGCCAGTAGAGCGCGCAGGCGGCGCGGGCGGCGAGCTGCAGGAACCAGTCCTCGCGGCGGACGTGCTCGAGCTCGTGCCGCAGCGCGCGCGTCAGCTCTTCGGCGCTCCAGCCGCGCGCCGCTTCCGGCAGCACGATCGTGGAGCGGCGGAACCCGAAGGTCAGCGGGACGGCTACGTCGGGCGACAGCACGACCAGGGCTGGACGGCGGATGTTCGCCTCCAGCGCGATCTCGTTCATCCGCGCCGTCCCGTCGAGCCACACTTCGCCGGTGTCGGCGAGGCGGCGCAGCCGGAGGATACCGACCGCAAGCCAGGCGAGCAGCAATGCCGCGACGGTGAGGTACACCGGCACGATCACGCTCACGTAGTCGAATCGCCGGGGGACGTTGCTCTGCTCGCGCACCAGCGGAGCGAGCGTGACGACGCCGGCCGGCTGCTCCGGCTGCGGCGTCGCGACGACATCCGCGAGCGCCGCCTTCTGCACCGGGATGTCGAGCGCCGGCGCGAACCGCTGCACCACGGGCAGCAGCAGCAGGAACAGAAAGAGCGCCGCGAGCACCAGGTGCCGCAGCGAAGCGCGGGAGCGGCGCGCGGAGGCCACCACCAGCAGCGCCATCAACATCGCCAACGTCGACTTCACGATCACTGCGGTCATGGGTTCCTCCGTTCCTTCCGGACGCGCTCGATCTGCTTCGCCAGCTCGTCGAGCTCGTCCTCGCTCCATTTCTCTTCATGCAGCAGCGCCGTCACGGCCTGCTCCTTCGAGCCTTCGAAGAAGACGTCGACCATGCGCCGCAGCGCCGACTTGCGCGCCGTCCGGCGGGGCATGGTCGGCGAGTAGACGTAGCGGAGCCCCTTCTCCTTGTGCTTGACGGCTCCCTTGGCCTCGAGCTTGGCCAGCATGGCCCGCACCGCCGAATAGCTCGGCGGGCTCGAAAGCCGCTCCCGGATCTCCTCGGCCGAGGCCTCCTCGCCGATGGCGAAGATCACCTCCACGATCTCCCGTTCCCTGCGCGACAGCGTCAACGACGTCACCCGCTTCCTCCTGCTCGATGCTACAGGAACAGCATAGTGCTACGTTTGTAGCATGTCAAGCCGTTGCCGGTTGCCTGGAACTCGGCGTTGCTCGGGCTCGCCGCCTCAGCCGAAGCCGGGGGCCGGCAGACAACCGGCGACATGAGGCGGAATAGCCATCCCTCCGCTCCTCATTAGACCCGCATATGACTTCCGACCCGAAGATCCTGAGCGAAGCCGCGGCTCTCGCGGTGCCGTGGGTCGACTCGCCGTTCTTCCCGATGCTTCTCGAGCAGGCGGAGGTCGACGGGGAGACGAAGGAGCTGATCCGGCACTTTGCCGAGCACGGCTATGTGGTCTTCGACCCCCAGATCCCCGACTCCTGGATCGACGGCGCCTGGAACGAGGTGCACGACAAGTTCGCCTCCGGCAACCCGAACTTCTACAACGACGAGAAGCGGGTCCAGGACGTCTGGTGGTTCTGCGACAACGTCAAGAAGATCGCCAACGCGCCGCGGGTGCTGGAGGTGCTGGAGATCCTCTACCGCCGCAAGCCGTTCCCCTTCCAGACCCTGAACTTCAAGGTCGGCTCCGAGCAGCGGACCCACAGCGACAAGGCCTTCTTCGACTCCATCCCGGGCGGCTACATGTGCGGCGTCTGGGTGGCGCTCGAGGACGTCGACGAGTCGAACGGCCCGCTGCATTACTACCCCGGCAGCCAGAAGCTCCCGACCTTCAACCTGCACGACCTCGGCGTGCTGGCCAGCAAGACCGAGAACCCGCTGCACAACATCTGGCGCTACGAGGATTTCGTCCAGGCGATGATCCCGACCACCGGACTGGCGCGGCAGGAGCTGAAGATCAAAAAGGGGCAGGCCCTGATCTGGTCGGCCAACCTCTATCACGGCGGCTGCCCGATCCTCGACAAGGCGCGCACCCGCGCCACGCAGGTCTCGCACTACTACTTCGAGGGCTGCCTCTACTACACCCCCCTCGGCTCCGACCCCGGCCTCGGCCGCCTCGCCGCCCGCAAGGTCTACCACGCCAGCGACGGCTCGGTCGTCCCCCAGTACTACCACGGACGCCTGATCGCCAACCCCGGCGAATGGCCCCCCCGCCTCGCCGAGGAGGTGGAAGAGATCATCGAGACCCCGGCCGCGGCGAGCCCGATCGCAGAGCCGCAGCGAAGGAAGTTCGAGCTGCTGCGACGGACGTTCGCGCTGCTGAGAGGGTGAGGCCAGCGGCGATTTGCTCCTGCCGCACCTGAGGCGCGCCCCCTCATCCGCCCTTCGCTTCGCTCAGGGCACCTTCTCCCCCAGAAGCGAGAAGACGTCCGGGAGGTGCGGGGATCGGTTCCGCCGGTTAGAACGCCGGCCTGTCACGCCGGAGGTCGCGGGTTCGAGCCCCGTCGGCCCCGCCCAATCTGCACTTTCTGAGCGGGCGCGCCCATCCGCGGTGGAGCCAGAGCAGCTTCGCCGACAGACTCGCGCCCTTGCATCGAGCACGATCAAAAGGTTGGCGCTGCGCGCGGAGCGCCGGTGTCACGCCCGCGACGCACTCTGTTCAGGCCCGGACGCAGTGTGTCACGCCCGTGACGCACTGTGTTCCACCCCGGACGCAGTGCGTCGCGCCCGTGACGCACTGTGTTCCACCCCGGACGCACGTGCGTCGCGCCGCGCGATCGGTTGTGACCCTTCGGCTGTCCTCCTGATCACGTGCGCGTTTCTCACAAGATCGGAAGGTCGGCCACCAAATTTTCGGAGAGCGGTTCTAAACCGCAATCTGCCGCAGCTCTTTCATGATCAGCTTCGGCTCCGTCATCTCCTGCACCTCTTCCGGCGTCACGCCGGGGGCGACTTCCACGAGTTGCAATCCCTCGGGGGTCACGTCGAGCACGCAGTAGTCGGTGATGATGCGGTTGACGCAGGCGACGCCGGTGAGCGGCAGGTTGCACTGGTCGAGGATCTTCTTCTCGCCCTTCTTGGTCACGTGCTCCATGGTCACGATCAGGCGTTTGGCGCCGGCGACGAGGTCCATGGCGCCGCCCATGCCTTTGACCATGGCGCCCGGGACCATCCAGTTGGCGATGTCGCCTTTGGCGGAGACCTGCATGGCGCCGAGGATGGAGAGGTCGACTTTGCCGCCGCGGATCATGGAGAAGGAGTCGGCGCTGGAGAAGAACGCCGCACCGGGGAGGACGGTGACGGTCTGCTTGCCGGCGTTGATGAGGTCGGGATCGACCTCGTCTTCCGTCGGAAACGGTCCGAGGCCGAGGATGCCGTTCTCCGACTGGAGGATGACCTCCATGCCGGGCGGGATGTTGTTCGCGACGAGCGTCGGCATTCCGATGCCGAGGTTGACGTAAAAGCCGTCGCGGAGCTCCTGGGCGGCGCGGCGAACGATCTGCTCGCGGGACAGTGGCATCGTGTTCCTCCGGCGGCGAACCGCCTACGGCGACGGAACTTACCACAGACCTGTGAGACTATCCCCGAGGTGAAGGACCGAACCGCGATGCTCGTTCTGGTCGCGGCGTTCGTGCTGGCCGCGGTCGCGGTCGACCCCCGCGGCAACTTCCCGCTGAACGACGACTGGGGCGTCGGATTCACCACCTTCACCCTCCTCCGCAGCGGCACGATCGAGTTCACCCCCTTCGCTTCCGCCACCGCTTATCTGCAGTTCGTCTGGGGAGCGCTCTGGGCGGCATTGTTCGGCGAGACGTTCACCGTCCTCCGCTTCGCCACGCTCACCCTTTCCCTCGGCTCGACGCTGCTCGCCTATCGCCTGCTGCGCTACGCCAACGTCGCTCCGGCGCTGGCGACGTTCGGAGCTGCGGCGCTGCTTTTCCATCCGCTCTTCTTCTGGGCCTCGTTCACGTCGATGACCCATGTGCCGTTCGTCTTCACCTCGCTCGTCGCGGCCTCGCTTTTCGTCCGGGCGTGGGATCGCGAGGGGATCTGGCTCGCGCTGGCGTTCGCGGCCTGCGTGGCGTCGTTTTTCACGCGGCAGTTCGGGATTCTCAACGCCCTCGCGCCGCTCGCGGTGGCGCTGATCCATCGCCGCCGCAACGTCGCCCTCACCTACGCTGCCGCGGCGCTGGTGTTCGGCGCGCTGGTGCTGAGCGGCGTGCTGGTGGCGTCGCAGAAAGAGCTGGTCCTGCACCGCCCGTCGATCGCCGGACTGGCCGTCCGCGGGACGCACTACCTCTTCTTCAACTGGCAGAACGCGGCCCTCTTCTTCGCGCCGCTGCTCCTGCTGCTGCTTCTGGCGCACGGCCGGGTGCGGCTCTCCCGCCCGGTGATGCTGATCGCCGCGCCGGTCTTCCTCTACGCCTCCTGGCGGATGACCGCGATCGGGATGCCGCTCCCCTACATGAACTCCGGCAATGTCTTCACCGACTTCGGCCTCGGCCCGCCGACGCTGCGCGACGTCTTCACGCTGCGCATGCCGCATCCGTTCGCGCTGCCGTGGAGCGTGCGGCTGGTGCTGATGACGGTGACGACCATCGGTGCGCTCCTCGCCACCGGAGTGACCGGCGCGGCGGCGCGGGTCGAGAACGTCCTGGCCCGCTACTGCGTCGCTTACCTCACCCTCGGCACGATCTTCGTCGCGGCGATGCGCATCAACTTCGACCGCTACTCGATCGACACCGCCTGGCCGTTCGGCATCCTGCTCGTGCTGCTGGCCAGCACCACGCAACTTACGTACGCCTCACGGATCACCGCGGCGGCCTTGCTCGCCGTCGCGATCGTGTTCTCGATCTGCGGCACCGCGGAGTACCTCGCCTGGAACCGCAGCCGCTGGCAGGCCTATACGTTCCTCCGCGCGCACGGCGTCCCGCTCGAGAAGATGGACGGCGGCTACGAGATCAACGCCCTGCTCGCCCTCCGCGAGGGCCGGAAGGATCTCGGCAAGCGCGGGGTGGGAGTGGTGGATGACCGGTACATCCTCAGCTTCAACGCCGAGGTGCCGGGGTACCGGAGGGTGCAGTCGTTCGAGTATCCGCGGTGGCTGGGGTTGGGGCGGGGGGCGGTGCATGTGCAGGTGCGAGGGTCTTGATAGGACCGATAGGACCTATGGCTTCTGCACGGTCCGCTGTTCGATGCGCTTCACGCGCGGCGCCACCACCACCCGCTGCACGAAGATCCCGGGCGTGTGCACGTTGTCGGGATCCAGTTCCCCCGGCTCGACCAGCTCTTCGACCTCGGCGATGCAGACTTTGCCGGCCGTGGCGGCCATCGGGTTGAAGTTGCGGGCGGTCTTCCGGTAGACGAGATTGCCGAGGCGGTCGCCTTTCCAGGCGGCGACGAGGGAGAAGTCGCCGACGATGCCGCGCTCCATGACGTACATGCGGCCGTCGAACTCACGGGTCTCTTTCCCCTCGGCCACGATGGTCCCGAAGCCCGCGGGGGTGAAGAACGCCGGGATGCCGGCGCCGCCGGTGCGCATGCGCTCGGCCAGCGTCCCCTGCGGCACGAACTCCACTTCCAGCTCGCCCGCCAGGTACTGCCGTTCGAACTCCGCGTTCTCCCCGACGTACGACGAGACCATCTTCCGGATCTGCTTCGTCTGCAGCAGCAGCCCGAGGCCCCAGTCGTCGACGCCGGCGTTGTTCGAGACGCAGGTCAGGCCGCCGACCTTGCTGTCGACCAGCGCGTTGATCAGATTCTCCGGAATCCCGCAGAGCCCGAAGCCGCCGACGACGAGCGTCGCCCCATCCTGGATGTCCTGCACCGCCTCGGCCGCGGAAGCGACGACTTTGTTGATCATCGGCCGGAAGATATCAGAGAGGAGGGCCGAGGGCCGAGGGCCGAGGGGAATCACGTACAACAACTGTCATCCTGAGCCGCAGGGATGTCCCGCTTCAACAAGAGCACGGCGGCGAAGGACCCCCTCCGTCAGCACGCGACGCGTTCAACCGAAGGGGGTCCTTCGCCGCGATGGTTTGTGTCGATGGGAGCAATCCTGCGGCTCAGGATGACAGTGGTTGCTCGCGTCTCCCTTGGCCCTCGGCCCTCGGCCCTCGGCCCTTCCTAATGCGTGTGCGCGTGATCGTGATCGTGGTCATGATCGTGCCCGTGAGTGTGGCCGGCCATGCCGGATGCGAGCTGCTCGACGACCAGCCGGGCCACTTCCTTGAAGGCGAGAGCGGCGGGGGCGTCGGGGTTGGCGGAGACGATCGGTTCGCCGGTGTCGCCGCCGACGACGACTTGGGGGTCGATCGGCACTTCGCCGAGGAAGGGGACGCCGAGCATTTCGGCGGTCTTCCGCCCGCCGCCGTGGCCGAAGATCTCTTCGCGCTCGCCGCAATGCCGGCAGATGAAGTAGCTCATGTTCTCGACGATGCCGAGGACCGGGACGTTGACTTTGCGGAACATCGCCAGCCCCTTGCGCGCGTCGATCAGCGCCACATCCTGCGGCGTGGTCACGACCACGGCGCCGGTGAGGCCGGCCTTCTGGGTGAGGGTGAGCTGGGCGTCGCCGGTGCCGGGCGGGAGGTCGATCACCAGGAAGTCGAGCTTCCCCCACTGGACGTCGGTGAGGAACTGGTCGATCGCTTTCATGACCATCGGGCCGCGCCAGATGACCGGCGTGTCGGCCTCGGTGATCAGGCCGAGGGACATCGTCTTGATGCCGTGGCGCTCCATCGGGATGATCTTCTCGGTGTGCTCGTCGATCTGCGGCTTTCCCTGGATGCCGAGCATCATCTGCTGCGACGGGCCGTAGATGTCGGCGTCGAGCAGGCCGACGGTGTGGCCGAGCGCACGGAGCGACAGGGCGAGGTTGGTGGAGACGGTCGACTTGCCGACGCCGCCTTTCCCGGAGGCGACGGCAATCCGGTACTTCACCCCGTCGAGCGCCTTCGGCTGCTGCGGCGCTACGCCTCCCTGTCCCATCGCCGCACCGCCGCCGGTGGCGGCACGGGCGCCGATCTCGAGATGGAGCTTCACATCGGTCACCCCTTCGACGGCGCGGACGGCCGCCTCCGATTCGCGGGCGATCTGCTGCCCGACGGCCGGGTTCTCGGTCTGGAAGTGGACGGTGAAGGCGACGTTGCCGCCGTCGATGCGGATGTCGCGGACGAATCCGAACGACACGATGTCGCGCGAGAGGCCGGGAAACTTAACTTTCTTCAGCGCCTCGAGTATCTGGTCCTGCGTGGGCATTGACTCTCTCCTGTAACCATCGTTCATGCGACTCGCGAATGATCGGGATGGCTTCATCGGAGGAGCCGACGACCTTGATCACGTCGAAGTCGGGGGGACTGACCAGGCCGCGCTCGAGCATCGTCCCGCGCAGCCAGTCGATCAGACCGGGCCACATTGTACCGACGAGGATGAGCGGATGCTCTTTCATGTGCTTGACCTGCAATAGCTGCCACACCATGAACAGCTCGAGCGCCGTCCCGATCCCTCCCGGCATGACGATGAACGCCGAGGAGAGACGGATGAAGTGGTGCAGGCGGGAGAAGAACGTGCGGTGGCGGAAGACTTTGTCGACGAAGGGATTGGCCGCCTCTTCGCTCGGCAGGTGGATGGCCAGGCCGAACGAGCGCGATTTGCTCTCGAGCTGCCCTTCCACGGCGCCGGCGTTGGCCGCTTCCATGAGGCCAGGCCCGCCGCCGGTGACGATGTCGACGCCCATGCGGGCCAGGTCGGTGCTGAGCTTCTTGACCTCTTCGTAGATCGGATCGCCGCGGCGGATGCGCGAGCTGCCGAAGATGGAGACGCGGTAGTGCTCGACCCGCTCCGGCTGGATCTGGTCGAGGTCGTTGATGGTCTCCCAGAGCTGGTAGATGGCCTTGTCGAGGATGTCGGTCGGATCGGCCGCCGGCCGCTTCTTGGCCGTCTGCGCGGTACGAAGCTTCTCCAGTTCGGGGGTGGTTGTTTTCCGATTGCCCTGGTCAGCCATGGGTGAACGGAGTGTATCGCGAGGGGCGGGCTCTGTTTCTGTCATCCTGAGCCGCAGGAACTGCCCCACGAAGCGGAAAGCGTAGCGGCTCAGGATGACAAACTTGACCTACCTCGCGGTGATCCAGACTTCCTTCGAGAACTCTTTCAGCTTTGGCTCGGCCGCTCTCGCATCCGGTTCGGAGTCGAAGCGGACGCGTACGCGGTAGACGGCGCCCTTGTCGGTGGCGCCGCGCTCGACGTAGGCGGTGTTGAAGCCGCGGTTGATGAGCTTCACGGCCATCGCCTCGGCGATCTTCTGGTCGCTGGTCGAGAGGAGCTGGGCGAGATGTGGGACCTTCTGGCCGACCTGCGCCGACGCGGCATGGGCGGACGCGGTATGCGCGGGCGCGACAGGCGTGGTCACGACTGGCGCCGGCGTTACCGGTGCCGGTTCCGCGGACGCGGTGGCAACCGGCGGCGGTGCCGCGGCAGCGGTCGACGTCGCGGCCTCTTCCTCGACGACCGGTGCAACGGTCACGCTGGAATCGGTCGGGATCGCCTCCGGGTCCTCGGTGCCTTCTTCGAAGTCATCCGCGGTGACGCCGAGCTCGACGATCTCGCCCTGGTTCTTCTTCGGGACGACGTTGGCTTCGGTGACGACCGGTGTTTCCTTGCGGACGACCAGGCGCTCGTCGGCCTGGCCTTTCCCGAGCATCAGCCCGAACGCGAACGACGCGGCGAGCGACAAGAGCAGCAGTACGAATGCGACGAATGCCTGGCCCGCGGTCAGTGAGATCTCGTAATGAGACTGATCGTCGGCAGTGTGTTCTTCCACCATCTCCCCATCCTCCCGGAACATCACCTCGACGCTGCCCCGCTGTTCGACGGGGTCGCCGCGTTCCAGTTTGTGTGATAAACGACGCCGTTGTCAAAGTAAACGGCGGATGCGCCGCCGTCGGCCTTCGGGTAAATCCAGACTGCGTAGATCCGATTCTTCTGTACGACCTGCTTGATCCAGTCCTCCCGTGGGAGGCCGATCAGGCGTTCTACCGCGTCTTCCTTCATCCCCGCTTTCACGTTGGCGAAGGCACTCATCGACACGTAACGCTTTCCCTCGGCCAATGCAATCCGGGCCGCCGCCTCGGTGCTGCCGTACTCGGCCGCCTGACGGTAGTGCTCGATTGCCCGGTCATAGCGCGAGAGGACGCTCAGATACTCATCGCCGAGGATGATCTTCTCCCGCGCCAGGAGTGCGGCAGCCCGAGGATCGGAAGTGCGGCGGTGGTACTCATGGACCTTGTCGATGAACGCGACATAGGTCGGCTCGAGCTTCTTGTGATTCTCCAGCAGCAGCTCGATCCGCTCCTTGCGCGTCATCCCCGGCGCAGGCTTCTTCTGCGCGCTGCGGACGGTGTCCAGCCACTGGTAATCGGCGGTGAGGAGGCTCCACTCGCGCTCGTTGGGCTGCGTGGCCGGGCCTGCCGGCGAAACGCAGGCGGCGAGGGAGAGAAGGGCGAGGATGGCGAGGGCGTGACGCATCGGCTGAGTTATTTTACAGCGCACGCCTCATCAGAATTGCGTCGAGCCGCATTCCATCCGGCAGTTCCAGCACTGTCGGCTCGATTTCTTCGTAGCCGCACGCCCGGTAGAGCGGCACACCCGGGAGGGTGGCCATCAGCTCGAAGCGGCTGAAACCGGCCGCACGGGCGTCCTGCTCGGCAGTCTCGAGGATCAAACGGCCGAGCCCGCGGCGGGCGTGCGCAGGATCGACGAACATGGCCCGGATGCGCGCCGCATCAGTCGCGGGATCGAGCTTTCCTTCCGCGGCGGCCTGGGCGGTCGTGCCGGTGAAAAGCTTCTTCCGGCCGCTCCAGCCTCCGCAGGCGATGACGCGGCCTTCTTCCTCGACGACGAAGAACGTCCCGTCGTTCACCAGGTCGCGGTCGGCGACGGCGATGTGGCGGACGGCGCTCGCGACCTGCTGCTGCTCGTAGAACGCCGCGCCGAGGGCGGCCATGGAGGCGCGCATCACCCGCTCGATCTCCGGCAGGTCGTCCGGAGTCGCGCGGCGGATCATCTCCGGACCGACTCCGCCAGCCGGACGATCTCCGCCTCGATCGGCTGCCCGTTGAACTCCGTCTTCACCTCGTACACCCAGCCGTACAGCAATTCGTTGCAGACGTTCGCCACGACCCGCCCGTGGTCGCTGGAGCCGGAGGCGTAGAGGTTGTTGAGGAGCTGGTCGAAGTCGAGCCGCCCTTCGTTCACGAAGCTCATCCCGGAGAGGTAGGGCAGGATCTCCGGTGAGAGGTGGAGGACGACCCGGTCCATGAAGTCGTACACGTGGTCGCCGATCTTCTGGACGACGAGTCCGAAGACGCGCTGGAAGACGTCATTGTATTTCTCGACCAGCCCTTCGAGCTCGTACTCCGACTCCTCGGCCGCCCGCTTCTCGTCCATCGCCGCAACCTCGGCGTCCTGGATGAGGTTGACCGCCAGCAATCCCCAGATGGTGCGGAAGGTCCGGAAGTCCGACAGATAGCTGCGCGCGCAGAGCTGTTCGACCGACTGCTGGTCGGAGAGGAGGCTGAGGACGTGGCTCTCGTCCTCGCTCAGTTCGAGCTGGAACGTCCGCGTATCGGCCCCCGGTACCTGTTCCAGGACGCGGTCGAGACGTCCGACGCCGCGCGTGATCAGCGACCAGTGCTCGATCTGCCGCACGCCGTCGAGGATCAGCCGCTCCGTCGAGAGCGGCAGGGTAATGATGCCGTCCGGGAACTCGGCGGCGAATTCGATGTTGTAGGCGCCGTTGCGGTACGACATGGCGTCGAGCACGATGGCGTTGGCCTGCCGCTCGACCGCGCGGGTGAGGTCGTCGATCTTGAGGTACCCGAGCTCGACCAGCAGCCCCCCGATCCGCCGCGCCACCACCAGCCGTTCCATGGCAGTGTTGTACTGCTGGATGTTCAGCTCCCCCATCCGCAGCAGCGTCTCGGCGAGCCCCATGTCGGGATCGGTGCTGGAAGCGAAGACGATCCGGCCGTCGTGGAAGTAGATGGTGTCGTTGCGCGAGATGGCGTCGAGCGAGAGGATGGCCGTCTCCCCGCCCCGCACGATCGACCGGATCAGGTCCGGAACGGTCGTCTCACTCAGCTCGCCCTGGATGGAGAGGTTGTCGGACATGGGGAGATTTTAGTTCCTCCCCGTCACGTCTCGTCCCTGGTGATCCACTTCTCCACCCTGGGCGGCTGAAACTCGTCGAACCGTTTCAGCAGCACCTCGGCGTCGCCATCCACGAAGGCAATCGCGCGGTGCTCCTCGCGCAGAAACCGCTCCCGCACCGCCCGGTCGAGGAACTGCATCAGCGGCGAGAAAAACCCGTTCACGTCGAGAAATCCCACCGGCTTTTCGTGCAGGCCGAGCTGCGCCCAGGTCCAGATCTCGAAGATCTCCTCCAGCGTCCCCAGCCCGCCCGGCATGGCAATGAAGGCGTCGGACAGATCGGCCATCATCGCCTTCCGCTCGTGCATCGTGTCGACGATGCGCAGATCGGTCAGCCCGCGATGCCCCACCTCGCGCGCCCAGAGCGCATGCGGGATCACCCCGATGACCTCCCCGCCGGCCCCGAGCACCGAGTCCGCCAGTTCCCCCATCAACCCGACACTCCCGCCCCCGTAGACCAGCGCAATCCCCTCCCGCGCAAACACCCGCCCGAGATGGCGCGCCGCCTCGGAGTACGCCCCATTCGAGCCGCTGTTCGAACCGCAGAAGACACAGACCCGCCGGATCACGGCGCGCATTATCGGCCGTCCGTGCTGGTTGAGGAAGAACTTCCCGTTGGGACTCCGCCGACGAACGTCGGCGCCCCGGACCGCCCACGACTCCGTGGGCCGGTCCGCCCAATGGCCTTAACTTTAGGCCTGAGGCACGACCCCTCACCCCGCCGGGCACCTGGTCTTCTACCGTGATCCCCGTCAATTCGGCGGTCTTTCAAACCAGCCACGCGCAGGTGCCCGGCATCCCTCTCCCCTATACAGGGGCGAGGGGCAACACCCCTGTGCTTGAACAAGTAACGCCTATGCCCCCCCGGGGAGAGGGATGTTCGGCGCCTGCGCGCGGCACATGCGTCGATGGTCCAAATCGGAGTGTGTTTGCCAGAAGTTCAGGCGCCGGACGGGGTGAGGGGCCGTGCCTCAGGCCTAAAGTTAAGGCCATTGGGCCGGTCCGCCCACGTCCCGTGGGCAGGCTCTCGCGAGGCACGCTCCTCCTGACGGCACCGGGCGGGTGGGGAACGACGCGTGAGAGCGGCCCACGGGGACGTGGGCGGTCCGGCCGGCGGGACTGGCGCCCGGTGCATGCACCGACACTGAGAATGCGTTGACGGTCTTTGAGACGAGGTTCACTCCCTCGGCAAGCCCGTTAACTGTCCTCCAGGCGAGACTAACTACCTCTGGAGGTGGTTCAACTACCTCTGGGAGATGCTTCAACTACCTCCGGGAGGTAGTTCAACTACCTCTGGGAGATGCTTCAACTACCTCCGGGAGGTAGTTCAACTACCTCTGGAGATGCTTCAACTACCTCTGGGAGGTAGTTCAACTACCTCTGGAGATGCTTCAACTACCTCTGGGAGGTAGTTCAACTACCTCTGGAGGTAGTTAATCCTCGTCTGGAAGACAGTTACGGGCTTGCCGGTGGAGTGAACCTCGTCCCAAAGGCCGTCAACGCATTCTCAGAGACGGTGCATGCACCTCAGAGAGTAGCGAATGAACCGAGTCGTACAACCGACAACTGCCAACCGGCAACCACTTCACTTCTTCGATCCCCCGAACGGCTCATCCCCCACCTCGAGCCGCGTCTTCACGTCATAGATCCTCCCCGCCACGTGTTTCGGTCCGGGCGTGAAGACCAGTGCGTAATCGCCGATCGACCCTTCGCGAAAGCTCGCTTTGTCGGGGCGGAAGCTGACGATCGTCCGGCCATCGGCGGAGCGTACTTTGTGCTGGACCGGACGGCCGTCGAAGTCGACGAGGCTCACCTTCCAATCCTCTTTCGTGATTCCTTCGAGCACGATGTCGTAGAACGGCGGGCAGAGCATGCCGGGCTTGCAGCCGGGGCAGCCCCACTTCACCAGGCAGTTCTGCGGCAACGGGTCGATGATCAGGCAATTGCGGTCGGGGCAGAGCAGCCGGAGCAGGCCGGGCTTCATTTCGAAGACGTCGATGCAGCCGCGGATGCTCCGGCAGAGGCGGTCCACCTCCGATTCGCGCACCACGACGCGCTCGGCGAAGACGTCGATGCCGCGTGACACGCCGTCGACACCGGCGGGAAGAGTGGCCGAGGCCCAGGCGACGTAGACCGAGTCATCGCTGCAGGCAATGCCGTTGTAATCGCCGTACTTTGGACAGCCGGGACCGGGAACGCAGAGTCCACCGAGGCAGCCGCCCGGCACAGCCAGATCGCAGGTCGCGCCGGTCGGCTCGCCGCCGAACGCGACGCAGACGCCGAGGCGAGGCGGTGCGCCCGGGCAGTCGTTCGCATCATCCCTGCTCCTCGCTCCGCACTCGAAGCCGGAGGCGCACTGCGGATCGGGCACGCCGGAGAGATTGCGCTCGAAGCCGCTGACGAGGTTGCCGGTACGGACCAGCACCTCGCCGAGAAAATACTCGGTGAGATCAGGGCGCATGACTCCCTCCGCGACGGAGGCGCGGCGGTCGTACCAGCCGACGAACGCGCGCCGGTCGGCGGAGCACACCCAGGGCATGAAGCGCCGGCCCGGAGTCAGCGCATTCGCCGGCGTCGAGCGCGGCCACGTTGCGCCGCCGTCGATCGACTCGAAGACGACGACGTTCTCGTTCCCCTCGACCGTCTCATCGGCGACGGCCAGGAACAGGCGATTCGGCTCGGCGGCATCGACCGCCACGGTCGGGCTGGCCAGCACGTTCCCGTTGTTGCACCGGTCGAGACCCGCGACCGGGCATCGTACGCCGGTGAACGCCGTCACGGTCACCGGGAACCCCTCCTGTTGCGCGAGACCGACCGCGCAGGAGCTGAACTTGTTCAGCATGATGTTCGCGCCCGCGACGTACGTCACGTAGACCGAACCGTCTCCTCCCACCGTTACGCGCGGGAAATCGCCGGCGGCATCGATGGCGGCGGGGAGAGACCAGCTCGAGGCGCTGTCCTGCGAGCAGACGATGGCCGCGGCCGGCACGCCGGAGAACAGGTCGCAGGCTGCAGGCCCGCCGGTGGGGACGAAGTTCCGCCACACCGAGTACACCTGATCGCCCCCGCCCGGCGCGGAGTTGACGCGGTCGGCGGCGATGTGCTCCTGGTCGGGGAAGCAGAGGCCGGGCGCACCGCGCGGGCACAGTGTCGCGTTCGAGAGCCAATTGAAGTTCCGGCCGCGGTTGGTCGAGACGCTGATCGCCGTGGAGCAGCCGGCGGTGCCATCCCATGCATCCGATCCGTTCGGCAGACCGATGAAAGCGTAGTAGAACCGACCGCTCGCTCCCCACGCCACCGACGGATCCCCACTCGAACAGCAGTCCGGCTGCGGCGTGCCGCCGCCGTCCGCGAACGTCTCGCCGGAGTCGTTCGAGAACGAGAAGCCGCGATTCGTCGCCACGACGACATCGAGGCCGTTGCGCGACACCGCCACTTCCAGCTCCCCGAGGTTCCCCGTCCGCACACGGTCCGGGATTCCCGGCGCGGCGCCGGTGCGGACGTCACCGCCGCGCTTCGACGTCGCTTCCGTCTTCCGGGCCGGAGCCTTCGGTTTCGCCGGCACGGCCTTCTCGATCTGGCTCCGGGCCTGCGCCGCGTTCTGCAGCTTCCCTTTCTCGTCGAGGCGGAGGAGAGCCGTGAACTTCGCCACGCGGTCGAGGAGAGCCCGGTCCGCATCCGGCACCAGATGCGCTTCCATCCGGATCACGCGCGCTCCATACGCGACGGCGATGGTGAGGCTCGGCGAGATCTGCGGAGAGTTTCCGGTGTTCTGCCCCGCCGCGGAATCGGAAAGTCGTAACGGCGCAGCACCGCCGGCCAACCTTCGACCGCCGCGTATTGCAGCTCCCCCTTCCACTCCGCCGCGATCTCCCCGAGGCGGCGCACACTTTCCTCATGGCTGCGGCGCCGCTCCACCCAGACCTGCACGCGCGCCGGATGGACATCGTCTTTGGATGGCGGGCCGGGCACCAGGTCGACCACGTTGCGGTAACGCTTTGGCAGGACGAGCCAGTCGGCAGGGAGATCGAACGAGATCCCCTCGTCGATCTTCACCACGTCCGCGAATGACGGCACCGCCCAAACCAGAACCAGCGCCGCGAGGATGAAGAAACGAGCAGAGCGCGAAGCGGACATGAACCGGCCCTCCTTTCGCTGTCGCTGGAATCCTACCCCCTCCCCGAATCGGCCGGCGTATTGACGCTCGCAACGAGCTGATCCCTACGAGTGGAATCATTTCTGCTTCCCGCGGTTTAAGCCCCGAACATGCAGCAGTTTAGATACGACATCCGCAACGTTGCCATCATTGCCCACGTCGACCATGGGAAGACCACGCTGGTCGACGCGCTCCTCAGGCAGGCCGGCGCCGTCCGCGCCAACCAGCAGATGGACGAACGGGTCATGGACTCGAACGACCTGGAAAAGGAGCGCGGGATCACGATTCTCGCGAAGAACACTTCCATCCGCTACATGTTCGACCAGCCGGATGCCCTCGGCCATCCCGTCCATCACGAGCCGACCCACACCGCCAGCGGGCATGACCTGCCGGCCGAGTTCATCCATCCCGCCGAGGTCAAGATCAACATCGTCGACACGCCGGGCCACGCCGACTTCGGCGGCGAGGTCGAGCGCGTGCTATCGATGGTCGAGGGCGTCATCCTGCTCGTCGACGCCGCGGAAGGACCGATGCCGCAGACGCGGTTCGTGCTGCGCAAAGCCCTGGCACTGGGCCTGCTGCCGATCGTGGTGATCAACAAGATCGATCGCTCCGACGCGCGGCCGACGGAAGTGGTCAACGAAGTCTTCGACCTGATGATCGAGCTCGGCGCCTCTGACGAGCAGATCGACTTCCCCATCCTCTATGCCGTCGGTCGCAAGGGCATCGTCCGTCACGAGCTGACCGACACCACTGAAGACTGCCGCCCGCTCTTCGACGCAATCCTCAAGCGCATCCCGCCGCCGCCCGGCTATGCGGACGCGCCGCTGCAGCTTCTGGTGAGCGCCATCGACTACAACGAGTATCTCGGCCGCACCGGCGTCGGACGCGTGCAACGCGGAAAGATCCGCCAGAACACGGACGTGATCCTCATCCTTCGCGACGGCACGCACAAGAAGGGCCGCGTGACCAAGCTGTGGGCGTTCGAGGGGCTGAAGCGCGCGGAGATCGACGAAGCCTCGGCCGGCGAGATCGTCGCCGTGGCCGGCTTCGCCGACGTCGAGATCGGTGAGACCTTCACCGCCGCCGACTCGCCGGAGCGCCTCGAGCCGATCGCCATCGACGAGCCGACCGTCTCGATGCAATGGATGGTCAACGACTCGCCGTTCGCCGGCACGGAAGGGAAGTACGTCACCTCGCGCAATATCAAGGAACGCCTCGACCGCGAGCTGCGCAAGGACGTCGCCCTGCGCGTCCGCGAGACCGGCCAGGCCGACCGCTTCGAAGTGGCGGGACGCGGCGAGCTGCACCTGTCGATCCTCGCGGAGAACATGCGCCGGGAGGGCTACGAGTTCGCGTTGTCGCGGCCCCAGGTCATCCTCAAGAACGTCAACGGCCAGACCATGGAGCCGTACGAAGCGCTCGTCGTCGACATCGAGGAAGCGCACACCGGCCCGATCATGGAGAAGCTGCAGCAGCGCCGCGCCGAGATGACCGATATGGTCAACCCCGGCACCGGCCGCGTGCGCATCGAGTTCAAGATCCCGACCCGCGGCCTGTTCGGCATCCGCACGGAGTTCCTCTCCGAGACCCGCGGCACCGGCCTGCTGTACCACACGTTCCTCGAGTACGGCCCGTACCGCGGCGAGCTCGCCTCCCGCAACCGCGGCGCGCTCGTTGCGAAGGAAGCGGGCGACACGACGGCCTACGCCATCGAGCCGCTGCAGGAGCGGACGACGATGTTCATCGGACCCGGCCTGAAGGTCTACGGCGGCCAGGTGGTCGGCGAGAACTCGCGCGACGTCGACATGGTCGTCCAGGTCTGCCGCGCCAAGCACCTCACTAACATGCGCGCCTCCGGCTCCGACATGGCGGTCAAGCTCACCCCCCCGCGCCTCATGACCCTCGAGCAGTGCCTGGAGTGGATCGAAGACGACGAGTTGGTCGAAGTGACCCCGCAGTCGATCCGCATCCGCAAGATGATGCTCGACCATTCGCAGCGGGAAGTCGCGGCGAAGAAGGCGAAGAAGGCGGCGGCGGAAGGGTAGCCGGGCTTACTTCCCGGCCTCGATCATCCAGACGTCCGCCTGGGTCGTCCGGTCGGAGAAGACGAGCGTATTCCCGTCGGCGGAGAGGCTCATGCCGGAGACGGACAGCGGGGTCGTGACTTCGCGGATGGCGCCGGTCTCGGCGTTCACGATGCGCAGGCGGCCGGCGTCGCTGTAGAGGATCTCTTGGCCGCCGGGGAGCCAGATCGGACGCACGCCGTTCGAGGTGATGGGGCGATAGGTCCGTTCGAGCAGTGAATAGAGGACGATGCCGGGGCGGCCGCGCAGCTCGCCGGCCAGCATCGTGCCGTCGGGCGACCAGGCGTTGAATGCCGGACGGCTTCCCTGCAACGCCGCCGGAAGCTGCTCCGGTTTCGCTCCCGGCTGGTTCAGCGCCATCAGGAAGGTGTGCTCGTCGTTGTAGAAGGCGAGCTTCGTCCCATCCGGCGAGATGGTCGGGTACCAGACGCTCCGGCCGCTCGTGAACGTCACCCGCGCCAGGCCGCTGCCGTCGGCGTTGATGCGCCAGATCTCGTAACGGTTCTCGTCGCGCTGGGAGTAGAAGTAGATGCGCGACTGGTCGGGCGACCAGACCGCGCCGCGGTCGCGCGCGGCGTCGTTGGTGAGCTGGCGAACCTCGCCGGTGGCGGTCTCCACGACGAACAGGTCTTCCTGTCCGCCGCGGTTCGTCACCGCCACGAACTTCCCGTCCGGCGAGACCTGGGAGTTGAAGACGAGGAAGGAGCCGGCCAGGACCGGCTGCGGCGTGCCGACCGTCGTTCCGGCCACCGGGTCGAAGCCGACGCTGCGGATCGCCTCGCTCTGGTTGATGGCCGCGTAGAGCGTGCGCAGGCCGTGGCGGGACACCGAGTAGTGCGCGCTGAACGTGGCCGGCGTCGTCACCGGCTCCGGCTCCCCGCGCGGCTTCCCGCTCTTTTCGTCGATGCCGATCCGCCAGAGGTTCATCGCGCCGTTGCGATCGCTGCCGAAGAGGATCGACTCGCCGTCCGCCGACCAGACCGGGTTCCAGTCGACCGCCACGTCGTCCGTGACCCGTACGATGCTCTTCAACGGCTCTTCGGCCGCCGGGTCGATCGTCCAGAGGTCGCGCTGCGCCGACTCTTCGACCATCCCCCAGTAGGCGATGCGATGCCCGTTGGGCGACCAGCTCGGCTGCACGCCGTCGCGCGGCAGCAGCAGCTTCCGCTCGCCGCTCGAGGTGTCGACGATCCAGAGCTCGCTCATCTGGCCGCGCGAGGTGGGGGTATAGGTGACGCTCTCGGTCGCGCAGACCAAGCGCTTGCTGTCCGGCGCCCAGGCGGGATTGAAGCAGGAGCCGGTGAGCTTCCGCGACGACTCGCCGGTCGCTCCCATCAGAAAGATGCCGCCGCCGTCACACTCGGAGCTGTACGCGATCATCGACCCGTCTGGAGAGAACGCCGGCTGCGTATCCGCCTCGGCGCAGCGTTTGGTGAGGTTGATGGCGTTCCGGCCGCCGATGCGCTGCAGATAGATGTCCGCGCCGCGGCTGAAGGCAAAGGTCTCCCCATCCGGCGCGATTGAAGGCGAGATCTCCATCCCCTGCTCGTATGTCACCTGCGTGAAGTGGTTGAGCGGCGTCTCCCAGGCGCTGCTGCGCGAGCGGAGCAGCCAGCCGGCCACTCCGCCGCCGAGGAGCAGCGCCAGACCGAAG
>DASPHC010000180.1:0-3437 GCA_035629865.1 Thermoanaerobaculia bacterium | reverse complement strand
CGCGTCATGGACGACCTGGCCAAGAAAGGTATCCGGGAGGTGTGGCTCAACCCCGGCGCCGACGATCGCGCGGTCGTGGACAAGGCGCGTTCGCTTGGCCTCAACACCGTGGTGCACTGCTCCATCATCGCCATCGGGGAGTCACCGTCGCGGTACTGATGTGCGTCGGGCCTAGGGCAGGGGGCCTGGCGATACTCGTCGGGCCCAGGCCTTAGCAGGCTGCTGAAAATGTAGGGCACGGCCTTAGCCGTGCCTTCCGCGGGCGCCCCTAAAGGGGCGCCCTACACCTCTCTCTAGTTCTCCACCCGTCTGCGACGGGACCGCGTAGTCATGAAACAGGGTAGAGTGTGCGGCGACGCTGGCGCAGAGGTCGGCTTGTCATTGGTGCTTGGAGCCCGTTCTCTAGTTGGACCCGGAGTCCCGCGAGCACCCCGTATTGCGACCCCGGCCGGGCCGGAGAGCGCACACCTTAGATTTCGTTTACGCGGACTCCATGCCAGCGTCCTCAAAGGAGACATGTCATGGAGGTCCTGTATCCACGGTGCGCCGGTCTCGACGTGCATGCCGGCAGCGTCACCGCCTGCGCGCGGATCGCCGCGGGCGCGACCGTCACGTACGAACATCGCACGGTATCGACGACGACGCGTGGGCTGCTCGCCTTGGCCGAGTGGCTCACGGCGCACGGCTGTACGCACGTTGCCATGGAGGCCACGGGCGTCTACTGGAAGCCCGTCTGGCACGTGCTCGAAGAGCACCTCACCCTGATCCTGGCCAACGCGATGCACATCCGCAACGTGCCGGGACGCAAGAGTGATATGAACGATGCGACGTGGATCGCCGACCTGCTGGCGCACGGGCTGATCCGCAGCAGCTTCGTCCCACCCGCGCCGATTCAGGAACTCCGCGACCTCACGCGCACGCGCCGGCAACTCGTCCATGAAGTCGCCCGGCATGTGTTGCGGATTCAGAAGACGCTCGAGGACGCGAACCTGAAGCTCACGCAGGTGATGAGTGACATCGTCGGTGTCAGCGGCCGGGCGATCCTTAACGCGCTGGTCGCGGGCGAAACCGATCCCCATCGCCTGGCCGATCTCACCCGCGGGCGCCTGAAGGCGACACGCGCGGATCTGCTAGACGCGCTCCATGGCCGCGTCACCGACCATCATCGGTTCCTGATCAAATTGCACCTGACCCAACTCGACGCCCTCGAGACGGCGGTCGCGACGATTGAAGCGCGCATTGGAGACGCGCTGGGTCCCTTTCGCGCCGCCGTCCGCCTCCTGACGACCATGCCCGGCCTCAGCGAGACGACGGCTCGCGTGGTCATCGCCGAGATCGGCACCGACATGACTCGCTTCCCCACGGTGGGGCATCTCATTTCGTGGGCCGGCTTCTGTCCGCGGCTCGATGAAAGCGCGGGCAAACGGCGGTCGACGCGCACACGCCAGACCACCCCCTGGCTCAAACCCACGTTGATCAATGCCGCGTGGGCCGCCGCTCGCAAGAAAGACTGCTACCTGCGCGCCCAATTCCTGCGTATCAAGAGTCGTCGCGGCGCAAAGAAAGCCATCCTGGCCGTCGCCAGCTCGATGCTGACCGCGGCCTATTTCATGCTCCGCGATGGCGTCGAATACCATGACCTCGGCGCGCGTCACTTCGAACAACGGGATAAAGAACAGCTCGCCAAGCGGCTCCTTCAGCGTCTCCGCGACCTCGGCGTTGCCGTGGAGGTGAAGGCCGCATGACGACGCGGGCTCTCCCAACAGTTTCACCTTAGAGAGCGTTCCGCCTTTAGGCGGAATAGATCTCGTCGAAACTGGCGACCACCTGATGATCGTGTTCCGGCTGCTGTGGATTCCCCGGCCGCTGCGCCATGATCGTCGTCATGCCCGCCGTCCGCGCCGCTTCGAGCTCCGCGACGACATCCGAGACAAAGACGATCTCGTCGGGCTGTCTGCCGACCTCGCGCGCGATGCGCGTGTAACTCGACGCATCCTTCTTCTGGCCGGTGTTCGTGTCGAAATAGCAGCACAGGTAGGCGGACAGGTCGCCCGCCGACGAACAGCGGAACAACCAGCGCTGCGCGAGCACGCTGCCGGACGAGAAGATACCGATGTCGGTGCCGGCGGTCCGCCAGCGCTCGAATGCGCGCGGGACGTCCGGGAACACCGGCGCCACCAGTTCGCCGTTGCGGTAGCCCTCCTCCCACACGTAGCCCTGGAGCTCCTTCAGCGCGGGCGACTTCCGATCGCGCGCCATCAGCCAGTCCGCGTAGGCCTCGACGGATGCGCGGGCCTCGGCGCCGATTCCCGACCATGGCGGAACGTTGTGGCGCGCGTGCGCGTCGGCGGCGTGCTCCTGTCGAAACGTCCTGAGCAACTCGAGGTATTGCGGCGAGTCGCCGTGACGTTCGAGGTAGGACCGGAGGTGCGTCCGCGCGTACGGGAACAGGGTTTCGGTCACGAAGGCGATCGGCGTCGTCGTGCCTTCGATGTCGAGGAGAAACATCACCGGCGCGCGACGTACGACGGGCCGAAGCACACCGGCTCGAACCCCTTGTCCACGCCGCTATCGGTGTAGTGCGGCGCCCAGCCCGACATGTCCTGGAACAGCCGGATCGCGCGGATCCGCCGATCCCCGCACAGGTCGAACCAGTGGTGCGTGCCCCTCGGGACGCGGATCAGATCGCCGGCTGTCACTTCGATCGCGAACACCGGTCCGGTCGCCGGATGCACGTGGAACAGGCCGCGCCCTTCGATGATGAAGCGCACTTCGTCTTCGTCGTGCCAGTGCTCGCGGCTGAACTTCGCGAGCATCATGTCCAGGTTGGGGGTGTCGGGCTTCACGTCGATCACGTCCGCGGTGACGTAGCCGCCGCGCCGCTTGAGCGTCTCGATCTCGTTCGCATACGCGGCGAGCACGGCCTCGGCCGGTGCGTCGGCGGACACAGGATGCGCGGGCGTCCAGCATTCGTATTCGATCCCGTGCGTGGCGAGAAACGCGGCGACCTCCGCGCGCTCGCGGAGGGTTCGTTGTTCGGAGGGAATGTTCACGATCGCCATGAGGCAGCCTCCTTGCGGCCGACACTTTCCAGCAGGAATTCGACGATCTCCACGTGCCGGACGGCCTCGGGCAGCGTGGCGCCCCAAGTGTACAACCCGTGGCGGCGGAGCAGGAAGGCGTGGCACTCCGGGTGGGCGTGCAGCGTCTCGCCGATCTTGGCGGCGAGCCGCGGCATGTCCTGGTCGTTCTCCACGATCGGTATCCACTCGCGATACTCGTGCGTGGTGACGCCGGCCAGTCCCTTCAGCATCTCGTAGCCCTGGATCGCGACCCCGCCGCGGGGCGCGAAACGATCCGACACGAGCGTGCTCCACGTCGAGTGGGTGTGCAGGACCGATCGCACGGGGCGGGCCGCGATCACTTCGAGGTGCAGG
>DASPHC010000179.1:0-9340 GCA_035629865.1 Thermoanaerobaculia bacterium | reverse complement strand
GCAGACCGCAAGTCTGCCCCTCACGCCCTGCTCCTTTCGAGCCGGGCGGGGCTAAACTGCCCGCCGTGCGCCTGATCCCCTTTCTGATCGGCGTTGCGGTACTGGCGGCGTTTGCGTACCTTGCTCAGTCCCATCCTTTCGGCACGTACGGGACCGAGACCGACTTCTACCTCTATTACGCGCCCGACGCCGCGCGGCTCGCGCAGGGGGAGTTTCCGCAGAGCACCTACCACGGGCCGGGCTACGCGCTGCTGCTGGCGGGGGTGGGCGCGCTCACCGGCATCCTGTTTGTGGCGGCGAAATGGATCTCGGTAGTGGCCGCGACAGCGGTCGTCCTGCTGACGTTTCTCCTCTTCTCGCGGCTGTTTTCGTACTGGGAAGGGATTGGTGCCGCGCTGCTGGTTGCGGTGATCGGCCGGTTGCCGCAGTACGCCATCAGCGCCACGACCGACGTCGTCTTCCTCGCGTTCTCCCTCGCCGCACTGGTGGTGCTGGTGTCGCGTCGCGAAGCGGCGCCGAGAATCGCCGCGAGTGCAGCCTTCGCCGCCTTTGCCTATCTCACCCGCTACAACGCCCTCTCCCTCATCGTCGCGATCCTCATCGCCATCGTCATCCTCGACCTCTTCGACCGCCCCCTCCGCACCCGTCTCCTCCTCGCCGGCGCTTTCCTTCTCGTCTTCATCACAGTCACCTCCCCCTGGCTGATCGCCAATGCCCGCCATCGCGGCTCGCCGTTCTTCAATACCAATTACTTGAACATCGGCAAGACCCTCCACCCAGACGTCGCCGCCGGCTACTCGGGCGACGACGGCCTGCTGCGAGCCAGCCGCGTCTTCCACTCCCTCGGTGACGTGATCGCCCGCGATCCCGCGCAGGCCGCATCGCAATACGCGAAGAACCTCCTGATGCACATCCGCGGCAGCTTCAGCCCTGCGGTCGCCGGTCCGGTCGTTCCCTGGCTCGGACTCCTCGGCGTTGCCATCGCCCTCGCCCGGACTCGCACCAAACCGCTGCTCCTGCTCCTCACCGCCGCCGTGCTCCACTACTTGATCGTCGGCCTTGTGCACTGGGAAGCGCGGTTCCACTTCTTCATCGCCGTCCTCCTCTCCGGCTTCGCCGCCCACGTGCTCTTCGCGATCTTCGAAGCGCTCCGCGAGCGCAAGCTCCTCGGCCGCGACCTCGCCCGCGTCGCCGCTGTCCTCGCATTCGCTGCGGTCTGGCTGCTGACCCTCGCCGGAGCGATCCCGTACGTCCGGCGGATGCTCGCGACCCATCCCACCGAGGTCCTCGCCGCCTGCGACTCCATCGAACGCCAGGGATTGCGGGGAGCCCGGATCACCGCCCGCAAACCGCACCTGCCGTACCTCTGCCGGATGGACTGGGTGTTGTTCCCCCAGGTCACGTCCCTCGGCGAGCTGCAGCAGGCGCTCGACGCGAACCGGATCGACCTCGTCTTCTTCGCCGCTCCCGAAGCGGCGAGCCGGAGGGCGCTCGCACCGCTGCTCGATCCCCGCCGCGCGCCGGCGTGGCTCCAGCCCATCTGGGCGAGCAACGATCCCCCCGCCGTCCTCTATCGCGTGCGTTGACGGCCGGAGCGGCCCCCGTTACCCTTCCGGCCCGTGACACTGCTCCGCAGCGCGGTCGTCTTCTCGCTTCTCTTCTCGCTCAAAGTCGTGAGCCGCATCTTCTACCGGTTCGACTGGCAGTGGGTGGGGACAGTCCTTCCCAAACCGTGGAAAAAACTGAGGCTGGTGGTCTTCCTCAACCACACCAGCCTCTTCGAGCCGGTCTTCCTCGCCATCCCGCCGGCCGGCTTCATCTGGCGCCTCGCCGCCCACGGCGTCGTCCCGGCCGCCGACAAGACCACCGACCGCCCCCTGGTCGGCATGGTCTTCCGCTTCATCGCTCACCAGGTCATCCCCATCACCCGGCAGCGCGACGACACCTGGACCCAGGTCATGAGCACCATCGAAGGAGACTCCATGGTCGCTATCGCCCCCGAAGGACGGATGAAGCGCGCCAACGGCCTCGACCTCCACGGCAGACCGATGACCGTCCGCGGCGGCGTCGCCGACATCCTCCTCGCCCTCAAACAAGGCCGCATGCTCCTCGCCTACAGCGGCGGCCTTCACCACGTCCAGGTCCCCGGCCACATCCCCAACGTCTTCGAGACCATCCGCCTCCGCACCGAGGTCCTCGAGATCTCCGACTACATCGCCGAAATGATGAAAGAGGGCGGGGTGGAGCAGTTCAAGAAGAACGTGATCCGGGACCTGGAGTACCGGCGGGATCATTACTGCCCGGAAGAGAAGGCGGAAAAGGCGGCGTAGCGCGCCCGAACACCGCTATCGCCCGTCCAGCAGCGCCGCGAACCGCTCCGTCTCCATCGGCTTGCTGAACAGGAACCCCTGGATGTACTCGCATCCGTGCTCGAGGAGGAAGTCGAGCTGTTCCTGCCGTTCGACTTCCTCGGCGACGACGGCCATGCCGAGGTCGTGGGCGAGGGCGATGAGCGCGGCAACGATGGCGCGGCAGCGGCGGTCATCGGGGAGCGGCTCGATGAAGGCGCCGGGGAGCTTGATGCCGTCGACCGGGAAGTGCTGGAGGTGGGTGAGGGCGGAGTGGCCGGTGCCGAAGTCGTCGAGCCAGAGCCGGATGCCCGACTCCTGCAGCCCAACGAGCACGTCCATCGTCTCTTCCGGGTTGTCGATGTAGCTGGTCTCAGTGATCTCGATGTTCACTCTGCGCGTGTCGATGCCGCAGGAGGTGACGAGGGCGGTCAGGCGCTGCATGACGTTCCCTTCCTGGAGCTCGCGCGGGGAGAGGTTGACGTGGAGCCGCACCTCTGGATGCCTGGCCTGCCACTGCGCGGCGTCGGTATAGGCCTTCTTCACCAGGATGTTGTCGAGGGTGAACAGCTCCCCGTCGCAACTCTCCTCGGCCGCCTCATGAATGATCGATGCCTCCCGCAGCTCCCCGCTCTGCCGCCGCTGCCGCAGCAGCGCCTCGGCGGCGTAAACCGCGCCGGTGCGGGCGTCATGGATGGGCTGGTAGAGCAGCACGAGCTGCTCCGTGTCGTCGAGAGCGCGGTCGAGCGCTGCCTGTGCTACCGGGTCCTGCATGTGGGCGGTATGCGCAAGGCGCGTACCCGGGCGTGGGACCTATCCGTCCTATCCCCGGTGCTTCCACACCTGCCAGGCCGCCAGCGCCACGCCGATCATGGCGAAAGCCACGAGCAGCTTGTTCCTCTGGATCTGGTTCCAGATCGAGGCCTGTTCGCGCTTCTTCTGCTCGACGATCTTCATCCGGACAGCTTCGCGGCGCTGTATGGTGTCGCGGACCTTCCCTTCGAACTCGCGCAGGGAGCGGGGGCGTTCCGGGGCGACGGCGGTGCCGCGCTGGGTGTCGACGAGGACGGCGCTGGAGACCAAGGGCTGCACGATGCGGTCGCTGCCCTCCTTGACCACGCGGTAGGCGCCCTGCTCAAAGTAGAGCACCGTCGGGCCGGCCTGGCTGTTGCGGACGAAGAGGAGGTGGTCCTCTCCTTCACGGAACCTCGGCACGCCGACGACGTCCTGGGCCACGGTGCCGACCGTGCCGCCGGGAGTGACGATGGTGATCTGCTGGGCGGGGAAGCCCTTCATGGTCTTCTCGACCTGAAACGTCGAGTAGGTGAGGATCCAGTTACGGGCCGCATCCCAGCGCGCTTCCTGCGAGACCACCCTGCCGAGGACGATCGAGGCGGCGTTGTCCACCTTCGTGTCGAACTCGATGGCGTTGGCGATCGTCGCCTGCGCGGTGACCGGCGCGAGCAGGAGCACGGCTGCGAGGGCGAGGGCGGCTCGATGGTTATTAGAGGGCATTTGTCAGCTTTCTTAGCAATCGGTACGCCATCACCGACGGCGTAGAATCTGCCGCCATGCGTAAGACGCTCTCGCTCCTCCTCGCATTCCTTTTTGCCACGGCCGTGCTTGCCGCGCCGCCGGCGCCGGCTGCCGCCCAGAAGCTCCACAAACTGCTCGACGAGGAGTGGGAGTGGCAGCTCCGCGACAACCCCGAGGCCGCGACCTACATCGGCGACAACCGCTTCAGCGACCGCCTCACCGACCGCTCCGCCGCGGCCTGGGCGAAGCGCCGCGAGCACAACCGGGAGACGCTGAAGCGCATCGAGGCGATCGACCGGACCAAACTGAGCGCGGACGACAAGCTCAACTACGACCTCTTCCTCCTCCAGGTCCGGACCGCCGCCGAAGGCGATCGCTTCCCGAACGAGCTTCCCTCCATCAATCAGATGGGCGGTCTGCACAATGTCCTCGGCGAGCTGGCGCAGCAGATGCCCCGCGACACGGTGAAGGACCACGAGAACTTCCTGGCCCGCATGCGCGCCTTTCCGCGCGCGGTCGACGAGACGATCGCACTCCTGCGGCAGGGGGCGGAACAGGGCATCACGCCGGCCCGTGCGGTGATCGCCGAGGTGGGCGGGCTGATTGCCAACCAGATCGTCGACGAGCCGGAGAAGAGCCCGATCTTCGAGCTCGGCTTCACCAACTTCCGCCCCAACATCCCCGCCGCCGAGCAGGAGCGCCTCCGGACCGCCGCCCGCGAAGTCCTGCGGAGCGACGTCCTCCCGGCCATGCGCAAACTCCATGCGTTCTGGATGAACGACTACTACCCGAAGACGCGCCAGACCCTCGCCTGGACCGACGTGCCGCAGGGGAAGGAGTGGTACGCCTGGTCGGTGCGCCGCGAGACGACGACTGATCTGACGCCGGACGAGATCCACACGATCGGCCTCTCGGAGGTCAAGCGCATCCGCGGCGAGATGGAGAAAGTGAAGGCGCAGGCGGGCTTCCGCGGGACGCTCGAGGAGTTCTTCACCTTCCTCCGCACCGACCCGCGGTTCTACTACACCACCCGGGAAGACCTGCTGGTCGCCTACCGCGACGTCTCCAAGCGCATCGACCCCGAGCTGACACGCCTCTTCGGCCGCATCCCCCGCCTCCCGTACGGCGTGGTGCCGATCCCGGCGTACTCGGAGAAGACCAACACCACCGCCTACTACAACGCCGGCTCGCCCGAGTCGCACCGCCCCGGCTACTACTACGTCAATCTCTACGACCTGAAATCGCGGCCGAAGTGGGAGATGGAAGCGCTCTCCCTCCACGAAGCCGTCCCCGGCCACCACTTTCAGATCGCCCTCGCGCAGGAGCTGGAAGGTCTCCCGAAGTTCCGCCAGAACGGCAGCTTCACCGCCTACGTCGAAGGCTGGGGCCTCTACGCCGAGTCGCTCGGCCCCGAGCTGGGGATGTACACCGACCCCTATTCGAAGTTCGGCCAGCTCTCCTACGAAATGTGGCGCGCCGTCCGCCTCGTCGTCGATACCGGCATGCACGCCAAGGGCTGGACCCGCCGGCAGGCGATCGACTACTTCGTCGCCAACTCCAGCAAGCCGCTCCACGACATCGAAGTCGAGATCGACCGCTACATCGTCTGGCCCGGCCAGGCCCTCGCGTACAAGCTCGGAGAGCTGAAGATCAAAGAACTGCGGGCCAGGGCCGAGCGGGAGCTCGGCGACCAGTTCGACGTCCGCGCCTTCCACGACACCCTCCTCGGCGCCGGTCCGTTACCGCTGTCCGTACTGGAAACACGGATGAACGAGTGGGTGGCAAAGCAGAAGGGCGGGCGGAAGGCGACGGTGACGTTGAGGAGGGAGTGAGGCGAGTGCGGACGATCACCGGCTTCGGGACGCAACGATCCGTCCGAGCTCACGTCGATCCGCGCCGGCCGCGAGCAGCGATCGCACCAGGAGGTCCACGCTGACCGTCGGATCGGCGGCTTCCATCTTGGCTACGCGAGACTGACTCGAGCCGACCCGGCGAGCGAATTCAGCTTGCGTCCAGTTCTGCTCTTCGCGAAGCTCCCGCAGCCGCCTTGCGAGCGAAAGCTTGATCTCGACGAACTCGGCCTCGCCCGGCGTCAGCTCGAGAAAGTCCCGCGCGTCGCCCACCCGCCAACCTGCATTTTCGAGCTTACGGCGCTTGTCCGCTTTCACAGTGAGTCCTCCCGAATCGCCCGTTGATACGCGCGCGCGGACTATGATCGCCGCTCCGTGAGAAGAACGACAGCGGGCTGTATTTTTGCTGCGATCGGAGTGCCGGTCGGATTCATTGCCACGCGCTTCTTCATCGAGTGTGAAGGCTTTGGCTGTCTTGGAATCGGGCCGGTCCTCCTGCTGGGTGGCTTTCTGGGCTGTATCGTGGGTGGCGTGATCGGGATCGTGCTCGGCGATTCCGCGGCTGTCGCGGCTCAGTACTCGACATCGGAGACTCGCGAGTCCCATCCCGTAGCGGGTGTGATCCTGTTTCTCATCGCGCTGGCGTGCGTCCTCTGGATGACCGCCAGGCTGACGCTGCGGGGATGAAGTCTTCGGAGCCGTCGATCTCTGCGCCATGACCTGCTACAGAACCTCCGGAGCCGCCGAAGGCGGCGAAAGAACTGTAGGCCCGGCCTTCAGGCCGGGTAACTATGGAGGAAGATTTCTCGAGCCCGCGTAGCGGGCGACAGAGAACAAGCTCCGAGCCGACCGTCTTTTCTGTCGCCCGCTACGCGGACTTGCCTGGCAGGCGGTTGCTGTACCCGGCCTGAAGGCCGGGCCTACAGTTCTTTCGCCGCCTTCGGCGGCTGCCGGACGGCTAATCGCTCCCGCAGTGCGCCGTCAGGATGCCAGTCGCCACGTGCGCTGCCGGTTCAGACAACCGACAACCGACAACCGACAACAAGCCCACGCCGGATCACAATACCCTCCCGAGGAACCCCTTCACCGCCGCCGCTTCCTCCATCGCCACCTGGTGGCTCATCGGGTACTCGTGGTACTCGACGTCGAGGCCGGCGTCTTCGAGGAGGCGGCGGGCGCGGCGGGCGTAATTGACGGGGACGACTTCGTCCTGCGAGCCGTGGCCGATGAAGACCGGCAAACCTTTCAGAGGAGTCAGGTCGATCAGCTCCCGCTCGTAGATGCCTCCGCTGAGGGAGAGGATGCCGGCGAGCTTTTTCTGCGTGCGCAGGCCGCTGTCGAGGGCCATCAGCGCTCCCTGCGAGAAGCCTCCGACGATGAGCTTTCCCTCGGGGGTCGGGTATTTGGCGGTGATCTCGTCGATGAACTCCAGCATGGCGCTCCGCGACTCGACGATCGACGCATGGAGCGGCGGCCACCCCTCGAACCAGGTCCAGCCGAAGGTCATCCCCGGGGCGCCCTCGAACGGTTTGGGGGCGTTGGGGAAGACGAAGCGGACGCCTTCGGCAGTGTCGAACATCGGCGCGAGGTCGGCGAGGTCATGCATGTCGGCGCCGCGGCCGTGGATCATGATCACCATCGGCAGCGGCTCGCTGTCGGGGCGGCGGGAGGGGACCTGGACCAGGTATCGCAGCGTCACGCGCGCACTCTACGGTAAAATCAGCTTTTCCTATTCCCCCAAGGTGGACCCATGCACATCAACGATCTTCTGAAAATTGCCGCCGAGCGGCGCGCGTCGGATCTGCACATCAAGGTCGGCTCGCACCCGGTCATCCGCGTCGACGGTGAGCTCGTGCCGCTGGTCGAGCTCAAACGCCTGATGCAGGAGGACACGATCGCGATGGCGTTCTCGATCATGTCGTCGCGGCAGAAGGAGAAGTTCAAGAACAACTACGAGATCGATATCGCCTACTCGGTCCCCGGCCTCGGCCGCTTCCGCTGCAATATCTTCCAGCAGCGCGGCACGGTGGGCATGGTCCTGCGCGTCATCCCGGTCAAGATCCTCTCGATCCGGGAGCTGATGCTGCCGACGATCCTCGAAAAGATCGCCGAGGAGCGGCGGGGACTGATCCTGTGCACGGGCACGACCGGGTCGGGGAAGTCGACCACGCTGGCGGCGATGATCGACTACATCAACGCCCACCGGACCGAGCACATCATGACGGTCGAGGACCCGATCGAGTTCCTCCACCGCGACAAGAAGTCGATCGTGAACCAGCGCGAGGTCGAGGTCGACACGAAGTCGTTCTCGCAGGCGCTGCGCAGCGCGCTCCGTCAGGATCCCGACGTGATCCTGGTCGGCGAAATGCGCGACTACGAGACCATCGAGACCGCGCTCACCGCGGCGGAGACGGGCCACCTCGTGCTCTCGACGCTGCACACCATGGACGCGACCGAGACGGTCAACCGCATCATCTCGGTCTTCCCGCCGCACCAGCAGAAGCAGATCCGCCTGCAGCTCGCGGCCGTGCTCAAGGCGGTCGTCTCACTCCGCCTCCTGCCGCGCGCCGACGGGCTGGGACGCGTGCCGGCGGCGGAGGTGCTGATCTCCACCGCCTACATCCGCGACTGCATCGAGAACAAAGAGAAGACGAAGCTGATCAAGGACGCCATCTCGCAGGGTACGTCGCAGTACGGGATGCAGACGTTCGACCAGTCGCTCTACACGCTCTACAAGAACGGCCTGATCACGCTGGACGAGGCACTGCGGCGCGCGTCGAATCCTGACGAGTTCCGCCTCAAGCTCTCCGGCATCCAGTCGACGTCGGACATGTCGAAGGAGGAGATGGAGCAGAAGCTCACCATCTCCGGCACCGGCGACAACGACCCGTTCGCGGACGAATCGCCGTTCGACTTTTCGAACTCGATCTGATCATGCGCCGCCTCGCTCTCGCCGCGCTGCTGTTCGCGGCGGCCTTCGGCGCCGGCGCGGACGATCGGGGCGAGGTCGAGGCGGTCGCACGGGCGCTGCAGGCCGCGTACGCCGCCAACGACGCGGCGGCCGTGGCCTCGTTCTGGAGCGGGGACTCTCCCGAGCGCGTCTACGTCGCGGTGCGTCTGGCCGGCGAGCTCCGCGCCTACTGCATCACGCCGGAGTCGTTCTCCGTCGACTCGGTCGAGGTCACGGGCGACGCGGCGACCGTCCGGACGACCGCCGTGGTACGCCGCGAGCCCCGTGTCGAGGGACGGGCCTCGCAGCAGTTGGAGCGCCGCACGTTGACGCTGGCCCGCGCGGGGGGCTCGTGGAAGGCCGTCCGGTGGCGCACCGAGGAGCGCCGCGTCGCCGATGAGCTGCTCGCCGCGGGTGACGACGCCGCGGCCATAGCGCGCGTGCTGGCGGAGAACGCCGATCTGATCGACCTGCCGCTGGTCGAGGAGCTCGTGCTGCTCTTCGACGAGGGTCAATACCTGAGCTCCCGCAACGAGCGCGCCCTGGCGCGTGGGGCGGTCCGGCTGGCGGGCGTTCTCGGCGACCCGGTGTCACGCGCGCTGGCCTCGGCGGTCGGGTTCGAAGTGACGCGCACGCCGTCTCCCGCGGCGCGGCCG
>DASPHC010000178.1:0-24513 GCA_035629865.1 Thermoanaerobaculia bacterium | reverse complement strand
GGCTACCTTGCCGATCGATGAGTTGAACCTTAGTAGGGAAGCCCATGGCGCCTCCTTCTCTCTAGTCGCATGACTAGTTACAAGGATACGCCAGACTCCTCTGAAATCAACCTCTTTCGTTACATCGAGCCAAACTCCAGGGCCGGTCGAAGACCGGCGTTCCGTAACACGACGGGACTATCGGTACCGCGTTCCTACTTCCCTCCCACCGCACGGATCAGCGCTTCCATGTGCCCGATGTACTTCTCGAACGCCCGCTTCCCCGAGGCGGTCAGGGAGTACTCCGTCTTCGGCATCCGCCCTTCGAACGACTTTTTGCAGAGCAGGTAGCCGGCGTCCTCGAGCTTGCGGGCGTGCACGCTGACGTTGCCGTCGGTGGTCTTCAGGATCGCCTTCATCTCGTTGAACGTCAGCGAGGGGTTGACGGCCAGGGCGCTGACGATGGCGAGGCGGGTTTTTTCGTGGATCAGGCGGTCGAAGTCGGGGAATTCGGTTGTTACCGGCTCGCGGCGCGGTGCGGGGGTCTCTACGGGTTTGCGTGCGGGTCTAGCCACCGTATCTCCTTGCGATGAGCACTCCGAACAGGATGTGCAGGCCGCCGAAGCCGGCGCCGAGGAGCGCGGCCGCGACGGGAAATGAGACGAAGCCGGTGATGATGCCGAGGAGCATGAAGCACACTCCCATCACCGGGACGAGCGGGATCGAGTAGGCGCCGCTGCTGACGAACGACGCGCCGTAGAGGAGGAGCCAGGTCGCCGGCAGGGCCTCGTGGAAGCCGGCGCGGGCGAGGAAGACGGTCAGTGCGGCCCCGGCCACGATGGGGGCGAAATAGCTGATGAAGAAGCGCCGGGCGGGGGCGCCGCTGAACGAGACGTGAGCCAGCCTCGCCTTCCGGACCATCGTCACCGCGGCGATCACGGCGGCGACGACCGCCTCCGCCAGCCAGATCCGGAGCCATTGGGAGCGCGTCGCGGTGTCGTGCGCGAGGAACGCGGCGATCACGGCCGTAAGGCCGATGACCACCCCTCCCCACCCGGGAATGGAGGTGAACGCGCTGGCGCGCTCCATCGCCTCGCGGATGTAACGGAGATTGCTCAGCGCATGTTCATGAATCGGCGCGGGTTCCGGCATTCCGCCCCATTGTAGCGCAAAGCGCTTTTCGCCTCGCCGATCGCGTACAATAACCATCCAATTTCGTCCGGAGGACTTTCATGCGTCACGCTGTGGCAGTCGTCGTCGTGTTCCTTCTTGCAGCCGGCTCCCTTTCGGCGGCCACCTTCGAGCCGGTTTCGGACGCGGCCCTGGTCCAGAGGGCGAAGCTGATCGTCGCGGGCGAGGTCGTCAGCGCCGCCTCCCGCCTCGGGGCCGATCGCGCGATCGTCACCGATTACCGGCTCGCCGTCCGGGACGTCCTGAAGGGCGAAGCGGGCGCCACCGTCACCATCACGGAGATCGGCGGCAGCGCAAACGGCATCCATATGGTCATCTCCGGCTCGGCGAAGTACACGCCGGGCACGCGCGTGCTCGCTTTCCTCAAGCAGCGCCCCGATGGCAGCCTGTTCACCTCGCACATGGCCCTCGGCCACTTCCGGTTCGAGAAGAACCGCGACGGTGTCGAAGTGCTGGCGCGGGACGGTGAAGGCGTCGAGATCGGCGACGAGAGCGCGCTCGCTCCCCGGCACGCCGGCCAGTTCGCGAAGTTCGTCCGCGAGATCGCCGGCGGCGTCGCCGAGTCCGAGGCGACCGTGGTGACCCACGTCTACGAATCGAAGAAAGAACGCTTCCAGCCGGTAGGGAACGCCAGCGCGGCCGACTACGTCCTGAAGGCGGGAAACCCGCTGCGGCCGATCCGTTGGGAAGGTTGCGACGACCAGTGCCTGATCCCCTTCTTCACCAGCGGCAGTCAACCGTCGGTGAACACGAATGGCGCCATCGACAACGCCATGGAGGCGTGGAACGGCGATCCGAACTCGTTCGTCACCCTCGCTCGCGCAGGCACCACCTCCGTCACCAACATCGAGGTCTACGACCAAGAGAACTCCATCCTGGTCAACAACACCAGCTCGCAGACGGTCGGCCAGTGCGACAACTCGATCGCCTGCGGCGTGGTGTGGGCCAGCGACAACTTCACACACTCGTTCGACGGCACGACCTTCCTCTCGGCACTCAATGGCGACGTGCTGGTCCGCCCCGGATCGTACAGCCAGAACTCCTTCGAGGCTCTGATGATGCACGAGCTCGGACACGGCATGGCTCTCAAGCACGCGCCGGTCGCAGGCAACGTCATGAGCTCGCCGGTCCCGAACAGCGGCCTGAATCTCCGCAGTTGGGACGCCGAGGCCATGGCCGAAGTGTACGGAGAAGGAGCGCCGTGCAACCCGCCGGTCATCACCGGGGTCTCGGGAGGCGGCACGAAGCCGTACGGCCAGCCGGCGCAGCTCACGGTGAGCGTCACCGGCAGCGCGCCGTTCAACTACCAGTGGTACCGCGGGAATAGCGGCAACACGCAGGAGCCGGTCGGGTCGAACAGCCCGAACTTCAACACCCCGAACGTCGAGGCGCAGATGAGCTTCTGGGTGCGGGTGACCAGCCAGTGCAACCCGCAGCTTTCCGACAACAGCGACACCGTCACCGTGACGCCGACCGCCTGCACGCCCGCCTCGATCGCCACGCAGCCGGCCACCCCGCCGCGCATCCAGCCGGGCCAGACGGCGAACCTGACCGTCATCGGCGCCGGAACGACCCCGCTCACCTATCGCTGGTACCGCTCCAACACCGCGGGCGACACCTCGAGCCTCGTCTTCACCGGCCAGAACTTCACGACGCCGGCTCTGCAGACCTCGACCTCGTACTGGGTGCGCGTCTCCAACGCCTGCAACCAGGAGGGAGCGAACAGTAACGTCGTCACCGTGACGGTCGGGGAGTCGTGCGTCCCGGCCGCGATCGTGACCCAGCCGCTCAGCCGTCTCGTCAACGTCGGCGGCAGCGTGATCCTGACCGTCGTCGCGACGGGCGACGCGCCGCTCACCTATCAATGGTTCGAGGGCACCGCTCCCGACACGACCAAGCCGATCAACGGCGCGACCGGCGCGTCGTACTCCGCCGGCCCGTTCAACGCGCCGGGCGCGTACAAGTACTGGGTCCGCGTCCGCAACGCCTGCAACCAGAACGGCGCGATCAGCCAGACCGCGACGCTCACCGTCCCCTGCCCCGACCCGGTCAAGCCGGTGATCGAAGCGCCGGCGGCGATGCACCGCAGCGTCCCGTACGTCATCTCCTGGACGGGCTTCACCGGTGCGGGCTGGCGCTACGAGGTGCAGGAAGCGGCCAACGCCAACTTCACCGACGCCAAGACCTTCCCGCCGGTGAACGGCGCGACCAGCCTCGATATCCCGGCGCACACGGAGATCATCACCGACACACGCCTCTATTACCGCGTCCGGGCGATCACGCTCTGCAACAACGCGCAGAGCGCCTACTCCGACCCGACCTCGACGCTGATCCAGGCGCCGCCGACGCCGACCTTCGATGAGGACGGCGGCATCTTCACGCCGCTGGTGACGAGCGAGGACAGCGACGCACCGCTGACGCAGGGCTTCGTCGTCGGCGCGTCGAATCCGAGCGCCGCCGGTTCCCGCGCCGCGGCGACGGAGACGTTCCAGCTCAGCGCCGACCAGCCGTGGGTGTCGTTCAGCCCCGCCAGCGGTACGGTCGGCGCGGGCGGCTCGCCGATCTCGATGACCGTCAACCCGGAGACGCTGGCCGTCGGCTCGCACTCGGCGACCGTGAAGATCGTCCGCAATGACACGGCGGCCGGCGCGGTCGGCGCGCTGGCGACGACCACGACCTCGATCCCGCTCTCGATCAGCAAGGTCACGCCGGTCTCGCCGGTTCCGCGCGATACCACGCCGCCGGCGGGCACGCTGATCATCCCGGCCGTCGCGCATCTGGACGGCGTCGGCACGCGCTTCCAGTCGGACGTCCGCATTGCCAACGCCAGCGGCGAGACGATCACGTACGACCTGAGCTTCACGCCTTCCGGCACCAACGGCACGGTCACCGGCAAGAAGACGACGATCAACATCCCGGGCGGCGGCAATTTCGCGCTCGACGACATCGTGCAGGTGTGGTTCGGCGCGGGCTCCCTCGGGGAGCTCGGCAGCGGCACGCTGGAGATCCGTCCGAAGTCGACGGCCGGCGGCGGCACGCCGAATCCGCTGTCGACGTTCGCGTCGAGCCGTCTCTACGCGATCAGCGACAAGGGAACGCTCGGCCAGTTCATCCCGGCGCTGACCGCGAACAAGTTCGTCGGCCCGGTGGCCGGCGACGCGCTGGCGCGGATCAGCCTCCAGCAGATCGCCCAGAGCCAGGCCTTCCGCACGAATCTCGGCTTCGTCGAAGGCTCGGGAACGCCGGCGTCGCTGTTCGTGCAAGTGCTCGACGGCAACAACATTCCGCAAGGCAACACGACCGTCAACCTCGCCCCCTACCAGCACATGCAGACCAGCTTCTCCGCCCTCTTCCCGAACAAGCTCGTCACCGACGGGCGGGTGGAGATGACGGTGACGTCGGGCGGCGGGAAGGCGACGGCATACGCGTCGGTGCTGGACAACAAGACCAGCGACCCGCTGATGGTCTTCCCCGAGCAGCCGGCGCGCGTGTCGTCGGCCCGCTACGTCCTCCCCGGCATCGCGGAGCTGACCAACGGCGCCTCGAACTTCCACAGCGACATGCGGCTCTACAACGCCGCCTCGTCGCCGGTGACGGTGACACTCAATTACTACCCGCAGGCCGGCGACGCGACGCCGCGGCCGGCGGCGGTGAACCGCACCATCGCGGCCGGCCAGACGCTGGCGGTCGACGACGTGCTGCCGACGCTCTGGGGTCTCGCCCGCACCGGCGGCTCGGTGGTCGTGACGGCCCCGAACGCCGCCTCGCTCGTCACCACGGCGCGCACGTTCAGCCGCGACACGAACAACGGCACATACGGGCAGTTCATCCCCGGCGTGACGGCGGCCGACGCGGTGGGTCTCGGCGAGCGCGCGCTGCAGGTGATGCAGCTCGAGGATTCGACCAGCTACCGCTCGAACCTCGGCCTGGTGGAAGTCACCGGCAGCCCGGTCACGATCGAGATCACGGCCATCCCGCCCGACGGCAAGACCTCGGCGGTGACCTCGCTCACCCTCGCCCCGAACGAATTCCGCCAGATCGGCCGCATCTTCAACTCCTTCGGCATGCAGGACGTCTACAACGGCCGCGTGGCGGTCAAGGTGCTGAGCGGCGCGGGAAGGGTGGCGGCGTACGGGTCGGTGGTGGACAACCGGACCGTGGACCCGACGTACGTGCCGGCGCAGTAGTTAGAACCGATGGGACAGATGGGACGAATGGGACGTGAGCGTCTCATTTTGTCCCATCAGTCCCATGCCCCACCGGACCTGAAGCCGCCGAAGGCGGCGAAAGATCTGTAGACCCGGCCTTCAGGCCGGGGAACCAGGGCGGGTGCAAGGCAAGCCCGCGTAGCGGGCGACAGGGTAGAGCCCCGCAAGTGCCTGCTCTGCCGCCCGCTTCGCGGACTTGCACAGGTGTTCGCCGTGGCCCCCGGCCTGAAGGCCGGGTCTACAGATCTTTCGCCGCCTACGGCGGCTGAAACAGTTACCCCGCCGCCGCCCGGTCCACGAACCACCACGTTTCGAACCCGCTCGTGGCCTGTGCGATGGGGTGCTGTACGCCCTCCCGCACCTCCCGGAGGATCGGGGCCTTGGACGCGCCGGTCGCGAGCACGATGCGCAGCTTGGCTGCGCGGATGACCGGTTTGGTGAGGGTCACGCGCCACTGGTCGAGGCGGGGGACGAAGACTTCGCTGGCGATGCGGTCTTCCACTTCCAGCACCGGAGTGCCGGGGAAGAGCGAGGCGGTGTGGCCGTCGTCGCCGCAGCCGAGGATCACCAGGTCGAGATTGGTCAGGCCGAGGTCGTGCCATTCGCGCTCGAGCTCGCGAGCGGTCAGCGCGGGGTCGTGCAGCTCCGTTCGGAACGGCAGCCAGCGCTCGGGGATGCCGTTGGCGAAGAGCGTCCGCTCGATCATCGCCGCGTTCGACTGCGGGTCGTCGTGCGGGACGTAGCGCTCGTCGACCAGCACCCAGGTGACGTTCTCCGGAAGCGACTTTCCGAGCGATTCGTACAACGGTTTGGGCGTCGAGCCGCCGGAGAGGGCCACGCTGGTGGGATTCGCCTGCCGGATGGTGCGCTCGGCGGCGCGGGTGAGCTCCTCGAGGGTGTCGAAGATGCGCAGGTTCACGCCGCCAGTCTCCGCGCGATCTTCAGCGTCTTCAGGTACACCTTGTCGGCTTCCGGCCGCTTGAGCAGCCGCACGATCAGGTCCTCGGTGTCGCTGGCGAGGACGCGGGCGATGCAGTCGAGTTGCGCGGCGGGCGTGGCGTCGCTGTGGGCGACGACGACTCCCCTGCTAGCTTCGCGCTGGATCATGCCTTTCGTCCCGTCGTTGAACTCGATCTCGACGCTCGCGATGCCGGCCGCCTCGCCGGCGCTCACCAGCTCGAACGCAATGTCGGCTTTCAACTGCGCCGACATCCACGCCACGTACAGCAGCGCCCCGGCAGTCGCACCGAACGAGCCGTCGCCGCCGCTGGTCACGCGCAGCGAGCGGATGGCGGCCAGGCGCTCGCGCATCGGGGCGGGATCGAACAGCGAGGCGGTCGCGGCGCGCCACTCTTCGAGCCGCGCCCAGTTCAAATCCGCCGGCGCGGTGGTGGTCTGTTCGGCGATGCGGGAGACGAGCTCCAGATCGTCCGCGCCGTTGAACTGGGCGGAGTCGACGATCAGCCGGTCGGCCGGCTCGAGCAGTGTTTCGGCATAGTCGTGATGGTCGCGCGGCAAATCGCCGACCCACCAGACCGCCACCGGCATGTCGGGCAGCAGCAGCGCCTTCACCAGCGGCGGGACGTGATGCACCCGCTCCCCCGCGGCGCGGATCACGACTTCCTCGGAGCAGACCTGGCGTCCGCCGCCGACGAGGTGGCAGTTCGCCGAGATCCACGACTCGATCTCCGCGCTCCCGTCGGGATCGGCCTGGACGACGATGGTCCTCTGCGGAACCGCGGCGCTGGCCAGTGCGAGCACCTGGGTCGCCCGGGCGTGCTCCTGCGACGACCAAGTGTGGGCGATCATGTTCCAGAGGGCGGCGCGCGTGACCGCTCCCTCGCCTTCCCCCTTCTCGGCGCGCCAGAGATCGGCGAGTTGCTTCTCGATGGAGGTGACGTCGACGCGGACGTCGGCAGCCAGCGTATCGGTCACGGTCTCCTCCACTTCCGGCCGTCCTTCTCCAGCAGCTCGTCGGCTGCCTCCGGACCCCAAGTCCCCGCGGAATAGAGCGGCGGCGGTGCCGGATCGTCCGCCCAACGCTGCAGCAACGGATCGAGCCATGCCCAGGCAGTCTCGATCTCGTCGCGGCGCGCGAACAGCGTCGCGTCGCCGAGCATGGTCTCCAGCAGCAGCCGCTCGTACGCTTCGGGCGGCTCCGCGCCGAACGACGTGGCGTAGCGGAACTCCATCGACACCGGCGCAGTGCGCACGGTCGGCCCGGGCAGTTTGGAGTCGAACTTCAGCGAGATCCCTTCGTCGGGCTGGATGCGGATGGCGAGCACGTTCGCGTGCATCTTCATCCCGAGCTTGCTGAACAACGGATACGGCGCGGGGCGGAAGTGGATGGAGATGTCGGTGACGCGCTTCGGCAGGCGCTTGCCGGCGCGGACGTAGAAGGGCACGTCGGCCCAGCGCCAGTTGTCGACGAAGACTTTCAGCGCCGCGTAGGTCTCGACCCGCGAGTCGGGCGCCACTTTCTCCTCGGCGCGATAGGCGACGGCATGCTCGCCGAGGACCGAGCCTTCGCCGTACTGGCCGCGGACCGATTCTGCGATGGGTCGCAACGCGCGGAGGACCTTCACCTTCTCGTCGCGCACCGCGTCGGCCTCGAACGCCACCGGCGGCTCCATGGCCACGAGCGACACGAGCTGCAGCATGTGGTTCTGGATGATGTCGCGGGTGATGCCGGCGGTCTCGAAGTAGTTGCCGCGCTTCTCGACGCCGATCGACTCGGCGACGGTGAACTGGACGTGGTCGATGTACTGGCGGTTCCAGAAGGGCTCGAAGATGCCGTTGGCGAAACGCAGCACCAGGAGGTTCTGCACCGTCTCCTTGCCGAGGTAATGGTCGATGCGGAAGACCTGCCGCTCGCGGAACGTCGAGACGGCGACGCGGTTGAGCTCCTTCGCGGTCTCCAGGTTGTGCCCGAACGGCTTCTCTACGATCACCCGCGTGTAGGCGCCGCCGCGCTCGGGATCGCGCACCATCTTCTCCGCGCCGAGAAGCTCGACCACCTGGGCAAAGAACGTCGGCGGCACGGCGAGGTAATAGATGCGCCGTCCGCCGGTACCGCGCGTGGCGTCGAATTCACGCAGGCGCTGGTGCAGCCGCTCGTATGCGGCAGGGTCGGCGAACTCGCCGGAGACGTAGAACAACCCGCGGGCGAAGCTCTCCCACACCGCCTCGTCGACCGGCTTCGTGCGCGCGTGCTTGTCACAGGCCTCGCGCATCGACGCGCGGAACTGCTCGTCCGTCAGCTCCGCCCGCGCGAAGCCGACGATGGTCTGCCCCGCCGGCAGCAGTCCGTCGTGCGCCAGCGAGTAGAGGCCGGGAATCAACTTCCGCTGCGTCAGGTCCCCCGACGCGCCAAAGATGACCAGGCACGAAGCCTCAGGAACGCGCTCCTGCTCGAGACCTTCGCGAAGCGGGTTGGGTTGCATGGGGGGAGTGTAGAGGGCCGAGGGCCAAGGGGGAAAGGGCCGAGGGCCAAGGGCCAAGGGCCAAGGGATGGAGAAAGACCTGGGGGACTCCTGCTTTCCCTCGGCCCTCAGCCCTTGGCCCTCGGCCCTGATCGCTCTGATATGCTCGCGCCGATGACTTGGCAATACACTCCGCGCGTTGCCGTGGTCCGTGGTCTTCGTACTCCTTTCGCGAAATCGGGGACGCATTTCGGGCATCTCTCGGCCCTCGATCTCGGGAAACTGGTCGTGGCCGAGCTGATGCAGCGCTCCGGCATCGAGCCCGCGGACGTCAACGAGCTCGTGTTCGGGAACGTCATCCCGTCGGTGAAGGCGCCGAACATCGCCCGGGAGATCATTCTGGGCACCGGGCTGCCGCGGAAGATCCCAGGCTTCAGCGTCAGCAAGGCCTGCGCGTCGGCGAACCAGGCCATCACCTCGGCGGCGGACATGATCTCGCGCGGCTATGCCGACACGGTCATCGCCGGCGGCGCGGAGTCGCTGTCGGACGTCCCCATTCTTTTCTCGAAGAAATTCGCCGACGCCCTCGTGTCGGCCAGCAAGCAGAAATCGCTCGGCGGCAAGCTCGGCGCCTTCTCGAAGATCCGCCCGAGAGACCTTGCCCCCGACGCGCCGGCGATCGCCGAGTCGACGACCGGCCTCTCGATGGGCGAGTCGGCCGAGAAGATGGCGAAGGCGAACGGGATCACGCGCGAGGCGCAGGACAAGTTCGCGCTCCAGAGCCACCTCCGCGCCGCCGCGGCGACCGGGAGCGGCCGTTTCAAGGACGAAGTGATGCCGGTGGTCGTCCCGCCGTCGTTCGACAACGTCGTCGAGACCGACAACCTGATCCGCGGCGACTCGACGC
This sequence comes from Thermoanaerobaculia bacterium, assembly GCA_035629865.1. Classification (GTDB taxonomy): domain Bacteria; phylum Acidobacteriota; class Thermoanaerobaculia; order Gp7-AA8; family Gp7-AA8; genus QHVT01. The sequence goes on along the minus strand of DASPHC010000178.1, from coordinate 14,806 downwards.
TCGAGGCGATGGCCAAGCTGCGGCCGGTCTTCGACCGCAAGTACGGCACCATCACCGCCGCCAACGCCTCCCCGCTCACCGACGGCGCGGCCGCGGTGCTGCTGATGTCGGAGGAGAAGGCGAAGGCACTGGGGATCAAGCCGATCGGCTTCATCCGCAGCTACGCCTACGCCGCCACCGACCCGTTCGACCAGTTGCTGCAGGGCCCGGTCTTTGCCCTGCCGACCGCGCTCGACCGCGCGAAGCTGAAGCTGGAGGAGATCGGCGTCATCGAGATGCACGAGGCCTTCGCCGCGCAGGTGCTGTCGAACATCCAGTGGATCGGCTCGAAGAAGATCGCCCAGGAGAAGCTCGGCCGCTCCGAGCCGGTCGGCCAGATCGACCCGGAAAAGATCAACCGCACCGGCGGCTCGATCGCCCTCGGCCACCCCTTCGGCGCCACCGGCGCCCGCATCGTCACCACCGTCTGCAACGAATTGCAGAGAAGCGGGGAGCAGTACGGGCTGGTAACGGTGTGTGCGGCGGGGGGGATTGGGGTGGCGATGGTCTTAGAGCGGGAGTAACCATAGGTCCTATTTGTCCTAAACTCTCTCCGATGCCCGTCGTCAAAGCCGTCTGCCCGCACGATTGCCCCGACACCTGCCTGATGCTCGTCACCGTCGAGGACGGGAAAGCCGTGCGGATGGCGGGGGATCCGGAGCATCCGGTGACGCAGGGGTTTCTCTGCACCAAGGTCGCAAAGTACGTCGAGCGGACGTATCACGAGGGGCGGCTGCTGTATCCGCAGATCCGGGCCGGGGCGAAGGGGGAAGGGAAGTTTCGCCGCGCGACGTGGGATGAGGCGCTGGACGTCATCGCGACGAACCTGCAGCGCGTCATCGACGAAGACGGGCCGCAGGCGGTGCTTCCATACTCGTACGCCGGCACGATGGGGCTGATCCAGGGCGAGTCGATGGACCGGCGGTTCTTCCATCGCATCGGCGCGTCGCTGCTCGACCGGACGATCTGCGCGAGCGCGGGCACCGAGGCGCTGAACGTCACGTACGGGACGCGCATGGCGCCCGACCCCGAGGACGTCGTGAACGCGAAGCTGATCCTGCTGTGGGGGACCAACACCCTCACCTCGAACCCGCATCTCTGGCCGTTCATCCGCAAGGCGAAGGAGAACGGCGCGACGACGATCTGCATCGACCCGCTGCGCACCCGCACGGCCGCCTCGTCGGACGAGCACGTCGCTCTCCGGCCCGGCACAGACGCCGCGCTGGCGCTGTCGATGATGCACGTCCTCTTCCGCGACGGACTCGAAGACCGTGGCTATCTCGCCGAGATGACGCTCGGCTGGGAGAAGCTGCGCGAGCGCGTGCTGGCCGACTATGCGCCGGAGCGCGTCGCGGCGATCTGCCGGATTCCGGTCGAGACGATCGAGAGCTTGGCCACGCGTTACGGCACAACCCGCCCGACGTTCATCCGCCTCAACTACGGCCTGCAGCGGCATGCCGGCGGCGGCTCGGCGGTCCGCGCGATCTCGATCCTTCCCGCGGTCACCGGCGCGTGGGATGACGTCGGCGGCGGCGCGATGCTCTCGACCTCGGGGACGTTCTCGAAGCTCGACTACGCACAGCTGGGGCGGACGGACCTGATCCCTCCCGGCACCCGCACCATCAACATGTCGCGCCTCGGCGAGGCGCTGACGCAGACCGACGACCCGCCGGTGAAGGCGATCGTGGTCTACAACTCCAATCCGGGAGCGATTGCGCCCGACCGGATGAACGTCACGGCCGGCTTCCGCCGCGACGACCTCTTCACGGTCGTCCTGGAGCACTTCCAGACCGACACCGCCGACTTCGCGGACGTGCTGCTCCCGGCGACGACGCAGCTCGAGCACGAGGACGTGCACAAGGCGTACGGCCACACGTTCATGATGTTCAACGCCCGCTCGATCGAGCCGCTCGGCGAGGCCCTCCCCAACACGGAGATCTTCCGCCGCCTCGCCGCGCGCATGGGACTCGACTTCCCGGAGCTGCGCGAGAGCGATGAAGAGATGATGCGGCAGGTGTTGCGCAACATGCCGTTCACGCTCGACGAGCTGCGCGAGCAGTCGTCGATCCGGCTGTCGATCCCGAAGCCGCATCTCCCCTACCGGCGCGGTGTACGGCTGCCGACGCCGAGCGGAAAGATCGAGATCGACTCCGCGCGCGCCGCCGAGCACGGCCTCGACCGCCTGCCGGAGTACGTCCCGCCGTACGAGTCGGAAGAGCGCGACCCGGAGCTGGTGCGCAAGTTCCCGCTCGCCCTGATCTCCCCGCCCGCCCACTCGTTCCTCAACTCGACCTTCGTCAACGTCGCCTCGCTCCGCCGGGCGGCGGGGAAGCCGACGCTGGAGATTCACGCCGACGACGCGTCCGCGAGAGGCATCACCGCGGGGATCAAGGTCAGGATCTTCAACAACCGCGGCGCGTTCATCGCCGAGGCAGTCGTCACCGACCGCGTCCGCCCCGGAGTGGTTGCCGCCCCCTCGGTCTGGTGGCCGAAAGGAACCGACAGCGGCACGAACGCCAATCACACGACCTCGCAGGCCATCACCGACATCGGCGGCGGGGCGACGTTCTACGACAATCAGGTGGACGTGCGGCCGGTCTGAGTCGCGTTGCCGGTTGTCGATGATCTGCCACGGACAACCGACAACGGACAACCAGCTCTCGGATAAACTGCCGCCCGCATGGCCTACGCTCTCTCCGCGCTGTTCGTCGTCCTCGTCTGGGCGGCGATCGTCTTTCTCAATGAACGTCATGGGCTGTTGAGCTGCGACCGCTTTCCGTCGCGGGCGGCGAAGTATTTCGCGTATGTGTGGCTGCTCGGGTTCATGGTCGTGCTGGCGCTCGCGGTGACGCAGGCCGCGCTGACGCCGACGACGGCCAGGCAGCTTCAGGACGTGTCGTTCTTCATGCTCTTCAGCATCCATGCGGCGCTGGTCGTGTTCCTCGCCGGCTGGTGGGCGGCCAGCGGGAGGCCGGCGCTGCGCGAGTTCCTCCAGATCCGCTACGAGCGGCCGGCGGAGGTCGTCGCCATCGGGATCGCGGCCGGCGTCGGCGGCTGGGTCTTCACGATCATCATGGCCCTCGTTGCGGCTCTCCTCCTGCGCGCGACCGGAGTCCTCGATCAGCCACCCGAGCCGCCGGCGATGATCGGCTGGATGGCGGCGCTGCCGGTCTGGAAGAAGGCGCTGATCATCCTCTCTGCCATGACGGTCGAGGAAGCGTTCTTCCGCTCCTTCCTGCAGAAGCGGATCGGGCTGGTGGCCTCGACCATCCTCTTCGCCCTCGCGCACTTTACGTACGGCAACCCGCTGCTGCTGATCGGCGTGACGATGATCTCCCTCGTCATCGCCGTGACCTTCTACCGGACCAAGAACGTCGTCCCGGGCGTCATCGCCCACGGCGTGTTCGATGCGATCCAGCTCTTCGTCATCGTGCCGTTCGCGGTCAAGATGATGGGAGTCGGCGGGTAGTGTCGACGGCGCACGCCGAGGTCCTCAGCGCGCTGAGCTCCGGCGGCGTCGTCGCGCGCGACGACGTCCGCCGCTGGATCGACTCCGGCGACCTCCTCACCTGGAGCATCGTCTACGCCCTGGCCGCGACGGCCTGGGCGCGCATCCAGCCGGAGATCCCGCCGGAGGAGCACGTCGAGTTCATGCGCCGCTACCTGCTGCGCTGCATCGCCGAGAACCCGACCCCGGGCGAGCACCTGCACGGCGGCTACGAAGCGGCGTGGGAGCTGTCCGCGGCGCTCAAGGAGTGGAGGAAGCGCGGCGGCCGGGTGGCCGGAAGCGTGCGCGGCGTGGCGCTCGACCTGGAGAAGATCTACCGCCGCGGCGACGCCGCCACGAAGAACCGAGTGCAGTGCGGCGTCCTGGAGCACGCTTTCGAAGAGCCGGCGCTGCGCCCCTACTTTGTCGACTGGGAACGGGACGAGGACTTACGGGATGCGTACCGGCTGGCGATGGAGTGGGGAACGGCACATCAGGAATAGCGATGAGAGATGAGAGATGAACAGAGGCCGGGCCCGTTCATCGCTCATCGTTCATCGCTCATCTCTCGTCCTCGCGATCACTGCTCGCTCACAACCACGCCGTCGCCCTCAAAGCGAATCTTGAACCCCGCCACCCCTTCGTTCTCGATCATCACGTTCTCGAGCGATTTGTCGTCGACCATCACCGTCGGGATGATGTTGCCGGTCCAGGCGACGAGGGCGTTGGAGGAGATCGAGAGCGGGTATTCGCGGGTGACGCGGAGGGTGAGGGGCTCGATGGAGGTGGAGATGGCGAGGGAGCCTTTGCCGAAGATCTTCACGGTGTCGATCTTTTTCTGGTACGTCCCGTCGTAGATCGGCTCGACGCGGTAGGTCAGTGAGTCTTCGAGCGCGAGGAGGTTGCTTCCCTCGACGTAGATGAATTCGTCGTTGAGGTCGAGGAGGAAGGTCTTGCGTCCCTTTTCGTAGACGAAGATCTTCCCCTGTCCCACCGCCTTTACCAGCGTCTGGGCCGTCGTGCCGAGGAGACCCGACTCGGCGACGAACTTCAGGTTGCCGGAGTAGCTGGAGACCGTGCCGCGCTTGCAGTGGACGGAGCGGGCGAAGTTGATCTCCAGGAAGCCGTTCTCGTGGAGGGTGAACGTCTTCGAGGCGCCCTCGATCTTGCGGGCGACGTCGATGACTTTCGCCTCGACGTGCTGCGGTTCGTCGACCGCGTCCTGCAGCTTGCGCGCGGCGGTGGTCGCGGCGGTGGGGATCGGCACGGCGACCACGGGCGGCGGCGGTGGCGCGACGGGTGCCGGAGCGGGTGCCATCGGCGGTACCGGAACGGGCGTCACGGCTTTGAGCGGCTGGGTGACGTTCGGCGGGAGCGACGGCATCGGCGTCGTCCCCGGCTGGGTCCTCGATTCCTGCGCTTCGCGCTGGATCTGCTCCATGCGTTGCGGAGTGAGCGCGGGGATCTTCGCGGTGCTCACGCGGCTGTCGGCCGGCCGCGCGGGAGCAGCTGGCGGTGGCGCGACCGGCGCCGGTGGAGGTGTGGGAGCAGGCGGCGGAGCCACCGGCGCAACCGGCCGCATCTCCTGCTCGACTTCGCGCACCAGCTTGTCGGCGCCGGCGAAGCGGAGGTGCTCGAGCGACACCGCGTACTTTTTCTTGTGACGGTACAGAAGGCCGAGGTAGAGGTGCGACTTGGCGTAGTTCGGGCGCAGTTCCACGGCCCGCAGCAGAAAGTGCTCGGCCTCGTCGTGCTTCCCCTGCTTGAAAAGGATCAGGCCGAGGTTCGAATGGAGGATGAAGACGTTGGCGTTCTCCGCGATGAGGCGGCGGTAGATGACTTCGGCCTCAGGGAAGGCGTTGGTCTTGAAGTACACCAGCCCGAGAAGGTTCAGCACGTCCGCGTCGTCGGGACGCAGACGCTGCGCCGCCTCCAGTTCCCGGCGGGCCTCGGCGTAACGTCCTTCCTGAAACGCCTCGCGGCCGCGGTTGTAGTGCAGGAGGAAGACGCCCTGATCGAATGGCGGCGCAACGGCCGGATCACGCTCAGGCATGCGGCGGCGATTGTACAGTGCGGAGCGGGCTATTTTTTCCTCGTCCACCGCTCGGCGTCGCGGGACCGATATTTGTCCATCATTGCGCTGAACTTCTCGTCGAGGTCGATCTCCAGCGAGTTGGCGAGGCAGACCAGGACGAACAGGGCGTCGGCGATCTCCTCGCCGATGTCGCCCGGGTCCTCCCCCGGCTTCGGCTTCTTGCCGCCGTGGTGGTGCATGACGGCGCGGGCCAGCTCCCCCACTTCCTCGGTGAGCCGGGCCAGCATCGGCAGCGGGGCAAAGTAGCCTTCCTCGAACTGGGAGATCCACTCGTCGACTTCGCGTTGAATCGGTTGCAGCGGCATCCCCCGATTTTGGCTGTGCTACGATTTCTCCGCAATGCGTCTTTTGAGTGTGGTGCTGGGTGGACTCCTCGTCGCGGGTGTGGCGCAGGCGGACGTGCGGCTCGCCGTCCGGGGCGGGAAGAAGGTCATCTTCAACGTCAGCCGGGGTAGCGGTGCGGCCGGCGGGACAGACCTGAACTGGCTGGCCCGGCGCCACGACCGCCGCACGAAGTACGACACGCACATCGAGCACTACGCCGCCCGGTACGGCGTCGATGCGACCTTCGTCCGCGCGGTGATTCAGGTCGAATCAGACTTCAACCCGAAGTGCGTGTCGACGAAAGGCGCCCGTGGACTGATGCAGCTCATGCCGGGGACGGCGCGCCGCTTCGGCGTCAAGGACGTTCACGATCCGGAGCAGAACATCCGCGGCGGCGTCCAGTACCTCGCCTACCTCTCGAAGCTCTTCAACAACGACCTCTCGCGCGTACTGGCCGGCTACAACGCCGGCGAGAACGCGGTGCTCAGGTACGGCGGCATCCCACCCTACGACGAGACCTCGACCTACGTCACCCGCGCACTGACGGTGTATTACGGCCGACCGCATGGCGGCGCGGTGTCGTTCGCCGGCCGGCGCGGCGGCAAGAAGCTCAAAGGCGGTTTCGGCGCCGGAATGATCCAGCCGGTGGCGGCAGCGCTGATTCCGGGCGCGAAGTATCTGGGCACGCGATAGTCGGACTACCGATTACACATCGCGTACGCCTCGCGGAACGTCGGGTTTTCGATCAACGCGCGATTGACTTCGAAATAGCTGCGAACGACATCGTTGGTCTGCAAAAGGCGGCGGCGGAGGTCGATGGCGATCTCGCGCCAGAACTTGGCCGCGGCTGCGGGCCTGTTGCGAAGAAATTCGGCGAGGTCGTTCATGGAGACGGAGAGCACTTCGGTGTCGGTGACCGCCTTCAATGACGCGGAGGCGACGCCGTCTTCGATGATCGACAGCTCGCCGAACGTCTGGCCGGCCACGAGATCGCACAGAGGTACTTCGCGGTCCTGCACCTGACGGGTGACGCGTATGCGTCCGGCCCGGACGATGTGCAGCGCGCGATTGGCGTTGCCTTCCTGCAGGATGACGTCGCCGGGCCTGAAATGGGAGGCGTGGAGGCAACGGCGAAGGTGGTCGAGCTCGTCTGGCTCGAACTCTACGAAAAGCGTGACGCTCTTCAGAAAATCGTCGTCTGCCACGCTTCTCTCCTTTTTTGCGCTATCATTAAGGAATACCAAACAGTTTGTTGTAGAACGCGCCCCAAGCTACCCCCAGAGTAGCGCGGGACGCGCAGTTCATTCAATCTCGGCCCCATCGAGGAGACGGCCTATGGACGGCTTGCTGCGATCGCTCATCAAGACAGTGCGACGGCGCTTACGTGCGGATGAGGAAGTGACAGTCGAAGCGGTGACGAAGGAGCTCGGCTACACGAGACAGTATATCTCCGGCCGCTTCCACCGCCTGACCGGACGCCTCCTCAGCCACTTCCTCAAAGAGAAGCGTCTGGAGAAGGCCGCGCGCCTGCTCAAGGCCGGCAATGTCCGGGTCTCGCAGGTCGCACGCCGCTGCGGGTTCGACTCGGAGAACTATTTCCGACAGCAGTTCCGTCTCCGCTACGGCATGTCGCCGCGCCAGTTCCGGGCGAACGGCACGCTGCGTACCGCACCGCGAAGAGTCCTCGCGGTGGCGGCCATGGCGTAGACGGCTCAGGACCGCAGTTCGAGCTGGTCGAAGAGCTGCTGCAACCGGCCGGTCACTTCGCCTCGCCGGTTGTTGCGGAGCACCCGTCCGTCGATCCCGGTGACCGGCATCACCCCCTGGGTGGTGCTGGTGATGAAGGCCTCGTCGAGGTCGAACAGCTCGGCCTCGCGCAACGGCCGTTCGTCGACCCGGATCTTCGCGCCGAGCGCGAGCCCGATCACGCGGTCGCGCACCACGCCCGGCAGGATGTGCTCGTCCAGCGAGTGGGTGATCAGCGATCCGTTCCTGACGGCGAAGAAGCTGGAGCTGGCTCCCTCCCGGACGAAGCCGCCGGCGAGCAGGATGGCTTCGTCCGCCCCGGCACGCTGCGCTTCTTTCTTGGCGATGGCGTTGCCGAGGAGGTTCACCGACTTGACGTCGCAGCGGTTCCAGCGATGGTCGACGGTGGTGATGACGCGGATGCCGCGCTCTTTCTTCGCCGCGTCGGGAAAGGTGAAGCGGCGCGAGTAGGCGACGACGGTCGGCTCGAGGTTCTCCGGCCAGAAGTGGTTGCGCGCCGCTTCTCCACGGGTGACCTGGAGGTAGACGATACCGTCCTCGAACTCCGTCCGCTCCAGCAGCTCGCGCATGGTCGCGGCGAAAGTCTCCTCGGACCATGGATTGCGGATCTCGATCTCGCCCAGTCCCTGGTTCATCCGGCGGTAGTGGTCGAGCAGGAACGCCGGACGCTTGCCGAGGAATTTGAAGACCTCGTAGATGGCGTCTCCGAACTGGACACCGCGATCCTCGACGCCGAGGACCCGCTCATCGGTGGTGGTGAAGCGGCCGTTGAAGTAGAGGACGTCGCTCATACGGCGACGGCCTTCACGATGACGATGGTCCGGTCGTCTTCCTCGGCCCTTCCCCACTTCGCCACCTTCGCGAGCACTTCCTGCCCGATCTCCTGCGAGGAGCGGGTGCGGTTCGCCCGGACCAGCCGGACGAGCCGCTCGGTGCTGAACTCTCGCTCGTTCCGGTCGTGGGCCTCGATGATGCCGTCCGTGTACATGCAGAGGAGGTCGCCCACTTCGAGCTTCGCGAAGCCGCGCGTGTACGTAGCGTCGGGAGTCGGCCCGAGCACGGGACCGCCGTTGCGGAGGAACTCGACCTTGCCGTTGCTGCGGAGGTGGAACGGCGGGTTGTGGCCGGCGTTGCAGTAGATGAGGATCCCGCCGGTCTCCAGCTCGCCGTAGAACAGCGAGACGAACTTCGTGGTCAGCCGGCCGCGGTGGATGATGTGGTTGAGCTTCTCCAGCGTCCGGACGATCTTGAAATCGCGGTCGGTGGCCATGCGCAGCCCCATGTAGACGTCGCGCACGACCAGTGCGGCCGGCAGGCCGTGGCCGGAGCCGTCGGCGATGGCCAGCCCGAGGATGTTGTCGGAGATGGGGATGAAGTCGTAGAAGTCGCCGCTCACCTCCTCAGCCGCCACGGTCCGCCCCCAGATGTCGTACCCGGCGTACTGCGGAATGCGCGACGGCAGGATTGACTGCTGGATGCGTTGCGCCTCGACGATCAGTGACTCGTACCACTGCGTCCGGATGCGTTGGTTGATGGCGTAACGGATGAGATTCAGCGAGAAGAGAATGTCCTCCCGGCTCAGCTCCGGCGAGACGTTGAAGGCGATGATGTAGTCCTCATCGCCCCCCGAGATCGCACAAAACCGCTGCGCCCCGAGCTTCTGTTCGAGGACGGGATCAAAGCCGGGATCGGTCGGGTCCATGACCACGATCCCGTTCTCCAGCACGACCTCGATCGGCTTGTAGTTTTTAGGAACGGCGATCCCGAGCTCGCCCTCGTGGGGCTCGCCGAAACGCGAGATCAGCTCGTAGTGGTCGCCCGCGGATTCGTAGACGCGGCCACCGGTGATGCCCAGTTCTTCGCGGAAGTTGGTGGCGATGGTCTCGGCGATCTGGGCGACGGTGGTGGCTATGTGCTCGGAGGTGTCAATCTGCTCGAGAGTGCGTTCGACCTGGGTGAGGAGTCTCTTGTAATCCACGGATAGCTCTTAGTTCTTCGTCTCAGCCGCCGAAGGCGGCGAAAGATCTGTAGGCCCGGCCTTCAGGCCGGGTACATCGTGTGGGTGTGATGGCAAGCCCGCGGAGCGGGCGACAGCGTAGCGATTTTGTCCGACCTTCTATTCTGTCGCCCGCTTCGCGGGCTCACATACTGCGCGTCGCTGTACCCGGCCTGAAGGCCGGGCCTACAGATCTTGTGCAGCCTTTCGGCAGCATGGGATTCTCATTGTTTTGGCTCGCGCGCCGCGCGAAGGCGATCGACGCGCTCCTGTTCCCACTGCTCGCGATGCGCCTCCGCCTCTTCAATCGACCGGTACTTGAAGACGCCTCGCGGAATACACGTGCCGACGGGGCCGAGCAATGCCTCTGAGAGATGCCAGAGGTAGCGGATCTTTCTCGGGATCGCCGGATCGCCGGCGGCGTGCTTCAGCCCGGCATCAGGCATGTCTTCGACACGACGGTACTTGTAAACCGGCATCACTCCTCCAGCCACGGATACATCGTGCGCAGGCTGTGCGCGTCCGCTTTGTCTTTCAGTCGGACGGTATGCATCTTCATTTCATACAATTTAGCGGCAGTCACGACGCGAATCGGAATCCCCTCGTACTCGATCACCTGCCATGGCAGCGTGTCGTACGAGTACACCTCGCCGAGGCGTGTCAGAAAATCGAAGCTGAACGCCTCGTCCGGAGGACCATACATCACCGACGGATAGTCGCCGAGCAGGTCGTCCGCGGTGATCTCTTCGATGTGCGGATCATCCCAGATGCGGCGGAGCGCCCGTTTCAGCCGTTCAATATTCTCGCGATCGGCACGAATGAAGAAATCGGCGTCCGTCGTCGCGCGAACGACACCGTGAAGATTCAGGGCAATCGCTCCGAACGTGATGTAGTCGACGCCTTCATCATTCATCGCGCGAATCAGATCGAAGACCTTCTGAAACTCCATCGCTACCGCAACTCTACTCCATCCACCTCGTACGGTGGCTTCACTCCCAACGCTCCCAGCACCGTCGGGTACACGTCGGCGATGTAGGGAGCCCTTGCTGTCGCCAGCTTTCGGTTCGCAAAGAAAATTCCCTTCACGATCTCCGGGTCCACCGAGCAGTGGTCGCCGCTCCAGACCGCCTTGTTGTCTTCGAAGATCTCCTTCGGGACGCCGCCGAGGGAGGTCTGCCAGGAGACGCGGTAGCCGTCGTTGTTCATGACGAAGAGGTCGGGAATCATGTTGGGGTCGAATTTGCGGTAGGCCTCTTCGCGGGTGACGACGCGGCGGACGGGGTGCTCGGCGGTGGCGGGGTCGACCATCTGGACGAGACGGGTCTGCAGCTCTTTCTTCAGGGCGTCGTACTCGGAGCCCGGCTCGACGATCCCCTGCGATTCACGCCCTTTGACGTTGACGTAGATCTCGCCGAGGCCCATCGCGTAGGCGCGGGTCTTCGACCAGTCGACGTTTTCCCAGAACTGCCCCTGGTCGAACAGCATCTCCACGTTCCGGTCCTTCACCTGCACGCCGCTCTTGAGGGTCATGTAGCCGTTCAGGACGAGCCAGGTGTTGTAGTGGACGTGGCGCCGGAAGGAGGCGAAGCCGTGGTCGGAGGCGACGAGGAGGAGGGCGTTGTTCTTCTCCGCCGTCTTCATCGCGTCGCCGACGATCTCGTCCATGATCTGGTAGGCCTTCAGCAGCGCGTCGCCCCATTCGGCAGCGAGCTTCGCGTCGTAGGCGGGATGTTTCGGGTCGACGATGCGCCAGAAGACGTGGCCGACCCGGTCGGGGAACTCGAAGCACTGCACGATCAGGTCGTCGTTCCCCTGCAGCGTAGCGTTGAAGATCTTCCGCGTCTGGGCGACCGTCCACTCCATGTCGTCCCAGAAGATCTTTTCCGTGGCAAATCCCTCGGAGATGGCCCAGGTGTCGATCTGCCAGCCCAGGGTCTTGTACGGACCGAGCTCCTTCGCGAGCTGCGGCGCCCAGTCCGTCGGCGTCGAGATCTTGAAGCCCGGCGGCAGGCTGCGCGGGTCGAAGTTGATCGGCGAGAGGTAGAGCTTGATCTCCGGCTGCACGCTCAGGAGGTGGAAGCGGCTGATGCCGCGGACTTTGATCAGCGGGTTGAAGGGGAAGACGAAGTCGACCCAGCCGGTCCACTCCCCCGGTTTCAGCGCCGGGTACTTTTTTCCGCTCACTTCGATGACGATGGAGTTGCGGTCGTCTGCGACGGTGATGGTCATCGGGATGGTGATGTACGGCGGGGTGCCGAACAGCTTGTTGGGCGGCCCTTGCAGCGGCGCGTTGATGACGCCCTTGTTGTCCTCGAGCTGGACGACCTCGATCGAGAACTCGTTGGCGCCGCTCCGTTTGAAGTCGAGCTCGGACGTGAAGTAGTACGGCTTGCCGACGCGGCCGGACATGTCGGGGACGCCGAGGCCGGAGAGCAGATGGCCGGCGTGATCGCCGTGGCCGAAGTCCGTGGCGGGGAACGTGACCGGGACGTGGACGACGGAAGCCTTCTTCCCCGCCTTCGCGGCCACTTCCCAGAACGGAGTCCCCTGCCGCCGGTTGATGACCGCGGGACGGGAGGTCGGGATGTACTTCTGAACCGCGTAGAAGACGCCGGCGCCGAGGAGCAGTCCTAGGACGAGGACGACGGAGCCGCCGGCGCGGCGACGCAACCCGAACAGCACCGCTGCGATCAGCGCGAAGAGCAGCACCACGCCGAGGGAGAGAAAAAGCGGATTGCGCTTCCCGAAGAGGAGCGGCTCGGTGGTCTCGTCGAAGGCGGCAAAGACCGGCAGGTAGGTCTTCGGATCGCGGCGGAGGAAGTCGAAGATGCCGGTGCGGCCAGGGTCGATTCCGGTGCTGAAGGTCGACCAGGAGACGGGGGTCTGAGCGGGGGTGGTCGGAAGGAGGGGGCGGAACGTGCCGGTGGCGCGCAGCTTTGCCAGGTTCGGCAGTTTCCCCTCGTTCATCCAGCGCTCGGTGTAGCGGGCGTCGACGCCGTCGAAACCGAGGACGATCACTTTTTGCTGTGCGTGGGCGCTGACGGCCAGCAACAGCAGGGCCAGCGCGAGGAATCGAGACTTCATGGCCTGGAATGATACAAGGCGCATGGACGCGGGCACTCTACTTGTAACGGACCGGGCGGAGGAGTAACAGTATGCAAGCTCGTAGTTTGGCCACAGTCGCGATCGCCTTGACGGTCGCGGTCCTCACCGCGTGCGGCGGCGGTGAGAAGAAGAACGGAGGCGGCGCCGGCGGCGACGGTGACCGCACCGTCATCGCCCAGCAGAGCAGCCCCACCAACCTCGATCCGCGGGTCGGCAACGACAACGCCTCCGGTCGCATCTACGACCTCTGCTGCCGGGGACTCATCAAAGTCACGCCGGAGATGGACTACGCGCCCGACCTCGCCCAGAGCTGGGAGACTCCGGACGACCGGACGGTCATCTTCAAGCTGAACCCGAACGCAAAGTTCCACGACGGCCGCCCGGTGACCGCGCAGGACGTGAAGTGGACCTACGACTCGACCATGTCCGAGGCCTTCGTCTCGTCCAAGAAGTCGGGCTATTCGGCGGTGGCGTCGATCGAGGCCCCCGACAAGCACACGGTCGTCTTCCGGCTTAAGGAGCCGAACGGCGGGCTGTTCGACAACCTGAACATGGGCATCGTCCCCACCGGCACCGACACGAACACGGCCAAAACGAAGCCGATCTCGAGCGGTCCGTACAAGGTGGTGGAGTTCCGCACCGACGAACGCGTCGAGCTGGAGGCGTCGGAGCACTGGCACGAAGGGCCGCCGAAGCTGAAGCGCCTGACGGTGCGCATCATCCCGGACGACACCACCCGCGTCCTCGAGCTGCGCCGCGGTACGATCGACCTCGAGATCAACAACATCCCATTCGAGAACGTGGCCGAGTTCGAGAAGAGCCCGAAGCACCAGGTGATCAAGAAGCCGGGCTCGGTGTGGCAGTACCTCGCCTTCAACCTGAAGGACCCGATCCTCTCGAAGGTGGAGGTGCGCCGCGCGATCGCCCACGCCATCGACCGGCAGCGCATCGTGCAGGATCTGCTGCGCGGCCACGGCGTCCCGACCGACACGATGTTCGGCCAGGGACACTGGGCGCGGGTGGAGAACCTCCCGGCCTATCCCTACGATCCGAACCGCGCAAAACAGTTGCTCGACCAGGCCGGCTACAAGGACCCGGACGGCGACGGACCGAAGCCGCGCTTCTCGCTGACGTTCAAGTCGTCGACGAACGCGGAGGCCAACCTGCGGGCGGAGATGATCCAGCAGATGCTGCGCGAGGTCGGGATCGACATGAAGATCCAGACCAGCGAGCTGGGGACCTTCCTCGAGGACATCGGCAAGGGCAACTTCCAGCTGTACTCGCTGAGCCGCAACGGAATCCAGGACCCCGACTTCTACTACATCATCTTCCACTCCCGGAACGTGCCGCCCGAGGGACAGAACCGCGGGTACTACAGCAACCGCAAAGTGGATGACCTGATCACGCAGGGACGGGCCACCTTCGACCGCGCCAAACGGAAGCAGATCTACGGCGACATCCAGCGCATCGTGCAGGAGGACCTGCCGTACGTGTCGCTCTATCACCAGATCAACGTGGCGGTGATGGACAAGGAGCTGCAGGGGTACACGATGTATCCGGCGGGGTTCTGGCTGGGGATTCCCGAGATGTCACGGCAGCCGTGACGTCGGTTGCTGGTTGCTGGTTGTCTGGGGGGCGTCGCTCGGGACGCCTACTCTCGCCAGCCGCTCAGTACCGCTACCCGGAAATAGGTGGCCGGCCATTGCCGGCGGAGCCGCCGAAGGCGGCGAAAGATCTGTAGGCCCGGCCTTTAGGCCGGGTCACGCGTGGATGGATTGTCCAAGCCCGCGTAGCGGGCGACAGAACACGAACCCTGCACAGACGTGCTTTTCTGTCGCCCGCTACGCGGGCGCCTGGAGTTTGGCTCGATGTAACGAAAGAGGTTGATTTCAGAGGAGTCTGGCGTATCCTTGTAACTAGTCATGCGACTAGAGAGAAGGAGGCGCCATGGGCTTCCCTACTAAGGTTCAACTCATCGATCGGCAAGGTAGCC
>DASPHC010000177.1:0-12450 GCA_035629865.1 Thermoanaerobaculia bacterium | reverse complement strand
GCCGGCGCTGCTGTACCCGAGGATCATTCGCAACGATTCGACACCGAGACTGCCATACACGATCGCGCTCAGGAGTGGTTTCGCGCGTGCGCTCCAGAAACCCTCCTGGTGTTCGGGATTGAAGAACAATTCGTTCAGCCGCCACAGGCAGTAAGCGAATAGTCCAGTTGCAAGGGCCGCCAGGAGAAATCTTCCGAACGGGAGCTGAAACAACGAGGCCAGCGCACCCTGCTCGTCCGTCACCCTTCCCCGGCCTGCTGCGGCGTAGCAAACCAATCCACCGAAAAGAAGATAGACGACACCCTTTGCGACCAGGCCCATACGGGCGATGCCGCCAAGCGCGGAGCCTCTCGGGCTCAGTGATCCGCGTGCCGGTTTCGCGGTCCGCGTCATGAGCCACCGTGGGCTCGCGGTGTTCGTGCCAGGTGGATGGCTCGGCGTTAGCGGTCCGCCGGAATCGCCCCGGGAGTGGAGCGGTCCTGCGTGGAGATGCTGTAGAGTGCGGCGATATGCGCAAGTTCGAGTGGACCCGGCACGCGGAAGCGGATTGCTGGTGCAAGTGTCCGGATTCGGAGCACCGCCGGCGCAAGGCGGTGGGCGAAGAGAGCGTAGCCTGGCCCCTGATCATGCCGGCCGGGCTCGTGAGTGACTGGATCCTTGCGTGTGCGCGGTGCGATCAGGCGTTCGCCGATGCGACGACCAAAGCGCTGGATAAAATGACGCGGGCGAAATCGCAGCGCGAACGGGAACGAATCGCCGCACAGCTGGATGCACGCCTGGCGCAGCTTGGGATCGTTCGAATCTCTACGCTGAAATGAGCGGCTGCGTCTTCTCCGCGGTGCTCTCACCTGTGCATGCACGCCGGAGGCGTGTCGGAAATTAGCCGGGGGCTGGCGCGAAGCGCTTGCCCCCGGATACCCAACCCACGCTCACGGTTGTGCCCCGGATGGGCACCGGAAGCGTGGCATTCACGAGCTCCGGTGCCCCTCCGGGGCACGAAATACGGGGGCGTGTCGTATCCGGGGGTAGGCGCTTCGCACCAACCCCCGGCTAATTTCCGGAGCCCCTTCGGGGCACCCAGAGGCTCCACAGCCTCAGGGTGACAAATCACCCCGGCGTTTCGCTGGTTGCGATTCGGGCTCCACGGAGCGCTACGAACGCCTTACCGGCATCACTCCCCACCGAGCCGGCCGGCGGAGCGTCGGCGTCCGGGACTGGCGCGATAAACTCCCTTGCACGGAGGCCGACGCCATGCCCGCCGATTCCGATCCGCCTGAGAACGCCCAGCACTGGCACCTTGCCCCGAACCTCATCGTCCGGGACGTCGTCGCCGCGGCCAATGACTACCGGGACCGTCTCGGTTTCGCATACGAGCGGTTCTGGGGCGATCCGCCGGCCTTCGGCATGGTCTACCGCAGCCTGGCCGTCATCATGCTGCGGCAGATGCCGGGCGAAACTGCCGTTCGTCCCAATCGCATGGCCGACCCGGAGGGCGAGGCCTGGGACATCTATCTCTGGGTCGAGGATGCCACCGCCCTCCACGACGAATACGCGGCGAAAGGGGTGAAGATCGTCCGCGGCCTCTGCGACCAGCCCTACGGCTGCCGCGATTTCGAGGTCGAGGACAGCAACGGCTACCGCCTCTGCTTCGGCCAGAACATCGAGACCTGACCGCGCCGGCCGGCCGTTTCTTCTATGCCGGCACTGGGTGAAGGGCGCGCGCGAGCTCGGCCGCTCTTCTCGCCCACATCAGGAACTCGATGTTTCCCTCGGCACCGCGGATGGGGCTCTCGATGACGTCCTGCACTTCGAAGCCGGTCTCGCGGGCGAAGGCGACGACGCCGTCGACGGCGGACTGGCGCAAGGCTTCGTCGCGGATGATGCCGCCTTTGCCGACTTCGTGCTTGCCGACTTCGAACTGCGGTTTGATGAGGGCGACGAGGTCGCCGGCCAGGAAGGTGGCGACGGCGGGGAGGATCAGCTTGAGGGAGATGAAGGAGACGTCGATGGAGACGAACTCGATCGGCTCGTCGAAGCTCTCCGGCTGGAGGTAGCGGGCGTTGACTTTTTCCCGGTTGACGACGCGGGGGTCGTTGCGGAGGGAGACGTCGATCTGGCCGTGGCCGACGTCGATGGCGTAGACCTTCCGGGCACCGTGTTTCAGCATGACGTCGGTGAAGCCGCCCGTGCTCGCTCCGATATCTGCACA
This sequence comes from Thermoanaerobaculia bacterium, assembly GCA_035629865.1. Taxonomy (GTDB): domain Bacteria; phylum Acidobacteriota; class Thermoanaerobaculia; order Gp7-AA8; family Gp7-AA8; genus QHVT01. The sequence goes on along the minus strand of DASPHC010000177.1, from coordinate 10,241 downwards.
CACTTTTTCATGCACATTTATGGGGAACCTGTCGAAGGCATGCGCGAGCTTCATCCCGCCCCGCCCGACCCATGGATGCTCGAGCTCCGCGACCCGGATCTCATCCTCTTCGGTGACGTTCGCGCCGGCCTTGTCGACGAACTGGCCGTTGACCAGGACGCGCCGCGCCATGATGAGCGACTGGGCCTTCGACCGCGTCTCGACGAGCCCGCGCTCCACGAGGACGACGTCGAGGCGCTGCTTTTTCATTCGTTGACGAGAATGAAGCCGGCCTGGGTGAAATGGTGGTCGTTGGTCAGGACGTGACGGATGCCACGTTCCTCCATCAGCACCATCGACATGCAGTCGACGAGTGAGTACTCCTTGTCCGGACGCCGCTCGTACCGTTCGAGCGCGCGAAGAAAGAGCGCACGGTCTGCCGGAACGACCGTGTACTCGCGAAGGGCACGCCGCGTGATGCGGGCGGCCAGATCGCGCACGCGCACGCCTTCGCCGGAGTAGAAGGCGAGCAGTTCGGTCAAGACTCCTTCGTGGGTCACCATCGACCTCGGAGGGATGCTCGCGTCGAGCCGGGCCGCTGCACGGTGGCCGGGCTCAGACCGGTCCAGAAGCGCGATCAAATACCACGTGTCGACGAGGTAAAGCGACATCACTTCGCCGCGCGGTGCCGGACCCCGTATACGACCTCGTCGAGCTGATCCGATTTCGGCAGGCGCTCGAAATCCGAATCGGGCATGTCCTTGGTCAGCTCGCGGATCATCTCTCCCATCGTCTGGCCGGGTTCCTGCGCGGTCAACGGCGGCGTCACGAACTCCCGCACCCGCCTGGCGATCCCTTCCGCGTGCAGGTCGTACTGCGCGCGCAGCACGTCCTGCGTGCCGTGGTGTACGTACTCGTCGGGGATGCCGATGCGCTGGAAGCGGACGTTCTCGATGCCGAGGTGCTCGCAGCGCTCCATGATCGCGGCGCCATAGCCGCCGGCGAGAGATCCTTCTTCCACGGTAATGACGTACGAATACGGCTGGCAATACTTCGTCACCAATTCGTCATCCAAAGGCTTGATGAAACGGCCATTGATAACCGTGACGTTAATGTTCTCTTTGGCGAGGATCTCCGCCGCTTCGATCGCCGGCCAGACTTCGCTGCCGATGGCGAAGATCGTCGCGTCGGTTCCCTCGCGCATCACTTCGCCCTTGCCGATCGGCAGCGCCTTCAGCTCGGCGTCGAGCGGGACGCCGACGCCGTTGCCGCGCGGGTAGCGCAGGGAGGCGGGGTGGCCGCACTCGAGGGCGGTCTTCACCATGTGCTTCAGCTCGTTCTCATCTCTCGGCGCCATGCAGACCATGTTCGGGAAGATCCGCAGGTAAGCCATGTCGTAGATGCCGTGATGGGTCGGGCCGTCGGCGCCGGCGATGCCGCCGCGGTCGAGGGCGAAGACGACCGGCAGGTCCATGATCGCCACGTCGTGAAACACTTGATCGAACGCCCGCTGGAGGAAGGTCGAGTAGATTGCCGCCACCGGCTTCATCCCCTGCGTGGCCATGCCGCCGCAGAACGTCACCGCATGCTCTTCGGCGATGCCGACGTCGAACATCCGTTCCGGGAAGGCCTTGCCGAACTTGTCCAGTCCGGTCCCCTCGGGCATGGCCGCCGTGACGGCGACGACCTTCGGGTCCTGCTTCGCCATCTCGATCAGCGCGTCCGCGAAGACGGCCGTGTAGGTCGGCGGCGCCGGCTTGTCCGACTTCCGCACCTCGCCGGTGATGACGTCGAACGGATTCACGCCGTGCGACCAGATCGGCTTGTTCTCGGCCGGCTTGTAGCCTTTCCCCTTTTTGGTGATGACGTGGATGAGGATCGGGCCGTCGTAGTCGCGGTGCTCCTCGAAGAGGCTCAGCAGGACCTCGAGGTCGTGACCGTCGTACGGGCCGAGGTACTTGAAGCCGAGCTCCTCGAAGAGGGTCCCGGGGACGATCATGTGCTTGAGGACCTGCTCCATGTCGCTGGCCAGGCCGTGGAGCTTCCCGCCGACGAGGGGGATGCGGTCCATCACGCCCTTGGCGAGGTCCTTCATCTGGTTGTAGCGCTGGCCCTTGATGATCTGGTTCAGGTAGCCGGACATCGCCCCGACGTTCGTCGAGATCGACATGTCGTTGTCGTTCAGGACGATCAGCAGCCGGCTCTTCAGGTGGCCGGCCTGGTTCAGCCCTTCGAGGGCGAGGCCGCCGGAGAGGGCGCCGTCGCCGATGATGGCCACGACGCGGTAGTCCTCCTTGCGGAAGTCGCGCGCCTTGGCGATGCCGAGGGCGGCCGAGATGGAGGTCGAGGCATGGCCGGCGTTGAAGACGTCGTAGACCGACTCTTCCCGCTTGCAGAAGCCGGAGATGCCGTCGTGCTGGCGGATGGTGTGGAACGTGTCCCGGCGGCCGGTGATGAGCTTGTGCGGGTAGCTCTGGTGGCCGGTGTCATAGACGATCTGGTCGCGCGGCGTGTTGTAGACGTAGTGCAGCGCGAGCGTGAGCTCGACGATGCCGAGGTTTCCGCCGAAATGCCCGCCGATGCGCGAGACCACGTCGATGATCTGTTCGCGGATCTCCTGCGCTACCTGCGGGAGCTGCTTGCGGTCGAGCTTCCGAAGGTCGCTGGGCGTTTCGATCGAGTCGAGTAGTCGAGGCATCGTTATCGGTTCCGTTGGGTGAAGGCTAGGTGAAGGCTATGGCGAAAGGCTAATGGCGCCGCTCGCAGATGAAACGCGCGATCTGCGGCAGGAAATTCACAGGGCCGGCGATCATATCAGCGTTCCTGAGGGCGTCCTCCAGGAGGCGAGCCACCTCCGCCCGTGCACTCTCCACGCCCAGCAGGGCCGGCCAGGTCAGTTTTCCCTGCGCCACGTCCTTGCCGGCCGTCTTCCCCAGCGTCGCCGAAGACTCCTCGATGTCCAGCAGGTCGTCGACGATCTGGAAGGCCAGGCCGAGGGCGTCGGCGTAGCCCCGGAGCGCCCCGAGCTGCTTCTCCGTCGCCCCGGCCAGCAGGCCGCCGAGGACCACCGAGGCGGTGAAAAGCTTCCCGGTCTTGTTGCGGTGGATGAAGTGCAATTCCTGGAGGAGGGCGTCGTGGTCCTCGGTCGCGTCCTGAGAACGCTCCGCGACGATGTCGGCCACCTGGCCGCCGATCATGCCGGTCGAGTCGACCGCCGACGAGACCTCCCGGATCGCCTGGAGCTGCCGTCCCGGCTCGACTCCCACGACCGGGCGGGCCAGCCAGGAGAAGGCCTCGGTCAGCAGGGCGTCGCCGACCAGGATGCCCATCGCCTCGCCGTAGATGATGTGGGTGGTTTTCCGGCCGCGGCGGAGGTCGTCGTTGTCGAGCGGCGGCAGGTCGTCGTGGACGAGTGAATAGGTGTGGATCAGCTCCAGGGCGCAGATGGGGGTCAGGAGCGGCGCGACGTCGGCGCTGCACGCTTCGGCCGCCGCGATGGCCACGATCGGCCGGATGCGCTTCCCGCCGCCGAGGACCGCGTAACGCATCGCCTCGTGGATGAGGGGAGGGTTCGTGTCGGCAGGCGGCAGGTTGCGGTCGAGCGTCGCATCGACCAGCGCCCGCTTCTCCTCGAGGTACTCCCTCAGCGTCACTCGACGATTTCCTCGTCGTCGTGCACGTCCTCTTCCTCGAACGGCTCGATCACCGGCTGTCCCTTCGCGTCGGCCAGGATCAGCTCGATCTTCTTCTCCACTTCCTCGAGCCGCTGATGGCAGAAGCGGGAGAGGCGGATCCCCTCCTCGAAGAGCTGCAGCGACTCGTCGAGCGGCATCTCCTCACTCTCGAGACGCTGCACGATCTTCTCGAGATTCTGGAACGATTTTTCGAAGTCGTTGGCGCGGCGGACAGCCATGGCGGAGGGGTTTATAGCAGAACAGGGAAGCGGAGAGATGACAGATGAGAGATGAGCGATGAACGCCCCCACCCACCGGGCGGGCGGGGCTCATCTCTCATCTCTCATCGTTCATCTCTCCTTGATGACCTCCGGCCACAAGCTCTCCACCCCCAGCGTGTGCCGGTCCACCGTCGCCTCCAGCCTCCCTCGCTTCAACTGCACTTCGATCTGCTCGCCTACCTTTACCTGGGCCGAGTCGAGGATCGGTTTGCGGCCGCGGCGGGTGCGGGAGAAGGCGATGGCGTAGCCGCGGGAGAGGACGGAGAGGGGGGAGACGGCCTGCAGGGTGGCCATGGTGCTGCGGAGGCGGTGCCGCTCGCGCTCGATCCGGGCGGGGTAGCGGGACAGCGGCTCGTCGCAGGCGGCGAGACGGCGGCGGAGCGTTTTGGCCCGGGCGTCGAGCATCCGGTAGAGCGTCATCCGGCGGCGCTCCAGCCGCTCGCGGGCGATGGCCACCCGGCGCAGTACGATGCCGAGGCGGTCGGAGGAGGAGAGGTGGCGGAGCTCGTGGCGGTAATTGCGGACGCGGCTCTCGACCACGTGCCGGACCCGGCGGACCATGTGGTCGATCTGCGTGCAGATCTCGCTCTTGGCCCGGATCACGATCTCGGCGGCGGCGGACGGCGTCGGCGCGCGCAGGTCGGCCACGAAGTCGCAGATCGTAAAGTCGGTCTCGTGCCCCACGCCGGAGATCGTCGGGATCTCGCAGTCGGCGACCGCGCGGGCGACGACCTCCTCGTTGAACGCCCAGAGATCCTCGAGCGATCCCCCGCCGCGGCAGATCAGGACGACGTCATGCAGCTTCCAGCGGGAGAGGTTCTTGACCGCCGCGGCGATCTCCCGTCCCGCCGTCGCCCCCTGCACGCGCACCGGGTAAATCTGGAGGGACAGTCCCTCGAAGCGCCGGCCGAGGACGTTCAGGATGTCGCGGAGTGCCGCGCCGGCCGGACTGGTGACGACGGCGATGCGCTGCGGCAGCATCGGGATCGGTTTCTTGCGCGCGGGATCGAACAGTCCCTCCTCGGCCAGCCGTTTCTTGAGCTGCTCGAAGGCGAGCTGCAGCGCTCCCAGACCGGCCGGCTCCGCGCTCACCGCGTTGAGCTGAAACTCCCCTTTCGCCTCGTAGATCGTCAGCCGGCCGCGAACGATCAACTGCAGGCCGTTCTCGATCCGGAAGCGGAGGAAGCGGGCATTCATGGCGAACAGCACCACCCGTATCTGCGCCCTGGCGTCCTTGATCGAGAAATAGAGATGACCGGCTGCCGAACGGGTGAAGTTCGTCACTTCCCCTTCCACCGAGATGTCGTTGTAGCGATAGAGATCGAGGTTGACCTGCCGGATCAGCTCGGACACCGACAGCGCGCGTGTTTCGGCCACGCGTGAATCATAGCCGTGGAAACGCCGCGTTCCGGCCGAGCCTGCCGCCATCCAAATAACTAGGCACTCGTTTTGCCCTAGCTGATTGCGGTGGCCACGCGGGTGGCGCCCGAAAGTTCTAACAAAAAGCAAATGAATCAGGAGTCATGATCATGATGAAAAAACTGATGCACAACACCGTGGCCGCGGCCGGATTCGCGGCACTTCTTCTCGTCGGCGCATGCGCGTCGAGCAATACCGCGGATGCCGGTGAGGCGACGCGCGACAATGACGATCTCGTTCAGGTGACGCAGACCAACTCGGTCGTTCCGGCCGCAGGTCCCGCTCTCGTCGACAGCGACGGCAACGTCTACTCCAGCAGCGCGGCGCCCGGCGCCGGCAACTCGTCCAGCGTCGGCACCAACACGAACGTCAACATGGTCCCGAACCAGGGCACCGTCGACGTTTCCACGACCTCGAGCCTGAATACCACCACCGTCGACACCACCGCGACCATCGACACCACGGTGATGGATGACGACATGGATATGGACACCGGCATGGAGATGGACGTCGCGACCGTCGAGACCCCGGCCAGCACCACCACCATGACCACCCGCACGATCACCACCACCCCCATGATGTCTTCGGTTCAGACAACCACGACGACCGAAGATGACGACGACACCACGACGGCGACGACTACGCGCACCCGTCTGCGCAAGGATTAAAGCCACCCGTCAAACGTGTGTGTCAGTCGAGGGCGCGGGCAACCGCGCCCTCTTCGTTTTTCGATGACACTAGAACCGGCCGTCGTCGGCGATGCGGATGTTGAAATCGACGTGCTGGGTGCGCTCCCGGACGGTCACGGGACGGACCGGGCCGAACGCTCCGAGCGCGGTCGACTCCCGCTTTTCGGAGGCGCTCACAAACGGGTCGTCGGCAAACCGGAGCTCCGGAGCCCAGCGGCGGGGAAGTCGCGGGCCGTCGACGGTCAGGTGAATGTGAGCCGGGATCCGGCTGGAGGGATACGACGCCGGCCGGATGGTGTGAAACTCGAACCGGCCCTCCTTGTCCGTTCGCGCATATCCGCGGAGCCGCCAGCCGGACTCACCGCGCGTGTTGTACACGCCCTGGTTGTCAGTCTGATACGCGAACACCACCAAATCCGGAACCGGCGTCTTCCCGTCGGCCTGGACGACGCGACCGTGCACCACGAGCGGCGTCCCCGGCTCGCTGGCCGGCGCGATCCTCGCCACGGAAGCGACCACCCGCGGCCGTTGCCGCTGCGCTTCCTCCCAATCGCGGATCCAACCGGCATCCTGCGCGTCTAGGGCGACTGCGACCGATAGCACCAGCACGGCTGCGGCGATGATGTTCAGGAAGCGCATGCCGCATCATCGCAGCCGCCGCCCGGGGAGTTGTCACAAGGTGCAACGGGGCGATGGCGGGATGATGAAAAGTCGGTGGGCACCGCCCTTACGGCGAGACGCCGTCCGCCGGCGGGACGCTGCCGGTCCAGCCGACGCGACGTCGGCGCTCCGGCGCATGACCCCAGTCATCGTGAGTCGAGCCTCTGCGTGTTCGAGCGAGAGCCGGTGTGGTCATCGCAAATTGAGCGTCCGCGCTCCGGCGCATGACCCCAGTCATCGTGAGTCGAGCCCCTGCGTGTTCGAGCGAGAGCGGTGCGGTCATCGCAAACCGAGCGTCCGCGCGTGGAGCGCCCGCGTCGCGCGGGCTGGTACGGCGGCGTCCCGCCGGCGGACGGCGTCTCGCCGTAAGGGTAGTGACGAATCGCCGCCCCTACTCGTTATCCGTCAACGGCCCCTGTGCCCGTCCCTCGATGAACTGCTGGACGATCGGGTTCGTCGACTGCTGGAACTCCTCGGGAGTCCCTTCCTCGATGATCTGCCCCTTGTAGAGCATTGCCACGCGGTCGGCGATCTTGAAGGCGACCTTCATGTCGTGGGTGATCGTCACGGTGGTCACGCCGAGCTTCAGGTCCATCTCCTCGATCAATTCGGCGATGACATCGCTGATGACCGGGTCGAGGCCCGTGGTCGGCTCGTCGAAGAGGAGGATCTCGGGGGAGAGGGAGATGGCGCGGGCGAAGCCGACGCGGCGGCGCATGCCGCCGGAGAGCTCGGAGGGGCGCTTTTTCTCGACGCCGTGCAGGTGGACGTCCTCCAGGCACTCTTCGACGCGGGCCCGAATCTCCTTCTCGCTCATCTTCGTGTGGCGGCGGAGCGGGAAGGCGATATTTTCGAAGACCGACATCGAGTCGAACAGCGCCCCTTCCTGGAAGGCCATGCCGAAGCGTCGGCGGAAGTTGTTGAGCTCGACCTCGGTCATGCTGGTCAGGTCGTGACCGTCGATGAGGACCTGGCCACGGTCGGGCTTCAGCAGTCCGATGATGTGCTTCAGGGTGACGCTCTTGCCGGTTCCGGAGCCGCCGACGATGACCAGCGACTCGCCCCGCGCCACGTCGATCGACATGTCGCACAACACCGCGCGGCTGTCGAAGGACTTGTAGAGGTTCCGAAGCTCGATGTAGGCCATGGCAAACAGGTCAGAACAGGAGCTTCGTCAGGAAGAAGTCGGTCAGCAGGATGATCAGCGACGCCGAGACCACCGCGTACGTCGTCGAGCGGCCCACCCCTTCGGCGCCGCCGGTGGTGTAGTAGCCGCGGACGCAGCCGGTGAGGGTCAGGATCAGGCCGAAGACGCCGGCCTTGATCAAGCCGCTCCAGACGTCGGCGAGCTGGAGGAACTGGAAGGTGTTCTGTTTGTAGACCACCGGGTTCGCGCGCAGCAGCTTCACCGAGACCATGTAGCCGCCGTAGATGCCGAGGGCGTCGCCGAGGATGCAGAGGAAGGGGAGCATGACCACGCCGGCGATGACGCGCGGGACGAAGAGATACTGAATCGGCTCCGTGGCGAGGGCCTTCAGCGCGTCGAGCTGCTCGGTGACCCGCATCGTCCCGATCTCCGCCGCCATCGACGAGCCGACGCGGCCGGCGACCATGAGGCCGACCAGTACGGGAGAGAGCTCGCGCAGCATCGCCAGGGCCACGACGCTGGCGACGAACTGCTCGGCGTGCACGCGGGCGAAGCCCTGATGGGTCTGCAGCGCCAGCACCATGCCGGTGAACATGGTGGTGAGGAAGACCACCGGGATGGAATCGACGCCGACCCGCACCATCTGCCGGAACCACTCGTTGAAGTCGTACGGCCGGCGGAACATCCAGGCGATGGTGCGCCAGAGGGCGTCGAACCAGAGGCCGGTCTGCTCGAACAGGCGGAGGAACGTGCGGCCGATGCTTTCGAGAATCGTGTTCATGCGTCGAAGCGCGTCCGGACGCGCGCGAGTGTGTCGCCGTCTCGATATACGCGCGGGACGCGCGCGCCGACGTTGCAGAACACCTCGTAGGAGATCGTATCAAGTTTCGCCGCCAGCTCTTCGACGCTGATCTCATCGCTCCCCTGGCGGCCCAGCAGAACCACTTCGTCGCCCGCGGCCGCCTCGGGGATGCCGGTGACGTCGATCGTGACGAGATCCATCGATACCCGCCCCACCACCGGCGCGCGTAAACCGCGCACGAGCACCTCCCCGCGGTTGGAGAAACGCCGGCTGTAGCCGTCGGCATAACCGACCGGCAGCGTGGCGATCCGTGAGGGACGTGTGGTGTGGAAGGTGGTGCCGTAGCCGATGCCATGGCCGGCCGGGAGCTCTTTGAGCCGGACGATCTCCGTCCGCCAGCGCATCAGCGGCTCCAGCCGCGGCGAATCGACGTCGAGCGGAGCAGCGCCGAGGAGGGCGATTCCGGTCCGGACGTAATCGCCGGGGGTGATGCCGCGCACGGTGGCGGCGCTGTTGGCGGCGTGATGGCGCGGAGGGTCGATGCCTGCCTCCCGGAGCGTCGCCCGCATCGCCTCGAAATTCGCGAGCTGCTGCCCGGTCAACGGGTCCTGAGGGTCGCCCGCGTTGGCGAAGTGCGTGTAGAGCGCCTCGACGCGCAGGCGCGGCGCCGAGCGCAGCAGCTCAAACACCCGCGGCAGCTCGGCGGCAATGCTCCCCATCCGCCCCATCCCGGAGTCGAGCTTCAGGTGGATGGCGACGTCGCGGTCGCGGGCCACCCGGACGACATTCTCCAGCGCCTCGGGGCCGGGGACGCCGAGGGTGAGGTCGTGCTCCAGCGCCAGCCGCACCTGAGTCTCGTTCAACGCGCCGAGGACCAGGATCGGCAGGGTGATGCCGGCGCGGCGCAGCTCCAGCCCCTCTTCGAGCAGCGCCACGCCAATCATGGCGACGCGCTCGGGCGTGCAGCGCCGCGCCAGCTCCACCGCGCCGTGGCCGTAAGCGTCCGCCTTCAGCAGGGCCATCAGCCGTGTCCCGGCCGGCAGGCCGGACGCCAGCGCCGCGACGTTGCGATCGAACGCGCGGAGGTCGACCTCCGCGTAAGTCCCTCGAAACTCAGACGGAAAAGACATTCAGGTTCTGGCCATTCATCGGCCGCGAGCGATCTGATGCAAGAAAGAGGATCGTTTCGGCGACCTCCCCGGCGGTCATCGACGCGGGAGCGCCGCCGCTGGCCTCCGCCCACATCGCCGTGTCGACCGCGCCGGGGCTGACCGCGTTGACGCGCACGCCGCGTGATTTCACCTCCACCGCCAGCGCCTCGGTCAGCGAGATCACCGCCCCCTTGCTCGCGCAGTACGAGACCCAGCCGGGGAACTTCTCCGGTCCGGGCACGCCGGAGATCGAGGCGACGTTCACGATCGTGCCGGTGCCGCGCTTCAGCATCGACGGGAGGGCCCGCCGGCAGGCGAGGTAGACGCCGTGGACGTTGACCTCGAACATCCGCCGCCACTGGTCGAACGTCGTTTCCACGAGCGGCGCGGGGTCGATCATCCCGGCGTTGTTGACCAGGATGTCGCACGGGCCGTAGTG
>DASPHC010000176.1:0-127230 GCA_035629865.1 Thermoanaerobaculia bacterium | reverse complement strand
TTCGAGCCGCGCGCGCTGCGGACGAGATCCCAGTTCACCTCGATGTCGATGCCGACCGTGCCGAGGGGCGGAAAGTTCGGGGAGTCGAACGCGGCAAAGCCGTCGGCGCTCACTTTCGTCGAACGGCAACCGCGCAGCAGTTTGCCGCCGAAGTAGAGGCAGACCTCGGGGATCGCGTAGTTCGCGGCCAGCATCAGGGAGGTGATGAGGTTTTCGCGCGCGTCGTTGCGGATCTCGCAGAGCGGGATCTGCGAACCAGTGATGATCACCGGCTTGCGCACTCCGGCAAGGAGAAACGGCACCGCCGAGGCGGTGTAGGCCATCGTGTCCGTCCCGTGCAGGACTACGAACCCGTCATAGCGGTCGTAGTTCGACTCCACGTCGCGGGCGATCTTCACCCACTCCGCCGGGGTCATGTTCGACGAGTCGAGCAGCGGGTCGTACTCCTCGATCGTGTACGACGGCATCGACTCGTGCCGCAGCTCCGGCATCTGCGACATCTGCGACTGCAGGTACCCGGATGCCGGCACGTACCCGCTCCGGGTCCGCTTCATGCCGATCGTGCCGCCGGTGTAGATGATGTAGACCCGCTTCCGCATGTTCGCGGCGGATAATACCGTCATGCCGAAGAAGACTCTCGAATCGATGGAGCTGGAACTGCGCGATTTCGCGATGACGTATCCCGAGTCGACCGAAGATTCGCCGTGGGGGCACCGGGCGATCAAGGTGAAGGGGAAGACGTTCGTCTTTCTGGGCGGGGAGAAGAACGAGAAGGAGCTCAGCCTGTCGGTGAAGCTGCCGAGCTCGCGCGACATGGCGGTCGACCTGCCGTTCGCCGAGCCGACCGGCTACGGTCTCGGCAAGAGCGGGTGGGTCTCGGCGCGCTTCGACAAAGTGAGCGCCGTCCCGCTCGACCTGATGAAGGCGTGGATCGACGAGAGTTACCGCGCCATCGCTCCGAAGAAGCTGGTCAAGACGCTGCCGGAGAAGTGAGACTCAGTTGTCGGTTGTCAGTTGTCGGCCATTTCTCGCCTGGACGGCACTTGCGGACATCGCATCGACAGCCGACGAGTGGCAGATAACCGACAACTGATCACCGACAACAGAGGAGAACTCAGGTCGAGCGGGTGAAGATCTGGCGCTGGCTGTTCTGGTAGGCCTCGGCGCGGATCAGCTCGCGCACGCCGCGGGGGTCTTTGATCGACCGGAGCATGTAACGCGGCGACGTCTTGTCGGAGGAGAGGAGCGTCACGTTGCCGATGCCGAGGATGCGGTCGAGGAGTCCCTGGGTGAAGAGCGAGTCGTCGACGTAGCGAAGGTCGATCTCGTCGACCGTCTTCGAGAAGACGCCCTGCTCGATCAGTACCCGCTGGTTCGTCAGCGTGTACTGCGTGCTGCGCAGACGGATCCAGGCCACGAGGAAGCCGATCACCTGGATCGCCGTCAGGATTGCCGTGATGAACCAGCCGACGCGGACGAACTGCTCGGAGCTCGGCAAGCCGGAGGCGAAGAAGCGGACGATCAGCGGGATGGCGACGAGCGTCAGCACGATCCCGCCGACCCACCCCATGAGCAGGGTCGGCGACGGCGTGCCCTTCCACAGCGTCTCCTCGCGGACCGGGGCCGGCGGCGTCATGAGCGGCGACATGCCGGCGGGCGATGGGCGCCCGCAGTGCGGGCAGGCCGCGGCGATCGTGGAGACGTCACGGCTGCAGTCGGGACAGCTGATTACTGGCATTGCAGCGGGATTGTAGCGAAGCCGGAGGCCAACGGCGTCACTCCGGCATCAGAAACGGCGCGAAGTTCATCGAGAGCAGCATCTCGGCGACGCCCGGCATCTCGGGGTAGAAGGCTTCGATGCGGCGGAAGTGCTCTTTGGCGGTGACGTGGTTGCCACGGCGGCGGGCGATCTCGCCGCGGACGTAGTGGACGTACTGTTCGAGGCGCATGCCGGCGGCGAGCGGCTCGGCGCGCCCGGTGAATCGCTCGGCTTCGTCGAGGCGGTCGTTCATCAGGTAGGTGAAGGCGGCGGTGAGCAGGACCTGCCGCAGGACGTCAGGGTTGCCGAGGCGCTCCGCGTACGGCAGGGCGATGTTGATGTACCGCAGCGCCTCGGCGAGCTCGTTTCCGGCCAGGCAGTTGTAGGCGACGTTGTGGGCGACGCCGGCGCGGGTGAACGTCGCGTCGGGACCTTCGTACTGTTCGGCCTCCAGGAATGCCGCCTTGCTGTACTCGATGGCGGCGACGTGGTTCCCGCGCATCGACTCGACCGCCGCGGCAGCGTCGTAGACCGCCACCGTCGTTCCCGGCTCGCCGAGCGCGTGCGCGGCGTCGAGCATGACCGGCAGGTAACGCTCCGCCGCGGTGCGGTCGTTGCGGTCGATGGCGTTGACGACGATGTAGTACGCCGAGAGCTGTACGTGTTTCGGGCTGTGGCGGCGGACGATGTTCTCGCGGAAGACATTCCATTCGGCGCCGCGACTGCCCTGCAGGACCGGGATGCTGGCCCGGTGGATCTGCACCAGGGCGAGATCGGCCTCCGACGTTGCGACGGCCTCGGCGCGGCCGAGCGCATCTTCCGCGGCGGCGTAGCCGGCCTTGCGCAGTGCGGCCAATGTTTCGGCGATGAGGGCGTCGAAGGTCACTCGGAAACGAAGGATACATCCCGGTGCTACACTCGATTCAATCCCGGGCGCGTCCAATGGCGGTTCTCGCGAAAGAGATCGAAGCGACCTATGAAGTCCTCTCGAAGATGGGAGAGGGTGGTATGGGAGCCGTCTACAAGGTCCGGCACCGCTTCTTCGACGAGATCCGGGTCATCAAGATCATGCAGGGGCGGCTGGAGCCGTCCGACTCGCTGAAGGAGCGTTTTCTCGGCGAGGCGAAGCGCGGCAAGCAGCTTCGCCACCCCAATCTCGCCGAGGTGCTCGACTTCAGCATCGCCGCCGACGGCACCGCCTACATCGTCATGGAGTACATCGAGGGGGTGAACCTGCGCGAGCTGATGCGCAACGGCGGGCCGCTCGACGCGGGGACGCTGGTGCCGATCGCGGAGCAGGCGCTGGAGGCGCTCGGGTTCCTGCACTCGAAGAAGTTCGTGCACCGCGACATCTCGCCCGACAATCTGATGCTGACCACCGGCCCGGACAACGCGACGCATGTGAAGTTGATCGATCTCGGGATCGCGAAGTCGCTGGAGTCGAACCTGAACCTGACGATGGCGGGGACGTTCGTCGGGAAGGTGCAGTACGCGTCGCCGGAGCAGTTCGGCGGGCAGCTCAGCGCGCGCAGCGACATCTACTCGCTCGGGGTGGTGCTGTACGAACTGCTCACCGGGGCGAAGCCGTTCATCGGGACGGACCCGATGTCGATCGTCCGAGGCCACCTGACACTCCCACCGCGGCCGTTCGAGGAGACCGACCCCGAGGGCCGCGTCCCGCCCGCGCTGCGTGCGGTGATCCTCAAAGCGCTGGCGAAGAAGCCGGAGGAGCGGTTCCAGACGGACGCGGAGTTCGCGGAAGCGCTGCGGGGAACGGTCAGACCGCGCGATCTGAAAACGCTGTCGGTGCGGATGCCGGCGGTGACAGTGCCGGGGACGACGTTGGTGGATGTGGAGGCGAGGACGGCGGTGGCGAAGACGGCGGTGGACGGGTCGGCGGCGACCGTCGTCAGCGGGGAGATCCCGTCCGCTGTGCGCGGGCGAAGAGCTCGGGCCACCTATGGCATCGCCGCCGCGGTGCTCGTGCTGCTCGTGAGTGGCGCGGTGTTGTGGCAGCGTGCAAAGGACGATGCGCCGCCGCCGGTGACGGAGACAAACACGATGGCCGCCACGGCGACGGGCGTGAACGTGGAGGCGCCCGTGACCGCGGCCCCTGCACCCGGCCGGCTTTTGATCAACGCGCTTCCGTGGGGTCAGGTGACCTCGGTGACCGACGCCGCGGGGACCGAGCAGCTCACCAGCGGCCTCACGGACACGCCGCTCGTGCTGTCGCTGGCGCCGGGGGCGTACAAGGTGACGCTCGCGAATCCGAACTCGAAGCGCTCGGTGGTGCTCGACGCGACGGTGACGTCGAACGCGCTGGCGCGCTGCGAAGCGGTGCTCGATCGCGTCGACGCCGACGCGTATGTCGAGCGCGTCGGGATCGGCAGATAGGAAGAGATCATGCGCAGACTGCTTCTCATCACTCTGCTGTGCGTCGCGACGGCCGCCGAGGCGCAGGCGCCGCTGAGCTTCGCGCAGGGCGTGCTGGCGTTCGAGAAGAAGGAGTGGAAAGAGGCCGAGAGGCTGATGCGGGAGGCGGTGGCCGGCAATCCGACCGAGACCGACGGGACGGTGCGCATCTCCGGGCAATGGTTCGAGACCTATGTCCCGCACTACTTCCTGGCGCGCGCGCTGGCGAAGCAGGGGAAGTGCAGGGAAGCGCTGGCGGCGTTCGCGGAATCGGAGCGGCAGGGCATCACGCCGGCCATCGGCGATTTCAAGCGCCACCTGGATACGCGCGGCGGCTGCAAGCCGGCGGCGACGCCGAAGAAGGAGAAGGTGGTGGGGGAGGTGGTGGTGCCGTTCGGGGAGGAAGAAGTGGCGGTGAAGCCGCCGGTGACGAAGACGGAGCCGCCGCCGAAGGTTTCGGCAACCAAACCTCCACCGGTGCCCGTACCCGATCGTCACATCGAGACGCGGGCGCGTCTGGCGGCCGCGGTCAACGCCTATCTGCGCGGCGAGTACGAGCTCACCACCCGGCTATTGAGCGGAGAGCTTCCCGACCGCGCCGCGGCCGCCGAGGCCGCCCTGTTCCGTGCCGCGGCACGGCATGCGTTGTACCGGAGCGGCGGTGAGAAGGACGCGACGTTGCGTCAGCAGTTCGAACGCGACCTGCGCAAGTATCGCGAGCTGCGCCCGAATGGCAGGCCGGACCCGCGGGTGTTTTCGCCGGGGTTTATCGCCTTGGCGAAGTAGCTCGAGAGCGTCACCTTTCCGCACGTGCCACGGCCCCTCACCCCGTCCGGCACCTGGTCTTCTAAGACGAGTCGACGTGATGCTGAACGTCTTCGACCTTGCCACACGCAGGTGCCAAACATCCCTCTCCCCGGCGGGGGGAGAGGGGCAACAAGGCAGTCGTTTCACGAAGAGTTTGGCGAAGACGAGGTTTGTTGCCCCTCGCCCCTCCAAGGGGAGAGGGATGCCGGGCACCTGCACGTGGCTGATTCACTACTGTCGCCGATCACAACGCACGTTTTGTTAGAAGACCAGGTGCACGGCGGGGTGAGGGGTCGTGCCACTTGCGCTGAGTTGCCGCGCTAGAACGGACAATCCTCACAATCCGATCCACAGCACGTCGGCTCGCTCGCCGGTCTCCACCGCGGCGCACAATCGGAAGACGGCTGGGGAGGCGGGACCTGCTGGTCCTGCCTCCCCTCGTTCGAATCCGATTGCAGCTCTTCGCTCATCTACGCATTGCGTTCCGGGTTCACCGGGACGGCGGGGGGCTGGGCCACGGGGGTGGCTACGTCGCTCTGCGGGCCGGAGCCGGGGGCGATGGTCATCTGCTCGCCGGGGCTCTGATCGGGGTAGTACTCCTTCAGCTTCAGGTAGTCCGTCCCCGTTTCCTCGGTGATGATCTGGTTCACCTCGACGCCGTCGAGCGTTTCGCGCTCGAGCAGCTTGCGGGCGATCCGGTCGAGCGAGCTCTTGTTGGTGTTGATGATCTCGAGCGCGGTCTTGTACGCCTTGTCCAGGATCCGGCGCACTTCGCGGTCGATCTCGACGGCCGTCGACTCCGAAAAGTCGCCGTGCTGCGCGAACTCGCGGCCGAGGAAGATCTCCTGCTCTTTCTTGCCGAAGGTCACAGGGCCGAGGTCCGACATGCCCCACTCGCACACCATCTTCCGGGCCATGCCGGTGGCGCGCTCGATGTCGTTGCCGGCGCCGGTGGTGAGCTCGTTGAGGAACACTTCTTCGGCGATGCGGCCACCCATCAGCACGGCCAGCATGGCTTCGAGATAGCGCTTCGAATACGAGTACTTGTCCTCGACCGGCAACTGCTGGGTCAGGCCGAGGGCGCGGCCACGGGGGATGATCGTGACCTTGTGCAGCGGATCGGCGGCCGGCAGCATGGCCGCGACGATGGTGTGACCCGACTCGTGATAGGCGGTGTTCCGTTTCTCGCGGTCGGACATCATCATCGACTTCCGCTCGACGCCCATGATGACCTTGTCCTTCGCGTACTCGAAGTCGACCATCTGGACTTTCTTTTTGTCGTAGCGGGCGGCGTTCAGCGCGGCCTCGTTGACGAGGTTCGCGAGGTCGGCGCCGGAGAAGCCGGGTGAGCCGCGGGAGATCACCGCCAGGTCGACGTCCTCGGCCAGCGGGATGTTGCGGGTGTGGACGCGGAGGATGCCCTCGCGGCCCTTGAGGTCCGGCAGGTCGACGACGACGCGGCGGTCGAAACGGCCCGGGCGGAGGAGGGCGGGGTCGAGGACGTCGGGACGGTTCGTGCCGGCGATCAGGATCACGCCGTCGTTCGACTCGAAGCCGTCCATCTCGACGAGAAGCTGGTTGAGGGTCTGCTCGCGCTCATCGTGTCCGCCGCCGAGGCCGGCGCCGCGGTGACGGCCGACAGCGTCGATCTCGTCGATGAAGATGATGCAGGGGGCGTTCTTCTTCCCCTGCTCGAAGAGGTCGCGGACGCGCGAGGCGCCCACGCCGACGAACATCTCCACGAAGTCGGAGCCGGAGATGGAGAAGAACGGCACGTTGGCCTCGCCGGCGATGGCGCGGGCGAGCAGGGTCTTGCCGGTTCCCGGGGGGCCCATGAGCAGGACGCCCTTCGGGATCTTGCCGCCGAGCTTCGTGAACTTCTGCGGCTCCTTGAGGAACTCGATGATCTCGTGGAGCTCGACCTTCGCCTCGTCGACCCCGGCCACGTCCTTGAACGTGACCTTCTTGGCGCTGCCGGAGAGCAGCTTCGCCTTCGACTTGCCGAACGAGAGGGCCTTGTTGCCGCCCGCCTGCATCTGGCGCATGAAGAAGATCCAGAGGCCGATCAGGAAGATGAAGGGGGCCCAGGTGATGAGCGCGGTGATGAAGGGGGCGTCGCGCGGCGTCTCGAAGGCGTAGTTGACGCCTTTGTTCGTGAGGAGCGTGAGCACCTCGTCCGGCAGGTTGGTCGGACCGATCGCGTGGAACTCGCGCTTGCCGCCCGGGGCGGTGGTCTTGGTCTCGCCGCGGATCTCGTCCCCGCGGATCGTGACTTTCTCGACGGAGCCTTCATTGACCCGGCTGATGAAGACGCTGTAGTCGATTGGCTCGCTGGCGCCCTTGGCCGTGTTGAACAGGCTCCAGAGGAGGAACACCAGTACGATGATCACGACCCACAGGAGCGCTGTTTTGACTGTGGAATTCAAAGGGATTGCCTCCTACGCGGCGACGCGGATGCTTCGCGCGTGCCACGTACACTATCGCGACTCTCAACGAGTTGCGAGGGGTCGTTATTGCAACTCGGCCTCAGCTGACCCGGCCGATGTACGGAAGGTTTCCGAAACGTCTCTCGTGCTCGAGGCCGTAGCCCGCGAACGTCCCGTCGGTGATGGTAAAGGCACTGAAATCGGTGACCACGTCCACGGTCCGGGCGTCGGTCCGGTCGAGAAGGGCGATCAGCCGCAGGCTTTTCGGCTCGTGGGTCCGGAGCTGGGTCAGCAGGTAGTTCTCGATGATTCCGGTGTTGACTACGTCCTTGAGCACGAAGACGTTGCGCCCCCGGATGTCGGTGAAGCTGAGGAAATCGATCTCCAGAGCGTCGGCGGTGACGTTGTCGGAGGCGTCCCGGATGACGTCGATGAACCCGTAGCTGACGTCGCCCGGAATGGCCCGGAGCAGGTCGGCCAGGAACGGCGAGGCCCCTTTGAGGATGCAGAGCAGGAAGACCTCGGCGGTGCCGGTGTCCCGGCGGATCTGCGCGGCGATGTCGCGGACCCTCGCCGCGATCTCTTCAGCGCTGTAGACCGGCCTGATCTCTCTCGTCGGCTGCACCCGGCCCCTCCATCCACACTTCGTAAAGCTCTCCACCGCGGGGACTGGTCACTTTGAAGCGCTCCGAGACCTCGACGCCAGCCACCCAGACGATCTCACCGTTCCAGATCAGGAGGGGGAGGCGATCCCGGACTTCGGCGGCGATTTTACGATCAATCAGGAAATCTTTGAGCTTTTTCGGACCGGACATGCCGAGGGGGTGGAAGCGGTCGCCCGGGCGGCGGTTGCGGATCGTGAATGTGGGGACGGCCCCGGGGGGGAGCTGGATTGGTTGGGTGCAGGGGGATGCGGCTGTGGGACCCTCATCCCTTTTCCATTCTGCATTTCGCATTTTGCATTCTGCATTTCGGGCGGAGGACTCGAATGCAGAATGCAAAATGCAGAATGCAGAATGGAAAAGGGGGGCGCGCAAGACCCCGACAGTCATCCCCAGTTCCGGAACGTAAACCGCCGTTTCGGCAGTCAGCTCGACTTCGAAGTCCTTCATCGGTTCCGGCGGCTTCCTCAGGATCCAGTGCTCCCCTTTGCGGATCAGCTCCAGGTTCCGGGTGACGCTGAGTCTCCGGACGGCGTTCACCTCGGCGGCGATGCGCTCGGCGTCGAAGTCGCGTGCCTCCGGGTCGAGGCGGAGGATGTGCCTGCGGAGCAGGGCGCCGCGGACCCACGCTTCCTCGGGCCAGGAGGTGAAACGGGTGTTGTCGTTGTTGATCCTCGTGTGTGCGCGCTCGGCTTCGTCGATGGCCCGTTCGAGGAGCGGCCATTGCCCGCGCGCCTGCGCGGCGATCGCGGCGAGGTTGCCGGTGGCGCCGAGCTCCCGGACCAGGACCCGGACGCGGTTGCGAAGGAAGCGTGGATCGTCGTTCGAGCGGTCGAAGCGGGGGGTGATGTCCCGCTCGCGCAGGAATGCGTCGATCTCCTCGCGGGTCACCTCGAGCAGCGGACGGATGAAGCCGTCCTCGCGGACCGGATGGATGCCGCGCAGCCCGGCGATGCCGCTGCCGGTCAGGAGGCGCATCAGCACCGTCTCGGCCTGGTCGTTCTTCTGATGGGCGGTGGCGATGGAGCGCGCACAGGTCTTCTCGCGGATGGCGGCGAGGCCGTCGTAACGGATACTGCGGGCCGCCGCCTCGACGCCGCGCTCGCGCACGAGCCCGGGATCGAGCGTGCCGTCGGCGACGTGAACCGCGACGTTCCACCGCGCCGCCAGGTCGCGGACGAACGCCTCGTCGCCATCCGACTCGGCACCGCGGAGGTGATGGTTCACGTGCGCGCAGATCAGCTCGTGCTCCCCCAGCTCCGCCAGCGCGACGAGGAGCGCCGTCGAGTCGGCCCCCCCGGACACGGCTACGACGATCCGGCCCGGCGGGATGCCGTTTTTGACGAAGAACTGACGGAGCGCCGATCCGATCATTGGCGTTCGCTAGGGTAACGTTTTGCGATGCTTCATCTAAAGACTCGTTTCACCCGGGACGAACGTGGGTTTACCCTGATCGAGCTGCTGGTGGTCGTGGCCATCATCGGCATCATCGCCGCGATCGCGACCGTGGCCTTTATCACCGGCGTCGACCGCGCCAGGCAGAAGCGGACGCTGAACGACATGCGCCAGATCGCCACGGCGTGGGAAGCGCGCGCCACCGACACGCAGACTTACGTCATCGCCGGCTACAGCTTCCCGGAGACCGAAGTCCCGTTCGAAAGGCTGCACTCGGCGCTGGTGCCGACCTACACCGCCCATATGCCGAAGCTCGACGGCTGGAAGCGGCCCTTCGCTTTTGCCAACGGCAACGGATCGAAGGAGTACGCGATCCGCTCCGCCGGCAGCGACGGCGTCTTCGAGACCGCCGAGGTGACGCCCGGCGTGACCTACGAGTCCGACTGCGACATCATCTACGCCAACGGCGCCTTCGTGACGTATCCGGAGGCGGTCAAGCCGCCGGCGACGGCCACCGAGACGTCGGGCAGTCAGTAGATCGACTTCGCCCTCGCAACGACGCTGGCCTCACTACCTCTCCCCGAAAGGTGGCCGCTGATCTTGCGGAAGCCGCCGAAGGCGGCGAAAGATCTGTAGACCCGGCCTTCAGGCGCCTTAAGGCCGGGTAAAGCTCGGGGAGCGAAGCAAGCCCGCGAAGCGGGCGACAGCATAGGGTTTGCGCGTACCCTCTGTTCTGTCGCCCGCTTCGCGGACCCGCCTTCGTGGGGCCGCACGATACCCGCCCTGAAGGGCGGGCCTACAGATCTTTCGCCGCCTTCGGCGGCTTCGCGATGACCGGCCGCCTATTTCCGGGACCGGTACCGGGACACGCTACGGGAGCGGACGATCCCAGCTTCACTTGAAACCCGCTCCATCTTCCAGGCGACCCCGGCCGGACGTACATTACTCGCGACGCCCCTTCGTCTTTTTTTTGGAAAATCCGCCGGATCGGCGCACTACGTCTACAGCGACGTCAATCTGGCCAGAGCGAGCGTCCGGAAGCGGTCCGAAAAAAAGGAGATAGAGAGATGGCGACCTTCACCGATCTTCAGAACGGTTTCTACAACAAGTTTTCGCAGGCGCTTGGTTTGCCGGAGGGCAGTCCGTTTCAACTGCTCCAGCCTTCCCCTCCGCTGGTGGAGGGCCCGACGCAGGACACGGCGCTCTGGAACTACTTCAACAACATCCCGCCGTACTCGCTGACCCAGAACTTCATCGTCAGTGGCGGCAACCAGTTCTACAGCGACTACAGCGGTCTGATGTCGGCGCTGGCCGGCGCGCAGGTGAACTTCGAGGGCGACATCGGCCCGAAGGCCACCGAGGCGTGGAACGCCTTCGTGCTGACCCTGCCGCCGACGACCACGGTGGGTCAGTTCCCGTTGATCTTCCGCAACTGGGCGCTGACCCACGGATTCTCGAGCGTCGCGGTGAAAGGGGCCTCGGACCTCGCGGCGATGCTGCTCGATCCGATCTCCAACGCTCAGCTGGCGCTGATGCTGTACCTCCCGAACGGTGTGCAGCAGGTCGATTTCGACGCGAACTACCAGGCCCTGCTTGCCCTGCTCCGGGTCGCACCCTCGCGGAGCTTCACGATCAATGACGTCAGCTCGGGCTCGGACGTCTCGAAGACGTGGACCGGCGGCTCGAACAGCGGGTTCTTCGGCCTGTGGGGGGGCAGCAGCTCGGAGGAGACAGAGAGCCAGCAGTACGCCAGCTCGAAGGTCGACGTGGCGATCTCGTTCCAGCACGTGCTGACCTTCGGCGCGAATCCGGGGGCCTGGTACAACTCCTCGGCCGCGGGGCTGGCCTTCTCGGTCACGGATGGCGGCCCGCCGTGGGTGGAGTCGTCGCCGATCAAGTGGAGCAACACGTTCGGTGCGCCGAACGGCAACCTCCAGCGCTTCGCCGCGAGCCTGATCATCGTCTCCGGGATGAAGGTCACAGTCACCGCCTCGACGACCTTCAGCACGGCGCAGCAGACCAAGATTCAAAACAACTCGTCCGGCGGTCTGTGGCCCTTCTACAGCGGTGGCTCGTCGTCGAGCTCGACGACGGGTTCGTCGTTCAACGATGCAGGGAACATGACCACCGAAATCTCGACCCTGCCCGATGTGCCGATCGTGCTCGGCGTGAACGTCATCAGCGCGGCCGAGTTCCTCGGCCACTCCGCCAACGGAGTGGCGATCCATCAGGAAGCGCTCGCGCGCGTCGCCGCCTAGCTCCGCATGGGGCACCGGCCGGCGGCGCAAAGCCGCCGGCCTTTTAGTCTCGAGGAGGATCGGATGTCGATGCTGACGCTGCAGAACCGCTGGTACAACGCGTTCACCGGGGCACTCGGCCTGAATCGTGGCCTGGCTCAACTGCTCCAGCCGGCTGCGCTGCTGGACGGCACCGACACGCAACTGTGGTCGCTGCAGGACATCGTGCCGCCCGAGTCGCTGATGCGCGACGGCCTCACCGCGGCGAGCCGGTTTTTCGCCGAATACGCGGCGGTGATCCAGCAACTCGAGTTCCCCCAGTCGTTGTTCGCCCAGAACATCGGCGCGGCCAATTACGCCGCGTGGAGCGCGTACCTGCAGACGCTCAAACCGCAGCCGGCGGCCGCGCAGTTACCGGGGATCTTTCGCACGTGGGCGATGCGCCACGCACCGTCCGTCGTGTCGATCGGGGTCGCCGACCTGACGGCCATGGCACTCTACGCATCCGCGCAGAGCTCCCTCCTGCCGTACGAAGGAAGTCATCCGAAGCCGGTCGACTACAGCGGTACCTACGCACAGCTGATCGCGACGCTCGACGTTTCGGGCAGTCAGAGTCTGTCGAGCGAGGTGAGCCGCGTCAGCGCGGATGTGAACGACACATGGACGGGCGGCATCGACGAGGCGCCGTTCGGCCTGTGGCTCGGAAACAGCGCCTCCTCCACCATCGCCCGGAAGTTCGCGGCGTCGCACGTGACGGTGCAGGCGTCGTTCGACGCGCTGCTCGTGTGGATGTCGACTCCCGGCGCCTGGTACAACTCCTCGGCGCTGAACGCCGCGTACTCGTCCCCGGCCACGCCGCCGTGGCCACCCGATCCCGACCCGACCTGGGAGGAGATGTTCGGACCGGGCGGCGCCCTGCTGTACGCCGAGGCCTCGCTGATCGTCGTCTCCGGGATCTCGATGCTCGTGACGACCGACGCGCCGTTCACGCGCTCGGAGCAGCACGCGATCGCCGCGAACGCGAATCGCGGAACGTGGCCGTTCTACCTCCCGTCGACGTCGACCGTGGAGCTTTCAGGCCGGGCAACCGCCATCACCACGAGCGTACCGAAAGGGACGGCGGTGGTGCTGGGACAGAACGTGCCGGGCATCGGCGCGTATCTGGGCCACGGCCCGTCAGAGACGCACAACGTCGCCGCCGTTTCGGGGAGGTGATGCAGGCCGGCTCACCGGGATGCGAGTGAGCCGGCATTTCTGACGGGCTTCATCGCATCCGCGTGCCGCTCACGGAGTCGCAGCGGCTGGCGGCTTGGCGTCCTTGACGTAAGTTCCGAGCCAGCGGTCCATCTCCCACATCATGTGCAGCACGGACTCCCGCGCGCGGTATCCGTGCGATTCGTAGGGCAGCATCACGAGGCGGGCGGTGCCCCCGAGACCTTTCATCGCCTGGAAGAGGCGGTCGCTCTGGATCGGGAACGTGCCGGTGTTGTTGTCGTCGACGCCGTGGATCAGCAGCGTGGGCTCGTTGATCTTCTGGGCGTGCGTGAACGGCGACATCTTGATGTAGGTCTCGGGAGCCTCCCAGAACGTCCGTTCCTCGGCCTGGAAGCTGAACGGCGTGAGGGTGCGGTTGTACGCGCCGCTGCGGGCGATGCCGGCCCGGAACAGATCGCTGTGCGCGAGGAGGTTCGCGGTCATGAACGCGCCGTAGGAATGACCGCCGATGGCCATGCGGCCGCGGTCGCCGACGCCGCGGCGCACGACCTCGTCGACGATCGCCTGCGCACCGGAGATGAGTTGCTCGACGTACGTGTCGTTCGGCTCCTTGTCGCCTTCACCGACGATGGGGATCGACGGATCGTCGACGATCGCGTAGCCGCGCAGCAGCCAGGGGATGGGCGTCATGGGATGGACGCGGATGAAGCGGTACGGCGAGTCGCTGACCTGGCCCGCTGATGCCGCGCTCTTGAATTCCTGCGGGTACGCCCACATCAGCACCGGCAGCCGACCGTCTTTGGCCGGGTCGTAGCCGGGTGGGAGATAGAGGGTTGCGGTGAGGTCGACGCCGTCCGCGCGCTTGTAGCGGATCAGCTCTTTCTTCGCCCCGGCGAGCTGCGGTGTGGGATGCGGGAACCGGGTCAGCGCGCGAGTGGTCTTTTTCCGGAGATCGCGCGCGAAGTAGTTCGGCGGCTCGTCCACGGACTCGCGCCTGGTGACGAGGTTCCGCCCATCGTCGAGGAAGTGCACCGGAAACTCGTAGGACGGCTTTTCCGATCGCCAGAGGCGGGTCGCTTTCCGCGTCTTCAGGTCGTAGGCGTCGACGAACGGGCGGTCGCCTTCCGCCGACGCACCCTCGCCGAAGAGAAAGATCGTCTGGCCCTTGTCCGCCGTCCGCACCACCCACGTGCCCTGGGGCGTCAGCATCTTCGCGGGTGAGCCCGGATCGCTGTAGCGGTCTTCGAAGGAGCGGTCGACGAGCAGCTCGGGGGGCGACGACGGGGACCCGGGACGCACGCGCCAGGTGCGGGTCTTCCGCGACTTCCACCACGCTTCGTCGACCAGGGCGAGGTCATCGCTCGACCACGACACGGTACCGACCCGGAAGGCGAGCGTCGCCAGCGGCACGGGCGGGGCGGTGAACGGAGCATCGAGGAGGAAGATCCGATCGCGGTCCTTCGCCTCCGCGCGCGGATCGCCCTGGTCGAGTGCTTCGGTCCAGGCCAGCGTGGCAGGTTTGTCGGCGCGCCACGTCACGTCGCGCGGGCCGGTGGTCGTGGCGTCGAAGTCGGTCGGGACGGAGTCGGCGAGCGGCAGGTCGGCGAGCTGATGAACGACTTTGCCGTCGCGATCCCAGACCTCGATCCGCCGCGGGAAGCGCTGCGCGGGAACGACGTACGAAAACGGCCGGTGCATCGTCTCGACGAGGATGTAGCGCCCGTCGGGGGAGGGCTCGGCATCGGCGATCATCGCCGCCGTGCCGATCGGCCGCACGGTTCCGTCGAGGGAAGCGATACCGGCGCGCGACTGCAGATGATGCTCGAAGACCTTCTCGTCGTAGGGCGTCTTCAGCAGGTCCTGATACGTGCGCGCCGGGGTGCGCCGGCCGAGGTTCTCCTG
Organism: Thermoanaerobaculia bacterium; assembly: GCA_035629865.1. Classification (GTDB taxonomy): domain Bacteria; phylum Acidobacteriota; class Thermoanaerobaculia; order Gp7-AA8; family Gp7-AA8; genus QHVT01. The sequence goes on along the minus strand of DASPHC010000176.1, from coordinate 112,415 downwards.
AATGACCGGACCCGATGGAAGGCGCGAGTCGTCGGGCAGAGCGCCGGCGGGCGCCGCGAGGCGCACGACGAAAGAGTCGTTTCCGAGCCAGTGAAACGAGCGCGTGGGATAGCTTGCGTTGAGGAGCAGCGATCCGACGCGCGATGCCTTGCCGGCGGCCGCGTCGACGACCCAGAGCTCGACGCCGGCGTCCGAAGCGTGCGTGAACGCGAAGCGGTTGCCGTCGGCAGCCCATGTCGCCAGACGGGCGCGCAGCGGCTGAGGGAGACCCTCGACGGGCTTCTGTTCGCCCGTGGAGAGACGGAGCACGCGGAGGTCCCGTGCGTACCCGGCCCGGGTCTGCTCGTGGTTGCCGGGGTTGAAGCGCAGTCCGCCCAGCTTGAGCTCCGGCTGCGCCAGATCCGCCACGGTGAGGAAGAACGGCGCCTCGGCCAGGTAGGCCCACTGGCCGGGCCCGACATTCAGCGAAGGCGTCGGCGGCGCGTCCACCAGCGTCGCCAGTTCCTGCGGCGGCATCTGGTACGTCTCCTCGCCGTGCAACGGAACGAGGACCAGCACTACGAGGAGCAATGTGGACAAGCGCTTCATGAAGAGCCTCCGAACGTGAAATCGCGAGGGGACGATATAACACCTGCCGGGCGGCGGGTTGTCGGTTATCGGTTGTCCGTTGTCTGTCATTCCCCGGCTCACGGGAAACCCGCCCCGAGTGCTGTTCGACGTGCGGCTTGGGGGCAGAGCTTGACGTGCGGCGGTGGGGCAGAGCTTCGCTTGTCTGCCAAAAACGAAGCTCTGCCCCCGCTCTGTCCCGTGCTGCAACTCCACACGCTCGTGCCGCAACGCCACACTCCCACGCTGCAACGCCGACACGCTCCGAGCTGCATTGGCGCACGTCCGCGCGCAACGCCGCACGCTCCGTGTTGCAACGCAGCACGCCCACGCGGCAACGCCGCACGCTCCGTGTTGCAACGCCGCACGCCGACGGGGCAACGCCGCACGTCCCGTGCTGCAACGCAGCACGCTCACGCGGCAACGGCGCACGTCCCGCGCTGCAACGCAGCACACTCACGCGGCAACGCCGCACGTCCCGTGCTGCAACGCAGCACACTCACGCGGCAACGCAACACGCTGCGGGTTGCAACGCGGCACGCCCGGCGCGGAATGCCCCACACCCGGCGCGGAATGCCAACACGCCCGGCGCGGAATGCCCCACACCCGGCGCGGAATGCCACACGTCCGGCGCGGAATGCCACACGTCCGGCGCGGAATGCCACACACCCGGCGCGGAATGCCACACGTCCGGCGCGGAACGCCACGCGCCCGGCGCGGAACGCCACGCGCCCGGCGCGAAATACCACACGTCCGGCGCGGAACGCCACGCGCCCGGCGCGAAATGCCACACGCCCGGCGCGAAATGCCACACGCCCGGCGCGGAATGCCACATGCCCGCGCCGCAACGCCACACGCCCCTGCGGTTGTGGGATCAGAGCTTCGCATTTCTGCGAAGAACGAAGCTCTGACCCCACGCTTGTGACGAGGACTCGTCTCCAGATGCCATGAAGAAATCTCAACACGCTCATGCACGCCGGAGGCGTATCGGAAATTAGCCGGGGGCTGGCGCGAAGCGCTTGCCCCCGGAAACCAACCCACCCTCACGGTTGTGCCCTGGAGGGGCACCGGAAGCGTGGCATACACGAGCTCCGGTGCCCCTCCGGGGCACGAGATACGGGGACGTGTCGTATCCGGGGGTAGGCGCTTCGCACCAACCCCCGGCTAATTTCCGAAGCCCCTTCGGGGCACTTCAGGATGACAACGGGATGGGGGTACGCAGCGCTCCCCCCCCACGCCCAGGTCCTTCGCCGCCGTGCTTTCCGTCCTTGTGGCAATTCCTGTGGCTCAGGATGACAAGGAGGGAGCGTGTTACTCAGGAGATGCCGATCCGAGGAGTGAGAACCCCTCGTCACCGTGCAACGCGCGATCGAAAGTCGCCGTGAAGCCGCAGCCTGCCTTCGAGTTCCTCGCACCGATGACGTAGTCGGCAAAATCGCCGTCGCCCTCGGTGTACTGGGCCAGCGCACGTCGCCGCAGATCCCGATCTTCGAAGGAGAAAAGAGACGCCGCGAAGATCCGTTCCAGACTTGCAGCGATTGTCTTGCGGTCGAACCGGTAGGCTCCACGAAGAACCCGGACAAGCTCGCAGAGGACCACCTCATCGATGTGCAGGCGAACGCCGCTCTTCTTGCTTTCCGCGATCAGCGCGTCGACCAGCTTCGCCTGCCCGGCATCGTCCTGGGTGAAGTAGCGCACCAGAACGTTCGTGTCGAGACCGATCACCGCTTCCTCAAGTGCTGCCGGAGGATCGCCGCGTCCATCTCCTCGACACTCACAGACCGTCGGCCGGGTCGCATCAGCATCCCTCGAAGCTCGGTGATGTCGATGGTCACGGGACGCAGGGTAACTTTACCCTGCTCGCTGATGACAAAATCGACCTGATCCCCGGCGTCCACCCGCAGCACATCCCGCACGGCTTTCGGAAGGGTGATCTGTCCTTTACTGCTGAGCGTTGCAGTCGGCATCATTCCTTAACCAGTCGTAAGGATCCTAGCATCGGTGAGTGTCAGAAGCCTTCATCGTCCGCCGGGTTAACGAAGATCAGGCCCTCGCGCTATTCGGGAGTGAGGGCGCGGCTGCGGGTCAGAGCTTCGCTCGCGAAGGAGTTGGAACGCGGTCACTGCATCGTTGCGAGGAGGGCGGATACGCGCCTCGGTGGCGGCGCTTTCTGTCCTGCGGCATGATTCCGGCCTCCGCCGACGCGTGATGCATCACGTGTCGGCGACGTTCAGCAGCTGATCGAACAGCGCGCGCCGCTCGTCCTTCGTCCGGTGTCCGAAGTCGAGCATCGTGATCTCGTGCCCCGTGAGCAACCTTACGATCGACTGCCCGTCGGTGCGGCTGTTCGCGAGAAAAACGACGCGCCCCAATCGCTTCTCGTCGCGAAGCGTCTTGAGCTCCCACACGCAACCCTTGTGCGCCATGGTGAAGTCGCGCACGTCCATCAGCACGGCATCCGCACTTCTCACAAGCGGGATGAACGCGCGCTTCCACGCATGGTTAGGACAGAACGCCGGATTGACCGGATAACGAGCATCTCCCTGGATCGCGGCGCGGTGTTCCTCGAGCCACTTCGCGATGGCCTGCTCGCTCCCTAGGAATTGCTCGCCCGTCCGGCGCAGGACGAAGGCCGCCAGCATGCCCGGTTGCAACGTGCGTGTCGCAACATCGCTTGCGACGATGATGTCGATCGCACCGACGCGCTGCCACGTATCGCGGAGATCGTCGAGGAGATCCTGGCGCTCGTCCGGTCCTCCGAAGGCGCGGAGCAGCAGCAGCCGTTTCTTGGCAGTCTGCGGTCGGCGCCTGCGGAGCAGAAACAACAGCACGTGCAAGGCCACCGTCGCCGCGGCGAACGCGCATACGAACCACCAACGCAAGCCGACGAATTTGTCGGTCATCCACGCCCAGAGCTCGAAGTACAGCGTGAGCCACGCCCACGCGAGGTGGACCTGCATAAGCTCGTTCGTGAGTATGGGGCGGTCCTGCAGCGACATCAGGAACTGGAACAACGCTCCGACGATCAGCATCTGCAGAACCACCGCACCGATAACGCCAACGATGCCGATCACGCCGGGAACCGGGCGGTCGTTCGTCGGGTTCAGCACAACCAGTCCGATCAGCGCGAGCGAGCTGGCGACGACCCGCGCCGGCCACCGCCTGCGCAACAAGGCTCGCACGAGATAGAAGCCGCCGATCGCGCTGCTAAGGCCAAACAGGATGAACCACGGGCGGATGCCTTTCAACACCTCTTCGCCTTGACGAATGTACTCGGGCTGCGTCCGGTCCAGGAGTACACCGACACCGAAGATCACGAACAGGACCGGGAGCAGCAGAATCACGAAAGGCTCGATCACGCGATCGATCAGCAGCAATAGCGCTGGGATGATCAGAAGAGCAAAAACCGGCGCCCAAGTCATGATCTGGAGCACGTCTGCGCTCGTCAGCGATACGAGCATGGCGCCGGCCGCGCCATAAATCAGGAACACCCACATCTTCTGCCGGCGTGCGACACGCAACGTCCACATGACGAGCAGAAGCTGCGGCCCGAGCGACGCGTAGGCCATAGCCAGCCTGCTTGCGAACGGCTTGAGGGTGACAAGCCCGAGAATCGTCGCGACCACACTGCTGGCATACACGGCGGCCGAGATGCCGAGCGCGATCTGCACGTCGCGCGTTGCCTCGGCGGCTTCGCTGCCCGCGGGATGCTGCGAGATGGCGACGTCTTTAGCCTGCATGAACGAAACGCGCGGCGCCAGGTCGTCGATCTCCGCTGGCGCCTCGGCGTGGGGATCGCCGGTTGGAGATCTCCAGATAACGCGGCGGTAGTGCGCACGCAGCAGGCGCGAAACGAGGTTCAGCACCGCGGGAATCGTCGCGAGAATCATCGTCGTCGCCAACAGGCCGAGCACGACGATGCAGCCGTTCTTGCTGCTCATGTCCATACTCATCTCGAACAGCGCGTGCCGTTCTTTATTCGACCGAAACGACAGAGGATGAGGGTGGAGGAAAGGTCGGTGGCGGTGCCTGGAGTCGAACCAGTGACCTAGCGCTTATGAGACGCCCGCTCTAACCATCTGAGCTACGCCGCCATGGTCCAATGAACGGTTGGCCACTTTCCGGAGTCTTCACTTCGTCGTGAATGGATTGAATGTCTCGACTTCGACGTTCGTGTCGAGAAGATACAAGTTCGCTCAAAATCCAATGCGGACGGTTCCCGCCGGCGCCGAGCGCGGCGTGGCGGCACAGGAATCTCCGCACGTGGTGAGGAGGCGAGTAACAAGTCTTTCAGACCAGGGCGTGTGGCATCGCCTTCCAACTGGCGCCATTGGTCGAGCAACTCGCTGAAGCGCGCTTTGGCGTCCTGCACCGGCCAGCGTTTCGTATTCCTTTTTCGAGCCACTCGATCTCCTTCTGAGCAAGTCACGCGACCAGTCAGCGTTTATGATGTGCCTGATCGGGTGATGGACGGGCTTCGCACGCGATTCCGGCACCACGTTGGGAAAGCACATGAGCGCCCCACGCCCGAGTGCGATATCCGCGTTTATCTCGGGACATACGCGGATACCTCCTTGCGAGAGCAGTTTACCTCGGTCTCGATTTGTCGGTACATGTGCGAAACGCGCGAATTAACGCACGTTATTTGACGCAGCGCATCGAGAGAATCACGCGGAGTGCCTAGGGAAAGACGCGGCACGCGCGCTCGATCGCCGCCAGCACACGCTTCGGCATTGACGTTCCGTAGACCACGGCAATGGAGCGGCGAAGGGTGGCGATGTCGAAGAGCAGGCGCTCGCGCAGGCAACTTCGATTCGGGTCCGCGATTACCGCGATCATGTCACGCAACGTCTGAGGAAGCGCGTTCGCCAGCAGCGGCTCGACGTGGGCGATCACTATGGTGGTGGTTGAGGACGAGTGTTCCAGGGTCTCCCGCGCAAGAGCAACCGGATCGATCGTAACCGATGCGCGTTGGATTGCTTCGACGAGCGTCCGCTGCGGAAGCTCACCTGCGAAATAGTCGGACAGTTTCGCCACCAGAGCCGCGTGGAAGTCCGTCGAGGACCCACTCTCCAGCAGCTTGCGCAGTGTTTGACGTTGCGTGTCGTTCGCGAACGGCAGCATCTCGAGCGCGGCGATGCTTCGCGCCCGCCCGATCAGGCGGCGGTCCGTATGGGCGATGAGCTCGTCCATCTGGTCGCTTGTGAGCGCTGGGCTGAGAACCGCGACGGCGGTGAGGAGTTCAACTTCGGCATAACGGGGAAGAGGCCCGGGATGCGGCGGAAACATGGCCAGCGCGCTCCGGAAATGCAATTCGACCTGATCGCGCGAGAGAAACAGGGCGAGCGTGCGCTGCGCCCCATTTGCGTCTTCGGGACTGAGCCCGTCTGCAAACGCTTTCCGCGCGATTTCCGGCCGGTCGGCAGCATCGACGAACCAGAGACACGTAGGGAAGTAATAAAGCGGATCGCTGGAAGAGCGTCGAGCCGTCTTCGCCGCCTCGGGAATGAGGACAGCGAGGTCCGCAGGAAGTGGCCGTCCGAACGCCGATAGCAACGCGATCGCTTCAAATCGCATCCGGGAGACGATGCGCTCGAGTGGAACGACGGCGATTGCATCGGGAAGATCGCGGACCATCAGAAGGATCTCTTGCGGCATGTGGTCGAATTCCACTGTCGTCGCCACCCATGAGGCCAGATCCGCGGCGATTCGGGGATCTACAAGCAGCCCGGTCACCACGCTGTACGGGATCTCATCCTCCAAATGATCGATCACATCCTCCAACCACTGCGGGCGGTGCCGTATGGGAAGTACACCGCGAAGCCCGATGCGCGCTGCGCGCTGTGCGCTTCCGTCGTCGATTCTGCGCGCGATGGCAATGGCTCGCCCCAGCTGGTCGGGTGAGAGAAAAGGAATGAGCCGCTCGAGCTGCCGTCGGCCGGAGTCGATCATTTCCTCATCGGACTCGATCTCGTCGAGAATCGCGTCGGTCACTTCACGCCGTTGCTGGTCGGTGAGTTGCGGAAGCAGCGCAGCCAGCGCATGAATGCGTTCCTCTGCGATCTTCCGGGCCGCGCCATGCCTCTGCACGGCAACCAGCGCCGTGACCAGGGACGCCGAGTCCTCGAGCAGACCCGCGAAATCCATCAACTTCCTTTCGGGAATGTAGGCGGCGGAGGCGATGAGGGCGCGCACCCCCGCGCGTGAGCCGGGATCGAGGCGCTCGAGAATTGCCGTCCGCTCGTCGTCGGCTGCGAATGCCAGAAGTGCCGCCGCAATGCTCGGGAAAACGTCCGGAGGCATCATTTCCATGATTCCCGTGGCCAGTCCGCCTTCGAGACACGGCCGCACCCGAGAGAGCGTCCGAAGAATCGCTGGCAGCCTAGTGGATCGATAGTACGTCACGAGCAGGGACACCCAGGCCACGTCGCCGTCGCGCCGCGGCGGAATGGAACCGGCGTCGGTCGCCTCGAGGACGTCCGCGATGCGGTATAGATAGCGGCAGATCGTGAAATCCGCCGCGACCGGCCAGCGCTGTACGAGGACAGGAGCGAGTCGCGGTAGCGCGTCAAGTGCCGTGAGTAGAAGCTGCAGAACCATCTCGCGACGCAGGAACCCGCTGTCTTCGATCGCGGCGAGCAGCGGATACGCTTCCCGCGCGCGGCCGTGTTCGAGCATCGCCGTCGCCGCGATCATGAGCACATCCATGCGCCGGCTGCCGCGAAACCGCTTCGCCACAGCAATGATCTCCGTCCATCGGCCGTCTGCGGCGAGGCGGCGAAAGCAGCTCCATTTTCCGTAGTTGTTCGTCTCGCCAAGCCTTTCGACGACGCGATCGACCGGCAGTTTCGCGCAGCCGAAGAGAATCGGGAACGAGTTGAACGACGTTCGCTCGCGTTCCACACGCTCGATCTCCAGTGCCTGCGCGTCGATTGCCATTCGTTCCGGACCGTCGAACAAGCGGCCGATCCGTACGAGTGCCTCCGCCTTCTTGATCGAATCGACCATGGCCCGGACGTACGCGAGCGCCGCAGCGCGACTCCATTGCCCTTCCTCGACGAAACGCACGAGAAGCGCGGGAGGAAGGTTCTGCGCGAGCGAGCGGATGCTAGCCAGAAGAACCGCGCAGTAAATCTCGTCGTCCACTCGCCCGGGTTCGTCGACGAGGGCCTCCAATGTGCGAACGACGTCGGCGGCGAAGCCGGAGAGCCCGCCGCCGAGCGCTTCCCACGCGCTCCGCCACGAGGGCGTCAGCAAGTGGAGATGGTCGTCGGCTGCAGCGCCGGCCCGGCGCAGGTGCGTCGAGAGGTACTGCACGACGTACGGCGGCGCATCGGTCGGATGCAAGATGCCTTCGTCGAGTGCGCGTACCACCGACTGTCCCCATGCGATCAGCTCGGCGTCACAACGCTCGCGCTCCACGGTAAGAAGCATTTCCTCGCGCACGTAACGCGCGTAAAGCGGGTGGTTGAACGTGTACCCGTGCGGGCCGCCGATGAGAAACCGCCGCAGCGGTTTCAGCAGCAGATCAAGGGTAAAGCCGGACGCGTCGCTCTCGCCGACGAGCAGAGTCAGGAGATCCTCGCGGCGCAGGCCTCCGAAGCTCATGCAGAAGATGCTCAGCAGATGCCGAACGCTTTTCTGCCAGAGCGGTGCGTCCTTTCCCCATAACGAGAGCTGCTCTTCCCACCATCGTTTGAAGAAGCCGCCGAATCCAGGCGCCATTGACTCGAGATCCTCGGCGCTGAGGAACGGCGCCTCGTCGCCTTTGGACCAGAGCTCGCGAACATAGAGCGAAACGAGTAGCGGATGACCGCCCGTGAGCCGTTGCAACTGCCCGAGGATCTCCGGACGCGATGCGAGCTCCGCGACGGGCACACCCATCCGAACGATCACGTCACGCAGGCCTTCAGGGCCGAGCGGGTCGAGGCCGATCGACTCGGCGGTTCGCGAACTCTCCCATCCGAGGAGCCGCCGCCACTCGGCGGCACTGGAGGCATCGGCGACCAAGCGCGCGGACGCGACTACCCGCAGACCGGGCGGCGCATCGGCAGGGAACAGGCCCGGCTCGGCGCTCCAGTCGGCAGCCTCGTCGAGTCCGTCGAGGATGACCACGAGCTTGCGGCCGCTGGGAAGCGGGCGGCTCGAATAGTCGAGGACGAGCTCCTGCCAAGCCTTCACGGGCGCGCTCATATTCGTCGGCGGCAGCGCGTCGTGAGCAGCAGCGAGCCGGAATGCGAGCGCGGGAAAGACAACGGCCGCAAGATTCAGTCCGAAACGGACGCTAATGGGAAAGAAAACGAGGTGAACCGCGGGATCGCCGAGCAGTTCCTGCGCGAAATGGACGAGCAACGCGGATTTCCCGCGGCCCGCCTCTTCGGCGACGAGCAGGTAGGGCGGTCGGGAATCGTCGCCTATCCAGTCGTGGAGCCACATCAGTTCCGCGGCGCGTCCACCGAATGGCACCGGATCATCAGGCCGTCCGATGTATGAGCGGATGAAGTTCTCGACGCTTGCGCGCATCATTTTCGGGTCCGCATCCGCAGCCCGCAAGGCGCGCGCACGACGGGTCAGCTCGGCAATGACGTCAACTCCGCCATCGATGCCACGGAGCAATAGAAGGCGCCGCACGACGTCGGTGGTCGGGATCGCGGCGGCGAGGTTGAAGATTCGCTCGGCATCGCCCTGTTCGGCCGCAGCGAGGAGTTCCGTCGCTGTCCAGTCGGCGATGACATGATTGGTGAGGGCAGCACTCAGTGCCGTCGCGAGCTGGCTCGGCGATTTGAACTCCTCGACGATCCACCCCGTGGCTTTGTCGAAGATCTGCCGCATCCATCGATCCAATTCTTTTTCGCGCTCAACGGAGGCTTTGAGAAAGAAGTAGCAGGGAATCCTCCGCTCGGTGGCCCGGCGAAACTCGAGTTCCGTCACCTCGCCATACCGCGACCCGAGAATGCCGACGTAGACGTCCGCGAAATCGACCTCGGCCAGACTGGCCTCGACGGGGCTGGACGGCCGTGCGCCGAACCGCTCCATTCCGACGAACTCTGTCACACGGAGACGATCGATGACCTCGGTCGCCACCGACCGCTCGGCTAAAAGGTCGTCACGCGTCGAACTCACGAAAATCCGGAGTCGGCGCGGCGCGGGCGCACACGCAAGCATGTGCAGAACATAGTACGAGGTTGCCACGGCGAGGGCTCGCCGACGGGCATGCTGGACAGCCGATGCTGACAGCGGAACCGTTCATTCCTGGTAATCCACACCGAAGATTGCGATCGCAGGAACTGACTTGGTGACGATCGTGTGTCTCGCCTTGCGTCAGTCTGTGCTTAGGTACGATATAATGATCGTTCCGCCGCGCCATCTCTCGACGCGGTTGCCGTTCCCGTACTGCTTTGAATGAACACGCCTGTGTCCCTTCATGCGAACGCCGCGGCGCGCGCGTATTGCATGTCCATAAATCTCGATCTTTCGACCGACGAGATTGCCATCACGGCTGGTGAGTGGCTGCATGCGGAGCGCGAAGTTTCCTCCGCGGCACCGCTTCTATTTCCACGATTCTGCGAATCCGCCTTTCCCGTTCACGTTCCGCTCGCTTCCGGTCTGTGAGTTCTGAATGACGGACAAGCAGGAGGGCACGCTACCGTCCGGATTGCGCAACGGCGCAACGCTCTGGCTAAGGCCCAGGGGCGTGTGCCGTCTCTTTACTTCAAACCGCATCAAGGGCGGAGGCCGGACACCCCCCGCGTCGACATTCTCAGATCGGTTTACGCGGCCCGTGGTGAGGTCGATCTCCCACGCGTACACTCTACGCCATACCGTTTCGGCATCTTCGGAATGTGCGAACGCGCCATGCTCGCCGGCGGAACGTTTCAGATCGAGTCGGATACGGGGACCAGGAAACAAGCTATTTATACGCGTTCCGATCCGTTTGGTGGAGCTGATCGGGAGCGAACCGACGACCTCCTGAGTGCGATTCAGATTCGCGTGCGGGCGCCTTCTTGCGAACGGCCAGAGTCGATGGCCTGGGAGTACTCCTGAAGGCGGCTTGGCCAATCTGCGCACCCGACCGTGTCGGGTGGTGGCGGTGACAGGAGTCGAACCTGTGACCTAGCGCTTATGAGACGCCCGCTCTAACCATCTGAGCTACACCGCCGAGGTGTGGGAAGGGGATTCTAGGGGGCGGCGGGCCTGGGGGTCAAGAACGCCGTCCGTCCGCTTCAACACGGCTCGTGGGAAGATATTTCGGATGACGGAGACGCCGGACCGGGTCTGCAAGGGGTGCGGGGACACCGAGGAGATGGCACGCCTCGAGTCGTGCGGGATCTGCCGCGGCAGTTTCTGTCCGGACTGCGCGCATCGGGCGTTCGGGCGACGGTTCTGTTCGCACGACTGCTGCCGCGCCTATTATTTTGCCGGAGAGAGTGATGACGACGAGGATTCTGAGCTCGACGACGAGTGATCCGCTGACCAGCAGCACGAACCTGACCCGGCGCCCGCGCCGCCTCCGCCGCAGCGAGGGGATCCGGACGTTGGTGCGGGAGACGGTGGTCCGGCCGGAGGACCTGATCTATCCACTGTTCGTGGTCCCGCAGAGCCGGGCCACGGCGCCGATCGGGTCGATGCCGGGGGTGCTGCAGATGCGGGTGCGCGATGCGGTGGACGCGGCGCGCCGCGCGTACGATTCGGGCATCCGGGCGGTGCTGCTGTTCGGGCTTCCGGAGTCCAAGGACGGGATCGGGTCGTCGTCGTGGGATCCGGCGGGGCCGGTGCAACTGGCGATCGAGGGGATCAAGCGGCATGTCCCCGATATGGCTGTCCTGGCGGACGTCTGTCTTTGCGAGTACACGGACCATGGGCATTGCGGGGTGATCGTGGACCGGAACGGGGTGAAGGACGTTGACAACGATCAGACGCTGCCTTTGCTGATGAAGCAGGCGATCTCGTTCGCGGCTGCCGGGGCGGACTTTGTCGCTCCGTCGGACATGATGGACGGGCGGATCGGGGCGATCCGGCGCGCGCTGGACGAGCGGGGGCTGTCCGAGGTCGGGATCGTGGCGTATTCGGCGAAGTTTGCGTCCGGGTTCTATGGTCCGTTCCGGGAGGCGGCGGAGTCGGCGCCGCAGTTCGGGGACCGCAGGACGTATCAGATGGACCCGGCGAACGCGCGCGAGGCGTTGCGCGAGGTGGAGCTGGATGTGGAGGAGGGGGCGGACATCGTGATGGTGAAGCCGGCGCTGTCGTATCTCGACGTGATCCGGCAGGTGAGGGATCGCTTCCCGCTGCCGATCGCGGCGTACAACGTGAGCGGCGAGTATTCGATGGTGAAGGCGGCGGCGGAGCGGGGCTGGATCGACGGGCCGCGGGTGATGAACGAGATTCTGACGTCGATCAAGCGTGCGGGGGCGGATCTGATCATCACGTATCACGCGATGGAGTTCGCGGAGTCGTATCGCTAGAGGGAACGACGAGGGGGCCTCCGGCGGGCGGGCACGGCCCGCGGCGTTTGTTTTCGCACGGACCACGATTCGAGCGAGAAGCGCGCGTTCAGCCTATGGCAACCAACGCCGCGGGCCGAGCCCGCCCGCCGGAGGCCCCCCGTCGTCTCCCTTCGTGCTTCAGGCGGCGTTCACTTCTTTCAGCAGCATCTCGGCGATCCGCCTGGCGGCGTCGCGATAGGCGGCGGCGCCGGGGTGGAAGGAGTCGTAGCGGCTGAGACGCTGGGCGGTGACGATGTCGGCCATCTTCACGACCGCCACACGGTTGTCCGAGGCGAAGCGTTTCTCCAGCGCGGCATCCCACAGGCCGAGATATTGATCGATCGTCGGCCCCCACTCGTGGGCGGGGACGGGGTTGTAGCCGCCGAGGAGGAGGACGCGCGCCTCGGGGTTGATCTCGTGGATCTGGGCGACGATGGTCTCGATGCGGCCGAGGATCCGCTCGGCCGCGGCGAACGGCGCGCGGAGGATCTCTTCGCGGGAGTGCGGCGAGCGGAAGAGATCGTTGGCGCCGATGGAGAGGACGATCGCGTCCGCCTCGCCGAGGGCCTTCCGGATGCGCTCCTGCTTCAACCGCGACAGCACGTCTCCGGTCTGGGCGCCGTTGACGCCGAGGTTGACCGTCTCGACGCTGCGGACGCCGCGGGTGCGGAGCTCGTCTTCGAGACGTCCGGCGATTCCTTCGCCGGTCTCATCGCCGGCGCCGTAGGCGAGCGAGTCGCCGAGGGCGACGACATGAAGGGTTTCGGGCATGATTTGGGTCCGTTCCGGCGGCGCGGCATTCGTCTGGGGCCCGCTCACGCTTTGGGGCGCCGGCTGGCTGCAGGCCGCCACGAGCAGTAACGCCAGGGATAAACGTTTCACGTTACGCAAAAATGCGAAGGGTGAGCCACTAATGGAAACGATTCAATGACGAGTTGTCGACTTTCAAGTCAGGGATCGCCGCGAGCAGAATCTCGTCCGTCAGCTCGCCACCGGTCGATTTCTCGCTGAAGAAGGCCATGTCGATACGGATGAGCTGCCGCCCGACTGACAGGGCGGCGCCGGCGGTCACGCGGAAGTCAAATATTCGCCCGAGCTGACCGTGCCGCAGACGTCCTTCGATGCTGGACACCGGAATCCACCGCGTGACTCCGAACGGGAACCGGATTCCTACGAACGACGGTGCAAGCGACAGCTCGATGGGCAAGCCGCGGTAGTAGAACACCCCCCAGCCGGTGGCGAGGGCGAAGCCGATGGCGGCTTGCAGCGCCGCGTCGCCGTTCCCCCGAAAGCCGTGAACGAGAGCCACTCCGAGACACACGAGCGCGGCGAGCCCGATCGCGCCGACGACACAGCCGGCCGGAAACCCCGAGTTCTGGTACACGGCGTGCGGAGTGGGGGCGTCCACGCCGGAGGATGATATGGCGATCCCGTCAGGGCCGGCGAAGGAAGCGGTTCCGGAAGCGGTTGTCTACCTTGAAGAACAGTGCCGGCAGGCCGGCGTTTTCATAGACGGCGTGCGGAGTCGGCCGGTCCATGGCGCGATGATAAGACCGTCAAACGTGGTGCGGCCAGCCCCACGTCGGCTACCCGCACCAGACCGCGGCGACGGCGTCGGGGTGCTCCAGGAGGAACCCGTCTTCTTCCGGGTCGTACTGGATCACGGCGCCGTCGAGGCGGGAGGCAGCCATGGTGTCGAGGGCCAGGGTCACGCCGTCGACCTGCATGACCTGGTCGTCTTCCACCGGCTCGTCGGCGTAGCTGAGGCGATAGCCGGAGCCGCCGCAGCCGGTGGTGAAGGCGATGCGGAGGATGCGGCCGCCGGCATCCTGAGTCAGATGTTCGGCTGCGTCGGGGGAGAGGGAGATGTTCATGTCGTGGGGTTGCCGTGGACGATGCGCCACTGGGCGTCTTCGCGCTTCCACCAGTCGGAGTCGTGGCGGATGAGCTCGAGGTCGCGCTCGAGCTCGACGATGTGGGCGCGCTTGACGGCCTCGAGGTAGACGAGGAAGTTGCGGTCGCCGGCCGAGGAGGAGCCGATCAGTTCGCGCAGTTTCTTCTGGATGGTCTTCTCGCGCGAGACCAGGAACTCGGCGGACTCGCGGTACGACATCTCGCCTTCGAGGATGTCGTTGAAGATCTGGTCGCCGCCGAGGGTGGTCTTGACGCTCCGTCCTTCGGTGGCGGCGACTTTCATTTCGATCAGGTCGCGGTTCTCCCGCTCGTCGAGGGCGAACTGGGTGAACATCGCCGCGGTCATCGGGTTGGGGAGGTTCTCGGCGAGTTTTTCGAAAGTCTTGTAGGCCTCGACGGTGTACTGCATCAGGATGCTGAGCTGCTGGTTGCCGAGGGCGGCGCTGGATGGGGTGGACTGCACTGCGGTCATCTGTTCCTCACTCGATCTTTGCGACTTTCACCACGACGTCGCCCAACAGCTTCGACTGACAGCTCAGCCGGTAGGGCGGGTCGATCTCTTTGTAGGTCTCGTCGGGCGTGGGCGGCGTGAGCGCATCCCACCCTTCACAGACTTCAATCCTGCAAGTCCCGCACGCACCGTCGCCGCCGCAGACCTGGCTCACCCGAACCTCGAGGTCTCCGGCAATCGAAAGAAGCGTTTTCCCCGCGGGAAATTCGCCGCTCTTCCCTGCGTCAGCGAACGTCACGCGCGGCATGGGCGGACGGATTGTAGCGGAAGAGAGGCAGGGCCGAGGGCAGAGGGCCAAGGGCCGAGGGAGAGTTGGTTCGACCCCATTTCCCTTGGCCCTCGGCCCTCAGCCCTCGGCCCTCTTCTCCACGGCCCGGTGGGCCATGTACGAGCTCCGCACCAGCGGGGCCGACTCGACGTGATGGAAGCCGAGCTCGCGGGCCTGGCGGCCGAGCTCCGTGAATTCGTCGGGGGTGTAGTAGCGGCGCACGGGGTGGTTTTTCTCGCTCGGGGCGAGGTACTGGCCCATGGTGAAGATGTCGACGCCGGCTTCGCGGAGGTCGCGGGCGACCTGGAGGACTTCGTCTTCGGTCTCGCCGAGTCCCAGCATGACGCTCGACTTGGTGAGCATCCTCTCGGGCCGCTCTTCGTGGGCCCAGCGGAGGATGTCGATCGAGCGCTGGTATTTGGCGACCGGGCGGACGGCGCTGTAGAGCCGCGGGACGGTCTCGACGTTGTGGGCCAGGACTTCGGGTTGGGAGGCAATGACGGTACGCAGGGCGTCGCGGTCGCCTTCGAGGTCGGAGATCAGGACTTCGACCGCAGCGCCGGTGCGCTCGCGGACGGCCAGGACGGTCTGGGCGACGTGTCCGGCGCCGCCGTCGGGCATGTCGTCGCGGTTGACCATGGTGATGACGGCGTGTTTGACGTTCATCTTCTCGACCGCTTCGGCGACGCGGCGCGGCTCGTCGGCGTCGGCGGTCAGCGGGTTGCCGCGGCCGACCGCGCAGAACGTGCAGCGCCGGGTGCAGATCTCGCCGAGGACCATGAACGTCGCCGTGCCGGCATTCCAGCATTCGAAGATGTTGGGACAGCGGGCTTCCTGGCAGACCGTGTTCAGGGCCAGGTCGTTCATCAGTTTTGCGACCGGAAGCTGCTGGAGGTCGCCCGGCACCCGGATCTTGAGCCATTCGGGACGGAGACCTGCGCGTTTGTTGATCGGGGGCATCGGATGTTGTCGGTTGTCAGTTGTCGGTTACGGGGACGGCATCGCCGGAGGCATGTTGTGGAGCGAAAGGTGCTGCGGGGACGGACAATTGCTTCTGCAATCGCTCCAGCGCCTCGCGGTCGTCCGGCCACTGCATCCTTTCATATGCCTCGGCGAAGGTAAACCAGGCCCAGTCGTCGTGCTCGGCCGGGTCGATGCGTACGGGAAGGTGCGTGTCGCGCTCCACGTGGAAGCAGACTTCGCTGGCGATGATCGGGGCGGGGTAGCGGGAGGCGAGGTATTCGGATTCGATCAGGAAGGACTGGGTGAGGTCGAGCGGATGGGGCTCGCCGGGGAGGCCGGTCTCTTCGATCAGCTCCCGGCGGGCGGTGTCGAGCGGTGTCTCGTCCGCGTCGATGGTGCCAGTGATCGGCTGCCAGAAGTTGCCGCGTTCCCTCCGTCGATGCAGGAGGAGGACGCGGTCGTCGTCGTGGACGAGGACTTTGACGAGGCGGATGGTCTCGTCGCGCGGGACGAGGTCGCGCTCGAAGATTTCTGCGAAATGGGTTGCGAGGTGTTCGCGGACTTCGGCGAGCGGGACGCTCCGGCCGGTCTCGCGCTCGATGGACGTGACGCCGGTGCCGTGGAGGCCGCAGGGGGTGATGAGGCGGAAGTGGTCGAGGTTGGTGCTGACGTTGAGGGCCCAGCCGTGGGAGGTGACCCAGCGGGCGATGCGGACGCCGATGGCGGCGATCTTGTTGGCGCCGACCCAGATGCCGCGCTTCCCGTCGACGCGCTCGGCGGTGATGCCGTAGGCGGCGACGGTGCGGATGAGGACTTCTTCGAGTTTCCAGACGTACTTGCGGACGTCGCGGTTGCCTTCGCCGAGGTGGAGGATGGGGTAGCCGACGATCTGGCCGGGACCGTGGTAGGTGATGTCGCCGCCGCGGGTGGTCTCGAAGAAGCGGACGCCGTGGGTCCGGAGAAGTTGTTCGGAGGCGAGGAGGTTTTCGATCTTGCCGCCGCGGCCGAGGGTGATGACGGGGGGGTGCTCGAGGAGGAGGAGCTGGTCTTCGAGCGCGTCCTTCTGACGCATCTCGACCAGTTTCTGCTGCAGCTTCATCCCGTTTTCGTACGTGACGAGATGCAGGCGGTGGAGGGCGCATTTCCGCATGCGTGAGCGGTAAGGTTGGGGGCGGGCGGGGCATTCCCGTGAGCGGAAGGCAGAGGGCAGAAGTGGGGAGCCGAACTGCGATCGCGCCGCAGCCGCCGTAGGCGGCGAAAGATCTGTAGGCCCGCCCTTCAGGGCGGGTAACGTCCGCGGAGAGGGCAAGCCCGCGAAGAGGGCGACAGAGCAGGCGCGTCGGCGCAACCCTATCCTGTCGCCCGCTACGCGGGCTCGCCTTCGCGGGACCGCGGGATACCCGCCCTGAAGGGCGGGCCTACAGATCTTTCGCCGCCTACGGCGGCTGCGTCAGCTTGAGACCTCTCATCCGAACAGCGGTACTTAACGCCGTTTCTTGAGATCGTTCCTGAGCTCCTTCGCATCCCGCACGACCGACGGGTCGGTGGCGACCTTCAGCAGCTCGTCCAGCACCTGCACCGCTTCGCGGTTCTTGCCGGTGTTGGCCAGGGCGACGGCCTCGTTGTAGCTCTGGATGTGGCGGTTCACGGCTGCGGTCGATTCGAGCTGGGCGGCTTGTTGTTCGAGGTCGAGCCGGCCGCGCGGATCGGGGGTGGCGGCGGCGAGTTGGCGGACGATGGCGGCGGCTTCTTCGAGCTTTCCGCTCTGCGCGAGCGTGTTCGCCCGGGCGGTCTCGGCGGTGACGAGGACGTTGCGGGCGGCGAAGATGGTCTGTTTGTCGCGGGCGTTCTCGAAGGCTGCAGCGAAGAGGGCGTCGGCTTTGTCGCGCGCGCCGGTGCGGAGGTACATGGCGTAGAGGTTCAGCGCGTAGTCCATCCGCTGGGGGACGAGGGCGCGGGCGCGTTCGAGCTCCACGATGCCGGGGGCGATGTCGGTCTCGACGAGGTAGGTCGTGCCGAGGATGCCGCGGGCGCGTCCTTCGTCGCCGCCGAGCTCCAGCGCGCGTTCGGCCAGCGTGCGGGCCTTGCGGAAATTCTCCGCGTCGCCGGCGGCCGGCTCGAAGATGCCGGCGAAGACGCCTTGCGCGGTCGATAGTAGCGACTCGGCGTAGAGCAGATGCACGTCCGGGTCGTTCGGTCCGGCGGCGACGGCGCGCTCGTATTCGCCGATGGCGGCGAGGGTGCGGGCGTGCTTTGGGTCGGCGTTCAGGGCTTCGCGGTAATGCCGCGTGCTGTCTTTCTCCGCGCCGGCGACGTAACTGAGGAAGCGGCCGAGTTCGTAGAGGAGCGTGGCGCGGTCGAGCGGCTCGGCCGCCTCCGCCGGCTGTGGCACCTGCGCGGCGAGGGTGATGAGCTTCGGGATGCGGTCGCGCCAGCGGATTCCAACCGCCAGCTCCTCGGCCGCTTTTCCGTAATGCGTCTGCAGCGCTTCCTCGGCCGCGCCTCCGCGTTGCGTGTCGCGGAGGAGGCGGAAGAACGCCGCCTCGTCTTTCTGGATCAGCCACTCCACGACCGCCCAGCTCGCGGCGTAGAACTCCGTCGTCGATGCTTTCGCCGATTCTGCCTTGACGTGGATCACGTCGTCCAGCTTCACGGCGGTGCGGCGCCGCAGCAGGGAGATGTGCTCCTCGATCGGCGCCCCTGCCCGCACCCGGCCGCCCTGGATCACGGCGTTGCTGAAGTACTCCGCCAGCCCTTCCTCGAGCCAGAGCGGCGGCGCGATCTCGCCCTGCCGCAGGAGGTCGTGTATCAGCTCGTGCATCGCCGTCCGCTCGATGCGCCGCGAGGCGCCGATGAACATCGTGCCGCCCCCTTCGTGGCGGACGTACGCGCCGTTCGCGCGCGAATTCACGCGCGCGAAGAGAAGGTCAAAGTACGGCCGGCTGTCGCGCGGGTTGCCGAAGATGAAGACCGTGGCTTTCGCCTCATAGGTCCCATAAGTCCCGGCTGTCCCATCGGACTTGCTGAGATCCGCACTCAACGCCGAGGCGAGCGTCTCCAGGTCCGACACGATGTCGCGCGTCATCGTCTCGTTCGCGCTGCTGAAGACGTTGAAACGGCCGGAGCGGACCCGGATCCAGCGCCCCTTTGCCGAAGGGAACGGGATCGGCGCGTTCGGCGTGCGCACCTTGCCGTCCACGCCGATGCCTTTCGGCACCGGCGGGACGTAGACGTCCTGTGCGAGGAGCGGGGCTCCGAGCAGAAACCCGAGGAGGAGAAGCGGGGCGAGACGGTTCACCTACATGGTGAACTGTCCCGCCTCGATGATGGATTTCACCCGGGCCATGAACTGGTCGGCGACGGCGCCGTCGATCAGGCGGTGGTCGAAGCCGAGGGAGAAGTAGCACATGGAGCGGATGGCGATGAAATCGCCTTCCGGCGTCTCCACGACCATCGGGCGCTTCTTGATGCCGCCGACGCCGAGGATCGCCACCTGCGGCTGGTTGATGATCGGCAGGCCGAACAGGCCGCCGTAGACGCCGGGGTTGGTGATGGTGAAGGTGCCCCCCTGGACGTCGTCGGGCATCAGCTTCTTGGTGCGGGCGCGGTCGCCGAGGTCGTTGATGGCGCGGGAGGCGCCGAGGATGTTCAACTCGTCGGCGCGCTTGAGCACCGGCACGATCAGCCCCCACTCCAGCGCGACGGCGATGCCGATGTTGAAGTCGCGGTGGTAGACGACGTTGGTGTCGTCCATCGAGGCGTTGAGGATGGGGAACTCGCGGAGGCCGGCGATGACGGCCTGCACGATGAAGGGCATGTAGGTGAGCTTCACGCCGCGCTCGGCGTAGGCGTCCTTGTGCCTGCGGCGGAGCTTCTCGACGTTGGTGAAGTCGATCTCGAAGACGGTGTGCACGTGTGCCGAGGTCTGCTTCGACTGGATCATGTGCTGCGCGATCTTCTTGCGCATCACCGAGAGCGGTTCCATCTGCACGTTCGCCCCTTCGGCGAACTGGATCTTCGGAGCCTGCGGGGCCTGATAGGCCTGCGGCGCGGCGGCGGGGCGCGACGGGGCGGGGGCCGGGGCGCTCGGAGCGGCGGGTGCGGCGGCGGCCGCGGCGGCCGGCTTCGGCGGTTGCTGCAGGAAGTCGAGGATGTCGTTTTTGGTCACCCGGCCGGAGACGCCGGTGCCGGGGATCTGGGTGATGTCGACGTTGTTCTCCGCGGCGATCTTGCGGACCAGCGGGGAGGACTTGGTGCGGCGGCGTTCGTCGAGGGAGGTCACTTCGCCGCCCTCGGCTTCGTCGCCTTCGGGAGGAGTTGCTGGAGGAGTTGCTGGTTGCTGGTTGCTGGTTGTCTGGGCGGCTGCGGCTTGCGGGTCGGGTGCGGCCGCGGGCGCTTCCTGTTTTACTTCCTCGGCCATGGATTCGTTGGCGGCCTGCTGCTCGGCGGATTTCGGGGCCTCGGCGGGCTTTGGGGCCTCGGCGGCTGCCGGTTCTGCGGCCGGCTTTTCTGCCGGTGCCGAGGCTTCGCCTTCCGCGCTGATGCGGGCGACGACGGCGTTCACGGGGACGGTATCGCCTTCCTTCGCCAGGATCTCGGTGAGGACGCCCGCGGCAGGCGAGGGGATCTCGGCGTCGACCTTGTCGGTGGAGATCTCCAGGAGCGGCTCATCGCGCTCGACCTTGTCGCCGACCTGCTTGAGCCACTTCGAGACCGTACCTTCCGCGATCGATTCGCCCATCTGGGGCATCACAACGTCTTGTGCCATGGATTTCTCAGCTCCTGAATTACGCGAGCGTCTTTTACATGCAATTCCAGCGCGCGGCAAGCGACGAGCAAGGAGCCCCGGTCTTCAGACCGGCCGGCGCCGTCAGCAGACCGAAGTCAGAGGAGCACCGCAATCCCAACACGCCTCTGCTGCCGTAGGCAGCAAGAGATCTGTAGGCCCGGCCTTCAGGCCGGGTACAACGATCGCCGCCAAGTGAGCCCGCGTAGCGGGCGACAGAAAAGACCGGCCGCACGTTCTGGTCTGTCGCCCGCTACGCGGGCTCGAAGATCCATCCATGCTTTACCCGGCCTAAAGGCCGGGCCTACAGATCTCTAGCTGCCTACGGCAGCAGAGGAGGCGCGATCGGTTTTGCGTTGGTTTTGTGAATGCGTCCTGCCAGCTACGAACTCACGGTGTGCGGTGCTTGCATCCGGTGCTCGCGTTCGGCGGCGTAGCTCAGGCACGCGAGGATGTCTTCCCGGGTGAGATAGGGAAAGTCGGCGAGGATCTGCTGCTCTGTCATTCCCGAAGCGAGGTAGGAGAGGACGTCGTAGACGGTAATCCGCATGCCTCGAATGCACGGCTGTCCACCACGCTTTCCGGGCTCGATCGTGATGATTCCTTCGTACGACATGCCTTCATTCTAAAGGAGGTGAACGAGAGAGGCGATCAACCGATTGCGCAGCGCGAGAGACTGCCGGCCGAAGGCCGGCGGACCGGCCGGTCGAAGACCGGCGCTCCACTGAGCCGCCGAAGGCGGCGGCACTACGGAGCGCCGACGTTCCGTCGACCGGTCCGCCGGTCTTCGACCGGCAGCCTCTCGCGCGGAAGCGAATTAGTACGCCAGCAACTCCCTCGCTGCCGCCAACACCTTGTCCTTGTTCGGCAGATAGAACGCTTCCAGCGGCGGCGAGTACGGTGTCGGCACGTCGAGCGAGGCTATCCGTTTGATCGGCGCATCCAAGTAGTCGAATGCCTTCTCCGCAATCCGCGCTGCGAATTCGGCTCCCGCGCCGCCGGTCAATGGGGCTTCGTGGAGGATGATGACGCGGTTGGTCTTGGCGACCGATTCGAGGATCGCTTCTTCGTCGAAGGGCAGGATGGAGCGGAGGTCGATCACTTCCACCGAGACGCCGTCTTTGGCCAGGACGTCGGCGGCTTCGTCGGCGACGTAGATCATGGCGCCCCAGGTGAGGATGGTGAGGTCTTTCCCTTTGCGGCGGATGTTGGCTTTGCCGATGGGGACGATGTAGTCGTCCTCGGGCAGGTTTTCCTTGATGCGGCGGTAGAGGTATTTGTGCTCGATGTAGAGCACGGGGTTGTCGTCGCGGATGGCGGCTTTGAGCAGGCCTTTGGCGTCGTACGCGGTGCCCGGGGCGACGATCTTGAGGCCGGGACGGTTCATGAACATCGCCTCGGGGTTGAGGGAGTGGTACGGACCGCCGTGGGTGCCGCCGCCGGCGGGGCCGCGCACGACCATCGGACAGGCGCGGCCGAACAGGTAGCTGTTCATGGCCGAGAAGTTGACGAGCATGTCGTAGCCGCAGGTGATGAAGTCGATGAACTGCATTTCGGCGATCGGGCGCATGCCCATGAGGGCCGCGCCGGAGGCGGCGCCGATGATGGCGATCTCGGAGATCGGGGTGTCGATCACGCGCTCCGGTCCGAAGCGGTCGATGAGTCCCGCGCTGGTCTTGAACGCGCCGCCGTAGACGCCGACGTCTTCGCCGATCAGGAACACGCGCTCGTCGCGGGCCATCTCCTCGGCCATTGCGGAATTGATTGCGTCGAGATAACTAAGTTCAGGCATCGTGTATCCAAGCGATGAGTGATGAGAGATGAGCGATGAACGTTGCGGGAGCCTGGTTCATCGCTCATCGTTCATCGCTCCTCCCAGTATCCATCCTCGATGTAGAGTCCGCGCGCGGCGTCGGCGGGGTTCGGCATCGGCGAGCGGTCCGCTTCGTCGGTCGCGGCGTCGATCTCCCGGCGAACGCGCTGCTGGATCTCCGCGAACTGGTCCTGGGTTGCGACGCCGAGCTCCATGAGCACTTTTTCGTAGCGCGCGAGCGGGTCTTTGCGCTGCCATTCTTCGATCAGCTCTTTGGGGACGTACGCCTGGTTGTCGTGCTCGGCGTGTCCTTTCAGGCGGAACGTCTTGACCTCGAGCAGCGTGACCCCGCCTCCGCTCCGCGCGCGCTCGACGGAGCGCTTCGTTTCGCCGTAGACGGCGAGGACGTCGTTGCCGTCGACGGTCACACCGTGGCAGCCGAAGGCGTAGGACTTGTCGGCCAGCGTCTTCGCGGCGGTCTGCTTCGCCGTCGGGGTGGAGTAGGCGTAGCCGTTGTCTTCGACGATCACGACCATCGGCAGCTTCTGGACGGACGCGAAGTTCATCCCTTCCCAGAAGGCGCCGGTCGACGAGCCGCCGTCGCCGATGAAGGCGAGGGTGACGAGGGTTTTCTTCTGCATCCGGCCCGCGAGGGCGATGCCGGCCATGACCGGAATCATGTCGCCGAGCATGGAGATCTGGCCGATGAAGCCGTCGCGGGCGGGGTGGCCGAAGTGGATGTTCAGCTCGCGCCCGCGGGTCGGGCTGTCGGCCTTGGCCATGTACTGCTTGATGATGTCGGACGGCTTGGCGCCAGCCACCAGGATCGAGCCGATGTTGCGGATCAGCGGCTGGACGACGTCGCCCTGTTTGTAGTCGAGCGCATAGGCCGCCGCGACCGACTCCCCTTCCTGGCCGAGAGAGCGATAGAGACCGCCGATCACCTTCGCCTGCCGGAACAGCGCCACCAGGCGCTCTTCGAGCGTGCGGGTGAGGCGGAGGTAGTAGTCGATCTCGAGCAACTGCTCGTTCGACAGACCGTGGGTATTCGTGGTTGTGAGTACGTCTGTCATAGCTTTGCCAGGTACGAGGTATGAGGTACGAGGTATGAGTGGGCGAGCGCGGTCACTCGTACCTCATGCCTCGTGCCTCGTACCTCAGAAGTGGATGGCGTGTCCGGCCACGTCTTCGGCCGCTTCCATGAGCGCCTCGGAGAGGGTTGGATGCGCGTGGATGGTCTTGGCGATCGATTCGGCGGTCGCTTCGAGCTCGAGGGCGGCGCAGGCTTCGACGATCAGCTCCGTCGCTTTCGGGCCGACGATGTGGACGCCGAGGACTTCGTCGTATTTGGCGTCGACGACGTATTTCACCAGGCCGCCGGACTCGCCGATGATCTTGGCTTTGGAGTTGGCGCTGAAGGGGAACTTGCCGATCTTGACGTCGTAGCCGCGCTCTTTGGCCTTCTTTTCGGTCAGCCCGACGGACGCGACCTCGGGGTCGGTGTACGTGGCGTTCGGGACGTGGTCGTAGTTGATGGGGCGCGGGTCCTTGCCGGCCAGGTGCTCGACCGCCAGGATTCCCTCGGCCGAGGCGCAGTGCGCAAGGGCGGGGGTGGGGACGATGTCGCCGATCGCGTAGACGCCCGGCTCGCCGGTGCGCATGAACTGGTCGACGGTGATGTAGCCGCGCTTGTCCATCTCGACCTTGATGTTCTCCAGGCCGCAGTTGGCTGTGACGGGGCCGCGGCCGGTGGCGGAGAGGACGAGCTCCGTCTCGATCACGCTCTGCTTTCCCTTCGCCCCTTCCATGGTCGACTTCACGCCATTCTCGGTCACTTCGCAGGAGAGAACTTTCGAGTCGGTGAAGACGTCGATCCCCTTCTTCTTGAAGATTCGGGTGAACTCCTTGGCGATCTCTTCGTCCTCGATGGGGAGAAGCTGCGGCATGACCTCGACGATGCTGGTCTTGGTGCCGAAGCGGGAGAAGATCGAGGCGAATTCGGAGCCGACCGCGCCGGCGCCGATGACGAGCATCGACTCCGGGATGCGGTCGAGGTTGAGGATGTGGTCGGAGTTGATGATCCGCTTGCCGTCGGCCTTGATGTGCGGCAGGTCTTTGGGGACGGAGCCCATGGCCAGGATGATGTTCTTGGTCTTGATCTGCTTACCGGGCTGTCCGTCTGCGGCAATGTCGATGGTGTTGCGGTCGACGACCTTGCCGAAGCCGGTGATGCGCTCGACCTTGTTCTTCTTGAAGAGGAACTCGATGCCTTTCGCGTTCTGGTCGACGACGCCCTGCTTCCGCTTCTGGACCTGGGAGAAGTCGATGGTCACGTCGCCGACGGTGATGCCGAAGTCTTTTGCCTTCTGGATCTTGGTCCAGACCTCGGCGTTCTCGAGGAGCGACTTGGTGGGGATGCAGCCGCGATGAAGACAGGTACCGCCGAGGAACGGGTCCTTCTCGACGACCGCCACCTTCAGGCCGAGCTGGCCGGCGCGGATGCCGGCGACGTATCCGCCCGGGCCGCTGCCGATGATGACGACGTCGTATTGCTGTTCTGCCAAGGGAGACCTCCGTATCTCAGGGCGCGCATTATATGCACGCGCCGCCGGGTACAATCGCCGGATGATTCGGGCGTTCTGCCTGGCGGCGGCTCTCCTCGCCGCCGCGTCCGTCCTGGCCCACCCGCCGGTGAGCGTGGTGTTCGACTCGCGCGGCAACCTTTATTACTCGGACCTCGACCGGGTGTGGCGGATCGCGCCGGACGGGAAGCGGACGGTGGCGGTGAAGAACGTCCACACGCACGAGCTGGCGATCGACGCCCAGGACAACCTCTACGGCGAGCATCTCTGGTACGAGGGGGAGCGGGTCGACAAGTGGGGTCACTATGTCTGGCGGCTCTCCCGCGACGGCCAGTTGCGCCGGATCATCCCTTCGCGCGAGGGGTTCCTGAAGAACTACAGCTTCGTCCGCGACCGGGCCGGGAACATGTACTGGGCGGACCGCGGGCAGTACGGTTTCATCCGGCGGAAGGCGGCCGACGGAACGATCCGGGCGATCGCGCAGGGGCTGAAAAAGGTCCGCTGGATGCACGCGACGCCCGGCGGGACGCTGTATCTGGTGGATGGGCGGGATCTGGTGCAGATCCGGGACAAGAAGGTGACCCGGATCGCGAAGAACCTGGCCGGGACGTCGTTCGTCCGGCCGCAGGCCGATCTTCAGCACGCGCTGATGGGGATCTGGACGGACCGGCAGGAGAACGTCTACGTGGCGGACCACGCGAACGGCGAGGTGAAGCGGATCACGCAGAACGGCAGCATTCGCACGGTGGCGCGCTCGCGCTGGCCGTGGGCGCCCACGGGCGGCGCCTTCGCGCGGAATGGCGATTTGTGGCTGCTGGAGACCTCGGCGACGAATCAGGTGCGGGTGCGAAGGGTGACGCTGGAGTGAGGCACGGGACTGGCCATCACCGTTGAAACTGACCGCCTTCATCGCTGATGACGACCGCCTTCATGCTCATCACGAACCGCCTTCACCCTTGATGACGAACGCCTTCCGGTCGATGACGGCCGCCATCAGGCTCATCGCGAACCATCTTCATCGTTGATGACGACTGCCTTCAGCTTGATAACGAACGCTTTTCAGGTTGATGACGACCGCCGTCAGGCTGATAACGGCCGCAGTGAGGCTCATCACGAACCACCTTCACCCTTGATGACGACCGCCATCAGGCTGATAACGGCCGCAGTGAGGCTCATCACGAACCACCGTCGCCCTTGATGACGACCACCTTCAGGCTGATAACGGCCGACGTGAGGCTCATCACGAGCCACCTTCATCCTTGATAGCGACCGCCATCGAGGCTCATAGTGCCCTCTTCCCTCGCGGCTCGCAGGACTATCAGGCTTGATAGACACCTCTATCGACACTGATAGTCCGATCTGTTGCCCTTCACGACGACCTCCTTCCGTTTCGCGACGACGTCTATCGTGCTCATTAGCACTGTCCTACGTCGTCGATAGTCACCTCTTTGCGTTTGGCGGTCATCGCTATCGGCCTCGACGTGCGCCTCTATCAGCCGTCGCTCGGCGATCTGTCGCCGTTCCAGGACAAGCCTTCCTGTCGGCGGCCATCGGCGCCCTAAACCATGATCGCCCCGGATCTTGCAGTAACACCCTCCGGTGACCCTTGTCGCCAGCCGGCTGAGCCATGCCGGCAGAAAGGCAACACATGAGAACGCAATTACGCATCACTACACTGGCTACGCTCCTGCTGGCGCTTACGCTGGCGGGCCCGGCCGGGGCGCAGTCGAGAACCGATCGCGAGAAGTCCGCTGCTCAGAATGAGTTGGCGGCGGCAGAGTCTGCGCTCGCGTCTGCCGAAGCAGCGGGCGCGGCCACGATGGCCCAGGGACTCCACAACGAAGCGGTAACCCGGCTCCGTCTGGCACGCGCCAACTGGAGCACCGAGAAGCGCGAGGCTCGTGAAGACGCGGGCCGCCGGGCCGTCGAGGCGCGGCATGCCGCCGCCGCCGCGGAGGCGCAGGCGCTCCTCGCCGCCACGAACACCGAGATCCGCAACTTGCGGACCGACATCGGCGGCTTTGGCGGCACGGCTGCCTCGGACATTCTCTACGATGCCCCGACCACGCCGATCACCCGCGGTCTCACCTCGCGCGACGCCGTGATCGTGGCCGAAAATGCCGTCCGCGCTGCCCGTGCCGTCGGTGGCGATCGGGTCGCCCCGGCCGACATCAAGCGGGCCGAGGAGATCCTGAAGACCGCGCGCCTGCTCGCGGAGCAGAAGAAGGAGAACGAGAACGCCGACCATCTGGCGTACGTGGCCGAGATGCTCGCCCGCCGCGCTGAATTCGTGGCCCGGCGCAGCCAGGTATCCGGTCAGGTGCCGGAGCTGCGGACCGAACGGACGCGGCTCGCGCAACGCGCGGTCGAGACGCGCGCGCAGGCGGAGCAGCAGCGCCGGCTCGCCGCCGAGCAGCAGGCGGCCCAGCTTCGTGCACAGCTCCAGGCTGAATCCGCCAACCGCCAGGCCGAACAGGCCGAGCTCGAGCGGTTGCGCCAGCAGGTCACGGCCAGCGAGGCGCAGTTCCGTACCCGTCTCGAGGAAGACCGGGCCGCGCGCGCCGAGGCCGAGGCCAAGCTCGACGACCTCCAGCGCCGTTACGAAGCCGCCCTCGTGGAGGGTGGTGGAACGAACGTGCAGGTGGAAGAGCTGCGGCGCCAGGTCGAAGATCAGGCGCTGGCCCTTCGCGAGATCCAGGATCGGG
Organism: Thermoanaerobaculia bacterium; assembly: GCA_035629865.1. Lineage (GTDB taxonomy): Bacteria > Acidobacteriota > Thermoanaerobaculia > Gp7-AA8 > Gp7-AA8 > QHVT01. The sequence continues at coordinate 84,784 of DASPHC010000176.1, read as the reverse complement.
AGCGTCTCGCGGAGACGTCGCTCGGGAATCAGATCAACAGCCTCGAGCAGGCTCTCGAGCGCGAACGGACCGAAGGTCGTGTGACGGCCGATGTCCTCACGGCACGCGAGGCCGAGTTGCAGCGGCAGCGCGAAGACCTGCAGCGGCTGCAGGCCGAGCGGACGGAAAGCGACCGCCGCCGGGAGGAAGTGGACCGTACCCGTACCGCCGCCATCGCGGAAGCGGAGCGGCGCCGCGCGCAGGCGGAGGCGCAGGCGGAGCAGCTTCGCCAGCAGGTCGCCGAGACCGAGGCAGAGCTTGCGACGGCGCGGCAGGAGATTTCGCGCCGCGATGCAGCCAGCCAGGAGCGGATCGAGACGATGCAGCGCGAGCTTTCCAAGCTCGCGGAGACCCGGACCAGCGAGCGCGGCTTCATCGTCACGCTGCCGGGTCTCTTCTTCGACTCCGGCAAAGCGGCGCTGAAGACGGGAGCGCGGACTACTCTCGCGCGGATCGCCGACCAGCTTCGCGTCAACGCTGATACCCGCGTCGCCGTCGAAGGCCACACTGACAGCGTCGGCACCGACGAGCTCAATCAGGGGCTCTCGGAACGCCGCGCCGCCGCCGTCCGCGACTATCTCGTCAGCCGCGGCGTGCCTGCCGACCGCATCGGCATGACCGGCCTCGGCGAGTCGTCGCCGATCGCCACGAACGACACCCCGGCCGGGCGCCAGCAGAACCGGCGCGTGGAGCTCGTGATCTCGCAGTAATGTCGCAGTAGCGTGTCACCGGAAAGGGACGGCGCAAGCCGTCCCTTTCTTTTTCATTTTCAACCCCGGGGGTAGGGAAACACCCTGGCCCGGGCACTCCTTAAATAGTTCGTCCTGAAAGTCCTACGCGCAACGGGGAGGGTATTGCCCATGCGGAAGCTTCTGCTCGCGCTCCTGGTCGTGGTCGTGGTGGTCATTGCCGGTCTGGTGATCTGGAACCTGATCGAGAGTGACAAGCCGAAGGCCGGTACGGTGAAGGACGAGGCGCTCCTCGCGGGGAGGACGCCGGAGAGTCTGGCGGGGTCCGATGAGGATTACTACGCCGACATGGACTACGGGATCACCAAGAACCCGGAAGCCGTCCGCCTCGCGCTCGATCCGTACGTCAAGGGGATCTCGGCGCAGGATGCGGTGAAGGCGGTCGTCCGCGGCCGCAACAACTGGGTGGTCTGGACGGCCGGGAACGACCGGCTGTGGGACCTGCTCTCGGTCAGCAGCGTCGGGAATCTCGACCTGCTGAAGACGATCTCGAGCCATCCCTCGCTCCCGAAGCCGAGCCGCGCCAATCGCTGGAGCTACCTCGGCCTGGTGAACGAGCCGTGCTACCGCAAGCCAGCCGGGCCGCGGGCGGACCGTTTCGGGCTCTGGCTCGACGAGCGCGATCCTTCCTGCGGTCCCGATCCGTTCGAGAACGAGCAGAAGTACCCCGGCGTGAAGATCGGCGCGCGCGGGAAAAACATCCCGGTGGGGTCGTACTACGGCTACGGGACCGGCATCGTCGGTCTGCGGCTCTTCCCGAATCCGGCGTTCGACGAGAAGGCGCAGCAGGCGTGGGACCCGATCCGCTATTACACCGACGCGTCGTACTACAACGACAAGAACCTGGTCCGGCCGTACCGCGTCGGCATGTCGTGCGGGCTCTGTCACGTCGGGCCGAATCCGACCAACCCGCCGGCCGATCCGGAGAACCCGGCCTGGGCGAACCTGAACAGCAACCCGGGGGCGCAGTACTTCTGGATCGAGCGGATCTTCATGTTCGACCAGGACCAGAAGAACTTCATCTGGCAGCTTTTCCACACCTCCCGTCCCGGCGCGCTCGACACGTCGCTGGTCTCGTCCGACCAGATCAACAACCCCCGCACGATGAACGCGATCTACAACCTCGGCGCGCGCCTGGAGATCGGGCGGAAGTGGGGGGCGGAGAAGCTGGCCGGCGGGAGCCTGAACAACAAGCAGTTCAACGACTACGTCAAGACCGGACCGCTGACGCAGCTCTACGACCCGGCCACGCAGACGGTGCGGACGACGCACGTGCTGAAGGACGGCTCGGACTCGGTCGGCGCTCTCGGCGCGCTGAACCGCGTGTACGTGAACATCGGTCTCTTCAGCGAGGAGTGGCTGCTCCACTTCATCCCGCTCCTCGGCGGGAAGGACGTGACGCCGATCAAGATCGCGGACGCGGAGCGGAACTCCGTCTACTGGAACGCGAACACGCTCCAGACCCCCGACCTGGCGCTCTTCTTCCTCGCCAGCGCGAAGCCCGATTACCTCCAGCACGCCGCCGACGGCCCCGCGTATCTCGCGGCGGACGCCGGGAAGGTGGTACGCGGCAAGCAGGTCTTCGCCGCCCGCTGCGCGCGCTGCCATTCGAGCAAGCTGCCGGCGAAGGCGTTCACCGACCACTTCAAACCGGGCTGCATCGGGCCCGATTACCTGAAGTGCTGGGATGCCTACTGGAAGTGGACGAAGACGCCGGAATTCGTGAGCGAGATGACGCAGATCGTCAACGCGCCCGACTTCCTGACGGACAACTATCTGTCGAACGAAGCGCGCGTGCCGCTCACGCTGCTGCAGACCAACGCCTGCAGTCCGCTGGCGACGAACGCCATCCGCGGCAATATCTGGGACAACTTCTCCTCCGAGTCGTACAAGAACCTGCCGTCGGTGGGGAAGGTGCTGATCCACCATCCGTACAACGGCCAGACGTCGTGGTACGACATGCCTGGGGGCGGCCGCGGCTTCACCCGGCCGGCGTCGCTGATCAGCCTCTGGTCGACCGCGCCGTACCTGCAGAACAACTCCGTCGGCGTGTTCAAGTGGAGCGGGTCGGTGTCCGACCGGCTGGCGGCGTTCGAGGACGGGATCACCAAGATGCTCTGGCCGGAGCGCCGCGAGGGGAACGGCAACTTCGCCACGGTCTCCGGCAAGGTCCATCCCGGGGTCATCGACGTCACGACCGAGCGCTGCTATCTGCAGGTGGCGCCCGGCTATCTGCCCAAGGCCTTCGACCGGCTCTCCGGACCGCTCGACCAGTGGTTCCCGAACGTGTTCGGCTCGGGCGGCATCCAGATCGGGCCGATCCCGAAGGGAACGCCGGTGAATCTCATCACCAACATCGACCTGAAGAAGGAATCGGAGGTGATCCGGCTGGTGCTGCGGATCAAGCACGACCTCGACGCGCTTCCGGCCAACCCGACCGACGAGCAGGCGAGGAAGCAGTTCGCTCCGCTGGTGCCGCGCCTGATCCAGGTCTCGAAGTGCCCCGACTACGTGGTCAACCGCGGCCACTACTTCGGCACCGACTTCATGCCGGCGTCGGAGAACGAGCCCGGCCTGTCGGACGACGACAAGCACGCGCTCATCGCTTTCCTGAAGACGTTCTGAGCGGAGGAAGATGATGGCAACGACTACCGCCACGAATCGCCGCACGGATTACGAATATGTCGTCATCGGCTCCGGCGCGGGCGGCGGCACGCTCGCCGCGCGTCTCGCGGAGAACGGGTTCAAGGTGCTGCTGCTCGAGGCAGGCGGCGACCCGAAGACGCTGCACGGGGAGGACCCGAACCCGAACACGAAGGGGCAGAACCGCCTGCCCGACGACTACGACGTCCCGGTGTTCCACGCCTTCGCCTCGGAGAACACCGGAATGTCGTGGGACTTCTTCGTCCGGCACTACCGGAACACGGAGCTGCAGAAGAAGGACCCGAAGTACGTCGAGGACTACGAGGGAAAGCGCGTCGACGGCATCCTCTACCCGCGCGCCGGCACGCTCGGCGGCTGCACCGCGCACAACGCGCAGATCACGGTCTATCCCCACAACGACGACTGGCGCTTCATCGAAGACCTCACCGGCGACAGCTCCTGGTCGCCGAAGAACATGCGCAAGTACTTCCAGCGGATGGAGAACTGCCATCACCGTCCGGTGTGGCGGTGGCTGTACAACCTCCTCCGGATCAACCCGACGAAACACGGCTTCCGGGGATGGCTGAACACCGAGGTGGCCATCCCCGAGGCGGCCATCAAGGACCGGAGCCTGCGGACCTTCCTGATCGATTCCATCGCCGCCGAGGTGGAGGACATCGGCACGCCGATCACCGAGCGGCTGAAATGGACGATCCTCGGCAAGGGCGATCCGAACGACTGGCGTCTCGTCGAGGGCGATTCCACCGGTCTCCGCTACCCGCCGCTGGCGACGAACAACCACGCCCGGAACGGCGCCCGCGAGCGCGTGCTCGACGTGGCGAAGCGCTATCCGAAGAATCTCACCATCGAGCTCGATGCGCTGGCGACGCGGGTGATCTTGGAAGGGGACGACAACCGCGCCGTCGGGGTCGAATACCTGAAAGGGGCGCGCCTCTATCGCGCCAGCCGCAATGTGGCCGAGGGGGGCGTCAAGCACGAGGTGTACGTCTCGCGCGAAGTCATCCTCGCCGGCGGCGCGTACAACACGCCGCAACTGCTGATGCTCTCCGGCGTCGGCCCGAAAGCGGAGCTGGAGAAGCACGGCATCCCGGTCAAGGTCGATCTGCCGGGAGTCGGCTCGAACCTGCAGGACCGCTACGAGGTCGGCGTCGTCAACCGGATGAACTTCAAGAACTGGGGGATTCTCGAGGGGGCGAAGTTCGCCGCGGGCGACCCGCAGTACGAGCAGTGGAAGACGAAGCGGGAGGGGGTCTACACGACCAACGGCGCCGTCGCGGCGATCGTGAAGCGCTCGGCCAAGGAGCGGCCGATGCCCGACCTCTTCATCTTCGCGCTGGTCGGTCTCTTCCGCGGCTACTTCCCCGGCTACTCCGCGCTCTTCGCGGAGCATCTCAACTATCTCACCTGGGCCATCCTGAAGGCGCACACGCTCAACTGCGCCGGCACGGTGCGGCTGCGGTCTGCCGACCCGAGGGACACCCCCGAGATCGATTTCTGCTACTTCTCCGAAGGGAACGACACTAACGGGCAGGACCTCCAGTCGGTCGTCGACGGGATCAAGTTCGTGCGCAAGCTGACCGCGCATCTGCGCGCCGAGGGGCTGATCGCCGAGGAAGAAATGCCGGGCGAGGCGGTCCAGACCGACGAACAGCTCGCCGACTTCGTCCAGAGCCACGCCTGGGGCCACCACGCGTCGTGCTCCTGCCCGATGGGCGTACGGGAACAGGGTGGCGTGGTGAACAACAACTTCGAGGTCTACGGGACGAAGGGGCTGCGGATCGTCGACGCCTCGGTGTTCCCGAAGATCCCCGGCTTTTTCATCGTTACCTCGGTTTACATGATCGGCGAGAAGGCGGCCGACGTGATCACGGCGGCCGCGCGAAAGTAGTCCCATCAGAAGGGAGGGCGTATGCGTCAGTCCCGGGCTTTGCTGTTGGTTGTTGCATCGGCCGTCCTGATCGTGGCGCTGGTCACCGGCGCTGCCGATCACAACGATCCGAACGCGGTGAACGCGATCTTCTCCGACAACCGTCCGAACGGCGCCGACCTGTACGACATGTTCGGCCATCCGGCGGACGACCGGTCGCGCGGCGAGAACGTCGTGCTGGCGCTCACGTTCGCCGACGCGCCGCAGACGGGCGTGCTCGATACGGACGTGCTCTATCGCATCCGTATTTATCCGACGCCGCGGCCGGTGCGTCCCTCGGGGGATAACGCCTCGGTGTCGTCTTACGTCGCGTACGTCCGCGCGCTGAAGGACCGCTTCGAGACGTTCAAGGGAGGCGAGGTCCGCGTGACCACGAACGCGAAAGGGGAGGCCAAACTCTCGTTCGTCGGCTTCCCCGGGGGCAACTTCGCGGCGGTGGTGAAGCAGAACACCGCCGCGGCGGCGACGTCGCCGGGCGGCCAGCGCATCCTGATGTACGTCGGCGGGCGGGACGACGCCTTCTTCAACGACCTTCCCGGCTTCTTCCGCTCCATTAATTACGGGCCCGAGTTCTACAAGGTCAACCTCACTCAGCCCGAGGATCTGCGGGAGATGCCGATCCCGAAGACGCTCCTCGCGCTCGAAGGGAACGGGCTGTTCAACGATCCCGAAGATCCGGCCGAGGTCAACCCGGACAAGCCTCCGCTGCCGCCCGGACCGTACACCTGGAAGGGCAACCGCTATTACAAGGACGAGAAGGGGAACTACCGCTTCGTCTACAGCGGCCGCGACGCGCGCGCGGGGCTGAACGTCAACGCGATCATCCTGGAGGTGCCGCTGGCGTACTTCACGAAGTCGCCGCGCACGGACCGCGTCGTCAACACCTGGGGCGAGAGCTGGGTGCTCAAGGCCTCCGACAAGGTCGACACGATTCCCGACCGCAGCGGCTTCACCGACAAGGTGGCCGCCTGGTTCTCGAACATGTTCTCCGGCGACGGCAGCTTCGACGAGGACCTGACGCATTACAAGCGCGTCGACACCGACGGCCTGCCGTTCTCCGACGCCGCGCTCAGCGAGCGCCACGACGACCGCCAGCTCGGCGCCGACAATTTCCGGCTGGCGCCGCACTTCATCAACCGCTTCGGCCACCTCGGCTGGGGCTTCGGCCCGTCGATCACGGCGCTCGGCCTGCCGACCTGTTTCGACCACAGCGGCGTCACCGTCTCGACGCTCCGCTTCTACAAAGACCCGCTGCACGCGTTCCCGCGCGTGAAGCGCTGTTTCTTCCAGGAGCTGAACATGCCGCCGGGCGTGGTCTGGAACCCGAAGCGGTTGAACATCCCGCTGCGCCGCGCGGCCGACATCTTCATCCCCAACGTCAACGCCATCGACATGGACACGACCGGCACTTGGCCGTTCGGCCGGCGGTTCGAGGATCAGGTGGCGACGCGGTTCCTCTCGGTCTTCCTGGACCATACGAAGAGCTGCGCCGGCGCGCCGTGCAACCTGGAGACGCTCGGCCAGCAGTCGCTCTGGAACGCGGCGCCGATCGAGCCGAAGACGCCGCCGAACCCGCTGCGCAACGACAAGCCGTTCCTGAGGAACTTCCCGTATATGGCCTCGCCGTGGCCGGCGGGCGGATACGCCGGGCAATGAACGGGCGCCGGCTCGTGATGGTCGCGGCGTTGCCGGCCGCGCTCGTGGCGATGATCGCCATGCGCGGCGTGGCCACGCCGCGGCCGTCGGACTACGACGCGGAGCTGGCGCGCTTCTCGTCCGCGGATCTGCGGAACCGTTACCTGCGCGCAACGCTGACCGGCGACTTCGGCGACTACCGTCTCGCGGAGCAGGCGCTGGAGCGCGAGCTCGCGGCGTCGGGTGCGAGCCAAGCGCTGCTGCTCGCCCGCGCCACGCTCGCGTTCAAGCTGCACCGGCTTCCGAAAGCGAAGCGCGATCTGGCGCTGCTGCCGGAGACGGATGCGGTCCGCGCGCTGCGTGCCGACGTGGCGTTGATGGAAGGACGCTACGCCGACGCGGCCCGCGCGTACGAGAGTCTCGCCGCGACGTCGCCGAGCTGGGACAACCTGGCGCGGCTGGCCTACTTCAAGTCGAAGACCGGCGACGTTGCCGGCGCCGATCGTCTCTACGCCGCCGCGCAAGACGAGCTGACAGCGAAAGAGTTGCGCTCGTACGCCTGGGTCGAGGTGCAGCGCGGCGTGATGCGCTTCGAGCACGGCCGGTACGCCGGGGCGCTGGCGCATTACGAGCGCGCCGAGCGGGCGTACTCGGGATGGTGGCTCGTGGAAGAACACCGCGCCGAGGTGCTGCATGGGATGGGACGGACGCGGCAGGCCGTCGCGCTCTACCGGAAAGTCGTCGCCCGCACGCGCAACCCGGAGCTCTTCGGCGCGCTCGCGGCCATCCTCGAAGACGAGCAGCCGGAGGAAGCTCGCGCGCTTTACGCCGAAGCCGGCCGGCTGTTCGCCGAACAGATGCGGATCTACCCGGAGGCCGCGATCGGACACGCGCTGCGGTTCCAGCTCTCCCGCGCGGACGCGGCGCCGGAGCTGGTGGCGCTCGCACGGCGCAACGTGGCGCTGCGGCCGAATGCCGAGGCGAAGCTGCTGCTGGCGCAGGCGTATCTGAAGAGCAGCCAGCCGGCGCCGGCCCGTGCGATCATCGCCGAGATCGCAACCACACCCTGGCGCACCCCGGAGCTCGCGCGGCTGCAGCGCGAGCTCGCGGCTCGATGAGAGAGACAGAAAGAGGGGGCCCGCATGGCAGAGAGGAAGACGTCCGGTTGTGACGAGAACTGCGACGAGCTCGATTTCAGCTCCCGCACGCGTTTCGTCGAGATCCTTCCGGCGGAGTACGAGGAGATCGCCGAGCGGCGCAAGGCGAACGGGGAGGAGACCGGCGCGGGGAAGCGTCCGGCGCGGCTCACCGGGATCTCGCTCTCCGGCGGCGGCATCCGCAGCGCGACGTTCAATCTCGGTCTGCTGCAGGCGCTCAACGAAGCCGGGCTGCTGAAGTGCTTCGACTACCTCTCCACCGTCTCCGGCGGCGGCTACTGCGGCGGATGGTGGAGCGCCTGGCTGGCGCGCGGCTCGCGCACGCCGAAGCAGGTCTTTCCCGACCCGGAGCACCTCGAGACGGACCGAGACCTGCGGCGCAACCAGCTCGAATCGCAGGACAGCCGGGCCGACTACGAGCGCTCCCAGGTCAAGGACGCGGCCATCAGCGCCGGCATCGACCCGATCCACCACCTCCGCCTCTTCTCGAACTTCCTCACCCCGCGCAAAGGACTGCTCAGCGGCGACACCTGGCGGGCCATCGCCGTCATCGGCCGGAACCTCCTCCTGACGTGGCTGATCCTCCTGCCGATCATGCTCGCGACGATCATGCTGGGGCAGGCGTTCTTCGCCATCCTGCCGCAGACCGCGAACGGGTTCCGCTGGCGGAGCGACCTCAATACCTACGTCACGACCTACCACACCTCCGGCGTCATCGACCCGCAGGACGAGGTGGTGATGAAGCAGCCGGGCCGGCGCAACGCGCACGATCTCCCGGACCGGGTGACCTGGGCGCTGCTGATCCCGGCCCTCCTGCTTCTCGGCAGCATCGTCTGCGTCGCCCTCTGGATGGTCGCGAACCGCCGCTGCTGGCTGCTGCGCGACAAGATCGTGGTGGTGCTGAGCGGGGTCTTTTTCGCGGTGCTGAGCTGGTTCCTGGCCACCGTCACGCACGTCGGCTTCCTGCTCAACCGCGTCTTCCTGATCGCCGCCGGGGCCTGGTTCGTGATCCTGGCGGTGATCCTCGTCATCTGGCAGTGGAAGCACAAGGCCACCGCGCAGGACATCGATTTCTGGCGCAACCGGCTGGTGCTGGCGCAGACGCGGACCCTGAAGTGGTCCGTCTTCTCGGCGGTGGTGCTCTTCTTCTCCGCATTCGGCTACGAGGTCATCGACTTCCTGCTCGCCCATCAAACGATCCGGAACACGGCCGCCGACGCCGCGGCGCGCGCCGGCGGCTGGGGCGCGCTGATCATGGCCGTCCTCAGTTCCGTCTACACCGCCACGAAGGCCTCGCCGACCGGCGGCGAGGACGCGAAGAGCAAGACCGCGCCGCCGTCGCTGCTCCAGCGCATCGCCTTCGCGATCGCGCCGGTCCTGCTGCTGCTCGTGCTCGGCCTGGTGCTGGCCTGGATCGGCCATCGCCTCTACACCACTGTCTATCGCGACGATCACGAGCAGGTCTGGTTCGTCATCCGCGGCGCGCTGATCTCCGGCATCCTCTTCCTCTTCTTCGCCCTCTACGAGTTCCGGCCGGCGCAGAAGTGGAAGAGCGGGATCGTGATCGCGATCTGGCTGCTGATCGCGGTCGGCCAGTACGCGATCCCGATCGAATGGATCCAGCCGCACCTGGTGACCATCGGCGGACTGTCGGCGATCGCCGTGGCGGCGGGGCTGCTGGTCCGGGCGGCGTTCTCGCGCAATACCGGCTTTGTGGTGGCGGCGGCGGGAATCGCGGCGCTCGCGGCGTGGGTGCTCGGCGCGCTGGAGCCCGTCCGGTTCGTGCTCGAGCGCTCGCACGTGCCGCAGCTGGTCGTCGGCGGGATCCTGGCGACGCTGACGCTGCTGATCTTCGAGCTGATCTTCGGCAAGGGAGGCAACACCCGCTCGGTCAGCCTGATCGCCTTCGGCTTCCTGATGTTCGTCCTCGTCGGCGTGGCGGCGTGCGCCGGCTCCACGGCGTGGCGCGCGCTGACGATGGTCGGGCTGATCTCGACGATCCTCGGCTGGGTGCTGGCCCTCGGCTGGCTCGCCGACCCGAACTCGCTGACCATCCACGGCTTCTACAAGTCCCGCCTGGTGCGCGCCTACATGGGGGCGTCCAACGACCGCCGCCGCGCGGCCAAGGACTCCGACATCTCCGACGCCGTCCCGGGCGACGACGTCCTGCTCGTCGACCTGCAGAACACGCGGCAGGGAGCGCCGTACCATCTGATCAACACGACCCTGAATCTCGTCGGCGGCAGCGACCTGGCGACGCAGCAGCGCTTCTCCGACTTCTTCATCATGTCGAAGCGCTGGTGCGGCTCGATGCGCACCGGCTTCCGCCCGACCGACGAATACGCCTGCGGGACGATCTCCCTCGGCACCGCCGTCGCCGTCTCCGGCGCCGCGGCCAGTCCGAACATGGGGGCCCAGTCACCCTCGTCGGCGCTGGCCGCGCTGCTGACGCTCTTCAACGTCCGTCTCGGCTACTGGGCGCCGACGCCGAACCAGAGCTACTGGCGGACCGGCTCGGCGCGTCTCTGGCCCGTGTACACGCTCCAGGAGATGCTCTCCCAGACCACCGATCTCCTGCCGTTCTCCTACCTCACCGACGGCGGCCACTTCGACAACAGCGGCGTCTATTCGCTGATCCAGCGGGGCTGCAACTTCGTCGTCTTCGGCGACTGCGGCGCCGATCCGAACGTGACGCTCGACGACCTCGGGAACCTGATCCGCAAGGTGCGGATCGACTTCGGCACCGAGATCGACCTCGACATCGCCCAGCTCCGCTGCCAGCCCCCGGGATCGCACTTTGTCGTGGGCACGATCCGATATTCGGAGGTGTACGCTCGCACCATCAACCTGCCGGCAGGGGAGTTGGAGGGCACGATCATCGTGGTCAAGCCCAACCGCACCGCCGGCGCCCCGGTCGACGTCCTCCAGTACGGCTACACCAACGACGCCTTCCCCCAGCAGAGCACCGCCGACCAGTGGTACGACGAAGCCCAGTTCGAAAGCTATCGCGCGCTGGGTTACCTCTCCGGGAGGGCGTTAGTGGCGTCAGGGAAATTGAAGGCGATTTGCTGAGCGGTTTGCGCCTGAGGCACGGCCCCTCACCCCGTCCGGCACCTGGTCTTCTAACGTAGCTCCCGGAGCACCGGCCGGCTCTCGCAGTGCCACGCGCAGGTGCCGAACATCCCTCTCCCCGGCCCGGCGGGGAGAGGGGAAACAAAACAGCTTTGCGCAGGTAATCTTCGCCTCGTAGAACCCCCTGGTTTGTTCCCCCTCTCCCCGCCGGGCCGGGGAGAGGGACGCCCGGCACCTGCGCGCGGCGTAAGCGGTGGTGTATCCATCGACGATCAAAGAGGTTAGAAGACCAGGTGCCGGGCTGGGTGAGGGGCCGTGCCACTCGCGCGGCCCGACCCCACCCGCCGTTGTCCGATTCGAGACAGAACGATCCGCATGCAGCCTCGCATAATTGTCTTGCCGTGCTGCCCCGCATCGATCCCCTTCGCCCCGTGCGCTCGAAGATTGTCCCGGTCGGGAAGCCGTGGGTCTACGAGCTGAAACTGGACGGGTTCCGCGGCGTCCTGACGATCGAGAGGGGGCAGGGACGCTTTACCTCGAAGACCGGAAAGCCGCTCCCGCGTTTCAAAGAGCTCGCCGACGGCCTGACCCGCGCCCTCGGCGTGAAGAACGCCATCCTCGACGGCGAAGTGATCGTCATGACCGACGAGGGTCCCGATTTCAACGCCCTCTTCTTCCGCCGCGGCCAGCCCGCCTACGCGGCGTTCGACCTCCTCTGGCTGAATGGCCGCGACCTTCGCGACCAGCCGCTCTGGCGTCGCAAGCGCACGCTCTACAAGCTGATCGAGAAGACGCCGATCGGCTACGTCGACCACGTCGACGACCCGGCCCTCTACGCCGTCGTCACCGAACGCGACATGGAAGGCATCGTCGCCAAACGCCGCGGCGACCCGTACGCTCCCGGCACCCAGTGGGTCAAGGTCAAGGTGCCGGGCTACTCGCAGATGGAAGGACGCTGGGAGCTGTTCGACCGGCGCAGGCGTTGAGTTTCACTTCCCTTTGAACTTCGCGTTCTCCTGATCTCTCCGGTCTTTCACGATCGTCGACACGATCAGATAGAACGCGGCCGCGCTGGCGAGCAGGTAGCCGAGGACGGCGAGACCGGGGTAGCCGAAGAGGATGAAGCGGCTGGGGACGCGCATCATCATCGACGACGAGATCAGCAGCGCGGCGATGACGACGCCGATGGTGATGCGGTTGGCGATGCGGTGCATGCCGGCCAGGAACTCTTCGGCCTGCGACAGCTTGATGCCGAAGGAGAGGCGGCCGGCGGCGGTGGTGTCGATGATCTCCCGGGCGCGGTGGGGAAGGTCGAGGATGAGCTGGTTGAGGTCGAGCAGGGCCGGGTAGAAGTTGCGCGGGTTGAATTTCTGCGCGAGCTTCTGGGACATGAGCTGCTCGGCGTAGTCGCGGATGACCTGCTGCGGGTCGTATTCGGGGTCGAGCCGCTTGGTGATGGCGTCGAGGTGCAGGAGCGTCTTGGCCAGCATGGTCAGCTCGGCCGGCGCGCGCAGCTCGTTGTTGTTGGCGATGCCGATCACCGTGAAGATCAACTGGCCGGTGTTGATCTCCCGGGCGCTGGCGTCGTGCACGGCGGCGACGAGGGTGGAGATCTCGCGCGTGAATTTCACGTCGTCGAAGCGCTCCTGCGCCTCGCACATCCGGACGCACGCCTCGGCCACGTCGCCGCCGCGATTCGAGGAGATGGCCAGCAGGAGCTTGATCACTTCGTCCTGGAATTCGCCGGCGATGCGGCTGACCATGCCGAAGTCGAGGAGGACGATCTGCGGCGCGGTCTCTTCGACGTCCGGGTTGTCGCGGATGAAGACGTTGCCCGGATGCGGGTCGCTGTGCCAGACGCCGTCGACGCAGATCTGGGTGAGGTAGGCGCGGGTCAGCACGCCCGCCAGCTCGGCGTAGTTCCCTTCGACCAGCGAGAGCGGCGTGAGCTTCGAGACCTTCTTCCCGCGCACGAGCTCCGTGGTCAGCACGCGCTGGGTGGTGTAGTCGTCGACGACGGTGGGGATGTAGAGCTGGGGAAAGGCGGCGAGGTTCCGGCGGATGGTCTCCATGTTCCGCGCTTCCTGCAGGTAATTCAGCTCGGCGTACATGACGAGCTTGGCCTGTTCGAGCGCGGCCACGAGGTTCATCTTCCGGCCGATGTCGGTGTGCTTTTCGAGCTCGGCGGCGATGTCGGTGAAGACGTCGAGATCGCGGCGGACCTCTTCACGGACGTTGGGACGCTGGATCTTGACGACCACGTCGCGGCCATCACGAAGGACGGCACGGTGTGCCTGGCCGAGGGAGGCGGCGGCCAGGGGAGTGGCCTCGAAATGCTCGAAAGCCTTCGAGATGCGGACGCCGAGCTCCTCCTCGACGATCCGCTCGACGTCGGCAAAGGAGAAGGGCGCCAGGTTGTCCTGCAGGCTCTCCAGGGCGTTGATGTACTCCTGCGGGACGATATCGGGGCGAGTGGAAAGCAATTGCCCGAATTTGACGTACGTCGGCCCCATCGCCTGGAGCGCCTTGGCGAATGCTTCGGCACGGGCCTTGACGTCCGGCTCGATCTCGCCGTTTTCGGCCTCGGGGGCGAGGAAATCCTCGGTCCCTACGTTGACGCGGAAGTCTTTGCGGCCGTAGCGCGTGAAGAGGAGGAGCAGGTCCCGGTACGCTCCAAAATGTCTCGGTTTCACCATCGAAGAAGCGAACTGTGCAAGCTGGGGGCCGAAGAAGAGCGGACCCGAGTGCCAACCGGAGAAAGAAGAAATTCGGCCGGACTTACCGAAAACTTGCGTTCCGTCCGCGTTTGGCCCTCTGGCCTGGGCATCCTCCATGCTAGGATTTCGGGACTCTTCTGCAGCCCCTCAAGGAGCAAATCACTGATGGCGAATTACAGGACCCTCTTCACGTCGGAGTCTGTCACCGAAGGACATCCCGACAAGATCGCCGACCAGATCTCGGATGCGATCCTCGACGCCGTGCTGGCTGAGGATCCGGTGGGCCGTGTGGCGTGTGAAACGCTGGTCACGACCGGCCTTGCGATGATCTCCGGCGAGATCACCACGAAGACGTACGTCGACTTCCCGTCGATCGTGCGCAACACGATCCGCGAGATCGGTTACACGCGCGCGAAATACGGCTTCGACAGCGAGACCTGCGCGGTGATCTCGTCGATCGATCCGCAGTCGCCCGATATCGCGCAGGGCGTCGACACCGGCGGTGCCGGCGATCAGGGCCTGATGTTCGGCTTCGCCGTCCGCGAGACGCCGGAGCTGATGCCGCTGCCGATCATGCTCGCCCACCAGCTCGCGCGCCGTCTCACCGAGGTGCGCAAGTCGAACGAGCTCGACTTCCTCCGCCCGGACGGCAAGTCGCAGGTGACGATCGAGTACGACGGCAAGCGCCCCGTGCGCGTCAGCGCCATCGTCATCTCGACGCAGCATTCGCCGAACGTCAGCCACCGCGACCTCAGCGAGGCGATCGTCGAGAAGGTGATCAAGCCGGTGGTGAACCCGGAGCTGCTCGACAACGAGACGAAGTTCCACATCAACCCGACCGGCAAGTTCGTGATCGGTGGTCCGCAGGGCGATACCGGCCTGACCGGACGCAAGATCATCGTCGACACCTACGGCGGCCGCGGCCGTCACGGCGGCGGTGCGTTTTCGGGGAAAGACCCCACGAAGGTCGACCGCTCGGCGTGCTACATGGCCCGCTACATCGCCAAGAACATCGTGGCCTCAGGGATCGCGGACGAGGTGGAGGTGCAGCTCGCGTATGCGATCGGCGTCGCCGACCCGGTCTCGATCTACGTCGACACGTTCGGCACCGGCAAGACCGATCAGTCGAAGCTGGTCGAGCTGGTGCGCGAGCATTTCCAGATGACGCCGCGCGGCATCATCGAGTCGCTGCAGCTCCGCCGCCCGATCTTCAAGAAGACCGCCGCCTACGGCCACTTCGGCCGCACGGAGCCGGAATTCACCTGGGAGCGAACCGACAAGGCGGACGCGCTGCGCGCGGCGGCGGGGATTGACGCCACCGTCGCGGTTTAACGCACGCTGAGCGCGCCCGCACGGGGGGACCGACGAGGGGCCTTCGGCGGGCGGGCCCGGCCCGCGGCGTTTGTTTTCGCACCGGACCGCGTTCCGTGCGACCAGCGTGCGTTCAGCCTATGGCAACCAACGCCGCGGGCCGGGCCCGCCCGCCGGAGGCCTCCCGTCGTCTCCCATGCGGGTACGTCACCGCAGCGTGAACAGTGTGGCGTTGCCGTGAGACGTCACGCTGGACGCGTAGCGGTCGAGAGTCTGGACGAGCATTCTCTGGGCGGCAGGTGACAGGGTCATCTGCCGCTCTTCCAGTTTCTTGTCGTCCGCGGTCGGCGGTGTGACGGCGAGGACGGCCACGTGGGTGATGCCATCCTTCCGCAGCCGCTCCCGGAGCGCCTCGGGAGCCGGGAGATCGAGATAGCGCGAGATCCGCTCGCCGTCGAAGTTCCCGCCGCCGCGCACCGGGCGGGTGAACCAGTAGGTCTCGCCGTGCCCGACGAGCAGCGTGCGGGAGCGCTGGGGAAGCGAGCGGTTGAGCCACTCGACCGCCGCGTACGACGGTCGCGCTTTGCGGAGGTAATCCTGCTCCGTCGTACCGGAGAGGAGCGAGAAAGCGTCCGTGCGGGCGGTGAACCAGACCACGAGGAACGTCTGCACCACCACCGCGATCGCCACGAAGACAGCAAACGTGCGGCGGCGCAGCTCCGGCGCGGCGTTCACCGCGGGGACGACGAGGTAGGGGACCAGCAGCCGCGAGGATGGTCCGAGGAGAAAGAAGGCCGCGGCGATGACCACGCTGGCGAGGGCGAGAAAACCGGTAGCGAAGGCAGGGAGGATGAGCAGGCTCGCGCCGAGCGCCTCATCGACGAACGGCCCTTCGAAAATGTAGTCGGCGAGGGCGACCGCACGGTAATTCGAGACGTGCGGCGCATCGCCGCCGAGGAACGGGGCGAACGGATTACCGGCCACGATCGCGTTGCGGATGAAGAAGATCAGGCCGATGGCTACCGTCCAGCGCGGCAGGCGGCGCTTGATCGCCCAGGCGATGATGGCGAACGGGAGGAAGGTGTACTTGATCAGCAGCCCGGCTGCCGTCGCCGCGGAAGCGGTGTCGAGATCGTCGTCCTGCAGCGCGAGATAGAGCGCGACGAACGCGCCGGCCAGCGGCCAGTCGACCAGCGACCAGCCGGCGGTGATCGCCAGTGCGGGGGTGGTGACGATGGCCGCGGTCGCGAGCCAGGAACTGGTGCGCCGCGCGATCAGCAGCGTCGTGGCGAACGCCGCGAGGAGGTGCAGAAAGTGCGAGGCCACGCCGCCGTCGATCGACCCGAGAAGGAGCAGCGGGAGAAGATCGGCGGACTCGATGCCGGCTGGGAAGTAGGAGTGCGACAGCAGCGGCAGCTCGACCACCCGTCCTTCCAGCACCCAGGTGTGCGGCGCGGCGAGGTGATAGGCCAGCTCGTCGAGCGACGACGGCGGCGCCTGCGCGGCCACGAACCCGCACGCCAGCACCGCCGCCACGGCGATCGCCGGCCAGCGCAGCGGAGGCATGCCCGGCTTGACGTAAGCCTCGTCGCCGAAGCGCTTCAGCAGCAGCCAGACCCCGACGATCATCCCGAGGACGAGCAGCGGAACGAGCGTCGCTGACGCAACCTTGATCGTGCCGGCGAGGTAGAGAAGCGTCCCGAACACCGGATAGCCGAGGAGAAAGTCGAGCGGAACGTCGACATGCTTCCCCCGCCGCAGCAATGCCCCCACTCCGACGATGGCCAGCCCCTCGGCGAGCGCGAGCAGCAACGGCATCGCCGTCCGCCGCAGGAGCAGCTCGACCAGCACGAAGCGGTCGAGGAGGGTGAGGATCGCGAAGAGTGCGATCAGGACGGCGAGAGTGGTGCGGACTCTGGACATGTCAGTGGTCAGACGGCCGGCCAGCCGGAACGTTCGGGGTGAGTGCCACAGGACCGATAGGACTTATGGGACCTATAGGACCAATAGGGAGTCCCATGAGTCCTATAGGTCCTATCTGTCCTATAGGTCCTGTCAGATCGGCTCGAGCATCTCCCGGATCTTCAACACGTCCTCGATGATCGCCCTTGCCGCCTCCGGGCGGATCTGGGTGGTGCGGTCGGAGAGTGCCTCCGGCGGGTTGTCGTGGACTTCCATGAAGAACCCGTCGGCGCCGGCGGCGGCGGCGGCGCGGGCGAGGGGGCGGGCGAATTGGGGGGTGCCGCCGGTCTGCTTCCCTTCGCCGCCCGGTTTCTGCATCGAGTGGGTGATGTCGTAGACCACCGGCGCGCCGAAGCCGCGGACGATCGGGAAGGCGCGCATGTCGACCACCAGGTTCTGGTAGCCGAACGAGCTCCCGCGCTCGGTGATGAACACCTTGGCGTTCCCGGCCTCGTTCCCCTTCTCGATGATGTTCTTCGTCTCCTCCGGCGAGAGAAACTGCCCCTTCTTCACCCCGACCGCCTTCCCGGTCCGCGCGGCGGCGGCGATGAGGTCGGTCTGCCGGCAGAGGAAGGCGGGAATCTGGAGGATGTCGACCACCGCCCCGACCGGCTCCGCCTGCCACGGCTCGTGAATGTCGGTCAGCAGCGGCAGCCCGGTCTCCTCTCTCACGGCGCGAAGGACCTCCATGCCGGAGTCGACGCCGGGCCCGCGGAACGACTCGATGGACGAGCGATTGGCCTTGTCGAACGACGATTTGTAGACCAGGTTGATCTTCAGCTCGTCGCGCAGCTTGACGAGGGTGCGGGCCATCTTCAGCGCGTGCTCGAGCCCTTCGATGACGCAGGGCCCGGCGATGAACAGGGGAGGGTTGTCTCCGCCGAACTGGATCTCCGGCGTGATGGCGATGGGACGGGTGGTCGGCATGGCGGGCGGAGAATATCACCCGCTCCGGCGGCGGATAGGCGCGCCGCTCGCAGTTCCGAAGGCATGACCCGAGTCCTCCTTGTGGCGTTTGTGGTGGCGCTCGCTCTGCTGTCAGTTCCGGCGGGCGCGGCTTCACGCTACGTGGCTACAAACGGAAACGATCTGCGGGGGAACGGCTCGCTGGCAACCCCGTTCGCAACGATCAACAAGGCCGCCTCGGTCGCCCGTCCCGGAGACACGGTCTTCGTGCGCGGCGGTGTCTATCGTCAGACGGTAGCGGTCTGGACGGACGGGACGGAGCAGGCGCGCATCACGTTCCGGCCGCACGGGAAGGAGCGGGTGATCATCGACGGCGGCGGGCGCCGTGCCGATGCGGTGACGATCGGCGGCGATTACGTCGACTGGATCGGCTTCGAGATCCGCAATTCCGGGCACATCGGCCTGGTCTGCTGGGGAGCGCACCACGTCCGGCTGCTCGGCAACACCATCCATCACTGCGAGCGCGGCGGCATCTATGTCGGGCACTCCGAACCGTACCGCGCGCACGACGTGGTGGTGGCGGGAAATACGGTCCGGGACACCGTGCTGGAGAACCGCCGCCGTACCTGGGAAGAAGGGAATTGGGCCGCGGCCATCGGCGTGTGGGACAGCCGGCGCGTGACGGTGAGGCAGAACCGGGTCTTTCGCAATTTCGGCGAGGGCATCCTCCTCGACACCAGCAAGGACTGCGAGGTGATGGCGAACGAGGTCTTCGACAACTTCAGCGTGCAGATCTACCTGACCTACGCGCAACGCTCGACCGTCGACGGCAACCGTGCATACAGCACGGGGAATCGCGCCTACTACCGGAACGGGCGCCCGGCGGACGGGATCATGCTGGCGAACGAGAAGCAGGGGAAGGCCGCCGAGGCGACGAGCGGGAACAGCATCGTCAACAACATCGTCGGGCGCAGCCGGTGGGGCATCGCGTACTGGCGGCGGACGCCGCAGGGGATGAAGAACACGCGCATTGCGAACAACACGATCTCGGACGCGGCCGAGTACCTGCTGTACATCGATCCCGATCCTGCACACGGCGGCAATCTCGTGGAGAACAACACCTTCCAGCGGCGCCGGGGATCGAAAACTGCGATGACGAGCGTGCCGGCGGGAGCTGCCACCCTCCGCAACAACAAATGGATCGAGCTGCCCGGGCCCGCCGCGCGCGGCACGTTATGATGCCGCGCTAGTGTGGTGTCTCACTAGGAGGTGTCGATTGCGCGCGAAATCTTTCCTGGGATTGGTGCTCCTCCTGGTTTCCTGCTCCACCGCCGTGGCTCCGCCGGCCGCTCCTCCCGGCACTGCACCGGCCGAAGTCACCGTGGCCCCCGCTCCGGCGGCGCGCGTCGCTGAAGTCGCCGAGCAGCACCATGGCTTCACGGTCCGCGATCCGTATCGCTGGATGGAGGCGGGCGGCGACGAATTCAATGCCTGGCTCGACGCACACGGGAAGCGCTCGCGGGCGGTCTTCGACGCGCTGCCACTGCGGGCCGAGTTCCTGCAGGCGCTCACCAAGGCCGACCAGGGAGTGACGCGCGTCTCGATCGTCGGTGTCGTTGGCGCCGCTCCCCGCGTCTTCCTGATGAAGCGCCGGCCCACCGACGACGTTCCGCAGCTCTGGGTGCGCGACGGCTGGAACGGCGAGGATCGGCTGCTCATCGATCCCAGGACGCGCAACGCGGGCGACGTTCATTACGCCATCGACTACGCACAGCCGTCGTGGGACGGACGGCACCTCGCCTACGGTATCTCCGCGAGCGGTTCGGAGGACAGCGTCATCGAGGTGATGGAAGTCGATACCGGCAAAGTGCTGCCGGAGCGGATCGACCGTTCGCAGTACGCCGGCATCTCCTGGAGGCCCGACAACCGTTCCTTCTTCTACTGGCGCCGGGCAAAGCCGGCCCCCGGGGCGACGCGGGCGGACTGGTTCAAGAACAGTGCGACCTACCTCCACGTCCTCGGCGACGATCCGGAGAAGGCGGTGCCGGTATTCGGGCCGATGATCTCCGGCCTCGGGATCTGCGAGGAATGCTTCTCCGCGATCGAGGCCGGCCCGCGCAGCCGCTGGGCGCTGGCCGTCGCGACGCCCGGCACCTCGGCGGACCTCGAATACTTCGTCGCGCCGCTCGACTCGGTTGTCCCGGGTGCACAGATTCCGTGGCGGCGCATCTCCGGCCCGACGGACCACGTCTACGCGATGACCCTGCACGGCGATCAACTGATCGCCGTTTCGTACGATGGAGCCCCACGCTACAAAGTCCTCGAGCTCGACGCCGCCACCGGCACGCTCGCCGGCGCGCGCGAGCTCCTGCCGCAGAGCGCGGGAGTGATCGAGAACTTCGTCGTGGCCGACGACGGCCTCTACGTCGCGCTGCTCGAGGGCGGCCTCTCGCGCATCGAGCGTGTCCGCTGGGACAACGGCGCGAAGGAGAACGTGGCGATGCCGTACGGCGGCAGCCTGTCCGCTCCGGGCTCGTCGCCCGGCCATCCGGGGATCTGGTTCACGCTCGACTCCTGGACGCGCTCGCCGCGGATCTTCCGTGCAGCAGCCGGAACCCCTGCCCGCGATCTCGGCCTGATCGACCCGTGGCCGATCGACTACACGCACATCGCTTCGGAGGAGGTCGAAGTCCGCAGCGCCGACGGCACGATGGTGCCGATGTCGATCGTCTCGCGGAAGGATGCGAAGAAAGATGGGACGACACCCGCGCTGCTGACCGGCTACGCGGCGTACGGGTCGTCGCAGTCGCCCTACTTCTGGCCGTTCGGCCTGACGTGGGTCGACGAAGGAGGCGTCTTCGCCGAGTGTCACGCCCGCGGGGGCGGTGCGCGCGGGAAGGAGTGGCATCTCGCCGGCTCGAAGCACAACAAGGAACGCGGCTTCGAGGACATGATCGCCTGCGCGGAGCACCTCGTGGCCCGCGGCTACACCGCGCCGTCGCGGCTGTCGATCACCGGCACGAGTGCCGGCGGCTTCCTCGTCGGCGGCGTCATCACCCGCCGCCCGGACCTCTTCACGTCCGCGCTGATGCGTGTGCCGGTAGCCGACCTGATGCGCTTCGAGAGCACCGAGGGCGGTCCGGCGAACGTGCCTGAGTACGGGACCATCGCCAACGTCGAGGACTTCCGCCACCTGCTCGCGGTCGACCCGTTTCACCGGATCAAGGATGGGACGCGCTATCCGGCCGTCATCGTCACCGGCGGGATGCACGACGTCCGCGTCCCGGTCTGGCAACCCGCCAAATTCGCGGCGCGGCTGCAGAGCGCAACGACCGGCGGCCCGGTGCTGTTGCGTGTCGAGACGGGCGGGGGACATGGCCTCGGCTCGACGCGGACGCAGATCCGCGAGGAGTGGGCGGATCTGTTTGCGTTTGCGTTGTGGAGGAGCCGGTAACGCGGGCGTACCCTTACGGCGAGACGCCGTCCGCTCGCTGGCGCAAGAATTCGACCGGAGCCGCCGAAGGCGGCGAAAGATCTGTAGACCCGGCCTTCAGGCCGGGTTCCACAGCGCGCCCCAAGGCGAGCCCGCGTAGCGGGCGACAGAACAGAAGGTTTGCGCAGGGTCGTGTTCTGTCGCCCGCTACGCGGGCTCGAAAGAACTGCCACGTTGGACCCGGCCTAAAGGCCGGGCCTACAGATCTTTCACCGCCTTCGGCGGTTTTCGCAGGATCAACGGCCATGTGTTTCCGGGGAGCTGTTCTTAGGCGTTCAGCGGCGCCAGCGCCGCCTCGAATTGTGCGCGCAAATCGGGGTCGCGGATGAAGGAGATGCTCATCTTGAGATCGGCCCCGGTCGTGTCGATCTGCCAGTTGGGGTAGCGCTTTCTCTTGATGTCGCTGACGAGCTTTTTCACGGTGGGGAGGTCCTGGGCGTCGGCGGCCTGGCCGAGGAGGGTCTGGCCGACCCAGGGGTCGTCGGGATCGAGCTTCAGTTTGCGTTCGCAGCCTGCGCGGGTGACCTCGGCGGCGGTGACGGCCAGTTGCTCGTCGCCTTCCGCGCCACGGGTGCGGAGGAGGCGGGAGAGGTTGGAAGGGGAGTAGAAGTCGTTCAGATCGAGATACATGCCGCGCGTGTAGTGGTCGATCGCCTCGTCGAGGTACTGCGCGGCTTCGTCGTCCTGGCCGGCGGCGACTGCCTTGTTGTACATCTTCTTGAAGCGGCCGCCGAGGAGGCCGCGGCGCTCGGACGATTCTCCCCGCAGGTCGATGAGCGACCGGAGGGCGGCGATCGCTTCCTGGTCGTTTCCGGTTTTCGAGACGGCCAGGGCGTATTGCTCCTGGACGAACGGCGTGTCGCGCAGTTCTTTGGGCAACCTGGCGATGTACTCGAGCACGTCCGGCCAGCCGGCAGCATCGCGGACGACGGGCAGCAGTTCCAGCGCGAGGGAGGAGATGATCGTTCCGGAGGAGATGTAGTCGAGCACGAGCTGGCGCACTTTCGCCTTCTTTTCGTCCTTGTTGGCGATGCTGCGCGCGGCTTTGAGCTGCCCCTGGAAGTCGGTGATCGACTTGACGAGCTGCTCGAATGACGACGCTCCCGACATCTTCGGCGGCGGGTAGCCGGGCATGAGGTCGTAGATGGGGCTCGGGGCGTTTTTGTGCGAGCCGATAGCGTCGACGAGCTCTTTCCGAAGCGTTTCCGCCTCGGGCTCGGTGAGCTTTTTCGACGGCAGGGCGAACTGCAGATGCCGGATCTGGGCGAGGTCGAAGACCGGCTTCGACCATTTGGCGGACAGCAGGACGCAGCCGCTGGCCGCGGAGGCGTGGCGCACGCCGACTTCGTAGTAGACGTTCGCGTTGGCGATGGTGATGTCGGCCAGGACGAGATCGGCGAGGGTGAGCCGCTCGATCATGTCCTTGATGATCACCGCGCCGAGGTCCTGATCCGCGCGCACCGGCTGGTAGCCGAGCGCCTGGATGACCGGCTCGTAGACGTCGCTCCACAACGCGTCGAAGTCGACTTTGGGCGGCCCCACGTCGGCGGTGACGTTCGTGTCCCGCTCGCCGTACGGCATGATCATGAAACAGACGGGCCGCATCGCTACACCTCGACTTCCGCTGCCTGGGGCATTGCCAGGGTAGTCTTGTTCGAATTCTTGTACGCCCGCGCCGCGGCGATGAAGGAGCGGAAGAGCGGGTGGGGGGCGCTGGGGCGCGATTTGTATTCGGGGTGGAACTGGCAGCCGAGGAACCAGGGGTGGCCGGTCAGCTCGACGATCTCGACGAACTTGCCGTCGGGCGAGGCGCCGGTGACGCGGAAGCCGCGCTCTTCGAGTTGGGGGATGTACTCGAGGTTGGCCTCGTAGCGGTGGCGGTGGCGCTCTTCGACGGAGTCGACGCCGTACGCCTCACGCGCGATCGAGCCTTCTTTGAGCTGGCAGGGATACTTGCCGAGCCGCATCGTCCCGCCGAGGGCATCGACGCCGATCAGATCGCGGAGCTTGTAGATCACCTTGTACGGCGCCTCGTCGTCGAATTCCGTCGAGTTCGCTCCCACCAGGCCGACCATATTGCGCGCGAACTCGATCGTGGCGCACTGCATGCCGAGGCAGATCCCGAAGAAGGGGATCTTCTTCTCGCGCGCGAAGCGGATCGCCCGCAGCTTCCCTTCGACGCCGCGCGAGCCGAAGCCGGGGCCGACCAGGATGCCGTCCACGCTGGCCAGCTCGCCGTGATAGCCCTCTTCCTCGAGCGACTCCGAGTCGATGTAGATGATCCGGGCCTTGATGCCGTTGGCGATCCCGCCGTGCACGAGCGATTCGTTGAGCGACTTGTACGAGTCGCCGAAGTCGACGTACTTGCCGACGAAGCCGATGCGCACCTCGTCCTCCGGATGGCGCATCTTCCGGACGATCTCCTCCCACTTGGTGAGCGACCCGATCTCCTCATGCGGCAGGTGGAGCTTGTCGAGCAGGATCTCGTCGAGCCCCTCGCGGGAGAACGCCAGCGGCACCTGGTAGATGAAGTCGACGTCGTACGCCGGCACGACCGACTCTTCTTCGACGTTGCAGAAGAGGCCGATCTTTTTCTTCATCTCGTCCGGGATGGTGCGGTCGGAGCGGCAGAGGAGGATGTCGGGCTGGATGCCGATCTGCCGGAGGGTCTGGACCGAGTGCTGGGTCGGCTTGGTCTTCAGCTCGTCGCTCGCCTTGATGTACGGGACGAGGGTGAGATGGACGTTGATGGCGTTCCCGCGGCCGGCTTCGAGGCGGAACTGGCGGATGGCTTCGAGGAAGGGGAGCGACTCGATGTCGCCGACGGTCCCCCCGATCTCGACGATCACGACGTCGACTCCCTCGGAAACGTCTTTGATGCACTTCTTGATCTCGTCGGTGATGTGGGGGATGACCTGCACGGTCTTGCCGAGGTAGTCGCCGCGGCGCTCTTTCTCGATGACCTTCAGGTAGATCCGGCCGGTGGTGTAGTTGTTTTTGCGCGTGGCGCGCATGGTGGTGAAGCGCTCGTAGTGGCCGAGGTCGAGGTCGGTCTCGGCGCCGTCGTCGGTCACGAAGACCTCGCCGTGCTGGAACGGCGACATGGTCCCGGGATCGACGTTGATGTAGGGATCGAACTTCTGGATGGTGATCTTGAAGCCCCGCGCTTCGAGCAGGGCGCCGATGGATGCCGCGGCGATCCCTTTTCCGAGGCCCGAAACAACACCGCCGGTAATGAAAATGTATTTCGTGCTCATCAACGCCCTCCGGGCTGGTTGTCGGTTATCAGTTGTCGGTTGTCCGTGCAGTGCCGCGCAGACAACTGACAACCGACAACTGAGAACAGTTGGTCAGATCTGTCTGCTGATGGTGGGAGAGAGAGAGGGAGGTACGCCGGGAGAGATGAGTGTCGTGTGAGCACCAGGCTCACGAACGACGACCTCCGAGATCATGCAGGCAGTTTCGCAAGTTCACTCTCGACGCGTGCCACATCCTCGGGCCGGTCGACGCCGAGGTGGGGCCTGGGGGTTTGCAACACTGCGATTTTAAAGCCGTGCTGGAGCGCCCGCAACTGTTCGAGTGATTCTGCCCGTTCGAGCGGCGACTGGGGGAGGGCCACGAAGGCATCGATGGCCGCCCTCCGGTAGGCGTACACGCCGATGTGGCGGAGGGCGGTTTCGCGCGAGCCGATCGGCGCGCGGGAGAAGTAGAGGGCGTTGCCGCGGCCGTCGGTGACGACTTTGACCACGTCGCGGGCCTCGAATTCCTCGCCGGTCGAGAGCGGGCAGGCCATGGTGGCCATCTCGGTCTCGTTGCGCGCGAGGAGGTCGACGAGCTGGTCGACGTTGCCGATGTCGATCAGCGGTTCGTCCCCCTGGACGTTCAGGACGACGTCAAAATCTCCGCCGGCGAGCCGGAGCGCCGCGGCGATCCGGTCGGTGCCGGTCTGGAAGTCTCCCTCCGGGCGTAGGACCCGGCCGCCGAAGGCGCGGACGTGCTCGTCGATGCGGTCGTCGTCGGTGGCGACGTAGACCGCCTCGGCCCGCTGCGACTTCACGGCCCGCTCGTAGACGCGCCGGATCAGCGACACCCCGGCGATCGGCGCCAGCGGTTTTCCGGGGAAGCGCGTGGATGCCCACCGCGCTGGAATTACAATCACGCTCCGCATGACGGAGGGCGATTCTACCTTTACGAGTTCCTCGAGCTTCCGAGGAGCTCCGCCTGCCGACCGCGAGCTGGTGCGGCGCCTCCTGATCGTGACGGCGTTCCTCTTCGTCTTCGCCGCCGCGTTTGCGGTTCTCGAGAGGACGTACTCCCGGAAGTTCTACGACATCACCGGCCGGGCGCAGTGGATCTGGCCGGCGCACCGGATGAGCGACAACTACCCGGTGGCTTTCTTTGCCACCCGCGACTTCGACCTTCCCGAGCGCCGGATCTTCACGCATCTCAAGGTGATGGGCGACCCGGAATACACGGTCTACCTGAACGGGCAGGAGATCGGCGGCCGGCGGATCGACCAGGACGAGCGCTCGCTCGATTTCTACGACGTCTCGGCCCTGGCGAAGACCGGCCGGAACCGGATCGTCGTCGCCGTCCGCGCGCCGCGCGGCGTCGGCGGCCTCATCGCCGCCATCGACATCGCCCCGGAGCAGGCAAACTGGATCGTCACCAACAGCGCCTGGCGAATCTACAGGGAGTGGAGTCCCGAAATCCTCATCAGGGACTCGCCGCGGGTGTACTCGCAGGGTCCGCTGATCATCGGCGAGCCGCCCATCGGCCGCTGGAACTACCTGGCCCTCAACCCTCGGCCGCTCTCCCCGCCGCCGGCGTCCGTGCTCGCGGCGCGCGAGTCCTTCGAGCAGTTCGGCTTCATCCCCACCATCCGGACCCGGAGCGGCGTCGCCGTCGCCGGCACCGAGCGCGCCCGCGCCACGGTCTTCGACTTCGGCTTCACCCGAGGCCGCGTCCGGCTCACCACCGGAGCCAAACAGGACGCCAGCAAGATCATCAACGTCCGCCTCGCCAACCACCGCGACGAGCTCGCCCGCGCGGAATGGAGCCTCCGCCCGGTCGTCTTCGCCCCCGGCGAGAACGTCGCGACGATGCCGGAGAGCTACAGCTTCCGGTACGTGATGGTGTTCGGTTGGAAAGAAATGACGGCGGAAGTCGTCAATTAACGTTAATCAACGGAGAGATGGGACCTATAGGACCTATGGGACGAATGAGGTCCCATTGGTCCCATGAGTCCCATCGGTCCTATGACTTCTGCGCCAGCACGAACGTGCTCGAGCACAGCTTCTCGGCGGCCTTGTGGTGCCGCAACCGCACGTCCGGCAGCCGCAACGCCCGCCCGAGAAAGCGGAGGGTGCGTTCGAGGGCTCGGGAAAGGACGCGCCCCGGGGTGAATTCGCGGGCGTAGTTGGCGAGGAGGTCGACGAGGACGAACGTCGGGCCGACGCAGGCTCCGGCGTCGAGGATGCGGAAACCGGCGCGCTCGAAGAGCCGGGTGTGTCCTCGCAGGGTGTAGTTCTGGTAGTGGTCGGGGTAGGCGTGGTACGGCTGCAGGAACGGCGTCGCGGCGAAGACGAGGGCGCCCGGCTTGAGGACGCGCTCCATCTCGGCGACCGCCCGGTCGGGATATTCGAGATGCTCCAGGACGGCCTCGCAGTGGATCCCGTCCACCGAGCCGTCCGCGAACGGGAGTTGATACGCGGTCCCCACGAGGTCGACACCGCCCTCGCAGAGGATGTTCAGGTTCCGCAGGCGCGGGTGGACGCGGGTCGGACCGCCGCCGACCGAGAGCAGGACGCCGTCGCGCCGGAGCAGCTGTTCGAATGCCGCGTGGGCCGCGGCGGATCGCAGGTCATCGCCCTTTCCGAGGGCGCCCGCGACGGAGGACCACGTCAATAGATGACCTTCTTGACGAAGTACTCCTGCTGGGAGATGGTCCGCTTGTCGAGCGCCTCGGCATCGGCGCGGGTCATCTGGAAACGGCCCGCGGAGCCGCCGTTGGTGGTCTTCATGAACAGCTCGACGATGTCGATCTGCTGCCCTTCGACCCCCGCGTTCCGGACCATCAGGAACGACGTCGCGGAGATGGCGTTGAACACCCGCTCCTCGGTGTCGACGGTCAGTTCGGCCCGGATGGCGCGGCCGCCGCTCGATTTCACGCTCTTCTCGTAGATCCCGACGTTGTCGTAGGCGCGGTCGAACTTGTCGATGACGATGTCGGGCATGACCCCGGTGCCACCGGCGACCGCGGGAACCGTCGTGGCCGCGGGCGCCGGGTTCTTCGCCGCTTCCTGCTGCTCGCGCGTGCGGAGCTTGATCTGCGAGCCGAGGGAGGCCTGCGGCGCCTGTTTGGCGGCGGGGGAGGTGGCGGGGTTCAGGTCGATGATGTCCGCCTGCGCCGAGCCGATCTTCGTCATGGCCTCCGATTTGGCGACGTCGATGAGCGACGGATCGAACTGCAGCGCCTGGCCGTTCTCGAGGAGCACCAGCGCCTTCCCCTTGACGACCGTCCACTTGGCCTTGGCGGCATAGCGGGTGCCGTCCTTGAGGACCACGATGTACCGGGCGAACGCCGGCACGGCGAAGAGAACCGCAAACACGAGAAGGGTCAGGTTTTTCTTCATGATGGTCTCCGGAATCAGCCGCTCTGGCACTCGATTATACTGACGGACCGCACAACGCCGCGGGTCGTTTGGACGATTCCGGCAGTCGGTCCAGAAATCGGCCCCAGGAGAGACCCGCAAATGCTGATCGTCATGGAGGCCGCCGCGCGGCCCGAGCAGATCGAAGCCGTCGTCCGCCACATCGAGCGCCTCGGCTTCCGCGCCCACCCCATTCCGGGCGCGTTCCGCACCGCCATCGGCATCACCGGTCACGGCGGCAAGGCCGATCCCTCGGTCCTCGAGAACTTCCCAGGCGTCAAGGAAGTCATCCCGGTCTCCCACGCGTACAAGCTGGTCAGCCGCGAGGCGAAGCCGGACGATTCGGTGATCAACGTCGGCGGCGTGGACGTCGGCGGCAAGGGGATCATCGTGATCGGCGGCCCGTGCGCCGTCGAGTCGCTCGACCAGACCCGTACCATCGCCGAGGGGATCAAGCGGGCCGGCGGCCAGCTCTTCCGCGGCGGCGCCTACAAGCCGCGCACTTCGCCGTACTCGTTCCAGGGGCTGGGGGAGAAGGCGCTGGAGATCCTGGCCCGGGTCCGGGAGGAGTTCGACCTGCCGGTGGTGACGGAGGCGGTGGACCACGAGTCGCTGCAACTGGTCGACCAGTACGCGGACTGCATCCAGATCGGCGCCCGGAACATGCAGAATTTCTCGCTGCTGAAGAGCGCGGGACGGGCCCGGAAGCCGGTGCTGCTGAAGCGCGGGATGTCGGCGACGCTGGAGGAGCTGCTCCTGTCGGCCGAGTACATCATGTCCGAGGGGAACTACAACGTGATGCTGTGCGAGCGCGGGGTCCGGACGTTCGTCGACCACACGCGCAACACGCTCGATCTGTCGGTGGTGCCGGCGATCAAGCGAATCAGCCATCTGCCGATCCTCGTCGACCCGAGCCATGGCACCGGGAAGCGGAACAAGGTCCTGCCGATGTCGCGCGCGGCGATCGCCGCGGGGGCGGACGGGGTGTTGATCGAGGTGCACCACAAGCCGGAGGAGGCGCTGTCGGACGGTCCGCAGGCGCTGCTCCCGGAGGCGTTCGAGCAGGTGGTGCAGCAGGTAGAGGCGATCGCCCAGGTGTTGGGCCGGACGCTGCAACCTGTGCTGGCAGCACGGTAAGTCTGTCATCCTGAGCCCGCAGCAGTAGGCCCTATGCCCAAAGCATGGCGGCGAAGGATGACAAAAGCGGGGCTTAGATGATCGCCACCATTTTCAGCAGCGGCTCGGCCAGCCGGGCGTCCCCTTCCACTACCGCCCGCGGGTCGATCTTCTGGCGTGTGAACAGCCGCCATGCAACGTCGCCGGTCAAACCGACCGTCACCGAGGGGGACTCCGCCGCCCCCACATACAACTTCCCCTCCACCAGCGACCACACGCCCTCGTCGATCCGCAGCACCACCGGACCTCCTTCAGCTTCGCGGTACGCGAACGGAACGGCGCGGACGAACGTCTCCAGCACCGGCGCGAGATACCGGTCGTACAGCGCCGGCCGTCCCGTAGCGTCGCGAATCTGTTGCTGGTGGTGCCAGCGCTCGGTCAGCTCGCGGGCGACGTCGAACCAGTTCTGCGATCCTTCCTCGCCGGCCCAGCTCACGCTCCACTTCGCGGCGGCAAAGGGGTCGAGGGTGGCGAAGAACTCTGCCATCTGCGGGCCGTACCGCGCATGCAGGTCGATCAGCAGCGCGGGACTGACGCGGCGCAGCAGCGCGACGCCGTCCGCATTCATCCCGTTCACGAAACCGGAGATGCCGTTCGCGAACGCGTCGGGCGGGAGCGGCGGCTCGTAGCCGTCGCGATGCATCGACAGGCGCCGCAGCTCGGTGTCCAGCAGGTGCGCGGCGACGTCCTTTACCGTCCACGCACCCGCGACCGTCGGTGCGTTCCACTCCTCCGGCGTGAGGGAGCGCAGCAGCGCGATCAGTTCGTCGTTGAGCGGGGCGAAGAGGTGCGTGACGTGAATCGGTTCGACTGCTCTCATTGATACACTCCGCCGCGAATTATGAGGCGCACGAAGATCCTGGCAACGATCGGTCCCGCGAGCAGCAGTGAGGAGATGGTCTACCGCCTTCTCACCTCGGGGGTCGACGCCTTCCGGCTCAATTTCTCCCACGGCAAGCACGAGGACCACGCCAGGGTCGTCCGCACCATCCGCGACGTCGCCACCGAGCTCGGTCGCTACATCCCGATCGTCGGCGACATCCAGGGTCCCAAGCTCCGCATCGGCGAGGTCGAAGGGGTGCACTACCTCGAACCGGGGCAGACGTTCGTGATCTCGACCGAACCGCGGCTCGGGAACGCCAAGGAGGTCTCAACGCCGTTCACGCCGCTGCCGCAGGAAGTGGGGATCGGCCAGCGCATCCTCATCAACGACGGCCTGGTCGAGCTGGTCGTCACCTCGGTCGACGAGAACCACGTCTCCACCCGCGTCATCCACGGCGGCCCGATCTCCTCGAAGAAGGGGATGAACTTCCCCGACTCCGAGCTGACCATCCCGGCCATCACCGACAAAGACCGCGTCGACGTGAAGTTCGCCGTCGAGATGGGGCTCGACTACATCGCCGCCTCGTTCATCCGCCGGAAGAGCGACATCGTCGATCTGCGAGAGCTGCTGCACGAGGCAGGGGGCGACGACCTGCACGTCATTGCCAAGCTGGAGAAGCCGCAGGCGATCGACAACCTCGACGAGATCCTGGAGGTGAGCGACGGCGTCATGGTCGCCCGCGGCGATCTCGGCGTAGAGCTCCCTCCCGAAGCCGTGCCGATCATCCAGAAGAAGATCCTGGCGCGGGCCAGCCGGTGGGGGAGGTTCGCCATCACCGCCACCCAGATGCTGGAGTCGATGACCACGAACTCCCGCCCCACCCGCGCCGAGGCCTCCGACGTCGCCAACGCCATCTTCGACGGCTCGGACGCGGTCATGCTCTCCGCCGAGACGGCCTCGGGGAAGTACCCGGTCGAGACTGTCCAGATGATGGCCCGCATCGTTTTCGCGGCCGAGGCCAACCGCCAGCACGTCAGCCACGAATGGGAGCGGGAACCGTTCCGGAAGAACTCCGAGACCGACGAATTCACCGACGCCCTCGCCGGCGCCGCCAACTACGCCGCCGAACAGCTCGAAGCGAAATACCTGGTCGTCTTCACCCAGACCGGCTTCGCCGCCCGGCTGATGTCGAAGTTCCGCCCCGAAGTCCCGATCATCGCCCTGACCCCCTCGAGCTGGGTCGCCCGCCGGATGAACCTGCTCTGGGGCGTCCAGCCCTTTGTATTAAAGGATGCGGGGGAGTTCCACGAACAGATCGTCGACCGGGTGGACGACTACCTCCTGGCCAAAGACATCGTCCGCCCGGGGGACCGGCTGGTAATCCTGATGGGGTCGCCGATCTACCAGAGGGCGAAGACGAACTTGTTACGGGTGCACCGGGTTAGAGAGTAGGGGCGGACAGGTCGCGGTACGAGAGATGAGCGATCAGGGATGAGCGATGAACGCCCCAGACCGGTCTCTGTTCATCTCTCATCTCTGATCGCTCATCTCTCCCGGTTGTGTCGATTCAGTCACTCCCCCTCAGCCGGACAGGTGTAACATCCGCATGTCTTCCTGTCCGGCGGGTAGCCGGGGCCGGGAAGTGAGTGGCCGGGCGCGGCGTTCCCAATTGCGTACCTACGAAGGGAGGAGGTTCATGCGCCGGTTTCGAGTAGTTGCGTTGATCGCCGCGGTCCTGACTGTAGCCGCGCCCGCACGCTCGGAGACTCCTCTGCCTGCCGCCCTGCAGGTGCTCGGCACCGTCACCAACGCAGCGCGGCCGGTCTCGAACGCCCTCGTCATCGCCCTCAACCTTCAGGACCTGGCCGCCGTGCAGGCCTGGACCGGCGCCGACGGCACCTTCACCCTCCCGTCGCTCCGCAGCGGTATCTACAAGATCATCGCCGTCAAGCAGGGCTTTGCCCCCGCCATCACCACCATCGTCCCGACCCGCACCAACCATCGGGTGGCCCTCAAGCTCGAGACCGAGAAGCAGGCCCGCCGCCGCAACGTCAACCAGGAGATCTGGGAACTGCGCGGCACCCTCCCTCCCGACATCCTCCGCGACCTCGAGTTCGCCCTCCAGCCGGCCGAAGCCGCCGAATACGAGATCCCCCGCTTCCGCGGCGAGATGCTCTCCCTGACCGGCGTCACCAACACCGCCACCAACACCGCCTACGCCCAGACCGCCCTCGGCGTGCAGGGGCGGATCGGCCAGACCTGGCAGGTCGGCATCCGCGGCAACCTCCAGCGCTTCGAAGACCCCAACGACGACATCAGCTTCGGGACCGCCGTCGCCGAATCGAGCGTCATGTCGATGGAGATCCGCTCCTCGCCGACGCAGTCGTACCGCGTAAACTCGACCAAGAGCTCCTGGACCTACCTCGACCCGGTCGACGGCGAGAGCGAGGCCGGCGTCCGCGCCCACAACTTCGAGTGGGAGAGCGGCCCGGCGAAAGTGCAGGTCCGTTACTTCGCCCAGGACAACCTCTTCTACAACCGCGGCGTCGACTCGAACCTCATCGAGGTCGCCGGCGCCGTCCCGGTCATCCAGAGCCGCCGCAATGACCTCGGCGTCTCGCTGCGCGTGACCCAGCAGAGCATCGAGTCGAACGGCGAGCCGCTCCGGCTGGCCGATCTCTCCGCCAACGGCACCCTCTATCTCGTCCCGGCGGTGGTGCTCCACTACGGCGTGGCCAGCCGGATCGGCATGGACGGCCAGGAATGGGCGCCGCGCACCGGAGCGGAGTGGAAGCTGACCGAGCACACCTCGATCGTCGGCTCGCTCCTCTACAAAGTCATCGACCGCGACCCGACCAGCCTCACCGCGCCGAGCCTCGTCTTCTGGTCCGAAGACTCCCGGGTCCTGCCGCGCTACGCCTACACCGTCGGCTTCGTGTCGGGGAAAGAAGGGAAGAACCGCTTCTCCGCCATCGCCACCGTCTCCGAGATGGACGACCCGATCCGCGTCGTCTTCGCCGATGAAGTGAACCAGTTCTGGGACGGACTCCAGGTCGAGGCAGGCGACATCCGCCGCGATCTCCGCCTCGCCTACCGCCGCGAATTCGGCCCCCGCTTCGCCGTCGACATCGCCACGAGCGCCGGCACCGCCTCCAACCGCGACCTCGCCGCCGACGCGCGGGAGAAGGTCTACATCGCCGGCGACCTGCAGTCGACGTTCAACCCGACACGCACCTCCCTGGCCGTCTCCTACCGCGAGCTCCAGCAGCCGCGCGAAGACGGCGTCGAAGACTACAAGACCGAGCGGATCCACGTCCGGATGGCGCAGTCGCTCTACCTCCCGGTCGACATCAAGCTTCTCCTCGGACTCGAGCTCGCGCAGTCGGAGAACTCGCCGTACCTCGTCGATGCCTTCGCCGAAGAGGGGAAGTCAAAGAAGTACATCGGCGGGCTGTCGGTCAACTTCTAGATTGCCGAAACCTTCGAAAGCCGATCTCGCCGCCGCTCACGGCAAGACCCTTCCCGACGTCATCGCCCCCAACCTCGACATCCTCTTCTGCGGGATCAACCCCGGCCTCTACACCGCCGCCGTTCAGCAGCACTTCGGTCGGCCGGGCAACCGCTTCTGGCCGACGCTCCACCGGGCCGGCTTCACCCCGCGCCTGTTCGCCCCGTCCGAGCAGTGCGAACTGCTGAAGCTCGGCATCGGCATCACCAACGTCGTCGCCCGAGCCACCGCCGCCGCCGACGAGCTGACGCGCGAAGAGCTGATCGAAGGAGGAAAACTCCTCGAACGCACCGTGCGCCGGTACAAGCCGCAATTCCTCGCCATCGTCGGGATCGGGGCGTACCGAACCGCGTTCCACCGTCCGAAAGCAAAGCTCGGCCTGCAGGAAGAGACGATCGGCGAGACCAGGATCTGGGTCCTCCCGAATCCGAGCGGCCTGAATGCGAACTACCAGCAGGGAGCGCTGGTGGAGTTGTTTCGGGAACTGCGGGAGGCGAGTGCAGCTCCCCGGAAATAGATGGGCCGCTGATTTGCGGGAGCCGCCGAAGGCGGCGAAAGAACTGTAGGCCCGGCCTTTAGGCCGGGTAAAGCGTGGGTGGATCTTCGAGCCCGCGTAGCGGGCGACAGAACACGCCTCCGCGCAGACCGTCTCTTCTGTCGCCCGCTACGCGGGCTCACCTGGGGGGCGCCGGTGTACCCGGCCTAAAGGCCGGGCCTACAGATCTTTAGCTGCCTACGGCAGCAGAGAGGCGGAATGCCTTGCAACCCTCGGGTACGGAGTTGGCGCTCCGACCGTTGCTGCGTGCCCTACTCAACCCGCAAGCCGTTGCCCCCAAGTAACCAGCAACCAGCAACCGCCTTACCGGAACCCCGGCCGGATCTCCTCCACCAGCTTCGCGAACCGGTACGACAGTCCCTTCGTCACCACGATCTGCTTCAGGTAATTCAGCGACGTGATGGCGGCGGGGAGGCCGGAGATGGCGGTGGGGATCGAGGCGAGGCGGCCGGCGAGCTGGATGGTCTTGTCCATCGTTGTGTACTCGGCCGAGCGGAGGTCCGCGCCCATCTCGCTCTGGTAGGCGATCGTCAGCAGGTAGATGTCGGCGACCAGCTCGCGGAAGCGCATCTCGCTGCCCCAGGCGAAGCAGTTGCCGGCGCGGATGTTCTCGAGGAACTCCTCCACCGTCTCGCCCTTCGAGACCGTGTGCACCTTGGCCACGTGCTTGAGGGTGTGGGCATCCGAGCCGCCGACCATCGAGACCGCCCGGCCGTGCTCCGACTTCACATGCTCCACGAGCTGCTGGACCATCTTGTTGTGGAACGACGCCATGGCGCCGTTGACTACTTCGAAGATCGCGAACATGTCGATCAGCTCGCTGATGTAGCGGCCGGCGACATTCTTCATCCGGTAGTTCTGGAACAGATGGTTGATCCCGAAGATCAAGTTTTCCGACTTCATGTAGGGGATCAGCTCGCGAATGTTCGGCCGCAGCCGCTGGATCTCCCGATGCTGGGCCTCGTTCAGCCCCCACACACCGACGTGGATGCGCTGTCCGGTCTCCGGAAAATACGTCTCCACTTCCTCCCCGATGAAGAAGTCCTTCATGTCGGGGTATTTGTTGAGCAGGTACAGCGCACCGTCGATCGAGTCGTGGTCGGTGAGCGTCACGTACGACATGCCCCGCTCTTTGGCGATGCGGTAGACGTCCTCGGGGGGGTTATAGCAGTCGCGGGTGTTGGCGCGGCGGAAGTACTTGAAGACGGAAAACCGGCTGTGGCAATGCAGGTCGGCACGCTTCAGAGAAGGATCCGAGAAGGTCTCGGACGGCACGGTGTCCATCATCCGTTTCCTTTGTACAACAATTCTCGTGCCGGTGGGGGCTCCCGATGGCCGGGGGAGTACAATTTCTCCACACCTAAATCAGGAGAAACCCCGTGGACATGTCCTATGTGCCGGCCATCGGCTTTCTGGTGTTGTGGGGCGTGACGGCGCTGGCCGTGCTCGCTTTTGCGTGGATTCTCTGGCGGATCGCGA
This sequence comes from Thermoanaerobaculia bacterium, assembly GCA_035629865.1. Lineage (GTDB taxonomy): Bacteria > Acidobacteriota > Thermoanaerobaculia > Gp7-AA8 > Gp7-AA8 > QHVT01. The sequence continues at coordinate 48,957 of DASPHC010000176.1, read as the reverse complement.
AGCGCCTGTCGGCTTCCCAGCTCACCGGCAGCGACGAGACCGACACGCTCCTCGGCCTTGCCGCGGCCTGCGCGGTCTGCTGGCCGGTGTTCCCGTGGGCGGGGCGGACGATCTCGGCGATCGGCTTCTATCTCACCCGCGGGATCCCGGCCGAGCTCGCGTCGGCGCTGGAGATGACGCACCAGGTGTGCACCAGCAAACTCGGCGGGGCGGAATGCACCAAGGCGGCGGTGCTGCGGTTTTCGGACAACTGGGGCCAGGTGACGTCGAACCTGATCACCCGGCTCGCGAACGAGCTGCCGTATGGCTGGCTCGTCGGCTTCACCATCATCTGGATCGTGGCCGGGCAGCTGCTCGGCGCGATTCGGGAGAGCGAGGCCTCCCAGCGTCCGCCGCTGTTCCGCTGGGTCTCGGCCACCAGCCGCGTCGACCGCCTGAACACCATCCTGATCCTCACCCTGGGCGTGTCGCTCTACCTGAGCATCGCCTCCATCGCGGCCATCCCCGCCCTCACCGACAAGACCCCGATCTCGGAAGCGGCCAAGATCGCCCGGCTGAGCGCGCAGCTCGATGTGGCAGTCGACCCGCTCGCCACGATCGACCCCAATCCGTTCGCCAGGCTCGAACAGGTGATTCAGACCGAAAAGGCGGCGCTCCAGGCGGCCGCGCAGCCGGCAGCCACACCTTCCGCGGAGCCGGCACCGGTACCGGTGCAGCCAGTGACGGTCGGGCGCTCGAGGCAGGCGAGAGCTGGCGCGAGACCGACCCCGGAACAGGTGGAAGCCGCCGCGAGAGCGGCCGAGGAGCAGAAGAAAGCTGCCGACAAAGCCGCCGCCGAGCAGAAGGAGGCCGCGGTCAAAGCTGCCGCGGAACGGACCGCCGTGCTCGAAAGCATCCAGCAGGCCATCAACCGGATGAAACGGGTCCGGGAAGACGTCTCCGGCCGCCTCGGCGCGATGCATGCCGCGGTGAAGCGCAACATCGATTCGCGGAAGCGCGAAGCGGAGACGGCGTACGAGCTGAATGTCGACCGGATCGGGTCGCGCGAGCGCAGCCAGCACTTCACGCAGCTCGTCCTCTGGTTTCGCGGGACCAAGGACGAGGCCATCACCGCCCTGACGACGTGCGAGACCGGTTTGAAGAGCGGAGACGCCTCAGCCCGGTCGTGGGCGAGCGACGTCGAAGGGCTCCTCTCGCTCCGCACCGCAGCCTGGACTTCGAACGCCGTAAGCGGGGAAGGGGCGCAACGGACCTACGACCATTACTACGAATCGGGGACGCTCTGCCGCAGCGACCTCACCTTCAATGCCGCCCCGGAGCGGCCCCGTCTCGGCCTCGGCCTCGGACCGTTCCGCCTCGTCGCCCAATGGCTGCTGGAGACCGAGTCCGTCTCCCTCGCGCTCATCGTCGGCATGATCGGATTCGGCCTCCTCGGCTCTGCCGTTTCCACGTTTGTCCGCGAGACGCAGGAGCAGAAGCGCACCCCCGGCGGGCCGCTCGTCGACGACCTGGCAGGCGTCATCCTGCGCGGCGTGTCGGCCGCCATCGTCGTCTTCCTCGGCGTCAAAGGAGGCCTGACCGTCTTCGCCGGCAATGAAGGGGAGCCGAACCCGTATGTCCTCCTCTTCACCTGCCTGGTCGGCGCCGTCTTCAGCGAGCGAGTCTGGGCGTGGGCGAGGGAGAAGATTCTGGCGGGCGGGGAGAACAAGCCTGCCGCGGAGAAGAAGCCGGCGCCCGATGCCGCCCCGGCAGGGGAGGAAAAGCCGGCGACGCCTGCGTTGCCGTCGGCGACGCCAGCCACGGGCTGACAAGCGTCGGTCCTGTCGGTCCCATCGGTTCATAAGTCCCATCGGTCCCGCCAAGCGAAATCCGCGGCTGCACTGTCCGTGTTGCCATGAGAGTTGACGTCGTCGTTTGGCGCGACAACAATTCGCAGCTCAGTGAGGGCTCTGCCTCGAACGGCACCGAATGGCACAATCAAAGAGCGGTAAGTCGACCCCGCATCCTTCGTCGCAGGACTGGGTGGAGCTCGATGTTCCCAGCAGGCTGCCCATCATCCCGCTCGTCTCCTCGGTGCTGTTTCCGGGGGGCGTGCTCTCCCTCCAGGTGGGCATCGACCGGAACGTCCGGCTCCTCAAGAGCCTCCCCGAAGACCAGAACCTGATCGCCGCCTTCTGCCAGAAGACCGGCGACAAGGAGAATCCCCGCCCGGAGGATCTCTCCCAGGTCGGCGTTCTCGCCGCGATCGTCCAGCGCCTGCCGCTCTCGGCCGACCGCTATCAGCTCTTCCTCCAGGGACGCCAGCGCGTCGAGCTCGTGCAGATGCTGCAGAACGAGCCGTACTTCGAGGGGAAGCTGCGCGAGGTCGCCCTGCGCCCCATCCCGAAGAACGTCAAGACCGAGCAGTTGATGACCCGGGCCATGTCGCTGTTCGAGAAACTGGTCGAGAGCGACTCCAAATACTCCAAGGAGCTGCTCAACATCCTGCAGATGAACATGGAGGAGGGGCCGGACACGTTCGCCGACCTCCTCTCGGGCTTCGTCAACTTCCCCCTCGAAGAGAAGCAGCTCCTCCTCGAGACGGTGAATCCGATCGAACGGATCGAGCTGCTGAACGACTGGATCTCCCGCGACCTCGGCCGGGCCACGGTCAACCAGGAGCTCCAGCGGCAGATCCAGACCTCGATCGACCGCCGCGAGCGGGAGAGCTATCTCCGCGAACAGCTCCGCATCATCCAGGACGAGCTTGGGGAGACGAACGCCTCAGAGCGTGAGGCCGATACGTACCGCGACCGCATCGAGGCCCTCCCGCTGGCCGAGGACCATAAGCAGCAGATCCGGCGCGAAGTGACGCGCATGGGACAGCTCTCGCCCGCTTCCTCGGATTACGCGGTCATCAAGGGCCATCTCGACACCATCCTCCAGATGCCGTGGACGGCCCAGACCGCGGACATGCTCGACCTGGTCAAGGCCGAAGAGGTCCTCGACCAGCGCCACCACGGGCTGGAAAAGGTGAAAGAGCGCGTCCTCGAATTCCTCGCTGTCCTCAAGCTGAAGGGCGACCTCAAGGGCCCGATCCTCTGCTTCGTTGGACCGCCCGGCGTCGGCAAGACTTCGCTCGGCTCGGCGATCGCCGATTCCCTCGGGCGCAAGTTCGTCCGGATGGCCGTCGGCGGCGTCACCGACGAGTCGGAGATCCGCGGCCACCGCAAGACCTACATCGGCGCGATGCCCGGGAAGCTCATCACCAGCTACATCCAGGTGGGGGTCAACAACCCGCTGATCATGATCGACGAGATCGACAAGATCGGGAAAGACTTCCGCGGCGACCCGTCGTCGGCACTGCTGGAAGTGCTCGACCCGAAACAGAACCACACCTTCGTCGACCGCTACCTTGAGGTCCCGTTCGACCTCTCCCACACCCTCTTCATCTGCACCGCCAACGTCCTGGACATGATCCCGGGACCGCTGCGCGACCGGATGGAAGTCATCCGTCTCTCCGGCTACACCGAGAACGAGAAGCTGGCCATCGCCACCAAGCACCTCATTCCGGAGCTGCTCGACAACCATGGCCTGACCTCCGAGCACGTGCAGATGGAGGACGACGCGATCCTCCACATCATCCGCGACTACACCGCCGAATCGGGCGTGCGCAACCTCGAGCGCAACCTCGCCACGGTGCTGCGCAAGATCGCCCGGAAAGTGGCCAGCGCCGAGGAGAGCGAACCGGCGCAGGATTACAAGGTCGGGCGCGACGACGTGGAGGCGTACCTCGGCCTGCAGAAGTTCGAGCACGAATTCGCCGAGCGGCATCCGGAGATCGGCGTCACGACCGGACTCGCCTGGACCTCGTTCGGCGGCGAGATCATGTTCATCGAAGCGACCCGGATGCCGGGCAACGGCCGCACCACCGTCACCGGCCAGCTCGGCGACGTCATGCGCGAGTCGGTCTCCGCGGCCTATTCGTATGTCCGCTCCAAGGCCCACGACCTCGACATCGAAGACCGGAAGTTCAGCGAGAGCGACATCCACATCCACTTCCCCGCCGGCGCCATCCCGAAGGACGGCCCGTCCGCCGGCGTCGCCATCGCCACCTGCATCGCCTCGGTGATGGGGGAGCGGCCGGTGCGCCACGACGTCGCCATGACCGGTGAGATCACCCTGCGCGGCAAGGTCCTCTCGGTCGGCGGCATCAAGGAAAAGGTGATGGCCGCCCACCGGGCCAACATCAAGACCGTCGTCCTGCCGGAAGGGAACCGCAAGGACCTCCAGGAAGTGCCGGAGGAGACCAAGGCCGCGCTCCAGTTCGTCTTCGCCGAGCGCGTCGAGAACGTCTGGAAAGAGGCGCTCATCCCGCTGTACGTGATCAGGGAAAACGACCGGAAGTACGACGAGGCGGAGTACCGCGCGGATCACGAACGCCGCATCGACCGCCAGACCGAGCGGCAGGGCGAGCGCCCGAACGAGAAAGGCGAGCGAGCCGAGAAACGATGAAGCGCGGCTGTCTCGCAAACCTTCTGTTCGGCGGCCTCCTGCTGGTGGTCTTCGGCGGCAGCACCTACTTCTGGTTCACTTTCTTCGTGAAGGGGCGCTCGCTCCCGACGCCGAACCTGATCGGCCGGTCGGTGGCCGAGGCACGGGCGCTCACCCAGGACCTCGGCGTCGACCTGCAGGTCGACGAGCACCGCCGCAACCACGACAAAGTGCCGGTCGGCCATATCGTCTGGCAGAACCGCACCCCCGGCGCCGCGAGCTTCATCAAGCGCGGCTCGACAGTGCGGGTGGAGCTGAGCGACGGCCCGCTGGTCCTGCGCGTCCCCGACTTCGCCGGCGTCAGCTCCGGAACCGGCATGCTCCGCCTCGGCCAGCTCAACCTGAAGCTCCTCTACCAGGCCTACGTTCCCACCGAAGCGGGGGGGATCCTCGCCGCCGACCCGCCGAAGGAGACGGTCGTGGGGCCGCAGAGCCCCGTCTCGCTCCTCGTCGCCGCTCCCCGGCAGCCGGTGCAGTACGTGATGCCCGACCTGATCGACCAGCCGCTCGACCAGGTCCGCCCCGCCCTCGAAGCGCGCGGCCTGAGGGTGGAGACCGTCAAATTCGAGGCCTATCCGGGCATCGCCGACGGCACCATCATCCGCCAGTACCCCCTCCGCGGAGCCCCCGTCAGCACCCGCGACCCCCTCTCGGTGGTGGTCTCGCGGCAGGAAGAAGTAGGATTCACCAACAGCGGGGTCCCGAACGAGCCTGTACCGCCAGCTCCGGCGGTGACCACACAATAGTGGCTGGTTGCCGGTTCCTTGTGACTCTGTGCCCGGGCCTCAGGCGCGGCCTGACAAGCAACCAGCAACCAGCCACCAGCAATCATGATCAAGATCGCACCATCGCTTCTCTCCGCCGACTTCTCCCGCCTCGCCGAAGAGCTGGAGACCGTCGTCGACGCCGACATCCTCCATCTCGACGTCATGGACGGCCACTTCGTCCCGAACATCACCATCGGGCCTCCGATCATCAAGGCCCTCCGGCCGCGGACGAAGCTCCCTTTCGACTGTCACCTGATGATCGGCGAGCCCCAGCGCTACATCGGGGCCTTCCTGGACGCGGGGGCGGACATGATCTCCATCCACGTCGAGACGGAGCCGCATCTCCAGCGGGCGCTGCAGATGATCCGGGACGGGGGAGCGAAGGCGGGGATCGCCATCAACCCAGCCACCAGCGCCGAATCTTTGAGCTCGGCGATCGAATTCTGCGACTACATCCTGGTCATGACCGTCAACCCCGGCTTCGGGGGGCAAAAATTCATAGAACCTGTCGTGCCCAAGATCCGTCATATATCCCGACTCATCCGGGAAAGGGGTCTCCGGGTGGAGATCGAGGTGGACGGCGGCGTCGATGCCAACACGGCGCCGGCCGTCGTCGGAGCCGGAGCGTCGATCCTGGTCGCAGGCTCGGCAGTTTTTGGCCAGAAGGACCGTCCTGCTGCAATGCAGGCGATTCGAGATGCTGTTACGGGGCAGAAGGTCTGATACCTCGTACCTGAATCAGGGGGATTCGTTTGAAACTGAAGCAGATTGCAGTGATGGTCGCGGTGCTGATCGCCGTCGCGGCGTGCAACCGGGGACCGAAGGTTTACCGGGTCGTGGTCGATCCTGAGCTCCTGAAGCTGACCAAGGAGCAGGTATTCGAGCGGGGCGAGGAGAGCTTCTCGAAGCGCCGCTTCCCGCGGGCTCGTACCTACTTCTCCCACCTGTACGAGACCTACCCGAACGACCCGCTCGGCCGCCGCAGCCTCCTGCGCATCGCCGACACCTACTACGAGCAGGGCAACCCGGTGAACCTCGTCGAGGCGCAGTACAAGTACCGCGACTTCATCAACCGCTATCCGACCAGCGACCAAGCCGACTACGCCATGCTGCGCATCGCCATGTGCTCGTTCAAGCAGATGGAGAAGCCGGACCGCGACCAGCAGAAGACCCGCGAGGCGCTCGAGAAGTTCGACGACATGCTGCGCGCCTACCCGAACAGCGCCCTGAAGGCTGACGCGACCGCCAAGCGGCAGGAAGTCCTCGACCGCCTGGCCCGCCACGAGCACATCGTGGCCCGCTTTTACGTCAAGCGGGGGAGCTGGCACGCGGCCGTGCAGCGCCTGAACTTCCTGGTCGACACCTATCCGAACTACCACGACCGCGCCGGCGTCTTCTACGACCTCGGCACGGCGCTGACGCGTCTCGGCCGGGCCGGCGAAGCGCGGCTCTACTTCGAGCGCGTCGTCACCGAGTACCCGCAGAGCGATTACGCCGAGCCGGCCAAGCGCCGTCTCAGCGACACCAAGGCATGAAACGACTCGCCGCGGCCGCCCTGCTGTTCTCCGCCGCCTGTGCCACGACGGACGACGACGCACCGTTCGCGCCGGCTCCGCCCCCCGCGGCCTCGGTTGCCGCGGCCGCGGAGGCGCGCTCCGAGCAGCGCCTCGCCGAGATGCAGACGCAGCTCACCGAGTTGCTCGAGCGTCTCGACGTCATGAGTCACCGGATCACCCGGCTCGAAGAAGGCGTCCCGCAACAGGCCGCCGTCCCGGCGCGTGGAGAAGTGGCGGTCGCGCAGCAGCACCAGCAGGAGCCCGGAGCGCTCGCCCCGGCGGTCCGGCCGCAGCCGCAGCCGCGCCAGATGCCGGCGCCGGAACAGCCGCAGCGGGCGCTCGTCGGCGCCAAGCTGGCCGACGACTACCGGCAGGCGATCATCCTCTTCGGCCGCGGCCGGCACACCGACGCGCGCCGCGGCTTCCAGGAAGTCTTCGAATCCGACTCCACCGGCGACCTCGCCGACAACGCCCTCTTCTGGATCGGCGAGACCTACTTCGCCGCCGGCGACTACACCAGCGCCATGCGCTACTACGCCCGCGTCGTCAACGACTTCTCTGACCAGAACAAAGCCCCCGACGCCCTCTTCAAGACCGCCCTCGCCCAGGAAAAGACCGGCGACCTCGCCCTGGCACGCCGCACTCTCCAGCAGGTCATCGAGCGCTTCCCGTACTCGAGCACCGCCTCATCGGCAAAGGCGGAGCTGCAACGGATCCGGTACTAGACGAACCGCATCCGCTTCGCGCTTAGAATAGGCCGCGATGGCTGAAGAAACTGAAAGCGGCGCGACGCTGCTGGCGAGACGCGAATACGCCCGCGCCGTGCCGGTGCTCAAGCGCGAGCACGAAAAGTACCCCTCCAACCCGCGCATCCGCCTGCAGTACGCCGACGCCCTCGCCGGGGCGGGCAGCATCGACGAGGCGGTCACGCAGTACGAGGCCACCGCCAAGTACTACGAAGACAACGGCTTGACCGTGCAGGCCATCGCCGTCCGCAAGAAGGCCGAGAAAGTCGGCGAGCAGCTCTCCGCGAAGGCGGCTCAGGAGGCGGGGAAGAGCGAGCCGCTGTTCTCCCGTCCCGTCCCGAGCAGCCCTCTCTTCGAGATCCTCAGCGACGTCGAGCGCGCGGCCATCGTCCAGGAGATGGAACTGGAAACCCATGACGAGGGCAGCGTCATCATCAACGAAGGCGATCCCGGCACGTCCATGTACCTGGTCGCGTCCGGCGAGGTGAAGGTCTACACCCGTGGCTCGACCGGCACGCTCTACCTGGCCCGCCTCGGCGAAGGGGATTTTTTCGGCGAAGTGAGCGTGTTGACCGGAAAACCTCGCACGGCGACGATCACCGCATCGCAGCGCACCGAACTGCTCCGCCTCGACAAGGCGAAGCTCGACGGTGTGCTCTCCAAGCACCCCGGCATCCGTAAGGTGCTCGACGAGTTCTACAAGAAGCGGGCGAATCACACCGTCGAGGCCATGATCGAGAGCCTGAAGAAGCGATGATTCTACCCATTCGAAAATACGGCGACGACGTCCTCCGCCATCCGACCGAGCCGGTCGGCGAGATCGACGCGCCCCTGCACAAGCTGATCGACGACATGATCGAGACCATGTACGCCGCCCCCGGCGTCGGCCTGGCCGCGAACCAGGTGGGTGTCTCGAAGCAGCTCATGATCATCGACCTCTCCGTCGGCAAGCGTCCCGGCGACTGCCACGTCTTCATCAACCCCGAGATCGTCGAGACCGAGGGGGAAGTGACGGAAGAAGAGGGCTGCCTCTCCATCCCCGACTTCGTCGAAGTCGTCACCCGCCCCGAGCGCGTCAAGCTCCGCTACCTCGACCGCCAGGGCGAACAGCGCGAGATGTGGGGCGAAGGCCTCATGGCCCGGGCCATGTGCCACGAGATCGACCACCTCCGCGGCACCCTCTTCGTCGACTACCTGCGCGGCTTCAAGAAGGACCGGATTCTGAAGAAGATCGCCAAGCTGGCCAAGTCGGGCATGTGGTATTGAATGGGTTGTCGGTTGTCGGTTGTCAGTGCCGAGCGGCCAGTCTTCGCGGGGATCGCGAGCACGGCGGCGCTGCCCGGACTGCCGGTAACACCTTGCCGATTCTCGCTGCTGCCGCAGGCAGCCAAAGATCTGTAGGCCCGGCCTTCAGGCCGGGTACCACAACGCCCCCCAGGCGAGCCCGCGTAGCGGGCGACAGAAAAGACCATCCGCACGGCAGCAGAGAGGCGTGATGGATTTGCCGTGGGTTTCGGCTGGCAGGGCAAAGCCGCCGTACTCGTGATCTCCGCGAAGACCATCGCTCGGCACTGACAACCGACAACCGATCACTCTCCTTCAACTACAATCGCGCTCGATGCGCCACAAAGCGATCGTCACCGAGATCCAGCCGCTCGCTCCGAGCGTCCTTCAGCTCACCGTCTCCTTTCAGGACGACTTCGTCTTCCAGCCCGGTCAGTGGGTGAACTTCCGCTTCCCCGAGGGAGTGTCGCGCGCCTACACCATCGCCTCGGCGCCACAGCGTCCCGAAGCGGTGCAGCTCTGCGTACGCACCGGTCCGGGCAAGGGAGGGGAATCGCTGCGCCGTCTCGAAGCGGGAGCCGAGGTCGCGGTCGACGGACCGTACGGCGACTTCCTGCTGCCCGAGGAAGACGGGCGTGGCGTGGTGTTGCTGGCGGGCGACGTCGGCATCGCCCCGATCCGCAGCATCGTCCTGCACCTGCTCGCGGTCAAAGACCCGCGCAGCATCACCGTCCTCTACGAGCCCGACCAGCGCCACATCCTCTACGCCGGCGACTTCGATCCCCTCGCCCGCGCCGGCCAGATCACCCACTAAAGCGGCCCGATCGAGACCCTCATCGAGCGCAACCGCGCCACGATCAAGAACGCGGTCGTCATGGCCGCCGGCTTCGACCCGTTCCTCGACAAGGTGCGCACCGCCCTGCGGTCGATCGAAGTGGACGACAGCAAGGCCATCACCGAGACGTTCGGGCCCCAGCCGGCGTAAAGGGTAAGCCGCGGAGCGGCGAAGGGTAGCCGCGGAGCGGCGAAAGAATGTAGCCCACGGCGTTAGCCGTGGGTAACGGACGGGGATTTAGGTAAGCCGCGGAGCGGCGAAAGAACGAAACGCGCGGTTAAGCATTCTTTTGCCGCTCCGCGGCTATGTTGCCGGCCGCTTTCCCACGATGCCTGGGCCACGAGCGCAACTTCCCAAGGAACCAGCCACCAGCAACTATCTCAACCACCCCGGCAACACACCCTCCCGCCGGGCATCCTCGCGGAACTGCTCGTACGCGCGCTCCGCGCGCGTGATCTCCAGCTCGGCTGCCGGGATCCGTTCGAGCGTGCGGGTGAGCTGGGCGGTGTCATACGTGAACTGGCGCGGCTCGTAGCCGAGAGACACCAGCGACTGGATCTTCGAGCGCAGCTCGTCCACCCGGGCGTGAATCAACCCCAGCTCCTCGCGCGCACGGATGACTGCCTCCTGATACGCCCGCGCGTCGCGGCGCCATTCGCGCTCCTCGCGCTTCTGCTCCGAAACCTCCTCGGGGGATGGGGGAGGAGGAGCCTTCACGACGATCTGCTCTTTCGGGGCCGGCTTGCCGGAGTGGTTCTTCTCCAGCTCTTCCAGCAGGCGCTTCCGCTCTTCCTCACTGACCTTGAGCTTCCGCACCGGCGGCTTTTTCCCCGAGGCGTCGTCGCCCTTCTCGATCCGGGCGATCTCCACGGCCGGCAGCGAATAGAGGACGCCGTCCGAGCGGAACATCACCACTCCTTTGATCTCCGTCACCGCCCCTTCGGCGACGATGCGTTCCCCGCTGTGGAGCACCAGGGTCGAGGTCAGCGCGAGCACGAGGGCCAGAGGGTTCATGATCATTTAGATTACTCTTCCGCCTCCGAATATGCCCAACTGGTCCCATCTTTTCACCAACCTTTTCTACCACCTCGGCCTTTCGATCTGGATCGGCGGGATCGTCGTCCTCGGCGCCCTGACCGCTCCGGCGCTCTTCAAGGCCCTGCCGAGGCACCAGGCGGGGAGCATCTTCGGCCCGACGCTCCGGAAGTTCGCCCGGGTGCGCGTCGTGGCGCTCGTCGTGACCATCGCCGCCGCGGCCGTCAAATTCTTCGTCTGGGAAAGCGGCTCGATGACCTGGATCGCCCTCCGCTGGGCGGCCCTCCTCTTCATGGCGGCGACCGTCGTTTACGAGATCGGGCACCTCGAGCGGGCCCTGGAAGCGCGTCGCGTGCATCTCACGCCGGAAATGCCGGAGACCGACCCGCAGCGGCAGGAGTTCAACGTCCTGCACAAACGCGCGGAAGCGCTGCTGAAAGCGTCGCTGGGCGCGGCCATGCTCGCGATGTTGCTGAGCTAGGCCCGCCCTCTTCCGGGAAGAGTTAAAATCGGTCCCACTCACATCAGTAATCAGTCGTCCAACCATCGCGCAGCCGGAGGTGTCGCATGTCGTCCCCGAAGCCGTTGCATGAGGTACTCGAAGAAGAATACGTGTCGATGTACGGGCCGCTGGAGCCGCCGGCGGACGGAGACAATTCGGAACAGGCGCGTCTCGCCAACGTCTACTCCGCCATCCACAAGCGCGCCGCGGACAAGAAGGACCCCCATCCCCGCACCGCCCTCTGCATCTCCGGCGGCGGCATCCGCAGCGCGACCTTCGCGCTCGGCGTCATCCAGGGGCTGGCCAGCGCGAACGTCCTCAAGAAGTTCGATTACCTCTCGACCGTTTCCGGCGGCGGCTACATCGGAAGCTGGCTTTCGTCGTGGATCCGCCGCCATCCGGACGGCGTCGCCGGCGTGCAGTGCGATCTCCAGCAGACGGACACGGCGATCACCGGACGAAGGCCCTACGCAGATTCGGCAAAGAAAAACATGGTGCTGCGCGACGAGGACAAGAAGGTCACACCGCGCGAGATCCCGGCCGACAAGCTCGATCCCGAGCCGGCGCCGGTGCGGCACCTGCGCGAGTACAGCAACTATCTCAGCCCGAAGCTCGGCCTCCTCTCCGGCGATTCGTGGACGATGGCCTCGTTGTACATCCGCAATCTGCTGCTCAACCTCCTGGTGCTGGTGCCGCTCCTGGCTTTGGCTCTGGCCGTGCCGCGCGTCTTCAGCTGGGGTTTGGACCAGCGGCATCGCATGCCTGACCTCAGCTGGCCGTGGATCGCGGCGGGGCTGACGATGCTTGGCTTCGCTTACATCGGCTGGACCCGGCCGGTCGAGCAGAGCCGGGGCGGAAAGAAGGGGCTCTTTCAGACGTCGGACGGCTGGTTCATGCTCCTCTGCGTCGTCCCGCTGACGCTCGCATCGGCGGCGCTGGCCATCTTTTGGGCGAGAGTCCAGGAGGCGCCTGCCGCGCTGAAATCTCCGGATGCGAGAAACGCCGCCATCCTGGCGGTCATCGGGATGACGGTCGTGCCGTTCGTCCTCTATTACACACGCTACATCCTGGCGCGCCGCTCCACGTTCCGCGCGGAGTTCTGGAGACAGCTCTTCTGGAAGGTCGTGGCCGAATTCGGTGCCGTGGCCGCGGCCGTCGCCACCACCGCCGCGCTGCTGTATCTCCTGGCAGAAAAAGTCTTCTACGAGCCGCTCCGGACCACCCCCGATCTGGCGAGGAAGCTGCCCATCGAACGCTTCGATTTCGTCTCCTCGCCGCAGGCGCAGCTCTTCGTCTGTTTCGCCGTCCCGGTAATCCTGCTGGTCTTCTTCGCGCAGGCCAGCATCTTCGTCGGCCTCTCCGGCCGGAAGAACGAAGACTACGACCGCGAATGGTGGGGCCGCGCCGGCGCCTGGCTGCTCTTCTTCTCCGTGGCCATCGGTCTGGTCAGCTTCATCGCCGTCTTCGGACCGGTGGCGCTCTACAACGCTCCGGTGATCCTCGCCTCGATCGGCGGCGGCGCCGGCGTGGCCGCGGCCGTCCTGGGCTTCAGCGACAAGACCCCAGCCAACCAGAAGCAGAAAGAGAAAGGCGGCAGCGTCGCCGCGGCCGGTAACTTCGCCTCGATGCTGATCGTGCCGTTGTTCGTCGTCTTCCTGCTCGCCGCCATCTCTCTCGGCTCGACCTGGCTCACCCAGGAATTCCGCGACCTTCCGAAGGGCGTCACCGAGGCGCAAGTCGAGGCGCAGAAAAGGCCGACGCGCGGAACGCCGCCCTGCAGGCCGAATTCACCAGCACCGTGCCCGACGTCAAAGCCGGAGGAGCGGCTTATGAGCAGAAGAACAAACTGCCGGCCATGCCGCTGACCAGCATCGCGGACCTGCAGGCGGCGGCGCATCTCGACGTCATCAAGACGACCACCCGCGGCGAGCTTGGGGTTTACGCCGCGGTGGCGCTGCTGGCCGTCATCCTGTCGTACTGCATCGGGGTGAACCGCTTTTCGATGGCCGCGTTGTATCGAAACCGCCTGATCCGTGCCTATCTCGGTGCTTCCAACGACGAGCGCAACCCGGAGAACTTCACCGGTTTCGATCCCACCGACAATGTGCAGATGTGGCAGTTGCGGCCGGAGCTGCTTTGGGCGAAGAGCATCCCGAATCCGGCAGGTTTCGTCGACGCGCTGCGGAACCCGGAAGCGGACCGGAAAACGCTCGCAAACTACCTGATCGGGAAGCTCGACGCGATGACGACGGAAGAACCCATCGACGGGCCAGCCCTCGCCAACAACCTCAATCATTTGCTCATCAACGAAACCTTCCCCGAGGCCGACAAAGTGCCGTGGATCCAGACCGAAGGCATCGGCTACAGCCAATCCTTCCGCAACCGGGCCGTGCTCGACCACTACTTCGCCAAATGGATCCGGGCGATGGCTTTGCCGAATGGCGTCGAGCGCACGCCGCCGCTCGACGGCACGGACGCGCTGCCAGGCATCGCGGACCGTCCGCCGCTCCACGTCGTCAACACCGCCCTGAACCTGACCACGGGAGACAACCTCGCCTGGCAGCAGCGGCAGGCGGAGTCGTTCACCGTCTCGCCGTATCACTGCGGAAACCTGTCCCTCGGATACCGTCCCGCCGCCCGGTACGGCGGTCAGGACGGGATCTCCCTCGGCACGGCCGTCGGCATTTCCGGCGCGGCGGCGAGCCCGAACATGGGCTATCACTCCTCGCCGCTGATGGCCTTCCTGCTGACCTTCTTCAACGTCCGCCTCGGCGCCTGGCTCGGCAATCCGGGACCTGCCGGTGAGACGTCGTACATGCGGGCGCATCCGTCGACGAGCCTCAAGCCGATGCTGGACGAGCTCACCGGCTCTTCGAACGACCAGTCGAAGTGGGTTTATCTCTCCGACGGCGGTCATTTCGAGAACCTCGGGCTGTACGAGATGGTCGTCCGCCGCTGCCACTCCATCATCGTCAGCGACGCCGGCGCCGACCCGAAATTCTCCTTCGAGGACCTCGGCAATGCCATTCGCAAGATCCGCATCGACCTCGGCGTGCCGATCGACATCGAGAGCATGGAGATGGCTCCCCGCGCTGACGACGGCACCTACGGCGAGGGGCGTTATGTGGCGCGTGCGACGATCCGTTACTCGTCCGTCGACGAGAACGCCGTCGACGGCACCCTGATCTACATCAAAGCGGGCATCTACAACGACCCCTTCTTCCCGCGCGATGTCTACAACTACGCACAGGAATCGCTGCTCTTCCCGCACGAGCCGACCAGCGATCAGTTCTTCAGCGAGTCACAGTTCGAGAGCTATCGCGCACTCGGCCGGCATGCGGTGAATGAGATCTGCGCGAACTACGAGAGCGGGACCGCGGACTCGCTCATCCCGATCGCCAAGACGTTCGAGAGCATCAACTCCTTCGTCGGGCTGGCCCGGCAACACACCGGGAAGCGGCCGACCACGGCCGCCATCTGACGCATCGGGGATCGAGTGGGAACGGGCAGGACGCCCGTTCTCACTCGCATCCTGCCGGAAGCGCTTCCGCCCGCCAGCCGGGCCGATCTCCGGTTCCTTTCCCGATCTACTACAATCCGCGCGACCGCAATGGGAAGTAGCCACCTCCACTGGGTGCTGATCGCGATCGCCTGCGGCGTCTGCTATCTCATCTTCGACGCCCTCCGCTCCTTCGCGCTCCAGCTCAGCCCCGTCCGGTTGCGCCGCCTGAGCAGCGAAACCGAGGACTCGGGAGGGCGCTGGACGTACTTCGACGTCGAAGACTTCCAGCTCGTCAGCGGCGCCCTGCTCCAGGTCGCCCTCGTGATCGGCGCCGCCGCGACGACGATGATCTACGACGAGCGGACGATCGGCAGCGCCGTGCTGACCAGCGTCGTCATCTGGACCCTGCTCGTCGTGGTCTGGAAGTTCGTCCTGGCGCTCGTCCCCGAAGACACCGGGGAAGTGATCCTGGTAGCCCTCCTGCCGTTCTCGCGCTTCGCCTACTACCTCTTCTGGCCGCTGCTCTTCCCGCTGCGCAGGCTGCTCGAACGGCTCGACCGGAACCAGCAGGCCACCGACGAAGAGGAAGAAGTCACCGACGAAGAGGTGCAGGCGTACATCGACGTCGGCGAGGAAGAGGGGATCATCGAGGCGTCGGAAGGACGGCTGCTGCAGTCGATCGTCGACTTCGGCGACCGGCTGGCGCACGAGATCATGACCCCGCGCATCGACGTCTTCGCCTTCGACGCCCGGCGGCCGATGGAGGAGCTGGCGAAGCTCTTCAGCGAGTCGAAATACGCCCGCATCCCGATCTACGAGCAGAGCATCGACCAGATCACCGGCGTCGTGCACATCAAGGACGTCTTCGACGCCGTCCTGAAGAGCGACAAGCGGACCATCCCCGAGCTCGCGCGCCCGCCGTACTTCGTCTCGGAGACCAAGAAGGTCGCCGACCTGCTCCGCGAGTTCCAGAGCGAGCACCTGCAGATCGCCATCGTGGTCGACGAGTACGGCGGCACGGCCGGGATCATCACCACCGAGGACATCATCGAAGAGATCGTCGGCGAGATCGCCGACGAGCACGAGGACGAGGAGGCGACCATCGTCGACCTCGGCGACGGCAACTACCTCGTAAGCGGCATCCTCCGCGTGGAGATGCTCGAGGAGAAGCTCGACGCCAACCTCTCCGGCGACGACTACGAGACCGTGGCCGGCCTGATCTTCACCACCCTCGGCCGCGTCCCCGCCGTCGGGACGATCATCACCAAGAACGGCTACATCTTCGAAGTCGACCGCGCCGACCGCCGTCGCATCTACCGGGTGAAAGTTTCGAAGGACCCGAACTGGCGGAAGGAAGACGAGGACGAAGAAGGGAACTGAAAATTGAAAATTGAAAAACGAGGCGGCGAGTGCTGCCCGTTTTCAATTTTCAATTTTCAATTTTCAATTCAAACCATGGCAGAAGAGCAGAACGACCAACCCTCGACAACCGACCTACCGAGATTCGGCACCGTCGCCTTCGTCGGCCGCCCCAACGCCGGCAAGTCGACGCTCCTGAACCGGATCCTCGGTCAGAAAGTCTCCATCGTCTCGTCAAAGCCGCAGACCACAAGGAACCGGATCGTCGGCATCCTCAACGACGCGCGCGGGCAGATCGCGATCCTCGACACGCCCGGAATCCACAAGCCGCTGCACCGGCTGAACGTCCGGATGATGGATCACGTCCGTTCCGCGCTCACCGAGGCCGACGTCATCGCCCTCATCGTCGACGCCACCGAGCCGTTCGGGCGAGGGGACCAGTACGTCATCGAAATGCTGCGTGCGGAGAAAGAGCAGAACCCGGCCGCGAAGCGGTTCGTCCTCCTCAACAAGATCGATCTCCTCAAAAAGAACAAGCTCCTGCCGCTGATCCAGCAGTACCACGGCTTCGGCATCTTCGACGAGCTCGTCCCGATCTCCGCCGGAGAAGGGGAGGGGATCGACTCGCTCGTCACGCTCCTCTTCAAAGCCGTACCTCCCGGCGAGCCGCGCTATCCCACCGAGGACTACACCACCCAGCCCGAGCGCTTCCTCGCCGCGGAGCTGATCCGCGAGAAAGTGCTGCACCACACCTCCGACGAGCTCCCGTACACCACCGCCGTCAACGTCGACCGCTTCGAAGAAGACGAAGAAACGGGGATGATCACCATCTTCGCCACCGTCTACGTCGAGCGCGACTCCCAGAAACCAATCGTCATCGGCAAGCAGGCGAACATGATCAAACGCATCGGCACCGAGGCCCGGCAGGAGCTCGAGTCCATCCTCGGCACCAAAGTCTTCCTCGACCTCCGCGTAGCTGTGCATCAGGGCTGGCGGGAGGACGAGCGCTTCCTCGGCGAGTTGGAATGGCCGTTGAGGTGAGGTAGGCCAGTGCAGCGTTCAAGGAGTAGCCAACGATCCCCGCGACCTCCGGCGTGACAGGCCGGAGGGCTAACGAACTCGTCGATCAAGAGATCGCCGCAAAGGATGTAGCCGAAGGTTTGAAGGCGTCGAACGAATGGGCCAATCCGTTATCCTGAACACCAGAACCGGATGAGCACAAATCGATTTCGAGTTGCGTTGTCCTTCGCGGGAGAGAAACGCGCATTCGTGGCGCGCGTGGCGGCGATCCTCGCCGGTCACTTCGGCGAAGCGGGTGTTCTATACGACAAGTTTCACGTGGCGGAGTTTGCGCGTGACGACGGTGCCTTTTACCTCCCGGAACTTTATCGCGATCAGTCGGAGCTGATCGTCGCCATCGTCAGCCCCGAGTATGAGGGGAAGGAGTGGACCGGCCTCGAGTGGAACGGAATCTTCGATCTGCTGAAGAAGCGTCAACACGACCGCGTGATGCTCTACCGCTTCGAGAAGGCATCCGTCCGCGGGCTTCAAACGGGAGCGATCTTCATCGATCTCGACGACAAAACGCCAGAGGAATGTGCAGGGCTCATCCTGCAGCGACTGGCCTTGAACGAAGGGAAGGACCGCGACTACTACCTGCACATCGAGCGCACACCCACCCCGCGTGCAGCCGATGCGCCGGGTTACAAATTCGACGTAGCATTGTCGTTCGCACAGGAAGACCGGGATGCCGCGCGTGAGCTTGGCCGCATTCTGAATGCTCGCGAAGTGGCTGTGTTTTACGACGAGTGGGGCGTCAACAGTCTGGAGGGAGAACGTCTCGAAGAGCACATTGACGAGCTGCTGCGATTCCGCGCTCATTTCGGCGTTCTGCTGGCGACGCGCAACTATGATCGAAGCGAGTGGCGCAAACATCACCTCACCGATGCTCTATCGCGAGCACGGCAACGTGATGCCGACCGTTTTCTCGCAATTCGGCTCGACGACGTCGAACTGTTAGGGATTCCCCTCGGTGCAGAGTATCTCGATCTGCAGAACGGCAGGATGGGAGACGCCGCTGACGCCATCACGCGACGGATTCCGCGGAATGCCCGCGAAGAAGCGCATGCAGTTGTGCCAGTCGAACCGGTCATCGATTCGCACAGCCGTATCGAAAACTCGAACTTCACCCGCAAACTAGCAAGCCCACGGAGTATTCAGGATTCGGAGCTCACCTCGGCGCTCTTAGCGGCGTGGCCGCGCGTTCCGGCATTCGAACGGGCCAAAATCGCCGCGGAGGCCGGGAGGATCCTCGGGCACCGCGAAGCGTGGGCTAACCAGGACGAACTAGCCGATTTTTCCTATCCCTACACGGCGTGGAGAACCGACGAGGCAGTATTCGTCTCCACGCTGCCTGGACCGATCTGGAGGCCGCAGAAGACGATGGAGTTCGCCATCGTCAGTGCGCCTACGCCGCGGCTCATGTTGCGGGCCGTGTGGGAGCCGTGCGCAGACGAGTGGCGAGGGTGGAACGTAGACGAATATCACCGGCTCTTCGCCGACTTATGGGCGGATCGCAGCGGCGTTTCGATGAGTCGCGAAGCGATCATTTGGTTTGCCAGGCAAAAAGGCTACACGTTCGCACCGCCTGTCGTTCCCTACCTGGGCATCGACGAAGCGCTTTGCGGTTGGACCCATCGCTCTGTTGAAAAGGACTGGTTCGACTGGGATCGTGATCCGCGGCTGACCGGGCCGGGCACTGCTTGCGAAGAGACATATCGACACGAACCGTCCAAAGCCGCACTCCATGTCCTTACGGTCCAGGGCGGCTGGCGCAATGCGGCGCTCTTCGAATTTCACAACACTTTATCCACGCTCCTGCCACATCGTTACGTGAATACGCTCTTGACGGCTGGTTCCATGCGAGTCGCCCTTTTCCTGTGGACGGGCGGACGGCCAACGGACACCGGCTACGCAGCGTTTGCTCGTCTGCAGCTTGCCATGTTGCGAATGCTTGCCGCTGAACGTGACTGGCCGCTAACAGCTTCCGACAGTGTTCGGCGTCTACCCACTCCGACGGGCGAGGAATTGCGCGCCTTCACGGCGGCACTCGAGGCCTTTGGAGAAAAGCAGTTCGTCGACTGTCCAAGAGAGGACGATTGGAACTCCGTTCGTGACAAGGATGAATTTGTACGATTGCGCCGGCTGTTTCTGCCATTCCCGAGCCTCGAGCATGGCTTCTGGGGCTCGTCGAAGACGGAAATCATTGAAGCAATCGCGCAGATGGAACGACACGCTGGCCCTACCTCAGACGAGGGATGACGGCACCTGTCCGACGATGCTCACGCTCGCACGGGCGCACGTTCAATTCAGTCCGACGTCCCATCACGTTAAGGCCTTGGATCTTGGTTTCCGCGTCAAGGCACGTGACGTGTCGATGGTGATCGACCGGGCGTTCGAGTCCGACGGCGTTTGTCGGCACCGAGGCCCGGCCGCCTTCCAATCGCCGCCGCGCCTCAGATGAGGGATACCGCGCGCTGCCGTTCGCGCCCAGCGCTCGTGCGCGCTTCGCGTGGCCATCCACGTTCTCGAGCGGTTTATCCGCCCCCCCTGGAGAAGCGACGGAGAAGCGACGGGGCGGAGAAGCGACGGGGTCAGGCCTTCTATGTTTGGCCTGGTCCCGTCCCATCACAGCCAGCGGCGGACGCCGCCGTGGTGTAAGCAGGTGGCGCTCCCCTGCATTTGCGGCGCAGCGCGAGTGCCGCCGCACGATGGACGCAAGGCATCGGCGTCTTGATGCCTCGTTCCAGCTCGCTACGTACGTCTACGACATGCTCGCGACATGGGCGGGGATCGCGTAGTTTCTCTGCGCTCGTCTCGCGCCTCGCGTAGGCGCTCGCCGAAGGTGCGACGCTTAGAGCGCTTCGCCCTCGGTCACTCGAGGGTACATGACGTCCAGATCGACGACGCCTGCGTTCCGTTCGTTCGCTGGCTGTCCGCTGGCTCGAAGCGTTCGGTTTCAGGGAGGGACGAAGCGGTCGAAATCCTACCTCGGCTAAAATAGGCGAATTCCGGAGGGACGGCAACATGACCATCTTCCGCGCACTGCCAGTGGCGCAAGGCGATGCGTTTCTGCTCACGACGTCGGAGGCCCGCGCGTATCTCGTCGACGGCGGCCGCCGCCGCGCCGGCGTGCCGTCGATGCCCATGCAACTGGCCGCGAGCGGCGTCCGGTATCTCGACGCGGCCATCGTCACGCATACGGATCGCGATCATGTCGAGGGCATCGAGGATCTAATACACGGGCGCTTCCCCGTGTCGGAGTATTGGCTGCCGGCCAACTGGCTGGACACGATCCGCCTCGCGCGGCGGTTCGGCGGCGATTGGCAGACATGGGTCGCCGCTGTGGACGAAATCCTGCGGCAGCGCAGGCTGGTGACGCCGGACGGCGGTGAGACGCGCCGCCGCCGAAGGTCCGACGACGAGAGGAGGGACCGGAACGACGACCACGCTCTGACGGCGGACCTCGCCCTCGGCGGAATCGCCACGTCCGCGCTCGCGCTCGCAACGACGAAGCTCGAGGAAAGCACGTCTTCTGAATCGTTCAATCACCACCGCGACACGCTGCTCGATCGCGCGGCGGAAATTCTCGAGCGCGGCGAGAAGGAAGACGAAGCTCGCGTAGCCGGGATCCCCTGGTACTTCGACGAGCACCCGTCTTTGCCCAACCGCTCCATCTCCGGAGGCATCGCAGCCACGCTCAGCCGCGTCGCCACGGCTGCCGTCGAAGGGGTCCGCTCCGATGCCGCGGAGCTGACGAGGACCCTGGCGACCATCGGATCCGGCTCCACCTCGTTGGCGATGGCGCGAAGCCATTACTTTCCGGATCGCTGGCATCCCCGAGTCCGCTTCTTCGACTACAGCGGCGCAGTCGTCGATCACGCGGTCGCCGGACATCCGATGATGATCTGCGTCAACGGCACCGAGGTGACCGAGCCGATCGAGATGCCGCATGCGGTCGGCTTCGAGCTGGTGACCATGGTCACGCGCGTGGCCACGCTGTCGCGCATCAACCGCGAGTCGCGCGTGTTCCGGTTCAACGATGGCGCGAGCGAAGTCCTGTTCTGCGGCGACTCCGCGCTAGCGTTCACCGACAACCCCATTACCCTCGGCCTGCCCGCAATCGTCACCGCGCCGCACCACGGCGCGCTCGCCAACGCGAAGGCCTACGCGCGAATCAGAGGAGGGCGGCTGACCTGGGTGCGCTCGGACGAGCAGAACACCACCAAGCGGCCGTGCGCCCATTACGTGGCCCTCCCGCGCAAGTACTGCACCACCTGCGGCGGCTCGCCGACGTGCGTGGAGCTGGTCTTCGATCACGCAGCGGGTAACTGGAAGACCGACGCGGCGCCGTGCCGCTGCACGGCCAAAGCGGCGACGTACGCGATGCCGTCGTGGTCCGGGCGTCTGTCGACCTCGCGTTGATCGGGTCCATTACCAAGGGGAAGATCAAGGATGCGTATGAGCCGGTCCGCAGGGATCGGAGGCCGTGAAACAATGGCCTGTCGCGTGGAACATTCGCGATTTGCACCTGTTATTCGGCGTGTCTGGCGCCCCCGGAAAACTCGTATCTTGTACGGGACCTTGTGCGGGTAGTTTCGGCGTCTCGCGCTGCTGCAAAACGAAACGCCGCGAAGTCGCTGCGCATGAGTGTTTTAGTTTGGCGGGGCCGACGGGCTCGAACCCGCGACCTCCGGCGTGACAGGCCGGAGGGCTAACCGACTGGAACTATGACCCCGCGTCGGCTCTGGCTCTCTGCACGGGCCGAAGCCGTGGCAGCACGTTCGTCGAGCGCACGGCCGACCGCACCGGAAAGCTCGTCGGCGAGAAACGCTCGGACGCGTCCTCACATCTCCCGGTCGTCAACGCTGTCCGCCACGTTCACTCCTGCGTTGCCTCGGCAGCGGCCGCGGCCACGAACTGGGCCATCCGCGTTTCTTCGAACGAGCGCAGGATCTCCCAGGCGTGGACGTCGAAGACGTCGGCGAATAGCAGGAGCAGGTGAATGCTCGGCATGTTGCGGCCTGACTCGAGGACGCCGAGGTATGAGGCCGTGATGCCGAGATGGTGCGCGCAGACGCGGAGCGTCCATCCGCGCTGGAGGCGGAACTGCCGGAACATATCCCCAAAGATGATCGCGTCCGGACGCGGTCTCGTCTTCGGCATGCTCGACAGTATGCACGATCCCGGGATGTAGCTCGGAACCCAATTTGAGTGACGAGCACGATCCCGGGACGTAGCTCGGAATCCAATTTGAGTGACGAGCACGATCCCGGGACGTAGCTCGAAACCCAATTCGAGTGACGAGCACGATCCCGGGACGTAGCTCGAAACTCAATTCGGGTGACGAGCACGATCCTGGGACGTAGCTCGAAACCCAATTCGAGTAACGAGCACGATCCTGGGACGTTGCTCGAAACCCAATTCGAGTGAACGGAGCGACCATACACGCAAATCGAGGTCTGCCGTCGCCACGGTGACACCGCGCGCACCATTCCAGTCGCCGATGCTGTCCGGTGATGCGAAGGCGCGTCGCACGGACGACTGATCGTGCCAATCGACGAAAGCGGCCGTCATTTTCGTCGGTCACCTTTGCACTTCCGTCGATCGCCTGCGCCTGGATGTCCATGCTTCTCCGCCGAACAGGGTCCGGCGGAGAAGACGGATGGGCGGATTACGAGCAGGTGATGAACGGGTCCCAATTGACGAAGAAAGTGAGGGGTTGCAGGAGTCCCGTGCTGACCTCGGCGTGGATCTGGTAGGTCTGATTGCCGGAGTTGATCGCTTGGCCGATCCAGTATGCCCCCACAGGCTCTCCGGCGGGCGGCGTCGGCTGCTCCACCGGGGTTCCCGTGGAACCGAACACGTTTCCCTGAGACACGTTGAAGCCGGTGATGATCACCTGATCTCCGGATGGACCCGCCGTGTTGACTGGAACGATGTTGAAGCCGATCAGATCGCCTGCGTTGACCATGCTGCTCAGCTCCAGGGTTCCTTCTCCGCTGGAGCCGTTGTCGAGTTGGTTGTCGAACATGTAGACCCCTTGGGTGATCAGGCCTCCCCCCTGAGAGGCGACGTATGAGGTATCGACCGCGATGGTGATTGCGACCTGAGGGTTGAGTGCCGAGGTGCGGCGCACCGGGCCTGTGACCTGCGCTGCGCCGGTCGGTGCGGTAGCGTTGATGTTTTTATTCGCCATGTGCGTGTTCCTTTCGTCTCAATGGCCGGTCACTGCGCCGCAACTACGTTGAACGACGGCGAAACGGTGACCGTGATGCCGTTGCCGGACGCTGGCAGGACGTTGAATTTGATCGAGTACGACGAAGCCCCGACGTTCTGCACCTGGCCGGTGTAGTTCGTCGAGTTGAACGGTTTCGGCGTGCCGTCCGGACCGTACGCATTCGAGTTGCCGAACTCCTGGAATGATAGAACGGTCGTCGAGTTCGGATCGACGTTCAGCAGTGACCAGCAGATGTTGCTGTTGAGCGTCAATTGCGTGGTGAGATTCGGCGTGCCTTCGTTCGTACTGCCGTGGAGGAGCATATTGTCGACCAGATAGACACCATTGGTCGTCCCTTCCTGCACGGCCGTGGAGTCGACCCAGATCTGAACGAAAGTGGAACAGGATGTAGGAGTAACTGCCATTGTTCTGGCTCCTTTTCTCAGTGCTCAAGATTCGGGCCGTAGGACGCGGGCGCCTCACGTCTTTTGCCCTTGCGGGAAGTGACGGATAGGCTGCAGCTTTTTTCCGACCATCGGGTGCGCAGCAGGGTCACACCCGGGTCACACCTTCGCACTTCCGGCGAGAAGAGGGAAGGTGTGACCCCACGAGACACTCCTCGCCCGTAAGGTGAGGCAACCCACCCGTAAGCGTTCCCCCCTCATCGGGGTGGCGCGGCGAGCCAGCCGGGTATCACCTCCACCCTCCGGTAAGCGACGTTCCTGCCGCCGGACTGGCTGCATCATGCCACGCGTAAGCGATTTCGGGCCGCTGCGCCGGGACCTCCATCGTTCCCGGGTGACTGGTTCTGTCACCGCGGTGGGTTGGGAACGGACTTCGATGGGTCTGGTGACCCACCGCGGTGGGTTGTCCCTGCCACCGCGGTGGGTGGGGTAACCCACCGCGGTGGCTCTGCGACCGATCGCTGCGGGTTGAGAAAGGCACACCGGTCACGTTGCGACGCTCCCGGATGACAGGTTCGTGGCGCGGCGGTGGGATGAAATCGCTTCGCGATGCAGCGGGGACATCCACGCGGCCGCTCCGATTCGCATCGCGGTGGCAGCAGAAGCGATCCGGGTGGCTGCTTCATGGCACCGCGGTGGCGTGACCCTCCCATCGTGGCGGCTCGGGGAAGCGGTCGTGGTGGGATGAATGCCTCACCGGGGTGGCCTGGGTGACCGCCCCGGTTCGGTCGTAAACCGAGCCGGGTGCCTTGGGCAAGCCATCGGGGTGACGTGGGTGGCCTGATCGGCGAGGCACGTGTCTCTGCGAGGTATGAGGGATCAAAGGCGAGGGGTGAGGGATCAAATCCGAGGGTGTGAGGGGATCAATGCGAGGGTGTGAGGGATCAATCTGAGGTGCGGGGGATCGTCGGGGGAGCTTCGAGGATACGCCCGTTCGCTTCAGCTCCGCGCGATCAGTTGGAACAACCGCCGTTCGCCCACGCCCGGCGGCAGGACGCGCACGGCGAGGTCGCGTAGCGCGGCGGCGAGGCGGTTGCCGGTCTGACCGATGCGGCCGAGGCGCCAGGATTCGTTCGTGATGGCGGCGGTGCGGCGCATGCGGCGGCGTTCGTAGCGATGAATGGCCTCGGGCACGGACGCGCCGGACGAGAGCTCCGCGGCGAGCACCGCGGCGCTCTCGAGGGCCATGCAGGCGCCCTGGCCGAGGTTCGGCGTCGTCGGATGCGCGGCGTCGCCGAGAAGGACCGCGCGGCCGCGGCTCCAGGGAGTGAACGGCGCGATGTCGAAGATGTCATTGTGCAGAATGGCATCCGCGGGCGTGGTGCGGATGAGGCGTGCGACCGGATCGGCCCACGCGCCGAAGGTGTCGAGCAGCAGGCGTTGCCGTTCGCCGGCGGCGAGGAGCAGCCCCGGCTTCGCGTTCACCGTCGCGAACCAGTAAACGCGCTCGCCGGTGAGCGGGACGGCGCCGAAGCGCGCGCCGCGGCCCCAGGTTTCAATCGGCATGCTCACGCCACCCGCGCCGGCGATGGCGCGGAAGGCGGTGTAGCCGGCGTAGCGCGGCTGGACTTGGGGAAGGATCGCGGCGCGGACGGCCGAGCGGATGCCGTCGGCGCCGATGACGACGTCGCCGGCGACGGTGCGGCCGTCGTTCAGCGCCACTTCCGCTCCCTCTGCGTCGACGCTCGTGCATTCCGCGCCCGTGTGCAGTGTCGACGCGGGCACAGCGTCCGCGAGCGCCCGATGGAGCTCGGCACGATGCAACGCGATGCACGGCGCGTCGAAGTGGCGCTCGATGGCCGAGAACGAGGAGCGGGCGAGGAGTTTCCCGGAAGGGGAGCGGATCTCGGTCTCGTGAAAGCGTCGTCCACGCGCCAGCACGGCGTCGCCCACGCCGAGGTCGAGCAGCACGCGCGTCGCATTCGGCCACAGCGTGATCCCCGCACCGACCTCCCCGAGCACCGGTGCCCGCTCGTACACGGCCACGCCGATGCCGGCGCGCGCGAGCGCGATCGCAGCAGCGAGCCCGCCGATCCCGCCGCCGATCACGATGGCATTCATGCGTAGCCGCTTGGGTGAGGGCGATGCGCTACGCGTGAATCCAGAACGCGAACTCCGCGAACCGCGCGTCCTTCCACCAGTCCAGCTTCCCGGTGCCGTAGCGGAAGTTCGTGCCTTTCGATCCCGCCTGGCTCTGCAGGGGCGCAAGGACCTCGCCCGCCGTGTTGCGCCGCGCGCGGCGCTCGTTCGTCTCCGGCACCACCGCCACGATGTGACCCGGAGGTCCTTCCTCCTTGCGACGCGCCACGATCAGGCCGACCGCGCCCTGATTGACCTCCGTCTGCAGCTTGGTCAGGGTCCCGGTCTGACGCCACCCGAAGCGCAGGCCGAAGTCGCGCAGCCAGCGGAAAAGCGCATTGGCGCGCTGCTCTTCGATCGTCTTGTCGAGCAACGGCTCGACGTTTTTCCCCTGAGTCAGGGCCTCGATCGCGCCCTGCGTCCACCAGACGCGCGGCAGATAGCAGCCGGCCAGATGACAGAAGTCGTGCGCGTAGATGTTGCAGAACGTGAGACCGCTGTGCGGCTGGTAGCGCTTGTGCGCCGCATTGTCGACCGCCAGCCACTCGACGATCGCCGCCAGTTCCGCGCGCCGCTTCTCGGCCGTCTCGCCGCTGCGGCCCGGCTGATTCTTCTCGTTGAGCGACAGCGCGGTCGCCGGCGACGTCCGGCGGGTGACGCTGTTCGGCTGCTTGCGCGGCATGTACACCGCCGTCACGGCGCTGCTCGGCGGCAGGGGAGCGGGCGCCTCGACCACGATCTCCGTCACCGTCGCCGGCTCGAGGAACTTCGGGGAGACGAAGCCGCGGATGTGCGCGCCGTTCAGGCTCGTCTCGATCTCGAGAAAGCCCTTCGTGCTTTTGCCCGTCACGGCACGCACCGGGTGCCCGTCGGGCAGGCTGGCGATGACGTTCGACTTCGGATTCGCCGCCGGGACCTCCGCCGTGCGGCGCACGTTCAGCGCCGTCTCCACCACGTTGACGCGGAAGAACGAGCCCGTGGCCGTGACTGGCGTCGGCGGCGGCAGGGGAGTGGGACCGGGGCCGGGGCCGGCCGCGGTGCCCTCGAAGGACACCGACTTCGAGAGGCGGAGGAAGTCGAAGATCATCTCGCCGTAGAACTTCCCGTCGGAGGATTGGTGACCCTGCTTCAAGCCCTTCGAAGGGACGTACCTGCCGCTGTTGTAGGCAATGGCCACCGCCACCTGTTCGAGCTCGGTGAGCGTGCTCTTGCTGCCGAGACCGATCTTCGTCCGCTTCGATTGCAGCTCCTCCATGGCCTTGGCCAGCGAAGCGTCGAAGCTCGCATAGCGGCGTTGCAGGAAGTAGTCGGGATCGTCGAGGAAGAACTGGAGGTCGTACTGGAAGATCCCGAACGCGTGGCAGAACTTGTTCTGATTCTCCACCGCCTTCTTGTAGCCGGCGATGTGCTGGGCCATCTCCACCAGCGCCTGACGCGCCAGGTCGAACATCTCCTGCCCGCGCGGCTCCGCGACCAGGGCGGTCTTCGTTTTCGGGAATGCCACCCGCCCTCCGCTCGAATCGATGGTGTCGCCCACGCACAGCGCCAGCACCTGGTCGGTGCTCATGTTCTTCTTGCGCAGCGCGTCCCAGATGTACCCCGTCTCCTGGCAGGCGACGGCGGTCAGCAGGTCGACGGTGAACGGCGTCCCCTGCACCGCCGCCTCGATCTGGCTATGGAACTGGCTCTTGAACCAACGGATGGCAGCAGCGTTGGGCATGTCGGATCGGCTCCCTTTTTCGTTGCGGTGCGCACAGTATAGAAGGCTATGCACGCGGCAACGCTGCGGGATCGTTCGCTTTCCCGGCGAGCTCGAAGGACTGCTGAGTTGAATAGCGGACGGAAAAACGTACACCCGCGAGCGCGAAACTCGTTAACATCGCCTTCACGTCGTTTCACGCAACCAGGAGGAGGCTTCTTTGCCAGCAATGCGCTTTGGTCGCTCGCTTCTCATCCTTTCCATCCTCTGTCTGATCGCTTCCCCGGCGTTGGCGCAGCAGACCGGTTCGGTCAGTGGCGGCGTCACCGCCACCGACGGCGCGGCGTTGCCCGGCGTCACGGTCGAGGCGAGATCCGCCGTTCTTCCGCAGCCACGCATCACGATCACCGATTCAACGGGCGAGTACCGCCTCCCCGCGCTGCAGCCCGGGACGTACACGATCACGTACAGCCTGGCCGGGCTGCAGACGCTGACCCGCAACGTCGCCGTGCAGCTCAACCAGAACGCCGAGGTCGACGTGGTCCTCGGCATGGCCGGCGTGGCGGAGGAGATCACCGTCACCGCCGAGGCCTCGCTGGTCGACCGGCAGTCCACCGAGATCCAGAGCAGCCTCTCCAGCCGCGAGCTCGAGACGCTGCCTCTGACGCAGGACTATCGCGACCTCCAGAAGCTGATCCCCGGCGTGATGTACTCGCAGGACACGGTCCGCGGCCCCAGCGCGGGCGCGAGCGGCCAGGACAACGTCTACATGTTCGACGGCGTCAACGTCACCATGCCGCTGTTCGGCGTGCTGAACGTCGAGCCGAACACCCGCGACGTTGCGCAGGTCACGGTCACCAGGGGTGGCGCGGCGGCGATCGACTTCAACCGCGCCGCCGGCTTCCTCATCGACACCGTCAGCAAGTCGGGCGCGAACCAGTTCTTCGGGGAGGTCAGCTATCAACTGATGCACCCCGACTTCGTGGCCGAACAGGACGGAGCGCAGAACCTGGTCTTCAACGAGGAACGCACCTGGGCCACGGCGAACCTCGGCGGCCCGATCCTGCCGGATCGCCTGTTCTTCTACGGCTCGTACTACCGTCCGGAGTCGTCGCGCGCGAATCAGGAGAACCTCTACGGTCCGCTCCCGGAGTTCAGCAGCGAGCGCGATGAGTGGTTCGGCAAGCTCACCTTCACCCCGCTGCAGTCGCTGCTGATCAACGCCAGCTATCGCGATTCGCATCGCATCGACACGTCGGGCGACGCCTTCGGCGCCTTCCGCGCGGGAACGACCGGCACACTGACCGAGACGGAGCTGCAGATCGGCACGTTCGAGACGTCGTGGATCATCAACCAGAACAGCTTCGCGACGTTCAAGTACACCGACTACCGCAATCCCGGCGTCGGCAGCTCGGACTTCCTGGCCAATACGAACGTCGCCTTCACGCCGGGAACGCAGCTCGACCTCGCCAACCTCGGTGAGCTCGGCCGTCTCGTCGTGCCGTCGCTCACGCCCGGCAATGCCGCGCAGAACGCGTTCGTCCAGCCGTACATCGACCGCTACGGTTACATCTGTCCGGACAATCCGGCGGAGCAGAATCTGACCTGCACGGCTGGTGTGCGCACCGGCGGCGGCACGTTCGGCTTCGGCCAGTTCGCGCGCGACGACGACAGCTTCTACCGCAAGGGCGCACAGGTCGGCTACAACTACACGCTCGACCTCGGCGGCATGTCGCACGACCTGCACGCCGGCTATCAGCGCTACACCGATTCCGAGGATCGCTTCCAGTCGTCGAATGGCTGGGGCCTGCTCTCCATTCCGGCCGGCGTCGGCGTTGCCGGCACCTGCCCGGCCACCGTCTGCGGAACGGCGACTCCGGCGTTCTTCGTCGCCCAGGTCAGCCAGCAGGGCGCGCGCGACGTCCCGGAGATTCACTCCGAGTTCAAGTCGCAGAGCTTCGAGGTGAACGACGTCATCCGCTGGAACGACTGGTCGTTCAACGTCGGTGTGCTGCTCAGCGAAGACACGCTCTACGGCCAGGGTCTCGCCGAGGCCGACAACGCCGCCGGCTTCGTCGCGTCGCCCGGCACGAAGTACGAGATGCACAAGTTCGGCTTCGGAGACATGATCCAGCCGCGCCTCGGCGCGACCTGGGCATACAACAGCTCGGACACGGTCTTCGTCAGCTACGGCCGCTACGCTCCGGCAGCGAACTCCGACGCCCGTGCCGCCTCGTGGGACCGCAACCTCGTCGCGCAGCTCAATGTCTACTTCAATGCGCAGGGGCAGCTTCTCGGTATCCAGCCGAATGCCTCGTCCTCGGGCAAGTGGTGGCAGGAAGGCATCAAGCATCCGATGATCGACGAGATCCTGGTTGGGACCGGCCAGCAGTTCACGAACGGATTGTCGGCGCGCCTCTACGGCCGCTATCGCGAAGGCTCCGACTTCATCGAGGACACGAACAACAACGCCCGTTCCCTGGCCGACGCGCCGTCCGACATCTCGCATGACGACTATGTTGCGAATCTCTGCAACGGCGCGCTTGCGACGTGCGCACCGACCACGATCCGAGGCGCGATCGGCACCGGCTCGACGTACGTCATCGCCAACCTGGACGGCGCCTTCACCAAGTATTACGAGGCCACCATGGAGTCGTCGTGGCGCGGCGCCGGCTCGAACCTCTACGTGAACGGCTCGTACACGTGGAGCCACTATTACGGCAACTTCGACCAGGACAACTCGTCGTTCAGCAACGCCAACGACGCGGCGATCTTCATCGGCTCGTCCAACATCGGCGACGGTGCGGGCCGCCAGCTCTGGAACATGAAGTACGGTGACCTCCGCGGCGACCGCCGTCACGTGCTCAAGGTCAACTCCGGTTACGACCTGCCGTGGCGCGCGTCGGTCGGCGCGTACGCTCTCTACCAGTCGGGCCAGCCGTATCAGCTCGAGAGCGTGCTGCCGTACCGCCCGCTCACCGGCTCGACCAGCGACACCAACCGCTACGCGGAGCCGGCCGGCCGGCGAAAGTCACCGGCCCACCATCAGCTCGACCTGAAGTACACGCAGAACGTCTTCGCGTTCCGCGGCGCGAACCTGCAGCTCATTCTCGACGTCTTCAACCTCTACGACAAGCAGACGCCGTACGACTTCGAGACCCGCATCGGTACGCTCGGGTTGAAGCAGGTCGCCGGCACCCCGACTCCGTTCACGGGCGATACCGTGGAGATCCCGGAGACGATCTCGGACGCCGCGCTGAGAACGCAGCTCGGCATCCCGGCAGGCGCCGCGTTCGATCGCGCGAACTACGCCGTCGCCGCCCCGTTCGCGAACCGGTTCTACAACCCGCGCCGCTACCAGGTCATGGTGCGCGTGCAGTTTTAGTTTTCACTCACGCAGTCGAACGAAAGCCCGGCGGCAACGCCGGGCTTTTTGTTTGAAAGGGCGCGAGCCCGTTGGTCCCCCCGGACCGCCCACGTCGCCGTGGGCCGGTCCGCCCGCGTCCTCGCGGGCCGCTCTCGCGCGGCAAAAGCCGACAGGCGTTCTCGCCCGCGTCTCGCGGGCCGTGGCGAGTAGAGACATTCCCCGCGAGAGCCTGCCCACGGTGACGTGGGCGGTCCGGAGGGACCTACTGAAACAGCTTCTCTCTGGCGATCAGCTCCCGCGTCATCTCATTCGCGTTCGCGCGTGCCGCGGCGATGCGCGCGGCGGCGTCCGTCTCGTGCAGGAGCACGCTGACCTGCGCGCGCTTGAAGAGCGCCATCGGGTAGGCGGGATGCGAGCGCGGGACGCGGTCGAGCGCCGCACGTGCTTCGGCGAGACGCCCGGCGGCGAGCAGCACCACGCCGAGCTCGAGATCGTGGCGGAACGCCGGGCCCTGCAACGCGCGCGCTTTTTCGAACGACTCGATCGCCAGCGGCGTCTGTTCGGTCTGCATCGCGAGGTTGCCCATCGCGAGGAGCTCCGCCGCGCTCGGCGCGCGCAGCGTGTGCAGCTTTTTCCGCAGCTCGAGCGCCGCGGCGGCATTTCCCTGCCGCTCGCGCACCAGCGCGAGCGCCTCGAGGGCCGGAACTTTGTTCGGCGTCTCCGCGAGGACCTGCTCGAGCATCGGCACCGCGCGCTGCCAGTCGCTGCCGCGGGCGAGGTGCAGGGCGAGATACGTGCGCACGTCGGAGGATTCGGGCGCGATCGCCTGCGCGCGGCGAAACGCGGTCAGCGCCTCGCCGTCGTGGCCGAGCGACGAATGCGACGTCGCGAGACGCAGGGCCGTGTCGAGATTCGTCGGATCGGTCTCGAGAATCTTCTCCAGCAGCGGGACGGCCTCCGCGTATCGCTCCGCGACGAACAGCGCCGCCGCGCTGTCGAGGATCGGGAAGAGCGCGGCCATGTCGGCCGGATTCGGCGCATCCGCACGGATCACCGGTTTCGCCGTCGAGCTCACGTAGCCGAGGCTGGCCAGCTTGCGCCTCGATTCCTCGTCCAGGGTCGCCGGAGGCTCGGCGGTCTTCGTGGAAGGAATCGGGTATTCGAGCAGCGTCGCGCGGACGAGCCGGGAGAGATCGCGCTGCGCCGCGACGTTGCGGGTCTCGCCCGGATCGGCCACCACGTCATAGACCTCCAGCCGGCCGGCCTTGATCGTCTTCTCCTGCCCTTCGACCGCCATCACCTGCGGCTGCCAGCCGTAATCGAGGAACGGCTTCATCGCCTCGCCGACGATGACCCGCTCCCGCTCGTTGGCGACGAGGCTCTGCGTCTTGTCGATCCCCGCCCAGTCGAGCAGCGTGTGGAAGATCCTCCGCGTGCTGACCGGCGTGTCGTCCATCCCGGCGGTGATGGCCGGTCCGGCCAGGACCAGCGGCACGTGCATCGTGGTCTGGTAGAGCAGGTTCCCGTGCTGCTGCTCGCCGTGCTCGCCGAGCCCTTCGCCGTGATCGGCCACGACCGCGATCGCCGCCATCCCTCGTTTCTCGAACGCCTCCACCAGACGGCCCAACTGCTCATCCATCGCCGCCACCTCGCCGAGATACGGCTTCGCGGCGTAGCGCGTGCTGTACGGCTCCGGCGGCGTGTAGGGGTAATGCGGGTCGTAGTAATGAACCCAGAGAAAAAGCGGCTGCTGCGTCGGGGCATTCTGCAGCCAGGCGAGGGCGCGGTCCGTCGTCTCCTTTGCGTTGCGCTCGGCCCGGTCCTGGCCGAAGTCCTCGTCGTAAACATCGAAGCCGCGCCCCAGCCCGAAGCGGCGCGCGACGGCGAACGCGGAGACGAACGCCGCGGTCCCGTAGCCGGCCGTGCGCAAACGCTCCGCGACGAGCGGATGCGAGGCGTCGAGAAAGCGCGCGTTCTCGCGCACTCCATGTCCGGCTGGGTAAAGCCCGGTCATCATCGACGCATGAGAGGGGAGGGTCTGCGGCACGGTGGCGTAGGCGAAGCGATAACGCCGGCCGCGCGACGCCAGCGCGTTGAACGCCGGCGTCTGGACGTCCTTGGCTTCGGGACCGATCGAGTCGGCGCGCGTGGTATCGAGCGTGACTAGGAGGATCGAGGGCCGTTCCGGCGGAGTTGCGGGCGCCAGCGTTTCCGGCTGGCTGCACGCCACGAGCGCGAGGGTCCCGAGGAGGAGGAGACGTTTCATTCGGACGGAGGATATCCTCCCCGGCAATACTCTATCCTCCGGCGCTTTTTGCCGGAGGATAGACTGGACCGCGTATGCATGTCGTCATCCCCGATGATTACCAGGACGCGGTGCGCGGCCTGGCCTGCTTCAGCAAGCTCGCCGGCCATACCGTCACCATCCACAACGACACCGTCAGCAGCATCGACGCCCTCGCGGCCCGCTTCGCCGATGCCGACGCCCTCGTCCTGATCCGCGAGCGTACCGCCATCACCGGCGACCTGCTCGAACGCCTGCCGCGCCTCAAGCTGATCAGCCAGACCGGCAAAGGAACCGCGCACATCGATACTGACGCCTGCGCGCGTCGCGGCGTCACCGTCGCCGCCGGCACCGGCTTCCCCTACGCACCGGCCGAGTTGACCTGGGCGCTCATCCTCGCCTCGACCCGCCGCATCGCCCGCGAAGCCGAAGCGCTGCGGCTCGGCCGCTGGCAAACCACCCTCGGCACGACAGTCCGAGGCCGCACCCTCGGCATCTACGGCTACGGCAAGATCGGGGCACTCGTCGCCGGCTACGGCCGCGCGTTCGGAATGAACGTGATCGCCACCGGCCGCGAAGGCTCCCGCACCCGCGCGTCGAACGACGGCATCCCCTTCACCGAAGACCTCTTCGCCGAGTCGGACGTGCTGTCGCTCCACCTCCGCCTCACGCCCGAGACCCGCGGCATCGTCACCGCCGGCGACCTCGCCCGCATGAAACCGCAATCGCTCCTCGTCAACACCGCCCGCGCCGAACTGATCGAGCCCGGAGCGTTGGAAAGCGCCCTGCGCAACGGACGCCCCGGCTTCGCCGCCGTCGATGTCTACGAAGACGAACCGGCCGTCGACCACCCGCTCCTCGCCCTGGACAACGTCCTCTGCACTCCGCACCTCGGCTACGTCGAAAAGGACAGCTACGAGCTGTATTTTGGGCATGCGTTCGATGCGGTGGTGGCGTTTGAGCGCGACGCGAAGCCCGCAAATTTGTCATCCTGAGCCAGAGGATCTTGCCACGGAGCGCGAAGCATCGCGGCGAAGGACCTGGGTGGGTGGGGGTGGGATGAGCGTGCATCGCTCCCCCTCCCGCCCAGGTCCTTCGCCGCCATGTTTGCTCTTCATGGGGGAACTTCTGCGGCTCAGGATGACAGGGTGGATGACAGCGACCCCACCTCTACCACCACCACCGTCAGGTCATCCGCCTCGGCGGGATCCGTCGCGGCGCGCCAGGCGTGCACTTCTGCGATGAGCTCGTCGATCGTCGCCGAACGGGCGATCGACGCCCGCAACCGCTCCTCCCCGAACTGCTCGTCCCGGGCGTTGCGCGCTTCGACGATGCCGTCGGTAAACGCGACGATCCGGTCGCCCGCCTGCAACTCCGTGGCAACCGCGGTGTATCTTGCCGACGCAAAGCGGCCGAGGAGCACACCGGCGCCGCCTAACTCGAGGAACGAGCCGTCGCGAAAGAGCAGGGGAGGCGCATGCCCGGCGTTGCACACCGTGACCCGCCGCGATGCCATGTCGAACCAGAGATACGTCGCCGTCACGAACGCCCGCCGTACGTCCCTCCGCAGGATCGCGTTCAACTCCGCCATCAACGCCGACGGATCGTCCGCGAGCCGTGCCTGCGACGAAAAGGCGATCTTCACCATCGAGGCGATCAGCGCTGCCGGGACGCCGTGTCCGGCCACGTCCGCGACCAGCACGCCGGTGCGCGATTCGTCGACGGCGATGAAGTCGTACAGGTCGCCGGCAACCGAGGAGGCGGGATCGTAGCCGGCCGACACGCGCAATCCGGCAACGGAAGGCATCTCCTTCGGCAGGATCGATCTTTGGATCTCGCGGGCGGTCGTCAGCTCGTTGTCGATCGCCATCCGCTCCCGTTCGCCGCGGGTGAAAGCACGGGTGGCCGCGTAGCCGAGGGTGGCGACGAAGATCACGAAGCCGAACGATTCGTCGATCTCCCGCCACGGCAGGATCCGCAGCGCGCTGAGGTTGTTCACCAGCGCGAACAGCATGAAGACCAGCGACCCGGCCAGCACCACCCGCAGCTCCCGCGTCCGGCGGTGTTCCGGACGCAGGAGATTGCCGACGATGTTCACGGCGCCGGCGATCACGAGCACGTTGTTCGTCTGTTCCATCGAGCCGGGTGTCCCGGTGATGAGATCGGACGCGATTCCGATCGGTGCGAAGACGGCAAACGCGATCACCTGCCAGCGCAGCGACGATCGCCAGCCATTGCCCATGAGCCGCATCGGCAGCGCCCACCCCGCAACCGGAATCCCATAGGTGATGAACGCTTCGGCGAAGTCGAACGTCCGGACCGATCCGCCGAGGAGCAGCGGCAGATAGGAGCCGACCACCAGGCGTGAGCCGTAGAGGAGCGTGAACAGTCCGAAATAGCGGAGCGCGAGCGCGTCGCCGCGCCGGCGGATCAGCGACGCGGCGAACGCAATCGCTCCGATGACGCCCAGGAGAATGCCGAGCACGAGGTCGGAGGCGTCGTCGTAGAGAGGCTCGATGGCGGCATCCCGCATCGTCTGCGGGAGCATCGTGAAATGGGCGAGGTACGGCGCTCCACGGACGAGCATCCCCTCGCGAGCGCGCGGGATGCGCATCACCACCTGGCGTCCGTTCGCCACCGGGACCACGTGGAGCGTCAAATGCCCCTCCGAATCGGGATCCCAAAAGCGATAGACGTGCTCGGAATCGACCGACACGTCGAGCTCACCGACGTACGCGCCGAACACCGCGTGGGTGAATCTCTCCGGGATCGGCGCACGCATCCAGAAGTCGCGGGCGCCGTCGGGCTCGAGATCGTCGTGCCACACCTGCCCGTCGCGCGAGTACTCCCACGGTCCCTCCAGCCGCCACACCTCATGGCGAGGAGCGCACGCGAACAACAGCAGGAGGATTACTGGGAGCAGCCGGCACACTCGGATGCATACGCTACCATCGCAACCATGCTCAACTACATCTGGTTCGGCCTGATGGCCATCGCGCTGGTGGTGGCCATCTTCAACGGTACGGCGGACGCGGTCACCAAAGGAGCCATCGAGTCAGCGAAGACCGCCGTGGAGATCGCCCTCGGCCTGATCGGCATCATGACCCTCTGGCTCGGCATCATGCGCATCGCCGAAGCAGCCGGTCTGGTGACGCTCCTCGGCCGCGCGCTCCGGCCCG
The DNA here is from genome assembly GCA_035629865.1 of Thermoanaerobaculia bacterium. GTDB lineage: Bacteria > Acidobacteriota > Thermoanaerobaculia > Gp7-AA8 > Gp7-AA8 > QHVT01. The sequence continues at coordinate 12,487 of DASPHC010000176.1, read as the reverse complement.
TGCTGCGCTGGCTCTTCCCCGATGTGCCACCCGAACATCCCGCCGCCGGCGCGATCGTCCTCTCGACCGCGGCGAACATGCTCGGCCTCAACAACGCCGCTACGCCGCTCAGCCTCAAGGCGATGGAAGAGCTGCAGTCGCTCAACGACAGAAAAGATACCGCCTCGAACGCGATGGTGATGTTCATGGCCCTCAACACCTCGGGCGTCCAGCTCGTCCCAGCCACGATGATCGGCGTCCTCGTCGCCGCCGGTTCGAAAGACCCGACCGCCATCATCGGGACCTCGCTCGCCGCCACGTTCTTCGGTACCGTCGCCGCCGTCATCGCCGCCAAAGTGCTGCAACGGTTCTATCGAAAAGAGGAAGAGACGCCCGTCGTGGAGGTGACCGAGTGATCCGCGACATCCTTGCCGCGATCTCGCTCTGGGCCATCCCGGTCCTGCTGGTCGTCATCCCGCTGATCGGCGTGATCCGGAAGGTCAAGGTCTACGACGTCTTCGTCGACGGCGCGAAAGAAGGCTTCGACGTAGCCGTGAAGATCATCCCCTTCCTGGTCGGCATGCTCGTCGCCATCGGCATGTTCCGCGGTTCCGGCGCCATGGACCTCCTCGCCGCCGGCCTGCGCCCCCTGATGGCCGCCACCGGCTTCCCGGCCGAGCTCTTCCCCCTCGCCATCCTCCGCACCCTCACCGGCAGCGGCTCCCTCGCCCTGACCACGGACCTCATCAAAACCCACGGCCCCGACTCCCTCATCGGCCGCATGGCCGCCACGATGTACGGCAGCTCGGAGACGACGTTCTACGTGCTGGCCGTGTACTTTGGCGCGGTGAGCGTGAAGAAGACGCGCCACGCCGTGCCGGCCGCGCTGATCGGGGATGTAGTGGCGGCGATTGCGACGGTGATTGTGTGCATGTGGATGTTCTGAGGATGGGACCGATAGGACAAATAGGACCTATGGGACTGATAGGACCTATAGGCATTTCATCTGTCCTATAGGTCCCATCTGTCCCATAGGTCCTATCGAGGAGTGAAACCATGCCCCTGCTCCGCGACATTCTCTGGTCCTCCATTGAAGACGAAGGCTTCGAACACCTGCGCCTCCTGCAGGAAGGCAACCGCATCATCGCCGACGGAGTCGTCGTCCGCCGCGATGAGGAGAGCGCCTACCGCGCCGCCTACCGCATCGAATGCGACGAAACATGGCGTATTCACCGGGTGGAAGTCACCACCGCGGACGGTGCCCAGCTCGAGTTGCAGTCCGACGGCGACGGCCACTGGCACGACCGCCCCGACCTGGACGGCTGCCACGACGTCGACATCGAAGCCTCGCCGTTCACCAACACCCTCGCCATCCGCCGGCTCGCCCTCGCACCGGGCGCGTCGCAGGAGATCGCCGTCGTCTTCGTCACCCCGGGCGACGACGGCGCGCAAAGGATGATGCAGCGCTACACGCGGATCTCCGAGGACCGCTATCTCTACGAGTCGATGGAGAGCGACTTCAAGGCCGAGCTGCCGGTGGATGGGGATGGTCTGCTGCTGGAGTACCCGAACTGGTTCCGGCGTGTGTGGGGCGTGACAGAAAGTAGATGATCGCGCCGACGGTGAGTGCAATCGCTCCCGCGATCAGGCGGGCCTGGTTCAGGATCGAGACGAGGCTCAGGGAGAAGAGGATGCCGAGGATGGGGACGATCAGGTATTGGGGGCGGAGGCTGCCTTCTTTTCTCTTGCGCAGGATCGGGACGGAGATGCAGGTGAAGAGGTAGGTCGCGAGGCGGGCGATGGCGGAGAGCAACGCGAGCTGCGCGAACGAGCCGGCGAGGGCGAGGGCCAGTGCGACGCCGGCGTGGATGACGAGGGCTACCGTCGGCGTCCGGAAGCGCGGGTGGACGTACGAGATGGGGCCCATCCGCCGGTCGAGGGAGAGCGCGTAGAGCATGCGCGAGCCTTCGAGCATGGTCCCGGAGTTGGTGCCGGCCATGGAGAGCAGCGAGCCGATGGTGATGACGATTGCGCCGATCGGGCCGACCAGCTCCGCAGCCGCCGAAGCGATCGGGGTCTTGCTCTGGGAGAGGTCGGGGAGGGCGGACATGGCGCCAAGCTGCACGAGGACGTAGATCGCGGCGATGGCGAGGATGCCGACCAGCAGCGCGAGCGGGAGGTCGCGGCGCGGGTTCTTGTATTCGCCGGCCGGGACGCCGAGGTTCTCGAAGCCGGCGTAGGCGAAGAGCATGAACAGCGCGATTTCTCCCCAGTTTGTCGCGGGGCCGGGCAACGTGAAGGATGCCGGCAGCGGGTTCGATTTCCAGGCGATCAGGGCGACGAGGATGAAGCCGATCAGCGGGACGAGCTTGCCGAGGGTGAAGATGTAGATCGACGCCGCGCCGTAGCGCACGCCGAGGAAGTGGATGGCGCAGAGGATGACGATGATGGCGGTGATGATCGCGTGCCGCGCCGCTCCTTCGCCGAGCGACGGCTGGAGCAGGGCCAGCGCGAGGACCATGCCGTTGGAGAGCGAGGCGAGCGAGGTGACGCGCGCGATCCAGTTCATCCACCCGGTCTCGAACCCGACGAAGTCGCCGAGCGCGGTTTTGGCGTAGAGGTACGCGCCTCCCGGCTGCTCGAAGTGTTTCGCCGCCTCGGCGAAGTTGAGCACCAGGATGAACACCGGAATCGCGAACAGCAGCGGCGCCCAGAGCGAGAACGCGCCGAGGAGTGTGTACGACTCGTAGGGGAGGAGGAACACGCCGGAGCCGACCACGGCGTTGATGCACATGGCCACCAGGCCCCAGAAGCCGACGGTGCGGATTAGCTTGTTTGCGCTGTTTGGTTCGTTCATTTCTTTTCGTATCCTCGGCCGCGGATGCTCTTGCCCGGCACCGCCCCGGTGATCTTCCCTTCACGCAGCACTGCCACCCCGTTCACGATCACGTCGTCGATGCCCACGGAGTAGTGGTGCGGGTCTTCGAACGTGGAGAGGTCGCGCACTTTTTCGGGGTCGAAGATGACGATGTCGGCTTTCATGCCGCTGCGCAGGACGCCGCGGTCGAAGATGTGGGCGCGCAGGGCGGCCTGGGAGGTGATCTTGCGGACCGCCTCTTCGAGCGGGAAGAGCTTCTCGTCGCGCGAGTAGCGGCCGAGGACGCGCGGGAACGTGCCGTAGGCGCGCGGGTGGACGGAGGTGTTCTCGGTGCGCTGCTGCTCGCTCGGCGGGCTGGCGTCGGTGCCGACCGAGACGAACGGATGGCGGAGCGCGTAGCGGACGTCGTCCTCGTTCATCGAGAAATAGATGACCCGCGGCGAGATCTCGTTCTCCGCGAAGAGCGTCATCAGCGCCTCTTCGGGCGTGGTGCCCATCATCCGGGCGATCTCTTCGATGAATTTCTTCTCGTACTGGTCGTGCGCCGAGCCGAAGATCTGCGAGACATAGATCCCGCGCTCTCCGCGCCGCGCGAACTGTGCCCGCAGCGCCTCGGCGATTCTGGCGCGGTCGTCCGGGTTCTGCAGGCGTTTGCGGAATGCGCGGTAGCCGCCGTCCATCGCCCAGTCGGGTGCGAGCGTGCTCAGGCCGGTCGACGAGGCGGCGTAGGGATAGACGCTCGCGGAGACGTCGAGTCCTTCGGCCCGTGCGGCCGCAATCTTCGCAATGATGGCCGGCATCTTTCCCCAGTTCGGCCGGCCGCCGATCTTGAGGTGCCAGATGTTGACCGGGATGCCGGTCTCGCGGCCGATGAGGAAGGCCTCGTCGAGGGCGGCGTCGATGCGGTCGCCTTCGTCGCGGATGTGCGAGAAGTACATGCCGCCGTGTTTGGCGGCGATGCGCGAGAAGTTGATCAGCTCCTCGGTGGGCTGGTACATGGCCGGCACGTAGATCAGCGAGGTGGAGATGCCGACGGCGCCGTCGCGCATGGCCTGCTCGACGATCGCCTCCATCTGCTGCATCTCTTCCGCGGTGGCCCGGCGGTTGACGTCGCCGATGACCATCTGCCGCGGGTTGGCCGAACCGACCAGCAGCGCGAAGTTGATGGCCGCGCCCTGGCGGTCGAGCTGGTCGAGGTAGTCGCCGAGCCGCGCCCACTGCTCGTCGCCTTTGAGCTGGTCGGGACGGCGCGGGCCGGGGGAGTAGCCTTCGCCGGCGATGGCGGTAGTGATGCCCTGGCGGACGTGCGGCTCGAGCGCGGGGTCGCTGATAGCCGCGTACTGGGCCCAGCTCAGGAGGTCGATGAAGCCGGGCGCCACGATGCGGTTGCCGGCGTCGATGGTCTGCGTCGCGGCGACGTTGGTCAGGTCGCCGATGGCGACGATCTCATTGCCGCGGACGCCGAGGTCGGCGCGAAACCAGGGGGAGCCGGTGCCGTCGAGGATGCGGCCGTTGGTGATCTTGAGGTCGAGCGTGCTCAGTGTCGTCATCGGCGTCGTCATCGTCGGTGTGGTCGCGCATCCGCCAAGCAGCATGGCAAAAGCAATCGCAATGATCCTGTCACGCCTCATTCCATTCCTCGGGTCAGGTCGTCCATGGACTGGCGCTCGCGAATCACGCGGACCTCGCCGTCGACCAGAATCTCCGGCGGCAGCAGCCGGGCGTTGTAGTGCGAGGCCATCGAGAAGCCGTACGCCCCTGCGTCGCAGAACGCGAGCAGGTCGCCGACTCTGGTGCGGTCCATCGCGCGGGTGACGACGCATCCTTCCATCCGGGTGAAGACATCGCCCGACTCGCAGAGGTTGCCGGCCACCACCAGCTCGTCGCGGTCGCGGGTTGCGTCCCAGCTTTCGCGCAACGAGCCGTTGTCGCCGCGCGTGGCGTTGAGGATGTGATGATACGAGCTGTACTTCGACGGGCGGACGAGATGGTTGAAGCCAGTGTCGACTCCGACCCATTCGAGTCCCGCGCTGATTCGTTTCGCGGTGACGCGCGCGAGCAGCACTCCGGACTGGGCGACGAGGTAGCGCCCCGGCTCGATGATGGCGGTGAGGTCGCGCGCGCGGAGCATCGAGGCGGCGACGCGCGTCAGCTCGCGGCCGTAATCGAGGATCGGGAACTCCGGCTCGCCCGGCTTGTACGGCGTGGCAATGCCGCCGCCGAAATTGATGAAGCGGAGGTTGCGAAATCCCGGCGCGAGATCGAGCAGTTGCTTCGCCGCGCCGATGAGCGGCTCGATCGTGTCGACGCCGGAGCCGATGTGGGCGTGAATGCCGGCCACCTGCCGCCCGGCGTCTTCGACGAGGATGCGCGCGGAGTCGATCTCCGCGAGATCGATGCCGAACTTCACACTGTCGCCCGCGGTGATGACGTCCCGGTGATGTCCGGCGCCGACGTCGGGGTTGATCCGCAAGGCGATCGGGTTCGACAGGTCGAGACTCAGGCAGCGGTCGATCTCCGCCATCGAGTTCACGTTGACGACGATACGGGGGTCGGAGATCGCACGCAGGTCTTCGTCGCTGACGTTCGAGCAGGTGAACCAGATCGCATCCGCCGCGAACCCGGCCCGCGTGGCGAGGTGAATCTCCCCCGGCGACACGGCGTCGCACCCGAACTTGGACTCCCGCACCATTCGCAGGATGGAGAGGTTGGAATTCGCCTTCATCGCGTAGAAGGGCTGGAAGGGAAGGCCGGCGAACGCGCGCTGGACGATCTCGATCTGCCTGCGGATGACCGCGGCGTCGTAGACGTAGAGAGGAGTGCCGAAGCGCTCCGCGAGATGTTCGGCGGCGATGCCGCCGATGTGAAGGTGGTTGTCGAGGTACTCCATGAGCGCCGCGCAGTGTAGCAAGCGGGCGCCGCGTTGCCATCGAGCGTGGCGTCATGACCCAGGATTGCGTTGCCGGCCGTGGGGATCTCCGTTACTCTTGATCGATGAGTGTCCAAGTAGATCTTCCCGACGAACTGGCGGCGCAGATCGATGGCGTGGCTTCTGACCGGACGGCTTTCGTCGAAGAAGCGGTTCGCCGACTGCTGCGAGATGCGCCCGTACGCAACGGGAGCGAGACCGCCCGGCTCAACGAGCTGGCGGACGAGCTCAATCGTGAAGCCGAGGATGTCCTCGAGTATCAGGTGCTGTGAGACGCGGAGAGTTGTATCGAGTCCGGCATCCGTCTGCGGACCCGCGACGGTCGCGAGTATTCGTCGTGGTGGGGCGACAGGACGTAATCGATTCCCGGCTTTCCTCCGTCATCTGCGCGCCGGTGTACTCGGCGAATCACGGCCTTTCTTCTCAGGTGTCGGTCGGGATCGATCAAGGGTTGAAGCATGACAGCGCGATCCATTGCGATGAGTTGGTCAGTCTTCAAAAGTCGGTGCTGACGGATTACATCGGGTCTCTCTCTGACGAGAAGCTTCGCCAGCTCAATCGGGCGCTTGCCGTCGCGCTCGATCTTGCGGGCTGAAGGTGTTCTCTCGGGGCACCGCGCGTTCTTTCGCCGCTCCGCGGCTGACCAGGAGGGCGCTCCTTTCCCCGGGCTCACGCCCGGGGCTACATTCTTTCGCCGCTCCGCGGCTCGCGTAACGACGGTTCGGCCGACCGACAACCGCTTGCGGCAGAGATACAATCGGCCCATGCATGCTTATCTCTCCCTCGTCCGCACGATTCTCGAGCAGGGGGCGCGGAAGGAGGACCGGACGGGGACGGGGACGTTGTCGGTGTTCGGGCATCAGATGCGGTTCGACCTCGGGGCGGGCTTTCCGTTGCTGACGACGAAGAAGCTGCATCTGCGGTCGATCATTTACGAGCTGCTCTGGTTCCTGCGCGGCGAGACGAACGTACGCTTTCTGAACGAGAACAAGGTCACGATCTGGGATGAGTGGGCGGACGCGAATGGGGATCTCGGGCCGGTCTATGGGTACCAGTGGCGCTCCTGGCCGGCGGCGGATGGGCGGCACATCGACCAGATCGCGAACGTCATCGCCGACATCAAGCGCAATCCCGACTCGCGGCGGCTGGTGGTCAGCGCCTGGAACGTCGGCGATCTCGACAGGATGGCGCTCCAGCCGTGCCATGCGCTGTTCCAGTTCTACGTCGCGAACGGCCGGCTCTCCTGCCAGATGTATCAGCGAAGCGCGGACGTCTTTCTCGGCGTCCCGTTCAACATCGCCTCGTACGCGCTGCTGACGCTGATGGTGGCGCAGGTTTGTGACTTGAAACCGGGAGAATTCGTGCACACTCTCGGCGATGCGCACCTCTATCTCAATCACCTCGAACAGGCGAAGGAGCAGCTCGCGCGCGATCCGCGGCCGTTGCCGTCGATGATGCTCAACCCCGAGGTGCGCTCCATCTTCGACTTCAAGTTCAGCGACTTCACGCTCGAGAACTACGAGCCCCATCCACCGATCAAGGCGCCGATCGCCGTATGAGACTCTCGGTCATCGCCGCCCTTTCGACCAACAACGTCATCGGCCGCGACAACGGCGTGCCGTGGCGGCTGTCGACGGACATGAAGCGCTACAAGGCGCTGACGATGGGGCATCACCTCCTCACCGGCCGGAAGACGTTCGAGTCGGTCGGACGGCCGCTGCCGGGCCGCACCACGGTGGTGATCACGCGCGACACGAGCTACCGTCCCGAGGGAGTGATCGTCGTCGGATCGCTCGAAGAAGCGGTGCGCGTGGCGCGGGAGAGGGGGGACGACGAGGCCTTCCTGAACGGCGGCGCGCAGGTGTACGCGCAGTCGATGCACCTCGCCGACCGGATGTACCTCACGCGCGTCCACGCCGAGGTCGAAGGGGATGCGTTCTTCCCCGACTTCGACGACGTCTCGGAGTGGCACCTCGTCGATTCCGAGCATTTCGAGGCGGATGAGAAGAACGAGTATCCGTTCTCGTTCCTGACGTACGAGCGCGCCGGCGGCGCCGGGCACGCGATTCCGGATGAGGGATAGCCCGGCTACTCGGGCGACAGCGCCGCCGTCGCCATGGCCTCCCGTTTGGTGCCTCGTTTGAACCCGATGAGCGCCGAGACCGGCCCGATGAGGAAGTAGATCAGTCCGGCCCAGGCGATCCAGCTCCGGTTGGCGAAGATGGCGATGGCGGTGGAGAGCAGGCCGATGGCAATGTACGAGGAGTACATGATCATGGCCGTACGGGTGTCGTAGAGCTCGTAGTCGTTCAGCTCCAGCTCCTCCCGTTTCGACCAGGCGTGCTGGTACATGAGGAGGAGCACGGCGAAGATGCCGGCGTAGCCGAGGCCGTAGATCACGAAGAGGTTCCGGGCGTTGCCGTAGGGGTTGGCGACCTGCCCGGTGACGATCGAGAAGATGAATTTGAGCGGATAGGTGTAGAAGAGGACGAGGAAGAGCAACACGGTGTTGAGGAAGATCGTGTACTCGTTGGTCAGGGCGTAGCGGCGGAAGAAGGTGTGGTGGCAGTGCCAGACCCAGGTGAGGATGGCGAAGCAGATGGCGAAGGCGGGGAAGCCGCGCATGATCTGCATCAGCTCCTTGTAGGTCTGCGGCACTTCCAGCGAGACCACGATCAGCGTCAGGGCGAATCCGAAGACGACGTCGCTGAACGCCTCCACGCGCGACACCTCGCGCCCCCGATGACGGAACCTGGTGCTGTCGGCCATGGGGTAAGTTTAGGCGGAGAGGGGCGGGTTGTCAGGTGATGAATGTCAGGTGTGGGGGGTGGGACGTATGGGACTGATGGAACCTATGGGACTGATGGCAACCCCATTGGTCCCATAGGTCCCATAGGTCTCATAGGTCCCATTTACGCCGCCTTCGCTGCCGCCGCCCCGTTCAGTCCCAGCATCGCTTCCAGCTGCCGCTCCACGTTGTCCGCGTAGCGGTCGCGGGCCTGGGCGAAGAGGGCAAGGGCGCGGTCGCGCTGGCCGGCGTTCAGGAGGCTCGTGTAGAGCGAGAGGATGGTCCCGTTCGGGCCTCCGCGCAGGACGGCGCGCTCGATGGCGGGCGTGGCCGGCTCGTAACGGGCGTACATGGCGTGCACCAGCCAGGCGAACGGCGCGGCGGTGCGGCTGCTGAGATTCAGGGCGGCGTCGATCTCGGCCATGCGCGACCGGACGACCTGCGCCGAGGAGAGCTGCAGAAAGAGGGTGATCTCTTCGGGGGTCCAGGTCGCGGGCGCCAGCTCGGCGATCGGCCGGCCGGTGGTGAACTGCTGGGAGCGCGCGAGAGCGCGGGCGTGGATCGCGGACGACGTCGCGGCGGTGGTGTTCGACGGCAGGCCGGGGGAGTAGAGCCACGTGCTGAGCTGCAGCTCGTCTTCCAGTCCGGGACGGCCGTCGAGGACGAGCTCGCGCAGCAGGGCCGTGAAATTCTGGTCGTCGACCCAGCGGTACTTGAAGATCTGGAAGTACCGGCGGAGGAAATGGTCGAACGGCTCGCGGCCGATCGTGTCCTCCAGCATCTTGGTGAACAGCGCGCCCTTCGTGTAGCCGGTGGAGTCGAAGCCGGCGCCCGGATAGGGGACATTGCGGTGCAGCACCGACTCGGCCGGGTTGCTCTGCGCGTAGCCTTCGTAGCTGCGGCGGCTGTTGAACCACTGCAGCTCGGCCACCTCGTCTCCGGACAGTTCCTCGAGGATCCGGATCGTCAGGTACGACGTGATCCCCTCGTTCAGCCAGACGTCGTTCCACGTCGCCAGCGTCGTGGCGTCGCCCGCCCAGGAGTGGGCCAGCTCGTGCGCGACCAGGCTGCTCGGCTGCAGGATTGCCGGACGGTTCCCGCTGACGACGCTGAACGGCTGCACGATGTTCAGCATCGGGTGCTCCATTCCCCCGGCGACGAAGGTCGGCGGGGCGAGCAGGAGGTCGTAACGCTCGAACGGATACTCGCCGGCAATCCGCTCGGCGGCGTCGACCATCTCCGGCAGGTACGCCAGCTCCCACGCCGCGGCGTCGATCAGCTCCGGCTCGGCGTAGACGCCGGTGCGCTCGTCGAACGGATGGAACTCCAGCCGCCCGACGGCGATCGCGACGAGGTAAACGGGGATGCGGTACGGCATGGTGAAGCGGTAGACGCCGGTGTCGTTGACCGCCACCGGGTTGTCGGCGGCCGACATGACCGCCATGAGGCCGTGCGGCGCGTGAATGACCGCCTCGTACGTGCTGCGGACCGCCGGCGTGTCCTGGCTCGGGATCCAGCTCCGCGCCCCGACCGGCTCGTTCAGCGAATAGAGGTACGGCTGCTGCCGGCCGTAGCTTTGCTCGGCCGTGTTCCAGAAGAGGCCGGGAGCATCGGCGCTGGACGAGTAGTGGACGGTGACGGAGCGGGTGGCCGGCTCGATCGAGATGTTCAGGGGCCTGCCGTACGTGCCGGTCGCGCCGAACGACCAGGTCGCGGCGGTGCCGCCGTCGAGGGTGACCGAGGAGACGTCGAGCTGGTAGGTGTCGAGGACCAGCGTGCGGGTGCCGGCGAGGTTCTCGATGTCGAGCCGCGCGCTGCCGTGGAGACGGCGGCTCTCGAAGTCGACGGTGAGGTCGAGGGCGAGGTGTTTCGTCGTCACCAGGGCCGGCTGGGAGAAGGTGAAGATGTCGCGCGGCGGCTCGGTGAGCGGCCAGCCCGCGGGGTGCTGCACGGCGCGGTGGCGGGCGGCGACGAGGAAGAGCAACGAGACGACGGCGAGGGAGAACCGTGACCGGGGCATGCGGTCATGGTAACGCGCAGCGTCGTGTTAAAGTCCGCCCCCATGATCGTCCGCGGTTACGAAGGGAAAACACCACGCCTCGGCGGGCGTGTTTTCGTGGCCGAGAACGCCGTTCTGATCGGCGACGTCGAGCTCGGGAACGACGTCTCGATCTGGTACGGGACGGTCGTGCGGGGTGACGTGAACTTCATCCGTATCGGCGCCCGGACGAACATCCAGGACAACTGCACGCTGCACGTGGAGGCCGACGGCGGCCCGACGATCATCGCCGAGGAGGTCACGGTCGGCCACGCGGCCATCGTCCACGGCTGCAAAGTACACCGCGGCGCGCTGATCGGCATGGGCGCGCGCGTCCTCAGCGGCGCGGTGGTGGGGGAGTCGGCCCTCGTCGGTGCCGGCGCCGTCGTCTCCGAAGGGATGATCGTCCCGCCGCGGACGCTCGCTGTCGGTGTTCCGGCCCGCGTCAAGCGCGAGCTCACCGAAAAAGAGCTGGAGCGGCTGGAAATGTCGTGGCGGCACTACGTAGAAGTGAAGGAAAGGTATCTGAGCGATGAGAGATGAGCGATGAGAGATGAGCGGAGCCCGTGCTCCGTTCATCGCTCATCGCTCATCTCTCATCGTTCGTCACAGCGATGAACGGAATACTGAGGAAAGAAAACGCAGGTCAAACGGTCACTCTCCACGGCTGGGTCCAGAAGCAGCGCGATTTCGGGGAGCTGGTTTTCGTCGACCTGCGCGACCGCACCGGGATCTGTCAGGTAGTCGTCGACCGCGAGCGCGGTTCTTCGGCGGAGCTGGTGGCTATTGCGAAGGAACTGCGTTCGGAATTCGTGGTCCGGATCTCCGGGGACGTGGTCGAGCGCGCCGACGCACAGAAGAACGCGAAGCTGCCCACGGGCGACATTGAAGTCGTGGCGTCGTCGATCGAGATCCTGAACCGTGCCGAGACGCCGCCGTTCCCGATCGAGGACGACGTCGAGGCCGCCGAGGAGCTGCGCCTGCAGTACCGCTACCTCGACATGCGCCGCCCCGCGCTGACGCGCAACCTGATGCTGCGGCACAAGCTGGTCTTTGCCACGCGCAATTACTTCGACCGCCTCGGCTTCATCGAGGTCGAGACGCCGATCCTCACCAAGTCGACCCCCGAGGGAGCGCGCGACTATCTCGTGCCGAGCCGCGTGCACAAGGGACAGTTCTACGCGCTGCCGCAGTCGCCGCAGATCTTCAAGCAGCTCTGCATGGTGGCGGGATTGGAGCGCTACTTCCAGATCGCGCGCTGCTTCCGCGACGAAGACCTGCGCCGCGACCGCCAGCCGGAGTTCACGCAGATCGACGTGGAGGCTTCGTTCATCGACGAGGAGTTCATCTACTCGATGATCGAGGGACTGTTCTCCGAGATCTTCCCGATCGCCAACATCCCGGTGACGACTCCGTTCCCGCGGATGAAGTGGCAGGAGGCGATGGACCGCTACGGCATCGATCGTCCGGACACGCGTTTCGGGATGGAGCTGGTCGACATCACCGCGGCGGCCCAGGCGATCGAATTCGAGCCGTTCCAGAAAGCGCAGACGGTGCGCGCGATCGTCGTCCCGAACGGCGCCGCGTTCTCGCGCAAGAAGCTGGACGATCTCGCCGAAGAAGCGAAGAAGATGAAGGCCAGCGGGCTGGTGTGGATCAAGTTCAACGCGGAGCGCGGGTCGTCGATCAAGAAGTTTCTCGACGACACGTCGTACGACGCGCTGCGCACGGCCCTCGGCGCGAACGAAGGCGACCTGGCATTGGTCGTCGCCGGCAAGACGACGCTGGTGTGGGACGTTCTCGGCTCGCTGCGGTTGAAGATCGCGAAGGAAGAGAAGCTGATCCCGGACGAGACGTGGCATTTCCTCTGGGTGA
>DASPHC010000175.1:0-14043 GCA_035629865.1 Thermoanaerobaculia bacterium | reverse complement strand
GCGATCTTCTGGTGCAGGTAGGTGCGCTGCATGTCGAGCAGGCGCGCGGCCTGGACGAAGTTCCAGTTGGTGCGGCGCAGGACGCTTTCGAGGTATTCCTTTTCGCACTGCTCTTTGAAGTCGCGGAAGGGGAGGATGGGGGCGGTCTCGAGGAGGCGCAGGATGCCGGATTCGTGGATGGCGGCGGGGTGGTGGGTGGATACGGGGAGCTGGTCGACGGTGACGGGGTCGATGCCGAAGATGGCGATCTGTTCGCAGACGTTGCGGAGCTCGCGGATGTTGCCGGGCCAGGAGTAGCGCTCGAGTTTGGCGAGGGCGTCGGGGTCGAGGGTGAGGCGCCGGCGGCGGTTTTCGGCGCAGAAGTGGTCGAGGTAGTGGCGGACGAGGATGGGGATGTCTTCGGGACGCTGGCGCAGGGGCGGGATGTCGATGGGGATGGCGGCGAGGCGGAAGTAGAGGTCTTCGCGGAAGCGGCCCTCGCGGGTCATCGGCTCGAGGTCTTTGTTGGTGGCGGCGAGGACGCGGACGTCGATCTGGCGGTCCTGGGTCTCGCCGATGCGCCGCACTTTGCCGTCTTCGAGGACGCGCAGGAGGCGGGCCTGGAGGGGGAGCTCCATGTCGCCGATCTCGTCGAGGAAGAGGGTGCCGCGGTGGGCTTCTTCGAAGAGACCGGGCTTGGCGTATTTGGCGTCGGTGAAGGCGCCGCGGGCGTGGCCGAACAGTTCGTCTTCGACGAGGTGGGCGGGGATGGCGGCGCAGTTGATCTTGACGAGGGGGCGGTCGCGCCGGCTGCTGAGGCGGTGGAGCATGTTGGCGGCGAGCTCTTTGCCGGTGCCGCTTTCGCCGCGGATGAGGACGCGGGCGTTGGAGGTGGCGACGCGCTCGATCCGTTCGCGGAGCCGGACGACTTCGCCGGAGGTGCCGAGGATGGCGTTTTCTTCGCTGATGCGGGTGTGGAGGACGGAGAGCTGGCGTTTGAGGGAGGCGTGTTCGAGGCAGTTGGCGACGGATTGCAGGAGGCGCTCGCGGGTGAATGGTTTTTCGATGAAGTCGTAGACGCCGAGGCGGACGGCTTCGAGGGTCTCGCTCATGGAGGCTTCGCCGGAGATGATGATGGTCGGCGGAAGGCGCTCTTCGTCGCGAAGCTGGCGAATGAGGTCGATGCCGTTTTTGCCGGGGAAGCGGACGTCGAGGAGGAGGAGGTCGGGAAGCTCGGCCTGCTGGGCGAGGATCTCCAGTGCGGCCTCGGGGGAGTCGGCCGGCTGGACGGCGAAGCCTTCTTCACGCAGTTGCCAGGTGACGTTGGTGCGGATTTTCTGGTGGTCCTCGACGAGCAGGATGAAGCGCGGCTCGGGGGTCATGGGGCGGTCTCCGGTGCGGGGGCCAACGCAGGGAGCGTCAGGCGGAAGGTAGCGCCGCCCGCGTCGCCGTCGGCGGAGTCGAGATCGCCGCCGTGGTCGAGGAGGATCTTCTTGGAGATCGCCAGGCCGAGGCCCATCCCTTCGCCGATGCCGCGGCTGGTGGTGTAGGGCTCGAAGAGGCGGTTGCGGATCTCGGGGAGGATGCCGGGGCCGGTGTCGGTGACGTCGAGGGTGATGAGCTCCCCGGTGTGGGAGAGGGTGAAGGTGACGGTGCCTTCCCGGTCGCCGATCGCGAGGGCGCTGTTGTTGGTCAGGTTGACCAGTACCTGGCGCAGCATTTCGCCGTCGGCGGAGACGGCGTAGGGCTCATGGGACCTATGGGACACCGCCAACTTTAGCTTTGGCCAGGCGGGGGCGAATGTTTCGCAGAACTCGGTGACGAATCGCTGCAGGTCCATGGGGCGGGGGCGGGGTTTGGGGATGGTGGCGAAGGAGGTGAAGCTGCGGGTGAATTCGCGGAGGCGGTCGAGCTCTTCGAGGAGGCTGGTTTTGGCGGCGTCGATCTCCGGGGTCAGGCCCGGAAGCTGTTGCTGGACGGTGGCGGTGAAGCGTTCGACGTCCATTCTCGCGGCGGTCAGAGGGGTGCGCATTTCGTGGGCGTGGCGGCGGGCGGCTTCCTGCCAGGCGGAGAGGTGTTCGAGATAGCGGAGGCGGCGGCGGTCCTGGGCGGCGGCGCGGGCGCTTCGCTCGACGGCGGCGGCGATGCGGCCGATGACGTCGGAGCGGCGCTCGCCGAGGACGATCTCGCTCTCGCCGCGGGAAAGGGCGGCCACGGCGGTCTCGAGGCGCACCAGCCGCTGTTCGCGGGCACGGCGTTCGAGCAGGTAGAGGGCGCTGCCGCAGGCGAGGATCAGCCCGACCACGCCGAGGAGCAGTTGCTCGACCTGGCGGGTGACGTCGCGGCGGTTGAGCTCCACGACCCGGAGGTGGCCGAGGAGCGTGACGACGGAGTCGAAGCGCTCGCGGTAGCGCGGGCCGGCGCCGGGATCGAGCCGGGCCAGTTTCTTCTGGTCGTCGAGCGATTGCCGGAGCTGCTGTTCGACCTCGTTGTGCGCGGCCAGGCCGATGGAGACGAACGACAGTTGCCGCAGCATGTAGGCGAAGGCGAGGAGGGAGAGGGTGCTGAGGAGGGCGAGGATGGCCGCGGCGGCCCTGCTGTTCATCGCGCCGCTTCCCGGATGGCGCGGACCGACCAGTGGTATTCGAGCAGCGGCCGGCGGCGGACGGACGTCTCGACGATGATGCGCAGGATCTCGGCCGACTGGGCCGGCGTGAACTCGCCGCTCGGCGCCCGCCCCCTGGAGAGGGTCCGCGACAGCCAGCGCTGGGTGTCGCTCTGTTCCTGCGACGAGAACGGCAGCATCTTCAGCTTCACCTCGACGTCGACTGTCTGGCCGTACTTTCGCGGCGCGGTCACCGGCACGGGAGTCTCGCTCCACCACTTCGCCAGTGCCGCTTCGCCGGCAAACGTGAGCTTACGCTCCTGGCCCGTTGGTTCGAGGACCGTGACCAGGTACTTTTCTTCCCAGAGGTCGAGGCGGACGTCGATGCGCGCCCCTCCCTTCGCCGTGCCGCCGTCGCCGCTGGCGGTGACGGTGAGGACGAAGACGGTGGTGAGGCCGCTGGTGAGCTGCTGGCGGATCTCGCGCGATTGCAGCAGGGCGGCGGGGAGGGTGACGGTCAGCGCGCCGTTGCGGGCGACGGTGGCCTTCGGGCGCGGCACGCTGCCGCCCGCGCCGAATGCGAGCAGCGCCAGAAGCACGGCCGTCCGGCGGGCCGGCGTCAGTCGACCCTCCAGCCTTCGTACTGCCCGGTGAGGCGCAGCACGCCCCATTCGTTGCGGAACACGATGCCCGTGCGGAGGGTGGAGGAGGCGAAGAAGTGGTCGTCCTGGATGCGCGTGTAGACGCGGTCGCCGCCGATCTCGAGGCGCAGGTCGCCGTGGCGCAGCGTCCGCTCGCGGCCCCAGAGATCGACCGACCAGCGCGCGAAGACGTCGTATTTGCGGATGCTGCGGTCGAAGTCGAGGCCGTTGCCGCCGAGGGTCAGCGCCTGTGCGGAGGTGAGGCGGAAGGTCCGGTCGAGCGAGAGCTTCATCTCGTCGAGCTTCTGGCGCCCGAGCTCCGTCAAGCCGGCGCTGGCCATGTGGGTGCGGGTCATGCCGGCGCTGATGCGCGTGCCGCCGGTAGGGAAGAGGGGGTCGTCGGTGGTGTCGTGGATCCAGTACAGCTCTTTCCGGATCTCGGGCAGGGAGCGGACGATGTGCTGTACCCCTCCCCCGGGGAGGCCGCGGAAGTAGCGGATCGGCAGGTAGCCGCGCTGCCATGACGCACGGATCGAGTCGTTCGGGCCGATCGGGACGATGCCGATCAGCTCGTACGTGAAGTTGTCTTTGTGGTGCCAGTCGAAGCGGTCGCCGGGTGCGCCGCGGCCGCGCGCGCCGGGGTTCTCGTTGTACGACGCGAGTGCGGTGAGCGAGGCCCGTGTCCCGAAAAGGTCGTACTGGGTGTAGCTCATGGTGTAGCGGTCGTTCGGGCGATGCTCGACGCGCTCGGCGACGAGGTTGAGCACTCCGGCGGCGCCGACGAACATGCGCGCGCCCGCCGCAATCTTGTCGCTGCGGTTCTGCCTCACGAATTCCTCGCCGGCGTCGGCCGGGTTAGGGAGGCGGGTCGTTTCGACGGACCAGGAGGTGGTGCTCTCGGCCAGCACGAAGAACGGCTTCATCTGCTGGATATCGATCACCAGGACGTACCGGCCGAACTCGGAGCCTTTGGCGAGCCGGAAGTCGGCGGAGATGACGAACGGCAGACGCTGGATGCGCGCGGTGGCATCGCGCAACCGGGCCTCGTCATAGGTCTGGCCGGCCCGCAGGCGCGACTCGGCGACGACGATGCGATGCGAGCCGGGCGAGCCGCCGTTCACGCGGATCGATTCGATGAAGAACGAGGGGATTTCGTCCCCCAGCATCGCCGGGGCGAGCGCCAGGAAGACACCGAGGAGGAGGGCCAGGATGCGCACGTCGCGAGCGAATGTACACGCCCCGATTCCGGCCGGTGCGTATGACCTTTCATACGCAGGGTGCGGGATCTCATACTGCTTTCGGCTTTCCCCGTGCCGGAGCCGTACCTCCCATTCCGCGGCTAACGCACGGCCTTGCAATGACATGCGCGGATTCTCCCGCTGCCGTCCCGGCATGGTGGCCCGCTTGCGAAGGAGAGATGGCGAAAGGACACAGTGACCATGACGAAAACGAAGCTGCTCGTGCTGTTGCCCGCCCTGCTGCTGACCGCCGCCCTCGCCCCCACGCTCGGGGCGCAATGCACGCTCACGCTCTCCGAGGAGGGAATCGTCCGGCTCGAGTCGGGGGACGACCGCCTCGTGACCTGGAACAGCGTTCCGGGCGCCTCCAGCTACCTCATGGAGGAGCTCATCGAAGGGATCAACGAGCCCTCCGGTCCCGACTTCACCTTCGGCGGCCCGTACACGGAGTCGCGCAACGGCGAGGGACGCGGGATCACCCAGTACCACGTCAATCACGCGGTGACGTACAAGACCCGCTTCCGGCTGATCGTGACGGCGCTCAAGCGCGAAGATCCGTCGTGGCAGCCGTGCAAGGACGATGTGCTGTTCGTGGTCGAGCCGGACCAGGACCTGGCCATCGCGGCCTCGCTGCGCATCGTGCCGTTTGCCGGGAAGATCCGCGGGCGGAACGGCTCGGATTACTCGACCTCGCTGATCATCGCCGGCACCGGCCTCGGGCCGTCGCGCTATGACCCGGTCCCGCCGCCGCGTCACGACGGCACGGTCGACCCGCCGTACGACCAGTTGCCGAAGCTGTATCAGGGACGCGTCTACTTCCGCCCGATCGGGACGGTGGCCAGCGAGACCGACCCGTCGGTCGAATACGCCGTCGGCGGCGAGGAGACGCTGGTCTACGACGACATCATGGCGACGCTCGGCGTGACCGGCATCGGTACGATCGAGGTGCGGCCGAAGATCGGCTACCCGTCGCCGCTGGTCGACGCGATCATCGAGAACCGGATGCCGAACGGCAAGCGGGTCGGCGTCCGCGTGGCGGGCGTCCTGGGGCGGCATCACGTGAGCCGCGGCGACAGCGCGACGGTGGGCATCCGCAATACGAATGACACGCGGATCGCGATCGGCATCCGCACCATCGGCGCGGGCGGGCGGCTGTACTTCGAGCGCTTCAGTGCCGACGGGCACCGCATCGCGACGACGGAGCGCCATGTCGACGCGAATACGACCGTCACGTTCGCCCTGGGGGATCTCTTCGCCACGCCGCTGATGACGGGCGACCGGGTGATGGTGGGCTATTCCGGCACGCGCCTGGGCGGCATCCCGGGACACGTGTTCCCGAGCAGCTATGGGTCGGTGCTCTTCCTCACCGAGACCGGCAACGACCTGGACAACCCGGGCGTGGTCTACCGCGAGCCGCAGCAGGAACGGTTCTACCAGGACGGGTTTGACCGGTTCGTGGTGTATTAGGCCCGGGATAGGACGAATAGGACCTATGGGACCTATAGGACCGATGGGACGACGGGTTCGCTCGTCCCATCGGTCTCATTCGTCCTATAGGTCCCATAGGTCGTATCGGTCCTATTGCCCCAACGAAACTCCTGTTCACCTTGACCCTCCCTCCCTCGCCCAATATGCTCCGCCCGAGATGCCTCACAACACCTTCGGAACCCTCGATTCCTTCACTCTCGGCAACGGCAACACCGCACAGTTCTACTCGCTCCCGAAGCTCGAGCAGGCGGGGATCGGGGCGGTGTCGAGGCTGCCGGTCAGCATCCGCGTGGTGCTCGAGTCGGTGCTCCGCAACGTCGACGGGAAGAAGATCACCGAGAACGACGTCCGGACGCTGGCCAACTGGAACTGCGGCGGCGAGCGGACCGACGAGATCCCGTTCATGGTCGCGCGCGTCCTGCTGCAGGACTTTACCGGCGTGCCGCTGCTGGTCGACCTCGCGGCCATGCGCTCCGCCGCGGACCGGGCCGGCAAGGACCCGAGCATCATCGAGCCGCTGGTGCCGGTCGACCTGGTGATCGACCACTCGGTGCAGGTCGATTTCTCGAACCGCCCCGACGCGCTGCAGCTCAACATGGACATCGAGTTCAAGCGCAACCAGCAGCGCTACCAGTTTCTGAAGTGGGGGATGCAGGCCTTCAACGGCTTTCGCGTCGTCCCTCCCGGCATCGGCATCGTCCACCAGGTCAACCTCGAGTACCTGGCCCGCGGCGTCGTGGAAAAGGACGGCGTCTGGTATCCCGACTCACTGGTCGGCACCGACTCCCACACCACCATGATCAACGGCCTCGGCATCGTGGCGTGGGGCGTGGGGGGCATCGAGGCGGAGGCGGGGATGCTCGGGCAGCCGGTCTACTTCCTCACGCCGGACGTCATCGGCGTGCATCTCACCGGGCAGCTCCGGGAAGGGGTCACGGCGACGGACCTCGTCCTCACGATCACCCAGCTCCTGCGGCACGCGAAGGTGGTCGGCAAGTTCGTCGAGTACTTCGGCGAAGGGGCGGAGTCGCTGCCGGTGGCCGACCGCGCCACCATCGCCAACATGGCGCCGGAGTACGGCGCGACCATGGGCTACTTCCCGATCGACGAGGAGAGCTGCCGCTATCTCGCCCTCACCGGCCGGACGCAGGAGCAGATCGACACGTTCCGCAATTACTACAAGGCCCAGGGGATGTTCGGCATCCCGAAGAAGGGCGAGGTCGCGTACACGAAGGTGCTCGAGCTCGACCTCTCGACCGTGCGCGCCAGCGTGGCCGGTCCGAAGCGTCCGCAGGACCGCATTGAGATCGACGTGCTGAAGCCGACGTTCGTGAACATGCTCCAGGCGGAAGCGCCGAACGGCTACGGCAAGACGGCGGGCGAGATCCAGCGGAAGGTGAAGACGATCGTCGGCGCCGAGGCGAAGAAGGATCATGTGGCCGGCGGCGGCGAGCAGGCGATGGAGACGGTTCCGGCCGGCCACGAGACGCGCAACACCAGCGAGCTGACCGAGTACGAGATGGTCAACAACCGCCCGTCGCCGGATCGTGTGGATGCGGTGGCGTTCGCGGAGAACACCACGACGCACGTCACCAACCTGCATCACGGCGATGTCCTGATCGCGGCCATCACGTCCTGCACCAACACTTCGAATCCCTCGGTGATGCTGGCCGCGGGTCTCCTGGCGAAGAAGGCGGTCGAGCGCGGGCTCACCGTGCCGAAGGTGGTGAAGACGTCGCTGGCGCCCGGCTCGCGCGTCGTCACCGAGTACTACCGGAAGTCCGGCCTGGACATCTACCTGAACCAGCTCGGCTTCCACACGGTCGGCTACGGCTGCACGACCTGCATCGGCAACTCCGGCCCGCTCGACCCGCGGGTCGAGGATGCGATCACGCGCCACGACCTGATCGGCGTGTCGGTGCTGAGCGGCAACCGTAATTTCGAAGCGCGCGTGCACCAGTCGATCAAGGCGAACTTCCTGATGTCGCCGCCGCTGGTGGTGGCGTTCGCGCTGGCCGGCCGCATCGACGTCGACATGGTGAACGAGCCGCTGGGGCAGGGGACCGATGGGCAGGATGTGTATCTGCGCGACATCTGGCCGACGCTGTCCGAGGTGCGGGACGTCTTGGCGCAGGCGCTGTCGCCGGAAGACTTCCGGACGATGTACTCGAACTTCGAGGAGCAGAACCCGCTCTGGAACGAGATCCCGTCGTCGACCGGCCGCATCTACGAGTGGGACGAGACCTCGACGTACATCCAGGAGCCGCCGTTCTTCGCCGACCTCCCGGCCCAGGCCACCGCGGCAAAGGACATCAAAGGCGCGAGGCCGCTGGCGATCTTCGGCGACTCGGTGACGACGGACCACATCAGCCCCGCCGGCTCGATCAAGCCGAGCTCACCGGCCGGCCGCTATCTGCAGGAGAACGGCGTCGACGTCCAGGACTTCAACAGCTACGGCTCGCGCCGCGGCAACGACCGGGTCATGACCCGCGGCACGTTCGCGAACGTGCGCATCAAGAACTTGATGGTGCCGGGCGTGGAGGGAGGCGTGACGGTGCTCCAGCCGTCCGGCGAGGGTCTCTCGATCTTCGACGCCGCGATGCGCTACGCCGAGGCAGGGACGCCGCTGGTGGTGCTGGCCGGCCACGAGTACGGCACCGGCAGCTCCCGCGACTGGGCCGCCAAGGGAACGAAGCTCCTCGGCGTCCGCGCGGTCGTGGCCCAGAGCTTCGAGCGCATCCATCGGTCGAACCTGGTCGGTATGGGCGTCCTCCCGCTGCAGTTCGAGGATGGGACGAACGCGCTGTCTCTCTCGCTCGACGGCACGGAGATCTTCGACGTGGTCGGGGTCGAGGGCGTGCTGCAGCCCCGGCAGAAGGCGACGCTGCGCATTCACCGCACGAGCGGGACGACCGATGAAGTGCTGGTGACGGTGCGCATTGATACCCCGATCGAGGTGGATTACTACGAGCACGGCGGGATTCTGCCGTTCGTGTTGAGGCAGTTGATGGCGGGGTGATGGGACCGATAGGACGAATAGGACCTATGGGACCTATAGGACTGATAGGACCTATGAATTCCTATAGGTCCTATAGGTCCTAGAAAGTCCTATCTTTTCAGCACCTGAATGCTCGAGTCATTCGTGGCGTTGTCCACCGTGGTCGCGTAGACGATGGCGCTGCCTGCGGTGAAGCGCACTTCGATCGAGTCGCCGCCAGCCAGCGCCACCCCCGCGAACGTGTCTCCCGGCTGTTGGAAGAACTGGTTCTCGGTCAGCTCGAGGCTGCGGAAGTGGCGTTGGGTGCCGGCGGCGTTGCGGGTGATGAGCTCGAGCACGGCGCCGTTTTCCATGGCCCGGACGCCGATGTTGAAGCGGTAGCGTCCGCCGAGGTTCCGGGGGGCGATCAGGATGCCGGACTCGTTGCGGATCAGGATTTCGTCGATCGGGACGGCGGGGACGGTGACGCCGGTGGTGCCGGCGGGCTGGTCGTCGTAGGCGCGGGCGATGATGGTGGGGACGGCGCTGCGGTCGGCCAGGACGTCGAGCGAGCCGAGGCCGGTGCCGCCCATCTCCGCGACCACGTCGTCGAACGAGAGCGTCCCGTGGGCGGGGATCTCGTAACGGCGCACGAGGCCGGCCGGGCGGAGGTAGAGCCAGCCGCTCATCTCGTCGCCGGACGGGTTGGCCATCTGCAGCTCGGTCTTGAAGTTCGCGTTGGACTGCCCGCGGGTCGAGCCGACCACGGGGAGGACCGCGTCGGCCGGTTTCGGCGAAAGCTGCGCGGCGGCGCTGTTTCCGAGGAGAGCGAGAAGAGCGAGGGGGGCAATTCTGTTCACGCTGCGGATTATGAACAAGTTCGTCCTCTTCCTCCTCCTGCTCACCGCACCTCTGCATGCGCAGAAGAAGCCGCTGACCTTCGACGCTCTTTACGATCCCGAGACCCGGGTCCTCTTCGGCGGCGCCATCCAGGACGACTTCGAGTGGATCGACGACCGCTCGTTCGTCTGGCCGCGCACCGACGCGAAGGGGGATTTCGTCGAATGGCGCGTCTACGACGTGACCGCCGGGAAGGAGCGCCCGCTGTTCGACCGGGCGAAGTTGCAGCAGGCGCTTGTCGCGGCCGGCGTCGCCGCCGAGCGGGCGAAGGAAGGGTCGGAGTCGGACGAGCTGGCGTTCGACGGGAAGAAGACCGCCGCGATCGTCAACGTCGCCGATGACCTCTACCTCTATGCGATCGCCGCCGGGACGGTCACCCGCCTGACGAATACCACCGCCGAGGAAGAGGAGGCGACGTTCAGCCCCGACGGGACCAAGGTCGCCTTCGTGCGCGGCAACGACCTCTACGTCGTCGACCGCAACGCGAGGGAGCGGCGGCTGACCACCGACGGCAACGCCCAGATCCTCAACGGCAAACTCGACTGGATCTACCAGGAAGAGGTCTACGGCCGCGGCATCTGGAAGGGTTACTGGTGGAGCCCCGACTCGTCGCGCATCGCCTTCCTGCAGCTCGACGAGCGGCAGGTGAAGGAGTTCACGGTCGTCGACCACATCCCGTATCAGCTCGACGTCAACGTCTACGACTACCCGAAGCCGGGCGACCCGAATCCGGTGGCAAAGCTGTTCGTCGTCGATGCGGCCGGCGGCGAGCGGACCGAGGTCGATACGGCGCGGTATCAGGAAGGGGGCGAATTCCTGATCGTCAACGTCGCCTGGGCATCGAACGCCCTCACGTTCCAGGTGCAGAACCGGGAGCAGACCTGGCTGGAGCTCGCGACGGCGCCGATGGGCGGCTCGAGCCGCGTGCTCATCCGCGAGACGACGAAGGCATGGGTGGACCCGCTCGCCAATCCGGTGTGGCTCGCGGACGGGTCGTTCATCTGGCAGAGCGAGCGCTCCGGCTACCGGCACGCGTATCACTACAGGGCCGACGGGACGCTGGTCCGGCAGGTGACGAACGGGCCGTGGGAAGTGCGCGAGGTGCACGGCGTGGACGGCCAGCACCTGCTCTTCTCCGGCACCGAACGGACGGTCACCGGGCAGGATGTCTACCGCATCCGCCTCGATGGCACGAAGCTGGAGCGGCTCTCCTCACAGGCCGGCGTACACAACGCCACCTTCAGCCCGTCGCTGAAGCACTACGTCGACAAGTGGAGCGAGATCCTGACGCCTGACCAGATCCGCGTTCATTCGGTCGACGGCAAGACCACGCGGGTGGTCGAGGAGAACCGCGTCCCGGCGCTGGCGGAGTACGACCTGCCGCGGCCGGAGTTCCTGCAGGTGAAGGCGCGCGACGGCTTCGTCCTCGAGGCGATGATGATCAAGCCGCCGAACTTCGACTCCGCCAAGCGCTACCCGGTCTACCAGTTCACCTACGCCGGCCCGCGCGCGCAGCGCGTCCGCAACTACTGGGACACGAACGGGACCCGCGGCCTCTTCCACCAGCTCGTAGCCACCGAGGGGGCGATCGTCTGGATCGTCGACAACCGCAGTGCCGGCAGCAAGAGCGCCGAGGCCGCCTGGCCGGTCCACAAGGACCTCGGCGAGCACGAGCTGCGCGACCTCGAGGACGCCCTGGCGTGGCTGAAGAGCCAGCCGTACGTCGACGGCAGCCGGGTCCTGATCAACGGCTGGAGCTACGGCGGCTTCATGGTCCTGCACGCCCTGACCCACAGCAAGTCCTGGTCGGCCGGCATCGCAGGAGGGCCGGTCACCGACTGGCGGTCGTACGACTCGATCTATACCGAGCGCCTGCTGCTGAAGCCGCAGAGCAACCCGGAAGGGTACGTGAAAAGCTCGCCGCGCTTCCACGCGAAGAACCTCCACGGCAACCTGCTGATGATCCACGGCACGACCGACGACAACGTCCACGTCCAGAACACCATCCAGTTCGCCCAGGAGCTCCAGAAGCTCAACCGGCCGTTCGAGATGATGCTCCTGCCGCAGACGAAGCATACGGTGACGAACCGGGTGACTTTGCGGTTCATGCAGGGGACTGTGCTGGATTTCGTGAGGCGGCAGTTGTTTCCCGCCGACTAACCGGAGCGCCGGTCTTCGACCGGCCGGTCCGCCGACCTTCGGTCGGCAGTCTCTCGCGACGCATCTCCCAAGAGACTGCCGGCTGAAAGCCGGCGGACCGGCCGGTCGAAGACCGGCGCTCCTCAGGAGCACCCTCCCGTTTCTGGCAACTCCTTCGCAATCTGAAGGATTTATGAGCAAACAGAACCCGAACCAGGATTACTACAAGACCGGCGGACGTTCGCAGTCGGACGGTCCGGACCGGTTGCATGCGAACGCCAATGACGACAAGCAGTTGCCGGAGCAGACACAGCCCCAGAAGAATGAGGATCACCCGGCCATCCGGCGTGCCAAGAAGAAGTAATGACGTCAGTTGACGAAATGGAAATCCGTACCGCGCCGGGCGTGTCCCGGCGCGGGCAGGCGATGCCTGCGTCTCCGATCCGGAGGCTGGCCCCCTTTGCCGATGCGGCGAAGGCGCGGGGGACGCACGTCCTTCACCTGAACATCGGCCAGCCCGATATCGAGACGCCGGCCTGCATGCGCGACCGGCTGAAGCAGATCGAGTCGAAGGTGCTGGAGTATTCGCCGTCCACCGGGACGCCGGAGTTTCTCCGCTCGCTGCAGCGCTACTACGAGCGCCGTCTCGGCCTGTCGCTGGAGCCGAACCAGATCCTCGCCACCACCGGCGGCAGCGAGGCCATCCTCTTCGCCTTCCTCGCCTGTGCGAACGAGGGGGACGACGTGATGGTCGTCGAGCCGTTCTACGCGAACTACCGCGCCTTCGCGACGATGGCCGGGCTGAACATCGTCCCGGTCACGAGCCGCGGCCGCGATGGGTTTCACGTCCCGGCCCGCGCCGTCTTCGAGCGCGCGCTGACGCCGCGGACGCGCATCCTGATCATCTGCAACCCGAGCAACCCGACCGGGACGGTCTACTCTCCCGAGGAGCTGGAGATGATCGCCGGCTTCTGCCGCGAGCACGGCCTCTTCCTCGTCTCCGACGAGGTCTACCGCGAGTTCGTCTACGACGACCAGCGGGTCATGAGCGCGCTGGAGCTGCCGGGAGCCGACGACCTGGTGGTCGTCGTCGACAGCCTCTCCAAGCGTTACAGCGCGTGCGGCATCCGCCTCGGGTCGCTCGTGACGCGGAACGCCGAGGTCTACGACGCCTGCCTGCGGATGGCGCAGGGACGGCTGTCGCCGCCCGGACTGGCGCAGTTCATCGCCATCGGCGCCGAGTCCCTCGGGGACGAGTACATGAAGGACATCGTCGACGAATATCGCCGCCGCCGCGACGTCCTCTACGAAGGGCTGCTGACCATCCCGGGCGTCGAGCTCAGTCACCCCGAGGGAGCGTTCTACTGCATGCCGCGGCTGCCGGTGAAAGACACCGACGACTTCGCGCGCTGGCTGCTGTCCGACTTTGAGCACGAAGGAGCGACGGTGATGCTCGCCCCGGCCAGCGGGTTCTACGCCTCGCCGCTCGGCAAGAGCGAAGTGCGCCTCGCGTATGTGCTGAACGTGGAAGCGCTGAAGCGGGCGGTGGAAGTGCTGCGGCACGGGCTCAGAAAGTACAACGATGAGCGATGAGAGATGAGAGATGAACTGGTGAGCTGACGTTCATCTCTCATCGCTCATCGCTCATCTCTTCCTTCTGGCCGCCTCCTCCACGATCTCGCCGATCATCTCCGTGTAGCTTCGGCCGCTCTCCATGGCGGCCATGGAGAATTCGGCGGCGGGGTCGAGCCAGGGGTTGGGGTTGGCTTCGATGACGTAGATCTTGCCGTTTTCGGCGAGGCGGAGGTCGAGGCGGCCGTAGTCGCGGAGCTTGAGGGCGCGGAAGGCGGTCACGGCGGCTTGGTGGATACGCGTGGTGGTCTCTTCGTCCAGGTTCTTCACCGGCGCGGATTTGGTCACTTTGTACGCCTCGGTGGTGACGTCGAATTTCACCTCGTAGCCCGCGATGTGAGGCATGCCGTCGGGGAGCTTCGAGAGATCGAGCTCGATCAGCGGCAGCGCTTCCGGCTTGTCGTTGCCGAGGACGGCGGCGTAGATCTCGCGCCCCTCGATGTA
>DASPHC010000174.1:0-55663 GCA_035629865.1 Thermoanaerobaculia bacterium | reverse complement strand
GGACATAGAAGCCGGCGGTCTGGTGCGGGTTCTCGCCGTAGCGGAGATCCTGGAACTTCTCCAGGCTGAGGGTCAGACGATTGCCACGGCCGAGATACGCAGCGATGGCGGTGTCATAGGCGCTCGTCTTCTCGAACACCTTCACGGCGCAGCGATAGCGGAACGCCTCGCTGACCTCGCCCTGCTCCAGCTCCGCGAGGAAGTCGCCATACATCGCCGGATCGCAGAGCACCACCACGTGCCGGTGATTCTTCGCCGACGCCCGGAGCATCGACGGACCGCCGATGTCGATCTGCTCGATCGCCTCTTCGACCGTGACCCCTTCCTTCGCAATCGTCGTCTCGAAGGGATAGAGGTTCACCACCACCAGGTCGACGCGCGGGATCGACAGCCGCTCGACGTCGGCGACATGGTCGGCGTTCGCGCGGTCGTGGAGGATCGCGCCGAAGACCTTCGGCGTGAGGGTCTTCACGCGCCCGCCGAGGATCTCCGGGGCGCCCGACCATTTCGAGATCGGCGTGACCGCCACGCCGGCGTCGGTCAGGTGCTTGGCGGTGCCGCCGGTGGAGAGGATCTCGACCCCCTTCGCTTCGAGGGCGCGGGCGAGGTCGACGATGCCGGTCTTGTCGGAAACGGAGAGGATGGCACGTTCAATTTGCATTCAACAACAGGTTGCCGTCACGCATGACGGCCGCCGCACGGACGTCGCCGCCGGCTTCCTTCCAGATGTAGTAGTAGAGGTTGACCACGTCCGTCACCGAGCGTGAGTAGCTGATCGAGGCGATGCCGAACGCGGTGGAGCGGTCGTCGAACGCCGCCGACGTCCGCCGTTCCCCGCCCCGAAAGTACTCCTCGGCGACGAGCGGGTAGAAGCGCGCCGAGCGGGCGAAGGTCTTGTCGAGGTACGCCGCGAGCCGGAAGTTCGGGTCGAGGCCGTAGAAGACGGTGGGGAACTTCGCCAGCCGCCGCTCGAAGTACTGTTCGTAGTCGTTCTTCGAGAGGCTGAGGCGTGCGTTGTCGTTCGCGACGTGGAACGGATTGTTGGCGTCGGCGATGAGATGGACGAGACCACCGAGGCGCTCGACGACGTTCGCCATCGGATCGCCCTTGCGGATGGCGTCGATGGCCGCGCGGGTCTCCCGCTCGATCCGCTCGCGCAGGCGCCCCTGGCGGGAAAGGACGAAGTAGTGGTGCGACTCCGATCCTTCATCCGCCTGCGCCCGCTCCAGTCCGCGCTGGTAATCCGCCTCGAACTTCTCGATCAGCATCCGCAGGTCGGGCGGCGCGAGCGCGGCCCCCTTCGCCGCGATCCGCTGGTCGGAGGCGCGAGTCCAGGCGGTGGCGGTAAGGGGGAATAGGAGAAGGAGGACGAATCCGAGGCGCCTCATTGTTCGATCGTGATCGTAACGTATGAACCCTGACTTTGCAGCCCACCTGACGGCGCTCTTCGCCTGCCGCGCCTGTCCCACCGTCGCCGGCCGGCCGGTCACCGGCGGCGTCCCCGACGCCCGCATCCTGCTCGTCGGCCAGGCCCCCGGCCCGCGCGAGGAGGATTTCGGCCGCCCCTTCGCCTACACGGCCGGCAAGCGGCTCTTCTCCTGGTTCGAGCAGCACCTCGGCATCGCCGAGGCCGAGTTCCGCAAGCGCGTCCACATCGGAGCCGTCATCCGCTGCTTCCCCGGCCGCGACCCGAAAGCCGGCGGCGACCGCGTCCCTGACGCCACCGAGATCGCACGATGCGCCGTCCACCTCGACCGCGAGCTCCGCCTCCTCCGCCCCAAACTCGTCATCGCCGTCGGCACATTGGCCGCCAAAACCCTCCTCGGCATCTCCGAGCTCGCCGCCGTGGTCGGCCGCACCCACTACCTCACCCGATCCGGCCACACCTGCGAGGTGATCGTCCTCCCACACCCCTCCGGCCGCTCGACCTGGACGAACAAGCCGCAGAACGCGGCGCTGCTCAAGGAGTCGCTGCGGTTGATCGGGGAGCGGTTCCAGGGCTAGAGGGGACGACGGGAGGCCTCCGGCGGGCGGGCCCGGCCCGCGGCGTTTGTTGGCCCAGCCTGAACGCACGCTTGTCGTTCGAACGCGGTTCGGGCGAAAACACATGGAGCGGGCCGGCCCGTCCGCCGGAGGCCTTTCATCATTCTGAGACTGTTCACGACACGCACGTCGATCGGGATCAAGAGAAACAAGGATGTCATCCTGAGCCGCAGAGACCTTCCCACGGGCCTGAAGCATGACGGCGAAGGACCTTCCCCCGGACCGGCTGCTCGAAGGCTGCCCACTGGAAGATCCTTTCGCCGTCACACCCTCCGCTTCGCGGGGAAGTTCCTGCGGCCCAGGCTGTGAAGAAATCGCCTTTGAAGCCTCGCAAGAGCGGTCCGCCGCAGCCGCCGTAGGCGGCGAAAGATCTGTAGACCCGGCCTTTAGGCCGGGTAAGGTCGAGGAGACAAGGCAAGTCCGCGAAGCGGGCGGCAGCAGAGGGTTGCGCGTGACCTCTGTTCTATCGCCCGCTTCGCGGACTCGCCTTCGTGGGGCCGCACGATACCCGCCCTGAAGGGCGGGCCTACAGATCTTCCGCCGCCTACGGCGGCTGCGGTAGCTCGCTACTTACAAATGAAGATGCTCGATTTCTTCGCAACCTCATCAGGATGACAACAAAGTTACCGGTAGCCGAGTTATCTCAGAAGCCGTCGCGAACTCGGCACGCTCTCGCCCTACAGATTGCGAAGCCGAAGGACCTTACAGCGCGCACCGCCGAACATGGAGTGTTGGAATGTCAGCATTCGGCGCCCTTCGTTACGGCCGACCGCCTGCGATAATGAAGGGCATGCCCTCGCCCGAACGAAACCTTGACGACATCGTGAACACCCTTCGTGCTGCGAAGGACCGGGGACGGGGAGCCTCGCTGCTGATCGGCGCCGGCTGTTCCTATAGCGCCGGGATCCCGCTGGCCGCGGGCTTCGTCGAAGAAATCGCGGGGAAACACGGCTCCCGCCTACAGCACTTGGTGAAGAAGACCTATCCGGCATGTATGGGAGAGCTCGCGCCGAACGAAAGGCAGGACGTCATCGGTCCCCACATCGACAAAGCGAAGATCAACTGGGCCCACATGGCCATCGCCCAATTGATGAAAGAGGGATACGTCAGCCGCATCCTCACCACGAACTTCGATCCCCTCGTTGTGAGGGCTTGCGCTATGGTCGGCGTCTTTCCAGCGGTCTACGATCTCGCCGCGTCGCAAACTTTCAAGGCCGATCGTGTCCACGAGCCAGCCGTGTTCTACCTGCACGGGCAGCGGGCCGGATTCGTGACGCTCCATACAGAAGAAGAGGTCGCGAGACATAAGACCGCCGTCGCCCCGGTATTCGACGATGCGGGCCGCGGCCGCGTCTGGATGGTCTGCGGCTACAGCGGCGAGAACGATCCCGTCTTCGATCATCTCGCCGAAGTCACGAGCTTCGGCTACAACCTCTATTGGATCGGATTCAGGAACGCCGATCCCGCGGATCATGTCCGCACGCGGCTGCTGCAAGACGGCAAGTACGCCTTCTACGTCCGCGGCTACGACGCCGACAGCTTCTTCGTCGAACTGGCGCGGCGGCTCGACTGCTTTCCGCCCGGGCTGATCGCGAAACCATTTTCGCATCTGCTCAAGATGACGGATCTTCTCGCACCATTCACCATTGGTCAGTCCACCGTTGATCTCAGGGAAGCGGCCCGCACCAGGATACGCGCCGCCATCGATCAATTCGAGACCGGCGATGCCTCCCAGCCGGTAGTAGGGGATCTGCAGGCGGACGCACTTGATGCGAACACACTGCTCTTCTCAGGCAAGTATGACGAAGTGCTCGACCTGTTCCGGAAGACGGAGGATCTGTCTGAAGAACTACGCGACGCGGCTGCCTGGGCGTTGATTGAACAAGGAATTGCTTTGGCCAAGCAAGCGCGTGCTGCGGACTCGGAAAACGTCGATCCGCTCTGGAAGGAGGCTATAGAGAAATACGCGGCTGCCCTGCAGATTAGACCGGATATGTATGTGGCGTTGTATAACTGGGGGACCACTCTCGCTCACCAAGCGAAGACGAAGAGCGGTGAGGAAGCGGATGTGTTGTGGAACGCAGCGTGTGAAAAGTACGCGGCGGCGGTTCAGATCAAACCGGACGACCACGAGACGCTGAACAACTGGGGAAACGCTCTCGATGAACAGGCGAAGACGAAGAGCGGCGAGGAAGCAGAGGGCCTGTGGCGTGCTGCATATGAAAAGTACGCCGCGGCGGTGCAGATCGAACCGGACGATCACCGGGTACTGAACAACTGGGGAGTCGCACTCATGGTGCAAGCGTCGAATGCTTCCGCAGAACGCAAAGAAGACCTGCTATCGGCGGCCGTGGAGAAATGCTCTTTGGCCAACGAAATCGTCCCCGGGGAAGGTTCCTACAATCTCGCTTGCGTCGCCGGCATTCGCGGTGACGCGGAAGAATGTAGGAAGTGGCTTTTGCACGCGAAGGAGCATGGAAAACTGCCGGATCGAGAGCACATGCTGGCCGATCCTGATCTCGCCGCCGTTCGCGATGAGGCGTGGTTTCGGGAACTCGTGGGAGCCACGGAGGGCGGCCCGAGCGTGGAGTAAACCGTCCCTCAGTGAAAGTCATAACTCTGCACGTCATGCACCCCCGACAGCGGCCAGAACTTCTCCGCCCTGATGGACGCCTGTCCGTCCTGGTTCTGCACGATCCCCTCGACGATCAACCCTGAGTTGCCGACGATCGTGGCCCGTTCTTCCGCGAAGAGTTGCGGCGTGACGATGGCTTGCGACAGGCCGGTCTCGTCTTCGAGGGTGAGGAAGACGAAGCCTTTGGCGGTGCCGGGGCGTTGGCGGACGATGATGGCTCCGGCCGTGGCGACGCGGCTGCCGTTCGGGACGTGCTTGAGCTCCTCGGCGGTGAGGACGCCGTCTTTGCGAAGCTGGGGACGGAAGTGTTCGAGGAGGTGGCGGCCGGTGGTGAGCTCCATGGCGGTGTAGTCGGCCATGGTGTCCTGGGTCGGGGTCATTTCGGGGAGAGGGGAAGCGGTCGCCGCGTCGTCGTTGCGCTCGAAGAGCTCTCCGGCATCTTTCGCCGCGTAGGAGGCCTGCCAGAGCGCCGCTCTTCGGGTCATGCCAAAGGAGGTGAGTGCGCCGGCGTAGGCGAGCTTGGTCAGTTGGTCGTCGCGTAACCGCGCGCGGCGGGCGAGGTCGTCCGTGGACGCATATGGCTGGGCGGCTTCGACGCGCAATCCGGACTCGGCGCGCAGTCCTCTCACGAACTTGAAGCCGAGCCGTACGGCACCCTCTTCCCAGCGGCAGTTCCAGCCGGATTTGTTCACGTCGACCGGCAGGACTTTGATCTTGTGGCGCTGTGCGTCCTTGACCAGCGTAGCCGGATGGTAGAAGCCCATCGGCCAGGCGTTGAGGAGGGCGATGTAGAACGCGGCCGGGTGGCGGGCCTTGATATACGCGCTGGCGTAGGCGATGAGGGCGAAGCTGGCGGCGTGCGATTCCGGGAAGCCGTAGAGGGCGAAGGAGGTGATCGATTTGACGATCTGGTCCTGCGCCTCGGGGGAGATGCCGTTCTGGGTCATCCCGTCGCGCAGGCGACGTTCGATGTCCTGCATCCGCTCCATGGAGCGCTTGAAGCCCATGGCCCGGCGGAGCTCCTCGGCTTCGCCGCCGGTGAAGTTCGCCGCCACCATGGCGACGCGCAGGAGCTGCTCCTGGAAGAGCGGCACGCCGAGGGTCCGCTTGAGGATCGGCTCGAGACAGGGATGCGGATATTCGATCGGCAGCTTCCCCTGGCGGCGGTCGAAGAACGGTTTGACCATGCCGCCGACGATCGGCCCGGGGCGGACGATGGCCACCTGCACGACGATGTCGTAGAAGCACTTCGGCGCGTTGCGCGGCAGCGTGGCCATCTGCGCGCGGCTCTCCACCTGAAACAGGCCGATAGTGTCGGCCTGGTTGAGCATCTTGTAGACGAGCGGGTCGTCCTGCGGCAGGTGGGCGAGATCGACTTCCACCCCCTCGCAGCGGCGGATGAGGGGGATCACCTCCTCGATGGCCGCGAGCATGCCGAGGCCGAGGAGGTCGACCTTGATCAGGCCGAGATCGGCGCAGTCCTCCTTGTCCCACTGGATGACCACGCGGCCCGGCATCGACGCCGGCTCGAGCGGCACCACCTCGTCGAGACGTCCCTTCGCCAGCACCATCCCGCCGGAGTGCTGTCCGAGGTGGCGCGGCAGATTCTGGATCTGCATGTAGAGACGCATGAAGTGCTGGACGCGCAGGTCCTCCCCGTCGAAGCCGGCCTGCGCGAGTTGTTCGGGGAGGCTCTCCACCTTTTCGCGGATCTCGCCGAAGTTCCAGGTGCTGACGGTCTTGGAGAGCTTGTCGGCCTGTTCGAGGGAGAAGCCGAGCGCCTTGCCGACCTCGCGCGCGGCGGAGCGGTCGCGGTAGGTGATGACGTTGGCGGTCATGGCCGCGCCGTGCTTGCCGTACTTGGCGTAGACGTGCTGGATGACTTTCTCGCGCTGGCTGCCGGAGGGGAGGTCGAGGTCGATGTCCGGCCACTCGCCGCGCTCCTCGGAGAGAAAGCGCTCGAACAGCAGGTCCATCTTCACCGGGTCGACGGCGGTGATGCTGAGCGCGTAGCAGACCGCGCTGTTGGCCGCCGAGCCGCGCCCCTGCACCAGGATCTTCTCGCGCTGGCAGAACTGGACGATGTCCCAGACGATGAGGAAGTAGCCGGCCAGATCGAGCTTCTCGATCATGTTCAGCTCCTTCTCGATCTGCGCCTGGGCTTTCGCGTCGAGCGGCCGGAAGCGCACCGTGGCGGCGTTCCAGGTCATCTTGCGGAGGAAGGAGTTGTTCGTCTCGCCGGGCGGCAGCGGGTAATCGGGGAACTGGTAGCCGAGGTCGGCGAGGGTGAAGTCGAGCGTCTGCGCGAGCTCCCACGCCCCGTCGATGGCCTCAGGGAGGTCGCGGAACAGCGACGCCATCTCGTCCGCACTTTTGATGAAGCGCTCCCGGTTCACGCCGAGGAGCCGGCCGGCCGTGTCGACGTTCCGGCCGTGGCGGATGCAGGTGAGGATGTCGTGCAGCTCCTTGTCCTGCGGGCGCGCGTAACGGACGCCGTTCGTCGCCACGAGCGGCAGCTTCAGGCGGCGGGCGAGATCGACCAGGGCGATGTTGCGGTGCTCCTCGTCGCGCCGGTGATGGCGCTGCAGCTCCACGTGCGTGCGCCCGCTGAAGATGCCACTGATCTTGTGCAGTGCCTCCTCGGCGTGCGCAACATCGGCGAGCGGCCCCTCGTCGCCTCCGGTCAGGCAGCGCAGCCCCTGGTTGTACTGCGCGATCAGCTCCCACGTGTACTTCGCTTCCCCCTTCGGATGCGCGAGCGCGCCGGCCGTGAGGAGACGGCAGAGGTTCTTGTACCCGGTGCGGTTGTCGACCAGCAGCGTCAGCCGCGTCTCCCGCTGCGGCGCCGCGACGCGAAGCCCCTTCTCCGTCGGATCGAGCACGACTTCCGCTCCGACCAGTGCCTTGATCCCGTTCTTCTTCGCCGCTCCGTAAAACCGCGGCGCACCGTAGACCCCGTTCTTGTCGATGAGCGCCATCGCTGCCACGTCCTTCTCCGCGGCGAAGTGCATGAGATCCTCGGGGAGTGACGCCCCATTCAGGAACGAGAAGGACGAGGCGGCCCGCAATTCGGCGTACGGCCGGTTCGGCTTCTTCGCTCTCTTCGGCCGCGTCGGCTCCTCCGGAGCCTCCTCTTTGTACGTCCCGCCCCACTTCTCCGGGACGAACGGCGTATGGTCATACTCACCCGAAAGCGGCACCGTCCCTACGCGCTCCTTCACCTTCTCCTTCTGCGCCCCCGGAGGGTTGTGCGTGATGGAGAGCGCATCGAGATCGCGCGTAGGAGAGCGGCCGGCCATGGTTCCGGACCATTCAACAACCCTGCGCTAAGGAACTTTCAAGTTCCTACGGTTTGTGGGCGATTTCGGCGGGTTGCTCTCGGGGGTGGTTTCAGGAAGATACGGTGGGTAGAGTAGGGAAATGAGCACGCGCAAGAAGCCTCCGGATCTGGTTGACGAAGAAACGGACCTGCCTGACGATCTCAAATCGAACCTTCCGGACGCCGACATGCAGGCCGCGCCTCGCGCCCTGCTCCGGGCAGCAAAGCGCGCACGTGAGATCGCGCGGCAGACGGGAACTCCGATCGTTTACGTCCGCGACGGCGTGCTGGTCGAGGAGATGGTGACCTACGAAGCCGACGGCCGGGAGAAAGAGGAGGAACCCCTGAGGGTCGGCTTCGAATCGAAACTTCCGGATGCCGACATGCAAGCCGTCCCGCGCGCTCTGGCGCGTGCAGCAAAGCGTGCGCGTGAGATCGCGCGGCAGACCGGCACTCCGATCGTTTATGTACGCGACGGCGTGCTGGTAAAGGAGATGGTGACGGACGAGGATATCGGCGAGACCGGCCGCTCGTAACCCATCGCCATATGTGGCCCGGACTTTTAGTCCGGAGCCCCGGAGCGGACTAAAAGTCCGCTCCACATTCGGCTGATCCAGCGCGAGAGCGGTCCGCCGGCTTGCAGCCGTAGACCGGGGCGGTCGACGTTCGGCATACTCTGCGTGTTGTGAAGGTGCGCGATGTGATTGCCGAGTTGGAGGCCGACGGGTGGCGTCTCGTTCGCACGCATGGCAGTCACCGCCAGTTCCGGCATCCCTCGAAGCCCGGAACCGTCACGGTGGCGGGCAAGTTGAGCGTCGATGTTCCGATCGGCACTCTCGGAAGCATCCGGAAGCAGGCCGGGTTACAGAAAAAGTGAGCGAAGGCCATATGGAATATCTCGTGATTGTCGAGGAAGGGGATACCTCATTCGGCGCTTATGTGCCGGACTTGCCTGGATGCGTCGCTGTTGGCGAGACAAAGGACGAAGCGATGCAGCTCATCCGAGAGGCGATGGAACTACACATCGAGAGCTTGCGCGAGAATGGCGAGCACGTGCCGGAGCCGCATTCGTTTGTCGAGAAAGTTGCCGTGTAGGGTCGACGGCCGATTCCTTACGAATACTCCCCCTCCACGAACCACTCCTTCACCCCTCCCTCCCGGTACACGCGGTACGCGCCGCCGCGCATCATCTCCACGTCAAAGTACGCGCGGTCGGCGGGGGTGCCGCTCCACCAGGCGTGTTCGACGTGCCAGGGGCCGGAGGAGGCGCGGACGGTGCCGGCTACGTCGCCTTCTCCTTCGATCGATTCGATGTGGGTCTCGCCGTCGGCTTCGCGGGTGATCACTTCGACCGGGACGGGGGGGCGGAAGACGCGGACGGCCAGTAGGCTGGCGGCCTTGCGGGGGGTGCGTTTGAGGTCGGGGGGCGGGGGTGGGGTGAAGTCGCCGAGGGCGTAGCGGTCGGGGAGGTGGTTGTCGACGGTCACCGGCATGCCGACGTTTTCTTCGCCGAGCATGGAGATGAGTCTCGCGATCGTCGTCGCGAGTTTCTCGGGAGAGAGGGCGGCGGGGCCGAAGAGGGAGAGTTGGGCGCGGCGCGGGCGGTCGGGGTGGGCGACGAGGGAGAAGCCGACGACCGGGGCGCCGGGCGGGGTCTTTTCGAGGTCGAGGCGGAGGAGGGTGAGCATCGTCTTCACGTCGCGCGTCGGCGCGGGGAGGTCGATGGCGCGCGAGTGGAAGCCGTCCGGCTCGAGGTTCATCGTCAACTCGAGGCGTTTGCAGGCGAAGCCCTGGATCTCCATCCGCTTCGACAGCCGGTCGAGCGCCGCGCTGGCGATGAAGAGGAAGGGGTCGAGCGCGACCAGCGGCCATTCGAGCTCCATCCCTTCGCGGAACTCCTGCGGCAGTGCGCGCGGAATCAGCGGACGGGGATCGATGCCGCGGGCGGCGTAGTGGAGCTCGCGTCCG
This sequence comes from Thermoanaerobaculia bacterium, assembly GCA_035629865.1. GTDB lineage: Bacteria > Acidobacteriota > Thermoanaerobaculia > Gp7-AA8 > Gp7-AA8 > QHVT01. Next base: position 45,698 of record DASPHC010000174.1, on the reverse strand, counting down.
GTCGCGCCGAGACGGGCCGCTACTTCGGACTCCGGCAGACTGGCCAGGTCGCCGATGGAGGCGAGGCCCCAGCGCTGCAGTGTCGTCGACGCGTCGAGCTCCGGCGTGAGGCGGCCGAGGGGCAGGGGGGCGAGGAACTCGGCCTCCTTGCCTGCTTCGACGACGGTCGGCGACTTTGGCAGCTCTGCGGCGACGCGCGCGGCGAGCTTGCTCGCGGCGATGCCGCAGCGCGCCGGGAGGCCGATGTTGTCGGCGGCGCGGATGGCGGACTTGCCGAGGTCGGTCTCGGAGGGGAAGTGGCGCTCCATGCCGGTGACGTCGAGGAACACGAGCCCCTCGGCGGCATCCTCGACGCGCGGCGAGAGGGTCTCGGCGACTTCGACGAGCGCTTCCTGCGCGGTGCGCTCGCATTCGGTGTCGCGCACGCGGGCGATCAGCTTCGGCAGGATCGAGCGCGCTTGGGCGAGCGACATCCCCTGGGTGATCCCCTTCGAGCGCGCCCGCCGCGTGGCCGCGACGATGTGCCCCGCGCTCCCGCTGCCGTCGATGATGGCCACGGCCTCGTTGAGCAGGTCCGGCTCGCTGCGCAGCCGCGCCGCGAGAGGGAACATGGGGACGTGGAGGCAGGCGATGCGGGTCATGGGGAGAGGGCTGAGGGCCGAGGGCCGAGGGCCGAGGGAATGGAACAGAGAGTGGGAAGCCGAGGTGAAACCCCCTCAGCCCTCGGCCCTCGGCCCTCAGCCCTCTCTCTCACGGCATCACCTGCAGCGTCAGCGTCGCGTGCGCTCCCGGCTTCCGGTGGCGGTGCTTTTCCAGGCGCAGTTCGGTGGTCGCGCCGGCGAGGACGCGCGGTGATAACCCGCCGCCGAGCCAGCGGACGCGCGACTTTTCCGCTAAGACTACGGCTTCGGAGGTGGTGCCGGTGATCGGGTAAGGGGTGGAGAGGAGCATGGCGGTGCCGTGGGCTTCGGCGGAGCGGGCGAGGCGTACCCAGGCGGCGTCGGGGACGCGGCGGCCGCGGACGGGGTAGCGGCCGGCGTCGAGGACGAGGAGCTGGAAGCCGGTGGCGGCGAGCATCTCGGCGCTCATCACGGCCTGCTTGAGCGTCTTCGGGCGGACCCAGAGGACGCGCTGCAGGTCGACGCCGTTCGCCTCGGCGAGCTGGGGATCGAGGTGATCGCCGAGGTCGATCAGCACCGCCGCCTCGCCCATGCTGGTGGCGGCGGCGAGGGCGGAGAGGACGATCGAGAAGCGGCCGAGGCCGCGGCGGCCGGTCAGCTCGACCATCTTGCCGCGCGGCAGGCCGCCGCCGAGGAGCTGGTCGAACGGGGTGAGAGTGGTGGGGATCGACTCGTCGCGCCGGGTCTTCTCCAGGGCGCGCATCAGCTCCGTGGCGTTGGTCAGTTTCGCCGCGGCAGTGCCCTGGAGCGATTCCCGGAGGCGCTGGAAGTCCTCGCGGACGGGGTTCTCTACAGGATGTAGATCGGGAACGAGGATGGGACGAAGACGCGCCGCCGGTCTCAGATCGAGGAGAGGAACCTGAAAGTCGAAGGAGCGCGCGGTTGCGGTCACACACGTAACTTACGGCGGTAAGCAGGCGTAAGTCAACGTGGGGAGATCATGCACTGCATGCGTGCGCAGGAAGATTGTCAGTGGCCGATCGAAACGTTGCCTGAAGCTTCTCCAAAACTGACCACTGCGACGCTGGATGGGTCAAGTACATGGTTCAAGTCCTGAGCACAGGCTCAGTCGTTGACCCAACATGCTCCATACGCCCTCCAATAGAATCAACAACTTACGTCCACGCGGCGCGTGGCACCGTCGTCGCTCTATAGCGAGGCACAAGCAACACAAGCTGGTCGCGGTCTGCGACTAACCCCAGGTAAAACAATCGACCTTACAGGAGAACAGTAGATGCGTCGTTGCCTCATCGTTGCCCTTACCCTGGTTGTGTCCCTCGGAGCGTTCGCGCAGGATGCCGAATTCGGCGGTTACGTTGCCAAAGGCGAGAAAACCCTCGACCCCCGCGGTTGCGCCACGCACCATCCGTCTGCAGTAGAAGCGGATGCGATCGAAGCCTATACCGAGCAGATCCTCGACTCGCTCAAGCAGAGCGGACGCGGCCTCGAGACGAATGCCGTGAAGACGGTCAACGTCTATTTCCACGTCATCACCAACACCTCCGGCACCGGCAACATCACCGACGCGCGGATCGCCGACCAGATCGACGTCCTCAACGACGCGTTCGGCGGCCTGACCGGTGGCGTGAACACTGAGTTCGTGTTCGTCCTCGCCGGCACCACCCGCACCGCGAACAACACGTACTTCGGCGCCGGCTACGGCTCGACTGCCGAGACCTCGATGAAGAACGCGCTCCGCCAGGGCACGGCGGACGACCTGAACTTCTACACGAACCAGCCGAGCACCGGCGAGCTGGGATGGGCCACGTTCCCGTCCAGCTACTCCAGCGCTCCGAAGAAGGACGGCGTGGTCTGCGACTGGCGCACGCTTCCGGGCGGCTCGTTCTCCCCGTACAACGAAGGCGACACCGGTACGCACGAAGTCGGCCACTGGGTCGGCCTGTATCACACGTTCCAGGGCGGCTGCAACGGCAGCGGCGACTACGTGAGCGACACCCCGGCCGAGAAGTCGGCGGCCTGGGGCTGCCCGACGGGCCGCGATTCGTGCAAGAACGGCCCGAACGCCGCCGGTCTCGACCCGATCGAGAACTTCATGGACTACACCGACGACTACTGCATGTACAAGTACACTGCCGGCCAGTCGTCGCGTGCGAACTCCATGTGGGCTTCGTACCGCGCCGGCAAGTAATCCAGGCAAACGACGTTAGAATCCCGAGGCGGGCTTTCGGGCCCGCCTCTTTCATTTCATGATGATCCTCTCACTGATCCTCGCCGCTACTCTCGCCACAAAAGCCGACGTCCAGCGCGTCACCGCCGCCGAGCTCCGGGCGCTCATCGAGAAAGGCGACGCCGTCGCTGTCGACGTCCGCGGCAGCGTCCCCTGGCGCTACGGGCACATTCCGGGCGCGGTCTGGCTCCCGCTGGGCCGGGTCGACCAGCAGTTCGGAAAGCTTCCCCAGGACAAGCTCATCGTCACCTACTGCACCTGCAAGGCGGAGGAGACCAGCCTCGAAGGGGCCATGAAGCTCGCCAACGAGCATGGCTTCCAGCGCGTGGCCGTCCTCCACGGCGGCTATCCGGCCTGGAAAGACGCCGGGTTCCCGGTCGAGGAAGAGCGGACGGTGCATTTCGAGGAGTCGAAGCCGGCTCCCGAGCCGGCGCCTGCCCCTGCGTCAGGCGGAGGCCGCCTCGCTCCTCCCGACGCCATCCAGTGCGACCGCAACCAGCTCACCTCCTACGCCGGCCGGATCGCCCGCTACAGCCGGACGAAGGGAAAGACCGTCCTGGTCATGGACACGAGCGCCGACACGGTCGAGACGCTGACCGTCGTCCACCCGGGGACCGACGACCCCTCCCGGTTCTATCTTCTCGAAGGCCAGCCATTTACGAAGAAGGACTGGGCGAAAGTCGAGCGCAAGAAGGGTGAGCTTCAGCCCAACCTGAGCGCGGTCGCCTGGGTCTGCACCGGCGGCCCGACGGTCATCGACTGGCGGCCCGGTGTAACCTTCAGCGGAGCGGAGTAACCGCAGAGAAATGAGACCGATGGGACGCATGGGACCGATAGGACCCATGAGTCCCATAAGTCCCATTGGTCCTGTGAGTCCCATAGGTTCCATGAGCCCACCGCCCGGCATTCCGACCTGCTATAATCCGTCGCGGTTTCAGGTAACTTTTTCCGATGGACGCCAAACATGACTCGACGGTCGTCGAGATCTTCGGCCAGTCATACAACGTTCGCGGAGACGGGGATCCTGATTATTTAGCGGAGCTTGCGCGGTTTGTCGATTCCAGGATGCGGGAGGTTGCGGCGCAGGTTGCGACCGTCGACCCGATGAAAATCGCTATCCTGGCGGCTTTGAACATAGCCGACGAGTTTTCGAGGTTCAGGCGCCAGCGGGACACTGCCGCGGGAATCTGGATCGAGAAAACGGAGGAAATATCAGATCGGCTCAGCGAGGTAATCAGCTGAGCAACTGGTTGTCGTTAGCAGTCTTTTCGGAGTCCCCTGCAGAGTTCGTGATGCACGATCTAACACTTGAACCGTACTTCTTATCCCGGGTTAGCCCGCGTCTTGGGTCGCGAGCATGCCTTCGTCCCGATCTGGGAGCTCAGAAGGTAGCCTAAACGGCACAAGTAGGGCGCCCACCTGTCTCGTACAGGTTCAGGTAAGAATCACCCACACGGCTCAGGCGGGGTACTCCGGAATTTTCCTCCCCGATCGCTCGGGCCTCCCACGTGGAGGTGCGGGTTGGATATCGTTCAAGTACTGATTGCAATCGGCGTAGGAATCGTCCTCGCCGTTGCCCTGGCCCTGGCTTGGGCCGCCATTTACCGGAAGCGCGCCGAGGCGCAGATCGAGGAGTCCCGCCGGACTGCCGAGCGGATCGTCGACGACGCCAACAAACAGTCCGCGGCGCGCGTCAAAGAAGCCGACCTGGAGGCGAAAGAGAAGCTCCTCCAGATGCGCTCGGACTTCGACAAGAAGGCGCAGCAGCGCCAGGACGAGATCAAGTCCGTCGAGCGGCGGCTGCAGCAGAAGGAAGAGGGTCTCGACAAGAAGACCCAGCAGATCGACAGCCGGATCGCCGAGGTCGAGAAGCGCGACCGGAGCCTCAACGACCGCGAGAAGCGCGTCGAGGCGAAGGAAACCGAGCTCGACGAGCTGATCGAGGCCCAGCGGCACCGCCTGGAGCAGGTCGCCGGCCTGACCATGGACGAGGCCAAGCGCGAGCTGATCCGCGGGATCGAGAACGAGGCGAAGCTCGACGCCGCCAACATCATCAAGCGCATCGAGAGCGAAGCCACCGAGCTCGGAAACCAGAAGGCGAAGAAGATTCTCGGCATGGCCATCCAGCGCATGGCCTCGGACTACGTCGCCGAGAACACCGTTTCGGTCGTCGACCTCCCGAGCGAAGACATGAAGGGGCGCATTATCGGCCGCGAGGGGCGCAACATCCGCGCGCTCGAGCTGGCCACGGGCGTCGACCTGATCGTCGACGACACCCCGGAAGCGGTCATCCTTTCCGGCTTCGACCCGATCCGCCGCGAGATCGCCCGCATCTCCCTCGAGCGCCTCATGCAGGACGGCCGCATTCACCCGGCCCGCATCGAGGAGCTGGTCGAGAAGGTGCGCCAGGAACTCGACCAGAAGCTGTTCGAGGAAGGGGAGGCCGCGGCCTTCTCGCTCGGCATCACCGACATCCACCCGGAGGTGCTCAAGCTCCTCGGCCGCCTGCGCTACCGGACGTCGTACGGGCAGAACGTGCTCGTGCACTCGCTCGAGGTCGCCCAGCTTGCGGCCCTGATGGCGGTGGAGCTCGGCGTCAACGACACCATCGCCAAGCGCGGCGGACTGCTGCACGACATCGGCAAGTCGATCGACCGGGAGATGGAAGGAACCCATCTCGAGCTCGGCCGGCAGGTGCTGGAAAAGTACGGCGAGAAGCGTGAGGTCATCCACGCCATGGAGTGCCACCACGGCGACTACGACCCGACCACCGTCGAGGCCGTGCTGGTCAACGCCGCCGACGCGCTCTCGGCCGCGCGCCCCGGCGCCCGCCGCGAGATCCTCGAGAACTACGTCCACCGCCTCGAGCGGCTGGAGTCGATCGCCAACCAGATGGAAGGGGTCTCGAAGAGCTTCGCCATCCAGGCGGGGCGCGAGCTTCGCATCATCGTGAACTCCGAGAAGATCTCCGACGAGCAGTCGATCTGGCTCTCCAAGGACGTGGCCCGGAAGATCGAGTCCGAGCTGCAGTACCCCGGTCAGATCAAGGTCACGGTGATCCGCGAGATGCGGGCCACCGAGTTCGCGAAGTAGCTTGCAGCTCGCAGCTCGCAGCTCTCAGGGAGGGCGGCGGGCCTGCGAGCTGAGAGCTGACGGCTGCGAGCTCTAGAAAGAGCTGAAATTTGATTCGTATCCTCTACATTGGCGACGTCGTCGGGCAACCGGGGCGTCGCGCTTTACACCAGAAGCTGGAGACGGTGGTCGGCCGGGAAATGGTCGACTTCACCATCGTCAACATCGAGAACGCCGCAGGCGGGTTCGGGGTCACGGAGTCGATCCTGGACGAGCTGTCGGACCTCCCGATCAACTGCTACACCTCCGGCAACCACATCTGGGACAAGAAAGACTTCGTCGACAACTACGAGCACTACCCGCACGTGGTCCGGCCGGCCAATTACCCGCCGGGCAATCCGGGCAAGGGAAAGGTGATCCGGCAGACGGCCGGCGGGGTGAACGTGGCGGTGCTGCAGCTCATGGGCAACGTGTTCATGCCGCCGATCGACAACCCGTTCTACTGCGCCGACCGCGAGCTGGCGGAGATCGGCGACGCGGCGAAGGTGATCATCGTCGACATCCACGGTGAGGCGACCTCGGAGAAGCAGGCCATGGGACGCTATCTGGACGGCCGGGTCTCGGGCGTCTTCGGGACGCACACGCACGTGCCGACCGCGGACGAGCGCATCCTGCCTCTCGGCACGGCTTACCAGACCGACGTCGGAATGACCGGCGCGTACGATTCGGTCATCGGCTTCCGCCCCGACGAGGCGCTGCACCGGTTCCTGATGAACACGCCGAAGAAGCTCGAAGTGGCGAAGAGGGACATCCGCCTCGTCGGCGTGCTGGCGGAGATCGACGAGACCACCGGCCGCGCGGTGCGTGTGGCGCGCATCCGCGAAGATCTAGGGGAGTAGTTGCGCCTCTCGATCGTCACCCTCGGACACGTCCACACGGAGGACCTCGAGCCGCTGACGAGGTTCTTCGAGCACCTCGAGCAGCTCGTCCTCGACATCCCGCCGCGCGATCCGCTGGCGCAGCACCGCGCGGAGTTCAACCGCGCCGTCGACGCCGCGGGGACGGACTGGATCCTGGTCGTCCGCGAACGGGAGACTCTCGACGACGCGCTGGCGAAGGAGATCCTCGACGCCGCCAACGCCGCCAGGGCCCGCGGCTTCCGCATCCGCAGCGTTCCCTACTACGCCGGCCTGCCTCTGCATCTCACGCGCGATGAAGGAGAAGTGCGTCTCTTCCACCGCCGCAATTACATGCGGTACGCGAACAAGGGGGAGTGGGAGGAAGTGACGGTGCAGGGGAGCGTGGTCCGCCTGACGAACGCCTTCCGCTCGGTGACGTTCGCAACGCCGGAAGAGCATCGCGCGCATCTGGCCGCGAAAGCGGCGCCGCACTCGCTGCTCCGGCGGGTGCTGCTCTTCAGCAGCTACGCGCTCAGCACAAAGGCGCGGGATAAGAACACGCTGCGGTACCTGTGGATCGAAGCCGGCTACGACGTGCGCGGCCCATAAATCCTATAGGTCCTATAGGTCCCATTCGTCCCATGAGGACTCCTGGGACCTATCCGCCGCTACTTATGCGCAGCCCGATGTTCGCCGCGCAGGTTCTGCCGCGCAATCGACAGGAACCAGACGCCGCAGGCCGCTGCTGCGATCAGCGCGATCTGCAGGAGCAGGTCCATCATTGCGCCCGACATCCAGACGTCGACGACGAACCATCCCAATACGGCAATCGCGCTCAGCGCATAGATCGCGCCGAAAAACGCGAGGATGAGATTGCCACTGCGCGAACGCACGAGCACTCGCATCACCATGAGAACACCCCTCTTCTTTTTGGAATCCCCGCCGCAATTCTACGCTACTTCTCTCCGTAAAGGTGCCGCACCTGATGACCGTAGCCATTGAAGGGAAGGGTGCGGCGCACGTCCCGCGTACCGATCAAGCGTTCGGTTGCCTGCGACCAGCGGGGACGGGTATCTAGGCCACTGCGTAGCTTGGCCCGGACTAAAAGTCCGGGCCACATTTAGGATCAGTCCTGACTACTGATAACCCCTTAAGTGGACGCCATTGGCGGCTCACGCCCTGGGCTACATTCTTTCGCCGCTCCGCGGCTGGAGGATCCCCCGACTTTTCGTCTGATCCCGCTCCCCCTTCCATATGATCCTCCCGTGCGGAAGACGATTACCGAGCCTGCCCCGCTCATCGATGCCCTGGCCTCCCTCTATCCCGAGTCGAGCAAGACCACGCTGCGGCAGATTCTGCAGGCGGGGCGGGTGCGGGTGAATGGGGTGGTGGAGAAGAACGCGAAGTGCGATCTCGATGGGGACGACACGATCGACGTGGCCGACAAGGCGGTGCATCGCAATCTGCCGGCCGGGCTGTCGATCCTGCACGAGGACGCGGATGTGGTCGTAGTGCTGAAGGAGAACGGGCTGCTGACCGTGGCGACGGAGCGGGAGCGCGAGACGACCGCGCAGGCGTATCTGAATGTCTATCTCGGTCAGAAGAAAGGGGAGGACCGGATCCATGTCGTCCACCGCCTCGACCGGGAGACCTCGGGGGTGCTGGTCTTTGCGAAGAATGCGTTTTCGCGCGAGCAGTTGAAGGAGCAGTTCGCGGCACACACGGTCGATCGGATGTACGTGGCGATCATCGAGACGGAGATCGACCCGCCGGAGGGGACGTTCCAGTCGTGGCTGCGGGAGCGGCGCGATCTGAAGATGGTCAGCGGGCCGGAACATCCGGAGGCGAAGTTCGCGGTGACGCACTACCGCACCGCGCAGACGAACCGTCGTTTCTCGATGCTGGAGGTGACGCTGGAGACCGGCCGCAAGAACCAGATCCGCGCCCATCTCTCCGAGGCGGGGCATCCGGTCGTCGGCGACCGGATGTACGGCAGCGAGATCAATCCCCTCGGCCGTCTCGGCCTGCACGCCAAGCTCCTCGGCTTCGATCACCCGGTGACGGGCAAGCACATGGAGTTCACCGCGCCCGTTCCGAAAAGCTTCCGGAAGGCCGTTTCATAGGACCTCGGAGTCACTGCGTTAGCTGAAGCTGACCGCCAGTTTGCTGCCTTCTTCGCGGTAGATGGTGTCGACGAAGCGGATCACGCCGCTCTTGAGCGACATGAACAGCGACGAGACGCGGATACCGCCGCCGAAGAAGCGGACGCCGCGGAGGAGGTCGCCGTCGGTGACGCCGCTGGCGCAGAAGATGATGTCGTTGCCGGACGCGAGCTCGGCGGTGTCGTAGACCTTCTCGTCGTCCTTGAAGCCCATCGAGCGGAGACGGTCTTCCTGCCACTTCTCCAGGGGCTTGAGCTTTCCCTGCATCCGGCCGCCGAGGCAGCGCATGGCGGCGGCGGTGAGGACGCCTTCGGGCGCACCGCCGATGCCCATGGCCGCGTGGACGCCGGTGCCGCGAACCGCGGCGGAGATGCCGCCGGAGAGGTCGCCGTCGGTGATGAGCTTGATGCGGGCGCCGGCCTCGCGGATCTGGGCGATGAGGTCGTGATGGCGCTCGCGGTCGAGGACGATGATGGTGAGCTCGTTGACGTCGCGCTGGAAGGCCTCGGCCATGCGGTTGAGGTTCTCCTCGACCGAGGCGTTGAGGCTGACGTGCTCGGCCGCGGTTGGGCCGACCACGATCTTGTCCATGTAGATGTCGGGAGCGTTGAGCAGGCCGCCTTTCTCCGAGGCAGCGATGGTGGCGATGGAGTTCGCGGAGCCGGTGGCGCAGAGGTTCGTCCCCTCGAGCGGGTCGACGGCGATGTCGACCTCGGGGTAAATCTCGCCTTCCGTCCAGCCGCGCCCGAGCGGCTCACCGACGTAGAGCATCGGAGCCTTGTCGCGCTCGCCTTCGCCGATGACGATGCTGCCTCGCATCTTGAGCTTGTTCAGCTCCTCGCGCATCGCCTCGACCGCTACCTGGTCGGAATACTTGCGCTTGCCGTAGCCCATCGTGCGAGCCGAGGCGATGGCTGCCTTCTCTGCCGCACGCAGAAAACCGACTTCAAGACTCGATTCCATGATGCTCCGTTCACTCCGGAATTTGCGCCGCACACTCTAGCAGAAGAGAATGACGGCAATGACCCCGGTTCCCCTCCTCTCTCGGTTTCCCTCCTTCCTTCCCGGTTCCTCACGACGTTCGGCGGCTCACTTCCGTATTTGTGATGCTGACAATAAAAAGCAGTACGGAGCCCCCCTGACTCGAACGGTCGTTTCTCTCTTGATCTGTCTTGCTGTAGCACTTCCGCTGGCCGCGCAGAACGCCGGCGATTTTTCTGTGACGCTCCGGGCCGACTCCAGCTCCGGCCAGACCCTCGACCGCGCCGCGATCCGGGGCCGCGTCTACTACGTCGCGCTCGTCAAAAGGCCCATCAACGGGCCGGAGGCGGTGGTCGAGCTCGACCTCCCCGGTGAAAACCTCGACGCCGGGACGCGGTGCACCGGCACGCGGCCACTGCGGTGCACGGTCCCCTCGGAATCGTGGGAGTTTCACTCCATCATGGTGGGCTCGACGATGAATCAGGCCGGTGTCCAGACGGCCACCGCGCGCGTGATCGCCCCGAACGATCCGAACTCGCAGAACGACCAGTCGTCGGTGTCGCTGGAGGTCGTCGACGCGCCGTCGCTCGTCGGCCGGACCTATCACGCTTCCGCTTCGTCACGGTTGGCGCCGGGAGAGGCGACGAAGTTCTACGCGGAGGTGGCGAATTACAACGGGAAGGAAGCCACGGACGTGGTGCTGACGCTGACCCTGCCGGACGGGGGAACGTTTACCGGCCTGACGGTCACGGATCCGGCGGCGACGTGCGTCGTCGACCCCGCGACGATCGTCTGCTCTCTCCCGCTGATCAAAGAGCGGGCCCAGTTCGAAGTGGTCGCGGAGGTCAAGGCGCCGGAGCGGCTGACCGGGGGCAATGTCACCTTCATGGCGTCCTCACGCTCCGCCCATCCTGATTTCAACCCGGCGGACAACGTCAACACGACGGTCGTGCCGCTGATCCGCCACATCCTGGTGACGAACACGAACGACGAAGGGGGCGGTTCGCTGCGGCAGGCGCTGCTCGACGCGCAGCAGCTCTGCGCGACGGCTCCCTGCACGATCGACTTCCGGATTCCCGGGACGCCGGCCGGCGGCCGGTTCGTGATCCAGCCCAGGACCGAGCTCCCCGAGGTACTGGGAACGGTGAAGATCGACGGCGCGACCCAGAAGGCGTTCGGCGGCGACGCCAACCCGACCGGACCGGAGATCGAGCTCGACGGCTCGCTGACCGAGGGTCCGGCCCACGGCCTGCTGCTCGGGGTCGGGTGCGACATGTACGTCCTCGAGCTCGCGATCCGCAATTTTCCGGCACCCGGGATCGAGCTGAAGCCCGACCGGTTCGACTTCGGGAATTGCAGTGCTTTCGACGCCTATCCGGCCACCATCATCACCGGCAATCACATCACCGGAAACTATCGCGGCATCGCGATCGTCGACGCCCCGACGACGTCGGTGAAGGACAACTTCATCGCCGGCAATCGCCGGGCCGGGATCTTCGTCGAGAACACGTTTCAGGTGTGGATCGAGCGCAACCTGGTGAGCGGCAACGGCGCGAGCGGCATGTTCCTCGATGCCACATACGGCCATGCCATTGAGAACCGGGTGATCGCGAACGGGGAGTGGGGCATCGCCCGGACGAAACGGGGCGACCTCTCGATCACGAGGAACTCGATTTACGCCAACCGCCACCTCGCCATCGACTACGGTCTCGATCTCGAGACGCCCAATCGCGAGGACGATCATTTCGACGCGCCACCGAACAAGCCGGTGCTCTTCTCGGCGCAATACGATCCGGTGGCGAACAAGACGGTGGTGCGCGGCCGCCTGGACAGCGTTTCCCTAGGCGGCTCCGTCGGAGGCGACGAATTCGTGATCGAGGTCTACGCCAGCCGCCCCGAAAGCGGGGAGGGGCAGGCCGAGCAGTGGCTCGGGCAGCAGGGAGTCGCCACTCACGCCGATTTCGAGATCGCGGTGGACGGCGACCACCGGGGGAAGCGGATCACGGCGACGCACACCCGCAGGCGGCGGATCTTCTTCGATGACTTCGTGCGAAACACGTCGGAGCTGAGCGGCGGAGTGGTGGCACAGTGAGGGACTACATGAAGTATCTATTGCTTGCACTTGGATTGGCGGTGCCGCTCTGGGCACAGAGCACCGGCGGCGCGGGTACGCCGCTGCCGCTGGGCGTGCAGGATCCCGGCGATTTCGCGCTCGATCTGCACGTCGAGATCCCTCCGTTCGGGTTCGTCCCGGTCGATGGTTCGCCGCGGCGGGCCGCGCTCGGCAGCCACCTCTACATCACCATCAACCTCAGGCAGCCGGCCGACGCACCGGAGTCGGTGGTGGAGATCGACGTGCCTGGCGGCGCGCAGGAGGTCTATCCACCCGAGGTGTGCAGCAACACGAAGCCGGTCCGTTGCACGATCCCGGCGTCCCACTGGAACACGTCGATCTTCGTCACGACCACGCTGAACGAGGCCGGCCACCACAACGTGACCGCCCGCGTGATCGCGCCGGGCGATCCGAATCCGGCGAACGACCAGCACACGGTTCCGCTCGAGATCGTCGACGCTCCGTCGCTCGAGGTCACCACGATGCCGTCCTTCTGGCCGCTGCGGACGCATCCGTCACAGGAGCAGAGGTTTTCCGCCTCTGTCTCGAACTACGACGGACAGGACGCCCGGAACGTGGTGCTGACGCTGACCCTGCCGGACGGTGGCACCTTCACCGGCGGCCTGGAGGCGACGACGCCCGCGGAGCTGAACTGCAGCGTCGACCCGGCGAGCGTGGTCTGCACGCTGCCGTTCCTTCCCAACAAGGGCGGCATCGGCGTGATCGCGGCCACGAAAGCGCCGGACAGGCTCACCGGAGGCGATTTCACGTTCAAGGCGACCGTGACCTCAGACCGGCCCGACTTTCATCAACAGGACAACACCGTGGCCCCGCCTGTTCCGCTGATCCGCCATCTCCTGGTGACGAATACCGGTGACGAAGGAGCGGGCTCGCTGCGGCAGGCGCTGCTCGACGCGCAGCAGTTCTGCGCGACCGCGCCGTGCACGGTCGATTTCCGCATCCCGGGAACGCCGCAGGACGGCCGCTTCGTGATCCAGCCGCGCAGTGAGCTGCCGGAACTGCGCGGCACCGTGAATCTCGACGGCTCGACGCAGAAGGCCTTCGGCGGCGATCTCAATCCAACCGGGCCTGAGATCGAGCTCGACGGCTCGCTCATGCAGAGCGGGAGCCGCGGCGTGGTCCTCGGCAATGGCTGTGACATGCACGTGCGCGACCTGCTCGTCCGCAATTTCCCCGGCCCGGCAATCGAGCTGCCGGCCGGCCGTACCGGCTACGAGGGATGCGAGCCGGGGTTCGCGTGGCCGGCCGTGACCGTGACGCAGAATCACCTCATCGAGAACTATCGCGGGGTGGCGTTCAACGGCGCGCCGGCGGCATCGGTGACCGACAACGTAATTCTCAGCAACCGCCGCGCCGGCCTGTTCATCCAGAACGGCGCCTATACCTGGGTGGAGCGGAACCTGATCGGCGGCAATGCCGCCAGCGGCGTCTTCCTCGATGCGATCCTCGGCGTCGTGGCGGGCAACCACATTCTCGCGAACGGGGAGTGGGGACTGGCGCGCACGAAGCGCGGCGACATTGCCATCCAGAGGAACTCGATCCACGACAATGGCTATCTCGCCATCGACGCGGGTCTCGACTTCCAGACTCCGAACCGGCAGCCGGATACGGCCGACGAGCCGCCGAACGTGCCGGTCCTCTTCTCCGCGCATTATGATCCGACGACCAACAAGATCGTCATCCGCGGACGGCTCGACAGTACTTCGCTGGACGAGCGCACCGCGTTCACGATCGACCTCTACGCCAGCCGCGCCGAGAGCGGCGAGGGGCAGGCCGAACAGTGGATCGCCCAGCAGGCGGTCACCAACAACGCCGACTTCACGATCGACGCCGACGGCGACCACCGCGGCAAACGCATCACCGCCACGCACACGCGCGCCCGCCGCATCTACTGGGACGACACCGGCTACAACACTTCCGAGTTGAGCAGCGGGGTAACGGTGCAGTGAGGAAGCATCGCCAGACGAAGAGGGCCCGCGCCATGCGCAGGCCCTCATGACCGGAGTCGTACCGTACGGTGAAGACGCGCATCGCGCGTTTTACTTCTTGCCCGCCATCGCCTTTTCTTCGGCAGCCGCGGTGAGCTCCTGCTCCTGCTTGTTCGACATCGGCGGGTTGTAGGCCGCGATGCCGGTGACGGTGTGGCCGATGATGAGGCGGTGAATGTCGTGCGTCCCCTCGTACGTCTTCACCGACTCGAGGTTCAGCATGTGGCGGATCACCGGGTATTCGTCGGAGACGCCGTTCGCGCCGAGCATGTCGCGGGCGATGCGGGCGCACTCGAGGGCGATGTCGCAGTTGTTCATCTTGAGCATGGAGACGTGGTGCGGCTTGAGCTTCCCCTGCTCCTTCATCCGGCCGGCCTGCAGCGCGAGGAGCTGGCCTTTGCTGATCTCGGTGACCATCCAGGCGAGCTTGTTCTGCACGAGCTGGTGCGAGGCGATCGGCTGGCCGCCGAACTGGATGCGCGACTTGGTGTAGTCGAGGGCGGTCTGGTAGACCCCCATGGCCGCGCCGAGGACGCCCCAGCCGATGCCATAGCGGGCCTGGGTGAGGCAGCCGAGCGGGTATTTGAGGCCGTTGGTCTCGGGGAGCACGTTCTCGAGCGGGATCCGGCAGTCTTCGAAGAAGAGCTGCGAGGTGACGGACGCGCGGAGGGAGAACTTGCCCATGTGATAGGCGGTGCTGAAGCCGGGCGTGTCTTTCTCGACCAGGAAGCCGCGGACGGTCCCCTCGGTCTTCGCCCAGACGACGGCCACGTCGGCGATGGAGCCGTTGGTGATCCACGCCTTGGCGCCGTTGAGCACCCAGGAGTCGCCGTCTTTGCGGGCGTAGGTGCGCATGCCGCCGGGGTTGGAGCCGAAGTCGGGCTCGGTCAAGCCGAAGCAGCCGATCTTCTCGCCGGAGGCCAGCTTCGGGATCCAGTAGTCGCGCTGTTCCTGCGAGCCGTAGGTGTAGATCGGGTACATCACCAGGCCGGACTGCACGGAAGCGAACGAGCGGAGGCCGGAATCGCCGCGCTCGAGCTCCTGCATGATCAGGCCGTAGGCGACGTGGCCGAGGCCGGGGAGGTCGTACTCCTTGATCGTCGCACCGAACAGGCCCATCTCGGCCATCTTCGGGATCAGGTGGTGGGGGAACTTCTCTTCGCGATTCGCCTCTTCGATGATGGGGAGGACTTCCTCGTCCACGAAATCGCGGACGGTCTGCCGCACCATCAGCTCTTCTTCGGTGAAGAGCGAATCGATATCCATGTAATCAACGCCGGGAAAACTGGCCACGGGAAACTCCTTCGTGAGGTTTCGGACGGGGCATCATATCGCAGGAAGTTGTCGGTTGTCGGTTGTCAGTCATGGGCCAGTTCCCGCGCTGCTCCATGGCTGTGAGCATGACCGACAGGGCTCGCCGGTCCCGAGGAGAGGTGCAGCGTCACGACGACCGCCACGGCGAGAATGATGACGATGCGCGACTGCAAGGCGTCTTTATAATCAGGGCGATGTCCATAGGATTCGGGCGCGCGCTGCGCATCGTGCACCGCGCCTTTCGCGGCTATCCGGCCAGGCATCGCCTCCACATCCTGATCCGGTTTCTGACCTGCCCCTTCACCCGCACCCTCGACGTCATCCCGGTCGGGGCGCGCGTGCTGGAGATCGGCGCGGGACATGGCGTGTACGCCCTGCTGATCTCCACCGGGCGAGCCAGGGAGGTGGTCGCCGTCGACCCCGACCTGCGCAAGATGCTCCTCCCGACGCCGTCGCCGCGCATCCGCAAGGTCGCCGGCTACGAGAACTGCATCCGCGGGACCTTCGACGCCATCGTCTTCTACGACACGCTCTACCTGATCGAAGTCCCCGACCGGCCCGCGCTCTTCGCCAGCCTCTACGCGCGCCTCGTCCCCGGCGGGACGCTCGTGCTGAAGGATATGGACCCGTCCGACCGCTTCAAGACCTCATGGGCGCGGACCCAGGAAGAGCTGAATACGCGATTTCTCCACATCACAACCGGCTCGGGATTCGTACATCAGACGAAGGAAGAAGTGGCGGCGCTGCTCGAAGCCGCCGGCTTCGTCGATTTTCATGCACGATCCGTCGGCCGCGGTTACCCGCACCCCCACATGCTCTATACCGCCAGGAGGCCGTAACATCGCCCCAATGCCGAGACCCTCCGTATCCCTGGTCGTGCCGATGTACAACGAGGAGCTCAACATCCGCCACGCCGTGGCGATGGCGATCGACTCGCTCGAGAAGCACGCCGGCGAATGGGAGATCATCGTCGTCGACGATGCCTCCACCGACGCCTCGCCGCGCCTCGCCGCGGAGCTGGCCGCGTCCGAGCCGCGCATCCGCGTCGTCACCCACCCGAAGAACCGGAAGCTCGGCGGGACGCTGCGCAGCGGGTTCGAGGCGGCGACGAAGGACCTGGTCTTCTACATGGACGCCGACATTCCCTTCGACCCCGACGTCCTCGGCCGGGCCATGCGGGCCATGGAGCTCACCGGCGCCGACATGATCGCCGCCTACCGCCACGACCGGACGCTGGAGGGCTTCAAGCGCGGCGTCTACACGCTGGTCTACAACTGGCTGATCGGGGTGCTGTTCGGCTGGCCGCACCGCGACATCAACTTCTCGTTCAAGCTGATGAAGCGGGAGGTGATCGAGGCCATCGCCCTGAAGTCCGAAGGGTCGCTGATCGACGCGGAACTGGTGGTGAAGGCGAAGAACCGCGGCTACTCGATCCAGCAGATCGGGATCGACTACTTCCCTCGCTCGCGCGGCGAGTCGCACCTCGGCTCGTTCACGGTCGTCCTGAAGATCCTGCGCGAGCTGGTGACGCTGTTCCCGGAGATGCGAAAGAGACATGCGCGCACTGATCGTCACCGCTGACGACCTTGGCCTGCACCCCGGCATGGCCGAGGGGGCCATCCGCGCACACCGCGAGGGGATCGTCACCGCCTGCAGCGTGGTCGCGAACGGGGTGGCCTTCGAGGACGCGGCCGACCGCCTGCGCGACACGCCGTCGCTGGAAGTGGGGGTGCACCTGACGCTGGTCGAAGAGCGCCCGATGACCTCGATCCGCTTCCCGAAGAAATACACGTCGTTCGTGCCGCTGTACCTGGCGCGGATGATCACGATCTCCGCGATCGAGCGCGAGTTGCGCGCGCAGATCGAGCGCGTGATGTCGACCGGGCTGCAGGTCACGCATCTCAACGGACACCAGCATTTGCACCTGCTGCCGCGCGTGTTTGGGGCAGTGGTGCGGCTGGCGCGGGAGTATGGGATCGGGTACGTGCGGATCGTCGACGACTACGGCGGCGTCGCGCGCCCGCTGTCGATGCGGGCCTTGAGTGCACTGGGGCGGCGGGCGAAGTTGCGTGGTGGGACGAATGACCGGACCATCGGCGTAGCCATCGCCGGGCATCTCCGCGACGTCACGCCGTTGCTGGATCACGCGGAAGGAGTGACCGAACTGGTGACGCACCCGGGCGTAGGCGTCACGGGTTACACGTGGGGCTACGACTGGGACCGCGAGACCGCGGCCCTGTGCACGCCTGGTTTGCGGGAAGAGTTACGCGCCCGCAGCATCACGCTGATCGCGCCCTCACAGGTCTCATGCTGCAATCGGGAAAACAAGTGAGAACAGGAGGAGGAGGGGCCGGGGACAGGGCATTTAGTAATGATACGGCGCATATAATCCGGCCGTTTGTCGGAGGGAATTGGATGACCAAGCGAATCGCCGTCGTGCCTGGCGACGGCATCGGGCCGGAAGTGATCGACGCCGGAATGCGCGTTCTCGAGCGCGTCAACGACGCCCACAATCTCGGCCTCGAGTTCACTCACTTCGGCTGGAACGCCGATGAGTACCTCCGCACCGGCATCTCCATGCCCCCCGGGGCGATGGACGACATTCGCGACAACTACGCCGCGGTCTACCTCGGCGCGTTCGGCGATCCGCGCGTGCCCGACATGAAGCACGCCGCCGACATCCTCCTGGGGATGCGCTTCCAGCTCGACCTCTACGTCAACTATCGCCCGGTGAAGCTGCTCGACGAGCGCCTGTCGCCGCTGAAGGGGAAGGGGAAGGAAGAGATCGACTTCGTGATCTTCCGGGAGAACACGGAAGGGGCCTACGTCGGCATGGGCGGGATCTTCAAGAAAGGGACCTCCGAGGAGATCGCCGTGCAGGAAGACGTCTCGACGCGCAAGGGGGTGGAGCGGATCACCCGCTATGCGTTCGAGTACGCGAAGAAGAATGGCCGGAAGTCGGTCTGCATGTCGGACAAGAGCAACGTCATGCGCTTCGGCGGCGACCTCTGGCTGCGGACGTTCGAGGAAGTGGCGAAGGAGTACTCCGACATCGAGCACTTCCACATGTTCGTCGACGCGCTGACCATGCAGATGGTGCGCGCGCCGGAGATGTTCGACGTAATCGTGACCAACAACATGTTCGGCGACATCGTCACGGACCTCGGCGCCGCGCTCCAGGGCGGCCTCGGCGTAGCCGCGTCCGGGAACATCCACCCCGGCCGGGTCTCGCTCTTCGAACCGATCCACGGCAGTGCCCCCAAATACGCCGGCCACGACATCGCCAACCCCGCCGGCGCCATCCTCACCGCCGCCATGATGCTCGAGTACCTCGGCCACGCCGACGAAGCGGCGATGATCGAACGCGCCGTGGGAGAAGCAATCGCCGCCGGCGAGACCACGAAGGATCTCGGCGGAACCCTCGGCACGAAGGCCGCGGGCGAGGCGATCGAGAAGAGGTTGGGGTAAAGCAGCCGCTCCGCCGCTGTTCGAACGAAAGATCCCCGTCGCCTGCCACGCTACTCGGCCCGCAGCGCTTCCAGCGGCTCCAAACGCGCGGCATGGCGCGCGGGGGCGACTCCCGCGACCAGCCCGACCAGCACCGCGATCCCTTCGGCCAGTACTGCGAACCACCATGGTGTGCTCACCGGCAGGGCGGGCAGGAACAGGGTGAGGAGGTGGGCGGTGCCTGCACCGAGCAGGAGGCCGGCGGCGCCTCCGGCGGCGGCGACGAGGGCGGCCTCGCCGAGGAAGAGGCGGACGATCTGCGGCTGGGTCGTGCCGAGGGCGCGCAGGAGGCCGATCTCGGCGGTGCGCTCGCTGACGGCGATGGTCATGATGGTCAGGATCCCGACGCCGCCAACGAGGAGGGAGATGCTTCCGAGCGCGCCGACCGCGAAGGTGAGGACGCTGAGGACGGAGCCGAGGACTTCGAGCATCTTCTCCTGGGTGACGATCGTGACGTCGTCGCGGCCGTGCCGCGCCGCGATGGCCCGTCGGATGCCGGCCACGACTTCGTCGACCGGCGCGTCGGGATCGTGCGTTGCGTGAAAGCCGGTCAGCCCCTCGCGATTGAACAGCTCCAGAGCGCGCGCCGTGGGGATGAAGACGGTGTCGTCGACGTCCATCCCGACGAAGCTCCCTTTCGGCTCCATGACCCCAATGACGCGGAAGCGGCTCCCGCCGATGACGAGCTGCTTCCCGAGCGGGTTCGTGTTGCCGAACAGCTCTTCTTTCGCTTTCGAGCCGAGGACGGCAAGGGAGCGGGGGGCGTGGAGGTCGTCGCGCGGCAGGAACGAGCCGCTGCGAACGTTCATGTGCCCGATCTCCGGCCACTCCGCGGTCATCCCGTAGACCGTCACCCTCCGCCGTCTGCCGCCGTACGCGATCTCCGCGTTGCCGTCGGTGGTCGGGTTGGTGAGCCGGACGTGCGGCGCGCGGCGGACGGCGATGGCGTCGTCGATGGTCAGTGGCCGCACGGTACCGAAGATGCCGATCGACGCTCCGGCGGTGGAGACCTTGCCCGGCATCACCACCATCATGTTCGTGCCGAACTGGCTGAACTCCGACAGCACGAACTCGTGCAGCCCCTGTCCGATCGAAGTCAGCAGGATGACCGAGGCGATCCCCACCGCGATGCCGAGCGCAGCGAGCACGGTCCGCAGCCGGTGCGCGCGAAGCGCGCCGAACGTAAGGCGGATGAAATCGGCCGCTAACATCAGGAGCCCATCCGTCCCATTCGTCCTATTCGTCCCATCTGTCCCACTACCTCCTCGCCAGAGCCAAAGCGGGATCCAGCCTTGCCGCGCGCCGCGCCGGGAGAAGGCAAAAGAGAACACCCGTCACCAGTGCCGTCGCCAGTGCCGCGAGCACCGCCCACAGCGGTGCAAACGCGGGGAAGACCGGATAGATGCTGCGGATGGCCAGGCTGCCGAGCTGGCCGAGGATCGAGCCGGCCACGCCGCCGACCGCGGACAGCACCGCGGCCTCGGCCACGAAGAGCATGCGGATCTGCGAGGGCGACGCGCCGATGGCTTTCAGCAGGCCGATCTCGCTCGTCCGCTGTGAGACCGCAACGAGCATCACATTCATGATCAGGATGCCGGCCACGCCGAGGCTGATCGAGGCGATGCCGGCGAGAGCCAGCGTCAGCGCAAGGAGGATCCGGTCGAATGCGCTCGCCACCGCGTCCTCGGTGATGATGGTGACGTCCTCCTCGCCGTCGTGCCGCTCGCGCAGGACGCGGCGGACCTCGTCGCGGACGCGGGAGACGTCCTCGCGCGTGTTGGTCTCCACGCCGACCCGCAGCAGGGAAGTGAGGTTGAACAGTACCTGCGCCGAGGCGACCGGGATGATCGTGATCTCATCCATGTCGATCCCGAGCATCTCGCCCCGCGGTGCGAGCACGCCGACGACGCGGAAGCGGCGGTCGCCGACGCGCAGCCATTCGCCGAGCGGCGACCGTGCGCCGAACAGTTCCTGGCGGACTGTCGCACCGATCACGCACACCGGGACGGCGCGCCGCGGGTCCTGATCCGGGAGGAAGCGTCCCTGGGCCAGGTTCAGCTTCCAGAAGGCGAGCAGGTCGCCGGTCGAGCCGATCACCGGGACGTCACGGCGGCGTCCGTTCCAGGAGACCTCGCCGGAGACGAGGTTCAGCGGGACGACGTGCTTCACGCCACGGATGCGGCGCAGAGCCAGGGCGTCGAGCAGGGTCAGGTCGCGCGGCGTCCTGCCGGACATGAGTCCACCGCCGCCGCCGACCGTCTCGGCGCGCCCGGGGATGATGACGATCAGGTTCGTCCCCAGCGTCTCGAACTGATTGCGCACGTAACGCCGCGCCCCCTCGCCGAGGGACGTGAGGACCACCACCGCCGCGACGCCGATCGACGTCGCCAGCACCATCAGCAGCGTCCGGAGCCGGAAGCCCCAGACGGCGCGCCAGGCAAACAGGAGGATGTCAGCGGTGGTCACCGAGCACTCCCGCCGCTGTCCGATTCGATTCTTCCGTCGATCATCCGGATCTGCCTGTGGGCGCCGCCGCCGATCGCCGGATCGTGGGTGACGAGGATGACGGCGACGCCGCGGCCATGCAGCTCTTCGAGGAGGTGCATGACTTCTTTGCCGGTGTACTGGTCGAGGTTGCCGGTCGGCTCGTCGGCGAGGATCGCGTCCGGCTGCATGACCATGGCCCGGGCTATGGCGACGCGCTGGCGCTCGCCGCCGGAGAGCTGGTCGGGACGGTGGCGGGCGCGGTGCAGCATCCCGAATTCCTCGAGGAGGGTCCGGACGAGCGGTGTCCGCCGCGAAGGCGGAACGCCGGCGAGGACGAGCGGCAGCTCGACGTTCTCTTCGGCCGTCAGCCGCGGCACCAGGTGAAAGAACTGGAAAACGAAGCCGATCTTCTCGCGCCGTACCCGCGACTGCTGCTCGTCGTCGAGCGCGGTGACGTCCTCGCCGTCGAGACGATAGATGCCGGCGGTGGGGCGGTCGAGGAGGCCGATGATGTTCAGCAGCGTCGATTTGCCGGAGCCGGACGGTCCCATGATCGAGACGTACTCGCCGGCGGCGATATGGAGGGTGACGTCGCGCAGCGCGTAAACCTCTTCGTCCCCCACGCGGAAGAAGCGGCGGATCTGTTCCAGCCCGATCATTTCCGTGGTGCGGTCTCGGCCCTGGCCGGCACTCCCGCGGCGACGCCGGTCCGTTCGACCGAGAGGACGATCTTCTCGCCCGCCGCAACGCCCGAAGTCACCTCGGTGAACTCCCAGTTTGCAAGCCCGGGCTGGATTTGCCGCTCTTCGAGCGGCTCGCCGTCGCCCTTGTAGACCAGGACGCGGTTGCCTTCCGTCACTGCCTGCGTCGGGACGCGGACGACGTTCTCGTGCACGTCCAGGACGATCTCGACGTCGGCGCTGTAGCCGACCAACAGCGCCTTTGCGTCCGCGGGATTGGTCAGCTCGACTTCGACGTCCACCGTCCGGGCCTGTTTCTCCAGGTCGACCACGTACGGTGCGACGCGGCGCACGCGGCCGGTGAAGCGCTGGCCCGGCAGGGCCTCGATCGTGATGTACGCGGTCTGGCCGACGCGCACGCGGGCGACGTCCACCTCGTCGATCGGCGCGGTGACGTAGAGGCAGGTGTCGTCGATCAGGTCGATCGCCGGAGGGGTCGGGATACCGGGTGGGGAAGGGGTGGTGAACTCCCCCATCTCGCCGGTGACGCGCGCGACGACCCCCGCGAACGGCGCGCGAAGCGTGGTCCGCTTCAGGTTCGTCCGGATCGCAGCGACGTTGGCGCGGCTCTGCTGCAGCTCGGCGCGTCCGGCGTTGCAGCCGGCGCGCAGCGTCTTGGCGGTCGTGACGGCGCGGTCGAGCTGCTCGTCAGGGAGGAGTCCGTCGCGATGGAGCTTGCGCGCGCGATCGGCCTCGCGCTCCGCCGTCTCGGCCCGCTCGCACGCCTCTTCCAGACGGAGGCCGGCGCCGCGCACCTGTTCCTCGGCCACGCGCGCCTGCGCGACCGTGTCTTCATTCCAGAGCTCGAGCAAAACCTGTCCGGCGCGTACGCGGTCTCCTTCGCGGACCGGAAGGCTGACGATCTGCCCGCCCGCGGGTGGTGCGAGCTTCGCGCGCCGGCACGCCGACACCGTCCCCGCCCGCGTATTCGCCACCGAGCGCGCCACCCGTCCGCGATCGACCGTTCCCACCGCCACGGACACCGGCTCCGCCCGCGTGGAGCGCCACAACAGCAGCCCTGCACCTGCGGCGATCAACGCGAGCAAGGCAAGGCGGCGCCACGTACGGCCACCTGGGAACGGTTTGCGGTCAACGTCTGGCATTCAGGGAGACATTGTCTACCCTGCGGCCGGTACCGCAGTTCATAGGTCCCATCTGTCCCATAGGTCCGATTCGTCCCATGGATCCCTCCCCCCGCCGAAGCGGCGGGGAGAGGGGAGGAGTCGGTTACCAGCGGACGGAGAGGAAGCCGAGGGCGCGGCGCTGGAGGAGGTCGCCGCCGAAGGATTCGAAATGCTCGTTGTCGAGGGCGTTGCTGACGTCGACGCCGATGCCGAACATGTCGGTCAGGCGGACGTTGGCCGCGAGGTTCATCACCTCGTACTGCGGGACCGTTCCGACGAAGACGCCGGCCGCCCAGTCGAACTCTTCGACGTAGCGGTAGGTGACCTTCGCGTCGACGCGCGAGCCGCGCCAGCCGACGCCGAGGTTGTACTTGTTTTCCGGAGCGTTCGGCAGCAGGCGGTCGCCGAGGGCGGCCGACTTCACGTCGAAGTCGAAGTGCGAGTAGTTGAAGTCGAGCAGCCAGTTGTTCGTCAGGTAGTAGTTGACCGCGATCTCGCCGCCCTGCGTGTCGACTTCACCGGCATTGGCGTACGAGAAGACGAGCGCCGGGAGGCCGCCGACCGTGGTCAGGCCGCCGCGGTTCGGACCGAGCGCCGCGCCGAGGAACGCCGTGAGGCCGGCCTGTACCGGCGCCGGCAGCGACCCCGGGATCACGTACGGCGCGTAGGCCGTATTCACGCCCGGCAGCAGGTCGGTGACGAAGTTGGTCAGGTTGCTCTTGTAGAGGTCGACCGTCAGGAAGACCTTGCCGCCGAAGATGCCGGCGTAGCCGAGCTCGTGGCTCTTGACCTTCTCGACGTCGAGGTCGTTGTTGCCGCGGGCGAGCAGGCGGAGGTTGCTGAAGCCGAGGGCCTGCAGCGCGGGCGCGAGCGGCGCCGACGCGGGGTTCGCGGCGGCGGCGGCGGCGAGGTTCACCGGGGCACCGGCCGGCGCGACCAGGAACAGCTCCGAGTAGTTCGGGCGCTGGAAGGCCTCGTTGTAGCCGTAACGGACAGAGTGGTTGCGGGCGAAGCTGAAGACCAGGGCGCCCTTCGGCGAGAACTGCGCCTCGTGCAGCGTCGAGTCGTCCCAGCGGGCGGCGCCGACGAGCTTGAGCGACTTGGTGACGTCGAACTCGACCTGGCCGAATGCCGACTGCTGGGTCTCATCCTTCGCCGAGTCCATCAGCGTGTGGAACCCGGTCGGGTCGGACGTGTCGACTTCCTGTTTGTTCCAGGCCACACCGCCGACGACGCGCGCGCGGTCGTCCGCCAGGAAGCCCCAGTTCGTCTGCAGCTCCGCGTGCAGGTTGCTCGAGTCTTCCCAGAGGCCGGGGGAGCCGGGCAACGCACCGGAGCCCGACGCCATCGCGATCTGGCGCTCGGCGACGCGCGAGTCGTAGTAGGTGCCGACGTTCCAGTGCAGGGTGTTGTAGTTGAGGCGCGCCCACGGACGCTCGACGTCCGTCACCTGGACGCGTCCGATGCCGGTCTGGAAGATCGGACCTTCGATCGTGGCGTAGCCGCCTTCCGCGGTGAAGACGCTGGTGTTGGCGAAGTGCTTGTCGAAGCGGAGGCCGCCGAAGCGGATGTTGACTTCGGTCAGCTCGAGCGGCACCGGCTCCCGGCGCAGGCAGTTGATCTGGCCGGTCGTGGTGCACGGAACCGTGTACTCGACGGTCAGGTTGCGTGAGCGGGCGTAGTCGTCGCTCTGCTGGTAGCCGCCGGTGACGCGGTAGTAGACCTCGGTGCCGAAGCCGCCCGCGTGGCGTAGGTCGGCGCGCCGCGTGTTCAGGTCGCCGCCGGAGACGAGGAGGCGTCCGCCCGGATTCTGGCGCGGCTGCTTGGTGGTCATGTTCAGCACGCCGCTGAAGGCGTTCGCGCCGTACAGCGCCGAGCCGGGTCCGCGGACCAGCTCCACGCTCGCCATCTCGTCGATCGGCACCGAGAGGGCCGCCCATTCCTGCGAGCCGAGGAAGGCCACCGAAGGATCGCGGCCGTCGATGAGCGTCAGGATGCGGCGGTTGAGGGAGCTGTTGAAGCCGCGGGCGTTGAAGTTACTGTCGTACAGGCCGCTCTGCGTGAAATCGACGCCGGGAGCGTTCTCAATGATGCGCGCCGCCTGGCCCGAGGAGGCGACCGCCTCGATGTCTTCCTCGGAGATGACGGTGACGGCCGCCGGCGCGTCGACGACGCGCTCGGTGCGGCGCGACGCCGAGTAGACGGTGATCGTCTCGGCGACGCTCAGTTGCCAGTCGACCTGCTTGTCGACCCGGGCCGTCTGGCCGCCGGCAACGGTCACGTTCTCGTTGACCGCATTGTCGACGGCGACCATCGAGAGGGTGTAAGAGCCCTCCGGAACAGCGTCAAAACGGAAATTACCATCAGAGTCGGTGAGCTCGACGCGCGAGAGCTCCACGATCTGCACGATCACTCCACCGATCCCCGACCCGTCGGCGCGCGTGATCCGGCCGGCGATACGGCCGTTTGCGGCGAACAACGACGGGACGGCGAGGAGCGTTAAAAGGGCGAGGGCCAGGACACGGGCAGACAGGCGTGAAGCCATGACGCAAATCCTCCTCAGACTTGGTACGAGATTGGTGAGTTGAGTGAAGGTAACCTTCGGAGAAGGCGGCGTCAACAAGAGAGTGCGCGTTGTATCCTGATTGCCGCACATGGACATCGGGACCGAGTGGCTCGTCGAGGCAGCCGGCTGCCGTGAAAATGCTCTCCGCGACCTGGCGCTGCTGGACGACCTGTTCGCGCAGGTGATCGCCGACCTTTCGCTCACGCCACTGCATGCCCCGGCGTGGCACGTCTTCCCCGGACCGGGCGGGATCACCGGCTTCGTGATGCTGACCGAGTCGCATCTCGCCTGTCACACCTACCCGGAGCATGGCGTGGCCACCATCAACCTCTACTGCTGCCGGATGCGCCCCGAATGGCCGTGGCGGGAGCGGCTGGCGGAGCTTTTCGGCGCGACGGAGGTCCGGGTGCGGACGGTGGTTCGGTCGATGGCCGCCTCGGGAGTCCACTCCGGAGCGGGCGAGCTGGTGCGGTGAGCGTCGCGAACTGTCCTTCCTGCGGCGCCCCGATCGAGTTCGCCATCGGCTCGTCCGCGGTCGTGATCTGCCGCTACTGCAACTCCGTCGTGGCGCGGACCGACCGCGGGATCGAAGCGCACGGCAAGGTCGCGGCGCTGATCGAGACCGGCTCGCCGCTGCAGATCGGAACCACCGGCAAATATCGCAAAACCGGCTTCCGCGTCACCGGCCGCACGCAGTTGCGCCATCAGGCCGGCGGCGTCTGGGACGAGTGGTACGCGGCGTTCGACGACGGCCGGTGGGGCTGGCTGGCCGAGGCGCAGGGTCGGTTCTATCTGACATTCCGGACAGAAGCCGCTGCCCCTCCACTCGACCAGCTCCGGCTCGGCGAGCCGGTGGAGACGGTGGACAGCCTCGTGGTCGCGGAGATCGGGAAAGCGGAGCTGGCCTCGGCGGAAGGGGAGCTGCCGTGGAGGCCGGAGCCGGGCTATTCGTACGAATATGCCGACCTCTCCGGCAGCGAGCGGAAATTCGCGACCATCGACTACAGCGAAGAGCCGCCGGTCGTCTTCAAGGGCGAAGAGACGACGCTGGCGGGGCTCGGGGTCTCCGGCGAGTCGCTGCGCAAGACGCGTGTGGCCGTCGTGGCGCTGCAGTGCCCCAACTGCGCCGGCGCTCTGGAGCTGAAAGCACCGGACCAGACCGAGCGCGTCTGGTGTCCCTACTGCGGCTCCGGCCTCGACGTCTCCGCCGGGAAGCTGAGCCTCTTCCAACTGGCGAAGAAGAAGAGGAAGGACGTCCAGCCGGCGATCCCGCTCGGCACGACCGGGACGATCGATGGGAAGCAGTATGTCGTCGCCGGCTTCATGCAGCGCTCCGTCCACTTCGACAAGGCGTACTACTGGACCGAGTACCTCCTCTACAACCGCGAAAAGGGCTTCCGCTGGCTGGTGAACAGCGACGACCACTGGAGCTTCGTCACCCCGCTGCGGCCGGGCGAGGTGCGCGACTCCATGCCGGCGGGCGCCGCCGGCGACGTGTATTACGACGGCAGGCGGTATCGCCTCTTCCAGAACGCGACGGCGAAGGTGACGTACGTCCTCGGCGAGTTTTACTGGAAGGTCGCGGCGGGGGAGCAGGTCAATACCTCGGATTACATCGCGCCGCCGTTCGGGATCTCGAAAGAGGTGACCACCAGCGGCGCGAGCGAGATCGCCTACTCGCATGCCCGCTACATGAAGCCGGAGGAGGTCGAGGAAGCGTTCGGGTTGAAGAACCTTCCCCGGCCGCGCACGACCGGACCGATGCAGCCCTTCCCCGGCTCGACGGTCGGTGTGGCGTGGGCGGTGATGCTGCTCCTGCTGTTCATCGTTACCTTCGTGCTCGCGAGCACGAAGCCGAACCGCACGGTGATTCCGGAGCGGATGTACGACGCCTCGATCGCGCCCGATGCCCCGGTCGAAGGGGTTCCGGAGAACACGCGGATGTTCTTCACCGACGGCTTCGACCTCTCCGGAAAGCACAACGTCGTGGTCGAAGTGCGGGCGCCTCTCGACAACGCCTGGCTGTACGTCACCGGCGACCTGGTGAGCGAGGCCACCGGCAAGTTCCAGTCGTTCGACTTCCCGCTCGAGTATTACAGCGGCGTCGACCAGGGGGAGCGCTGGAGCGAGGGGAAGCGGGTCCGCCGCATTTACCTCTCGCGTCCGGAGAAGGGCCGCTACGCCATGCGCATCGGCGCGCAGTGGGAGGCCGGAAAGACGCCGCCTCCGCTGTACGTCAAGGTGCGCGAGGGGGTCTTCCGCTGGCCGTATTTCATCCTGGCGCTGCTCGGGATCAGTGTCATCCCGTTCGTGGCGGCACTGCGGAAGGTATCGTGGGAGGCGGAGCGCTGGAAAGACAGCGACCACTCTCCGTTCAAGACCATCACCACGGAAGAAGACGAGGACGAGGAGTAACGCGTGCTGAGACGAATCTACATCTTGTTCGCGCTTGCGGTGATCGGCGGCTACGCCTACGCCAGCCATCGCGGTCTGGAGTTGTCGCGCACGGAAAAGGGCGTGGCCCCGGCGAGCGCCCGCGGCGCGCACATCGGCTCGGGCGCGTTCTGGTACGGCGGATATCGAGGAGGAAAGTAATGGACCTGACTCCGTTCCTGCGGGTGTTTCTCAACACGGTCGCCTACACGATCTTCGGCCTGATCGTCTTCGCCGTCGCCTTCTGGGCGATGATCAAGATCTCGCCGTTCTCGATCAGCAAGGAGATCGAGCACGATCACAACACTGCGCTGGCGATCCTGATGGCGTCGGTGATCCTCGGGCTCGCGATCATCATTGCGTCGGTGTTGCACGGGTAGGGGGGCGGCATGGGTCCTATGAGTCCTATAGGTCCCATAAGTCCTATGGGACCTATAGGACCTCTGGGACCTATAGGACCAATAAAGCCCCCCTCAACCGACAACGGACAACCGATAACTCGCGAAGCGACGATGCGCACCCCCATCCTCTTCCTCAACGTCCTCGTCATCGCCGCCTGCGGGCTCGTGTACGAGCTGCTGGCGGGGACCGTGGCGAGCTACGTCCTGGGGGATTCGGTGACGCAGTTCTCGCTGATCATCGGGCTGTACCTCTCGGCGCTCGGCGTGGGGGCATGGCTCTCGCGCTTCCTCGACCGCGACCTCGCCGCGCGCTTCGTCGACGTCGAGCTGGCGGTGGCGCTGATCGGCGGTCTCTCCGCGCCGCTGCTGTTTCTCGGCTTTGCCTACCTGGAGTGGTTCCGCCTCTTCCTCTATCTGATCGTCTTCGTCATCGGCGTCCTGGTCGGGCTCGAGCTGCCGATCCTGATGCGCATCCTCAAAGAGCATCTCGACTTCAAGGAGTTGGTTTCGCGGGTGCTGAGCTGGGACTACGTCGGCTCGCTGCTCGCCGCGGTGCTCTTCCCGATGTTCCTGATGCCGCGGCTGGGACTGATCCGGACTTCGATCGTCTTCGGCCTGCTCAACGCGGCGGTCGGGCTGTACGGCACCTGGCTGCTCCGGCCATTGCTGCGCGGCGTGACCGTCCTCCGCATCCGCGCGGCGGTGGTTACGGTCATCCTGCTCGTGGCGCTGTTCCAGGCCGATGTCCTGACGACTCTCTCCGAGGATGAGCTGTACGCGGACGACATCGTCTACTCCACCAGTTCGCCGTACCAGCGCATCCTGGTGACGAAGAGCACGGCCGGTTTCCACCTCTTCCTGAACGGCAACCTGCAGTTCAGCTCCGCCGACGAGTACCGCTACCACGAGGCGCTGGTGCATCCGGCCATGTCGTCGTTCGGACGTCCGCGGCGTGTGCTGATCCTCGGCGGCGGCGACGGGCTCGCGCTGCGCGAAGTGCTGAAGTATCCGGGACTGGAGCACGTGACGCTGGTCGATCTCGACCCGAAGATGACTGCGCTCTCCGAAGCATTCCGGCCGCTCGGCGAGCTGAATGCCCACGCCTTCCGAGACCGCCGCGTGCGGGTGGTGAACGAAGACGCGATGATCTGGATCGAGCGGGTGCGGGAGTCGTTCGACGTCGTCGTCATCGATTTCCCCGACCCGAGCTCGTTCGCCCTCGGCAAGCTCTACACGCAGCGCTTCTACCGCCTGCTGCGCGCGCGGCTGATGCCGGACGCCGCGATCTCGGTGCAGGCCACCTCGCCGCTGTACGCGCGGCAGTCGTACTGGTGCATCATTCGAACAATGGAGGCGGCGGGGCTGCACGTGAGGCCGTACCAGACCACCGTCCCGTCGTTCGGCGTCTGGGGCTTCGCGCTCGCGCGGCAGCGGCCGTTCGACCAGCCCTCGGTCGTCCCCGTCCCGACGCGCTTCCTCGACGACGCCACACTCGCGGCGATGTTCGTCTTCCCGCGCGACATGCAGCCGGTGGAGGTGGAGATCAACCGCCTCGATAACCAGATGCTGGTGCGCTACTACGAGGAGGAGTGGCGGCGGTGGAGCTGAGACAGCAAATGCAAAATGCAAAATGCAAAATGCAAAATGAAGAAAGGGCCAGGTGCTCTTTTTCCATTTTGCATTTTGCATTTTGCATTTTGCATTTCAGGGATCGGGAGCACTGGCGTTGGACCTGACGCGCCGAGAACTGCTGACCACGTTCCTCGGCGTCCCGATCGCAGCCGCGGCCTGCCGCCGGCGTGCGCCCCGGCTTCCGCCGGGCGATCTCGTCGGCGCGTCGCACGAGCTCGGCCATCGCTTGCGCCCAAACGGTCCGCCGCCTCGCCCGTCGCGCTGGGAGTCGCACGACGTCGTGATCGCCGGAGGCGGAATCGCCGGCCTCGCCGCCGCCTGGCGTCTCGGCGCTGCCGGCGTGCGCGACGTCGTGCTGTTCGATCTCGAGCCGGTCCTCGGCGGGACCTCCCGCAGCAGCGCGACCTATCCCTGGGGGGCGCACTACATCGTCGCCCCGTCGCCCGAGAATCGCGTGCTGACGCGGCTCCTCGGTGAGATGGGTGTGCTCGAAGAGGGCGCCGTGGCCGAGCAGTTCCTCTGCCGCGATCCCGCCGAGCGGCTGCATTACCGCGGACGCTGGTACGAAGGGCTGTACCTCTACGCCGGCGCGACCGCCGAAGACCTGCGCCAGTTGCGCGCGTTCGAAGCGGAGATGGCCCGCTGGGCCGCCTGGCGCGACGGACGCGGTCTCGCGGCATTCGCGATCCCGATGGCGCTCGCCTCCGACGACGCCGAGGTCACAGCGCTCGATGCGATGTCGATGGGGGAGTGGCTCGACTCCCGCGGTTTCATCTCGCCGCGCCTCCGCTGGCTGGTCGAATACGGCTGCCGCGACGACTACGGCACCCTCCTCGGCGACACCAGCGCCTGGGCCGCCATCTTCTACTACGCCTCCCGCGAGCAACGGCCCGTGGTGACGTGGCCCGAGGGGAACGGCCGGATCGTCTCGCACCTCGCCTCCTCGGCCCGCGCGCGAACCGGCTGGCTCGTCGCCGACATCGCGCCCACAGAAAACGGCGCGGACGTCATCGCCCTGCGCGGGGACGAAGCCGTCGGCATCCACGCCAGGCGAGTCATCTTCGCCGGCCCCCAATTCGTCGCCGCCCGCGTGCTCGCCCCCTGGCGCGACAACCCGCCGCCGCACATACGCGAATTCACCTACGGCTCCTGGCTGGTCGCCAATCTCTCCCTCCGCGACCGCCCCGTCTCCCACGGCTTCCCGCTCGCTTGGGACAACGTCATCTACGACAGCCCCTCCCTCGGCTACGTCGTCTCTACCCACCAACGCGGCATCGAGCACGGCCCGACCGTCCTCACCTACTACTACCCCCTCTGCGACACCAACGTCCGCACCGCCCGCGAACGCCTCCTCTCCGCCGGCCGCGACCAATGGGCCGAAATCGCCCTCGCCGACCTCTCCCGCGCCCACCAGGACATCCGCTCCCTCACCGGCCGCATCGACATCATGCGCTGGGGCCACGCCATGATCCGCCCCACCCCCCGCTTCGTCTGGAGCCCCGCCCGCCGCGAAGCCGCAAAGCCTTACCGCTCCGTCCATTTCGCCAACACCGACCTGAGCGCCGTCGCACTCTGCGAAGAAGCGTTGGATCACGGAGTGAGAGCAGCCGAGGAGGTGCTGGTGGCGATGAACATCCTCGATCCGCCTTGGCGCTGAGGGCAGGCAAAGCGGGCTATCATCTCGCACATGGGCATGACCGAGCCTGTGATTCACATCGATCCTGAAACCCTCGGCGGGACACCTGTTTTCGTGGGAACGCGCGTGCCGTTTCAGGCGCTGATCGATTACCTCGAAGGCGGCCATCCGCTCGTGGACTTCCTCGAAGACTTCCCGACCGTCTCGCGAGAGCAGGCGATCTCCGCGCTCGATCAGGCAAAGGAACTGCTGGTTGCGCATTCTGCTCGATGAATGCGTCCCACGCGCGTTGAAGCGGACTAAAGTCCGCGCCACATTTGGCGGAATTCGTCTTCAGTCAAGCGGAGATCTTCCCCTCCGTCATCCTGAGCGGCGGGAGGGCGGGTGTGAGGGAGCGAAAGGATCGGTACGACGAAAAGTGGCCCGATGAGCACTTGTTCCCGAGGTCAAGATGGCACGAATCTCACTCTTCGTCGCCCAGATCCTTTCGCTCCCTCACGCCCACCCACCCGCCGCTCAGGATGACGGGAGGGGAGGATCTCCGCTCGACTGAAGACCGTTGGAACTAAAGTCCGCGCCATATTTTTTGGCGGGATTCGTTTGCACGTGGGGTGGAAACCCGTTGATACACTCGGCGCGTGAACACCCTTGCCGAGAGGATCACCGTCGATCCGGAACAATGCGGCGGCCGACCCTGCATTCGCGGCATGCGTATTCGTGTAAGCGACGTTCTCGATCTGTTCGCTACGGGACTCACGGCCAGGCAGATTCTCGACGAGTTGCCCGATCTCGAAGCGGAGGATCTACAGGCCTCAATTGAGTATGCGTCACGCCGGCTTGCGTAATGAAAAGAATCCCCGTGAAACTGGCCTGCCTGACACTCTCCCTCGCGCTGTTCGCAGCCGGGATCTCTGCACAATCGCGCGATGCCGCGGCGTGGACTGCGCACCTGTCCAACGAATACGGCACCACTTCCGGCCTCACGTACCTGACCGCGAGCAACGTGGAGTTAAAGCTCGATATCTATGCTCCGCGCCGGCGTACGACGCCGAACAGCGTGGTCATTTACTACCACGGCGGCGGATGGGCGGGCGGCAGCCGGGAGAACGCGGTGTTGCGGCTGATGCCGTACCTGGAAATGGGGTTCACGGTGGTGAACGTGACCTATCGCGGGGCACGGGTCGCGCTTGCACCGGCCGCGGTTGAGGACTGCCGCTGCGCGTTGCTCTGGGTCGTGGCCAACGCGGAGCGGTACAAGTTCGACGTCAGGAAGATCGTCCTGACCGGCGACTCCGCCGGCAGCCACCTCGCGCTGACCAGCGGCATGCTCACTCCCGCCGCGGGCCTCGACCGCCAATGCCCGAGCGCGCCGGTCCGGCCGGCCGACGCGGAAACCGTCGAGCCCCGAGTCGCCGCGATCGTGAGCTGGTTCGGCGCTACCGACGTCGGCGACCTGCTGGAAGGTCCCAACGCGCAGGGCTTCGCGATCTCGTGGATGGGGAGCCAACCCAACCGGGCCGAGATCGCCAGGCGAGTGTCCCCGCTGACTTACGTGCGCGCGGGATTGCCGGCCATCCTGACGATTCACGGAGAAGCGGACCGCGTCGTGCCGTTCAGCCACGCCACCCGTCTGCACGAGGAGCTCACGAAGCACGGCATCACGAACCAGTTGATCGCAGTGCCCGGCGGCGGACACGGCGACTTCACCCGCGAACAGAACGAAGCCAATTTCGCTGCCATCCGAGCGTTCCTGGGGAAGCTGCGCCTGCTCCCGTCGAAGGAGTAGGACCCATGCAGAAGACAGCAAACCATCACGCCTCTCCGCTGCTGCCGTAGGCAGCTAAAGATCTGTAGCCCGGCCTTTAGGCCGGGTAAAGCGTGGATGGATCTGCGAGCGCGCGTAGCGGGCGACAGACGAGAAACGTGCGGCCCAATGTGGCGCGGACTTTTAGTCCGGGCCGCCCGAGTCGTCGTCCTCTGCGCATTCCTCGCGTTGCCGCTTTGCTTCAACGGTGTGTTTCTTTTCCGGCTCGAGCAGCGACTGTACTTCGAACATGGCCGAACTCATGGAGCCCGAGGTGCCGTGGCTGCGGTCGCGTTTGAGGGAGACGATGGCGAGGGTGGTCAGGGCGACGACGCCGAGGACGATCAGGAGGAGGAGGACGATTCCGGCGAGGACGGTCATGACGACTTTGCCGCCTTCATCCCGAGGTAGCGCTTTCGCAGGGGCTCGGGGAACTTTTCGAGGGCGTAGCGGAGCATGGTGCGTGGCATTTCCGCGGCGTGCTCGCGGAGGAAGGTTTCTTCCACGGGGCGGTCGCGCTGGCCGGTTTCGCGGAGCATCCAGCCGACGGCTTTGTGGATGAGATCGTGGTCGTCGTGGAGGAGCAGTTCTGCGATGCGGAGGGTTTCGTGGAATTCGTTGCGTTTGATGAAGTGGAAGGTTGCGAGGATGGCCATGCGTCGTTCCCAGACGGAATGGGAGCGGGCGAGCTTCGTCAATGGGGTGCGGCTGCGGTCGAGGAGGTGAGGGCCGAGGATGTGTTCCGCCGAGGCGTCGACGAGGTCCCAGCCGTTGACCCGGTCCGTTTTCGCGAGGTAGAGCTTGTAGATGGCCGCGCGCTCGTCTTCACGCTTCGCGTAATTGCGCACCAGCGCGAGCAGGGCCAGGACGCGCTCTTCGTGCCACGGGGAGTCGAGGAGCGTGGTGAGGTCGGCGAGGGTGAGCGCGTCGCATTCGCGCACCAGCTTGCGCAACGCCGGCACGCGAACGCCGAGGAACCGGTCGCCGTGGCCGTACTCGCCGGGAGCGGTCTTGAAGAAACGCTGCGCGACTTCGGCGTACGCCGGCGACGCCGATTCGCGGAGCTTCTCACGGACCTCGGCCAGCGTCATCATCCGCTCGCGTATATCACGATCATGAGAACGAGCAGGATCGTCAGCACTCGGTATAAGCGGCCAGTGTTTCGCTCGCGCTGTCGCCCAGCGGTTCCTGGCCACGCCGAAGCTATCATGACGGCACCGATGACCCGTCTTCGCTTTGTGCTGTGGCCTGGCGCGGCGCGCGCGGCCCATTCGCTGCCGGATGCGGTCCTGGCGGCGCTGTTCGCGCTTGCCGCGGCGGTCGAGCTCCTGCCGCAGAACGCGCTCTCGCATTCGATCTGGGAGAGCCGCAACGAGCTTTACTTCGCGATGTACGTCGAGGCAGGCTTTCTCATCCCGCAGGTGGTGCTCGTCGACCTGGCCACGCGCCTCGACAAGCAGCTCCCGACCGGTACGATCATCGCCATCGTCATCGCGCTCACGCTCTTTCTCGGATTGCCGCTGGAGGTGCTGCGCGCGGGGTGGTTGATGGGTATTTACGTCTTCGTGCCGCTGCTGCTCTCACTCATCGAGCGTGGCGCGATCTTTCGCCGGATGCCGGAGCGCCCGCGCATCGAGAAGATCGCCGCACGCGCACTGATCTCAAATCGCATCGTCACCGCGCTGACGCTGCTCGGGTCGTTCGTCGCGGCGATCGTCATCGTCGTCGCGCTGACCCCGTACGAATGGCCGGACGAGTCGTGGCCACCGCTGGCCGCCGGCGCGGTCTACTTCGCCATCGCCGCGCTCGACGACTGGCGCGTGCGCGGACGCCGCTTCGCCGAAAATCCGCGCGTGCTCTTCGGCTACGAAGTGCTGCGCCTCCGGCAACTCGATCCACTCTGAAAATGGCGGCGGTCCGGTGGTCGGATTGGCGGAGGTCGTAGCGGTCAGGCGGGCTGACACGTTCGCGTCCTTGCGCAGCACCGAGGCTGTCGTTCTCATGGATGGCCGCTGAAACTCAATGAACCGGGGACTCTTTCGAACGGTGGAAACCGTTGCGCGCGGACCTGCTTCCGGAGTGGGAGTCGTTCCCTCGACAGGCGGATCGGTCGCGGCGTCGAAGGTCCAGAAGGGGATGTAGGCGCCCTGCATCGCTGGGCTTTGTCGCGGGGGACGCGGAACGGCAGCAGCGCCTCGGGGCGGACGATGTTTGGGTTGCCCGGGGATTCAGGCGCGCATGACCGCATGGAGTTGGTTGACCCGGAGCCGCCACGGAGTAACGAGCCCAGCGTCAGTAGAGTCTCCACAGCCACTTGCCGCGACGTGGATCAGCGCCAGCCGAAGATACCCGCGACCTCCGGCGTGACAGGCCGGAGGGCTAACGGACTTTGCTCCTCGGCATGGCTATGTCGAGGTAGGGAAACGCGGGCGTCGCGACACTCCAATTAAGGAGCTGACCATGAGCAAGTTTCGCGAGAAACGCAGTTTGCGCGTTGTTTCCGGCGGTGGTGCACGTCCTGAGGTGCGGATCGCGCATATCTCTGATCTTCACTTCACGTCGAATACGAATCCGAACGAGGCGATCTGGCAGGCGTTGAGGCAGGACCTCGAGGACGAAGCGCGCCGGCCCGACGTGATTGTGGCCACAGGCGATCTGGTCGATAACCCCGGAAGGGAGTGGTTTGGCCGCGGTAGCGAGCGCGCCCTCAACGCGGTGCGCGAGTATCTGCACAGTCTCTGCAAGGCCGCGAGGATTGATCCCGCCGACCGTCTCGTCGCGATCCCGGGCAATCACGACTATCGCACGCGGGGGAACGTCGCATCCGATTACCTGGAGCGGATGTTCCGCTCGGTCTTCAAGAACGAATTCGAACACCGGCTCTATCCCGATCTGCGGCTTCTCATTCTGGCGTTCGACTCGAATAGTTGCGACTCGAATTTCGATCTCGCTACCGGCGCCGTGGCGGACGAGGATCTCCTCGACATCGCCGATTTCGAGAAACAAGACGCCCAGAACTGGGGCGTGGCGACGAAGCTGGCGCTGCTGCATCACCACCCGATGCCGATCGCGGCGACCGAGGGACTGAAGAAGCTGACCGAAGTCGAGTCGTTCCTGCTGCTGCGGAACGCGGCCCGCTTTATGACCAAGATGGTCGACGAGCGGATCGATCTCGTGCTGCACGGCCACCGGCACTGCCCGTCTTTTTCGCGCGCCACGTACACCGCCGGGAAGGATGTCGAGCACACGATCGCCGTCGTGTCGGCGGGGAGCGTTCATCACGATGACCTGCACGACCGCTCGTACAACCTCGTCACAATCAGCGACGGCGGCGAGATCCGTGTCGAGCGGCGCTCGCTCTCCGGCAACGACTACGTGCACGAGCGCGAATGGATGGTGCGCGATTACAGGCAGGCTCGTGAGCTTCTGTACGCGCGGCTGCTCGGCGCGTCGAAGGGACGACTACATGTGCAGAGGTACTCGTCCCACGAGCACATTCAGCGCGATTCGGGTGATGTCGTGAGTATCGAGCGATTCGAAGGAGTGACCTCGCGGATCGATACGGCGGTCGATGGGTTCAGGTACACCGCCTCGACGACGTCGGGGTATGTCGGAAAGATCGAGTACGAATCCGAAAAGATAAACTTTTTTACGGCGCCACCGACACGGAATCCGGACGGCTCACGCGAGATCGCGACGAGAGTCGAGCCATCGATCGCGAAAACGCCGGTGACCTACACGTCTATGTTGAGAGTCGTGAATGCGATGTATTTCAGCCGGCGCGACCGGCTGGACGCGACGCAAAACACCACCAGCGAGGAGTCCGTCCGGAACAGCACCTCGCACGCGTACGACGCCATGCATCTCTCGGTGACGTTTCCTCCCGAGCACTTCCCGAAGGCCTTACGCATGGCGGTCCGCGGGCCGGATGGCAAGCCAGCGCTCTGGGAGCGGGAGTTCGTCGCACCGCATCTGACGGTCATCCCCGCGGTGCACACCGTTTCGTTCTCGGTGGAGAAGCCGCTGCCAAACTACGAGTATGCCATCGTCTGGGATCTGCCACCCGACGTGGAGCTGAAGCTCGGCGCGAAGGAGGCCGGCGAAGCGGATGAGATCCTCGATCAGTTCAACGCGCAGAAGGCGGCCGGCCTCCTTTTGCAACTCGAGAATGCCTTCAGTCCGGCCGTGATCGCCGATCTGTTCGTGTACGACGACCGCGTCGGCGGGCAGCGCCTCGTCGACACGAGCGATCCCAATCCGCAGGACCTGAAGGAGAGGATTATTCGCAGCGGCGTGGGTCCGGTTGGACGAGCCTATCGCCGCCGAGCGGTTATCGTGGCCGCACCGGTTGCCGCAGTCGAGGATGTGCCGGAGTCCGAACTCGCGGACGAGGTCGATCCGTTTTCGGCCCGGACCCGATCGATGATCGCAGTGCCGCTCTACTACCCGCTCTACACCGGCCGACGCATCGGAACAGTAGTATTGCGCACCGCGGCGAGATCCGCACCACTGCACATCATCTACGATGACCACGTGCTGCGCTTTGCCGTCCACGACCTTGTGCAGAGCTGGTTTCTCGACGCAATCCAGAAAATGGCGAACATCGCCGTCGACATCAGCTCGCTGCCGGACGTACCCGCGGGTAAGGTATGCGACTTCGTTGAGGAAACGGAGATCTCCGACATCGGCCGAAGCTGCCGTGTGAAGCGGCACAAGCCACTAAGCGGAACGATCGCCGAGATCGTGCAGCGTCTGAAGTAAGCCCGGTCTCGGGCATTCTCTTCACCCAGACCAGATACGGACCATTCGCAATGGTCCGTCCTCCAGCACGAAGGTGCGATCCCTTAATCGCACCCGTCGCCCCACGCTCACGCTAAGCAGACCGCATTCAGAAGATCAACCCAACCCGCGACCTCCGGCGTGACAGGCCCGAGGTCGCGGGTAACTAGAGAGGAAACGCTGTACACGCAGTGTGTTAACTTACTGGAACCGCGGTGCTTAGCTGTCTAAAACACGGTCTGCGACGCAACTTGCGATCCGAAGGCGAGTTTGTAATGAGTTGCGCTTCACGCCTGGAACAGTGTCGGTATCCGTGGAACAGTAGTTCGGATGCCCGTCATGACCGACGAAGCGCTTGGCCGTGGCTTATCGCTGCACATTACGCTGGCGCTTCGCACACGCAAGTTCAGCGTCCCACTGCGGTGATATCAGCTCGTAACGCTGAAGATTCTACTAGCCCGCTAACCGTCCCGAGGTTGCGCGTGCCGCCAGTTCGCAAACCCTGGCCGGGGGCTCGGTTCCGCCAATCGTGCTGAAGGAGAACAGCACCGCCGTGATCTACGATCCATGAGCCGTAGTGACGGCCAGGTGGATGACATTTCAGCGCGACGGCACCTTTGTTTCAACGCGGCAGTGGCGCAGAAATCAGATGCCACGGAGGAATTCATGCGCCGCGTCCCTCTCATAGACGACTCTCGATTGAAAGCAGGTCCGGCACGGAGGAATTATGGCCGATGAAGAAATTCAAAAACATGCCCAGGTGAATTTGGCGGCTCGGAATACGATCCTCGAGGCCATCCGCGAGAGTGTTACGAAGGAACGCGGGCTGAGTCTCGTCGGTGTCGGCACGATTGCCGGCGCTTTGAAGGATCTCGCTGCAACCGACCTTTACTCGAAGGGCGGCAGTGGCGACAACTACAGCAAGAACACAAAGCTCGAGGCGTTTGACCAGAACGAGTTAATCCGCACGGTCGAAGGCATTCGCGACGTTCTGAAGAAGTAGGCGAGGAAGCTCGTGAGAACTCCTGAATCACGCGTTCACTCGACTGCGGACCGCGTCGGACCGCCGTGCGACGACGCATCGGACTTGCTCCAGGAGTTTTATCGAGGGTTCTCCGGGCCATTCGCTGGGTTCGATGACGATCTCATGAAGTACCTCGTCGTCGAACATGCACGCGCAATGGTCCGGAGCTTTCTCGATCTCCACGGAGATCTTCTCGCGCTGCGCATGCCCGTTCTGTTCGACTTTCTCGAAGCTGCGAGCAGCGCCGACGTTTCCTTCGAGGCGGCCTGGTCGCCCGCATTCGGCCGCGTGGCCGCCTTGGCGTTCACAGAATCCGCGGATGCAGACGAGATTTGCGCGGCAGCAGTCGAGTTCGCGTGGCATCTCGCCGCGGAAGGAACGATCGGACGATGGTCAGCAAACGTGGCAAGCCCCCTCACCCTGCGACTGGGGCGTTTCGTTCTGCCTCCGGCAACGTCAGTCACGGCGGAGCACGTGGATGGTTCAATACAGTTTTCGCTGCGCCTCGTGGGCGGCACGGCATCGGATTACCGGTTCGCACGGCAATCATCCTGTTGGATCCCGTCGGAACGATGCGGTCCTTTTCATTCCAACGAGGAGATCGAGAGCGTCACGTTTCTCACGCAGGACGCGGGCAGTATTTACAGTCACGCATATCTTGACAGCCAGATTCTGCCGACGGACCGGCTCGGTATAGCGCTCGGCGCGCATCGGCGCGCGATGAGACTCCTCGACGACTGCGCTCCCGCCTACGCGCGATGGGTACGACGGTTGCTGCGCACGACGATTCCTCTGGAGACGCGAACTGGCGGTATCAACAGTGGCAGCAGCCGCGAAGAACCGGGAGTCATCCATGCCTCGATCGACTGCGCGGTCGAAGGATACTCCGAAATGCTCGTGCACGAGGTCACTCACCAGCATTTCTACGTGCTAGCCAGACTCGGCGCGGTCGAAGACGGCAGCGACAAAAATCTGTATTACTCGCCGTTCAAACAGACGGGACGGCCGATCGCGATGATCTTGCTGGCATACCACGCGTTCGCGAACGTCGTTCTGCTGGGTCGTGCCTGTCGAAGGAGCGCGCAGATGATGGGGAGTGACTATTTCGAGCGCAACGAAGCGTTCCTCCTTCCGCAAATCGAGGTACTAGAGCAGGCACTGCAGCAGACC
This sequence comes from Thermoanaerobaculia bacterium, assembly GCA_035629865.1. Taxonomy (GTDB): domain Bacteria; phylum Acidobacteriota; class Thermoanaerobaculia; order Gp7-AA8; family Gp7-AA8; genus QHVT01. The sequence goes on along the minus strand of DASPHC010000174.1, from coordinate 4,977 downwards.
CGTGGCCTCACGCCAATCGGAAGCGCGTTGTGGGAGCCGCTGGCGGAGCAGCTTCGGGCGAGGGAGTGACCGCGTGATCTTCAACGTCGTCGTGAAGGTCGCGTCGCGCTGTAACCTCAACTGCAGCTACTGCTACCTCTATAACCACGAGGACGCCTCGGCCCTACGCCAGCCGAAGCAGATTAGCGATCGCGTTTTCTCGGTCCTGCTGGATCGAATGCGCACGCACGCGGACCGTCACGATCGGCCGATGTCGATCACATTGCACGGCGGGGAGCCAACTCTCATCGGAACGGACCGGATGCGCCACCTCGTCGGCTTGGCTCGAAAGTGTCTCGGCAGCCGGCTGTCTGGAGTTTCGATCCAAACCAACGCCACGCTCATTGACGCGCAATGGGCCGGCCTCTTCGCGGAACTCGAGATGACGGTCGGGGTAAGTATGGATGGACCGGCGGAAATTCACGATCGCGTGCGGGTGACGCATGGCGGCAATGGGTCTCACGCTGCGGTGGTTGAGGGTATCGAGGCGCTCCGCGCCGCCGGCATTCCGATTCGCATCCTTTGCGTCGTCGATCCAGGCGGTGACGGCCTGCTGGCGTATCGTCACTTCCGGTCGCTTGGGGTTCGTCATCTCGACTTCCTGCTGCCGGATGTGTCGCACGACAACCGCGTCGCGCGTTATGGCAGTGCCGCTCATCCGGTCGCCGACTATCTGCTGCCGGTCCTGGACGCTTGGCTCGAGGAGAACGATCCAGGCGTATTCATTCCGTTGTTCTGGGATCTTCTCGCGCGGGGCATGGGCGCCGGCACGCTCCATACCGACTGCTTTGGCAATCCTCCCATGACCTATGCCGTTGTGAATACCGACGGCTCAATCGAGCCGCTCGATGCATTGAAGGTGTGCGACGACGGAATCACGAGTACCGAATTCAACGTACTCACGCATGAATTCGACGACATCTACCAACGGCCCTCGCTGTTTGCCGACGCACTCGCCGGCGACATCGCGCTTCCCGCGGATTGTCGCGGATGTCGCCATATGGCTGTCTGTGGCGGAGGGTATCTCCCGCATCGATATCGGCGCGACACCGGGTTCGACAATCCGTCGGTATGGTGTGTGGACATTCAGCTACTACTCGACCGGATGGGCAAGCTGCTCGCGACGACCGCGCCGCTGCAAGCAGTGGCGGCGACTGGATGCCCATGATCGGCGCTTCGGCCGTGGCTGCATCGCCGGTCGTGAACCGTGAGGTTGCGCGACGATTTCACAATCCAGTCGTCCTGTTCGCGAATGGGCGGGGCGATTACCTTATGCACCTCCCGATCATGCGCGCGCTCACCGCGTTATTCGAAGGAAGGCTGACGCTGGTGACACGTCCCAGCGTGCAGGACCTCTTCTATCATGATCTATCCTTCGCGCGGGTGATCGAGATCGATTGCGAGCCTGGCCCCGATGGGCCTGAATTCGACTTCGATCGACTGTCCGCGACTCTGGCCGGATGCGACCTCTTTCTCTCGCTGAATCCGTGGTGCAGCCGTTCGCTCGAGCTGCTTCTCGCGAGTCTCAGCCACATTCCGACGATTGGCTTCTGGCCACAGTGTTCGCTCCGGCTGCCGCTCGATTTCTCGAAGCATACCGTCGATCTCGGGTTCGATGTCGCACGATGTTTCTCGAGCATGCTCGCCGTCGAGGCGTTTGCCGGTGTGCCGCGATTCGCCGAACGACATGAACGGCTCGCCCGAGACCTTCGTGCATCTCTTCCCGCAGGCGCTCGCGTGGCAGCCGTCCATGGCGACACGAAAATCGAAAAGATGTGGAGCGCGGACCGATTCGCAGAGCTGATTCGATGGCTCCTAGGGCGGGATCCGCATCTTTATGTCTTCGATGTTGGCCTGCACCGTGCGGATGGTGGAAGGCTGGCTGATCACCCTCGAGTCATTTCCTGTTCCGAACTGGTCCTGCCCGCGGCGTTCGCGCTCATCGGGCAACTCGATTTCTTCATTGGAGTCGATTCGTGTTTTTTGCATGCTGCCGACCTCTATCGTGTCCCCGGGGTCGGACTGTTCGGAGCGACGGCGGCGCACGAGTTTGGGTTCCGTTTCGGACCGCACCGGCACGTCACCGCAGCCTCGATGTCGGCGATTCAACTGTCGGACGTGATTGCAGCGATCGAGTCGCTTCTCGGAATGGAGGTGACTCTATGGTGACAATCGCACCTGTTGTCGGGCCCGCGTTGATGCGACCTCTCGGACGGCTGGGACGAAATGTCACAACGGTCGGCCTCGGCACCGGCAGCTTTCCTGCGACTGGCGATCCTAACGTGATTCGTCGATGCGCGGCCGTCGTCCGGCACGCCCTCTGCGGTCGTGTGAATCTGATCGATTGTGCGAGTAATTACGCCGCCGGCGCCGCAGAAGCGATCGTTGGCTGCGTTCTGACGGATCTCATTCGCGCCGGAACGATCGAGCGCTCCCAGCTCATCGTCTGTTCAAAGGGCGGCTACAGCGAGCACGGCGAGAGTCACAGTCTCGAGTATGAGTTCCTGGATCGTCAACTATCGACGAGCTTGCAACGTTTGCAGATCGAACACATCGACGTGTACTTCCTTCACAATCCCGAAGAAGTGCTCCTCCGCGAAGGTCGAACGGCGTTCGTGAAGGTCATCCATCGCGCGTTCGAGTGGCTTGAGACCGCCGTGGCGCTTGGCCGCATTAGTGCGTACGGAGTCGCCACTGCAGAGGGGCTGCGACAGGATGGTCCTGCGTTTCACCCGTTGGAGGAACTTCTTGCGATCGCGACGCAGATTGCAGGCGTATCGCATCATTTCTCCGCAATTCAGGTTCCTTTCAGTCTTGCGTCGCTAGATGGCTTGCTTGTGCCGAATCATTGCATTGCAGGGCGCCTCCTTCCCGCACTGACGGCAGCGCGCACATGCGGACTAGCAACAATCGGGAGTGCTTCACTCAACCGCATGCATCTTCCGATAGGCCTGCTCCGGCAAGTGGCTGCGCTATCCCCCTCGCTTACGCAACCTGCTCAAGTGGCATTGAACTTCGCCCGCTCTGCGCCAGGACTCGATTGCGCACTATTCGGCACGTCGAATCCAATTCATCTCGCGCAAGCGCTCGAGGTCCTCGCGACGCCGCTCGTCGATCTGCGGGCTGTCGTCGGTTGAGGAGCATGCGCCAGTTCCATTCATGCTCTGCAGAGCATGGCGCAGAAAACAAAATGACCACCAGTGGCAGCCGTTCATCGACGTGGATTGCCGGCCCCGACGGGCTCGATTCCCCGATCTCCGGCGTGGCAGACGGTGTTTAATCCACTGAATTATTGCGCAATTTCGCATTTCTGGTCGCGGGTCTGCGCAAAATTTCGCTCGCGAAAATCACGACCTTGCGAGTGACTTTGCGAGTGTGCAATTTTCTAAACGACCCGCTGAAAACACGAAACGCCGCGAGTCGCTGTTTCCCGAGACCGACGGGGCTCGAACCCGCGACCTCCGGCGTGACAGGCCGGGCGTTCTAACGCCGCCAGCCGGTTTCTCTCGGGGAGCCCCCTTCGTAAGCCACTCGCAACCGAGGATGTTAGGGTCGTTTTGAGTCCTAATGAGTGCGGCAATGAGTGCATTTCCGCCGCGCTGCGCCCACGCACTCAATCACAAAATGTCTCTATCCTTCCTGACTTCGGTACGCCCATCATCGCGTCCGAGACGCGGGACGATACCGAAAGGGGCATACCCATGATGAAACGAGGGATTCCTCTCCTGATTCTTGCCGGCGTCCTGACCACGGCGCCAACCGCGATGGCCCAATGTTTCGGATGCCCTCCCTCCCGTTCCGCAGCCCCGCTCCACCAGGGGCAGGTTTCGAAATCTGCTACTACATGGGGTCTTCCTGCATCGCCTTGAAGGGCTCTTTCGTTGAGGGAATGGAGACGCGAGAGAGCCGCGATGCTGCCGATACTGATCCTGCTCGCCGCCACCGCAGCCGCGCCGGAAGCGCCGTCTATCAGATCTTCCTCCGCGCTCCCTCGGCCACCGAACGACTACCGCTACCGTCTCACTGGCCGGCTCGCCGAGTGGGTGTGGGGACGCAAGCAGCCCTTCCGGCGCCGCGACGCCTCGGCCGACCCGGTACACCTCACGGTGTGCGCCGTTCGCGTCTTTGAGGCCGCGCAGCACGCGTTTACGCCGCGCTCTTACTCGCATCACGCCGGGCGCCGTTCCGCCGCCGATCGCCGCCCGATTTGCGAAGCCTCGTCGCCGCTTTTTCCGTGGAACACTCGCTCAAAAGCCGTGAAAAATCACATGCATTCGGAGCGGTTTCCGCGCAGGTTTTTTGCCTCCGAGAATCGCGACCTTGCGAGTCAGCTTGCGAGGTACAACTTTCTAACGCAACCCTCTGAAAACACGAAAGCCGCCGAAGTGGCGGCCGATGAGTGCTTAGTTTGGCGGGCCGACGGGGGCTCGAACCCGCGCCCTCCGGCGTGACAGGCCGGAGGGCTAACCGGCCGAGCTCGACCCCGGCGAAGCCTTCCAGGGGTCAGTCCCCCGGTCCGTTGCGGCGCGCTCTACCTCTCCAGCCGTGAGTTTTACGGAGAAGCGGGCCACTTCCGCCGCGACGGGTGACGCGCTCACCGAGCAGGTCAGCGTCTTCATGGCCGCTCGCGCACGGCACGCGCGGTGGCGCAGCATGTCCGGCTCGCACATATGGTTCCGGGCGCGACGCTACAGCACAGCGGTGCGCACGTATGACGTTGCGACACGGGGTGTGTGCGCGTGCGCGCTGGGTGTGTAGCGTTGCGACACGGGGTGTGTGCACGTGCGCGCCGGGTGTTGTTGGCGATCACATAGAAGCGTAGATTTTTGGATCGACTGGCGGTGAGGTGTTGTAGCAATAAGGGCGATGGCGGGAGGGGTCAGAGGTTTGTGCTCTTGCGGCGGAGGTAGGCGAGCCACTCGGGAGAGAGTGGCTCGC
>DASPHC010000173.1:0-22477 GCA_035629865.1 Thermoanaerobaculia bacterium | reverse complement strand
GATCTTCCCCGGCCCGTTCATCAGGTCAATGTCCTTCTTCGCCTTCGGCCGCCGCTCGCGCATCAACTCAACCCCGCGCACCGGTTCCGCCGCCCGCAGCAGCACGGCCTCGGCGAGCCCGGCCTCCTGCGTCACGACGTTGAGGCACCAGTGCATGCCGTACGTGAAGTAGACGTAGGCATGCCCCCCTTCGAGGTACATCGACTCATTCCGCGCCGACCGCAACCCGCGCCGCGCATGGCTGGCCATGTCGTTCGCCCCGAGATAAGCCTCGGTCTCGACGATGCGGGCCGCCAGCACCTCGCCATGCTCCAGCCGCCGCCACAACACACAGCCCAGCAAAGCACGCGCGACCGTGACGGTGTCGTGTTGGAAAAACGTTTTCGGGAGCTTGCGGGCCATGTTGCTGGTTCCTGGTTCCTGGTTGCTTGCGACACCGCACCTGAGCCGAAAGCCCTTACATCACAAGCAACCAGCAACTCACCGGTCGCCTTTCCGGTGATCCAGCTCCTCCTCGGTCACATGCCGCCCGATGATCGTCATCAGCTCCGCGTGCACTTTCGGTGAGGCGCCGACGATGTTGCCGCGGTTGAGCCAGCGCTGGCCGCCGGAAAAGTCGGTGACGACGCCGCCCGCCTCGGTTACGAGGAGCGCACCGGCGGCGACGTCCCACGCCGCGAGGTGCATCTCGAAGAAGCCGTCGAAGACCCCGGCGGCGGTGTAGGCGAGATCGAGCGCCGCCGATCCGGCCCGGCGGACGCCTTTGGAGACACGGATGATGTCCGTGAAGATCGCGACATAGCGCTCGACATACTCCTGCGCCCGGAACGGAAAGCCGGTCGCGAGGAAGGAGCCTTCCACCTGCTCGTGATTGGAAACGTGCATCGGCTCGCCGTTGCGGAAAGCGCCTTTGCCGCGCTCGGCGGTGAAGAAGAGCTCGCGCAGCGGCTCGTAGATCACTCCGACGGTCGTCTGGTCGCCGACCCGGAGGGCGATGGAGACGGACCAGAAGGGAAAGTGCTGCAGGTAGTTGGAAGTACCGTCGAGCGGGTCGATCACCCAGGTGCGCTCGCTGTTGCCGCTCTTGCCGCTCTCCTCGCCGAGGAAGGCGTCGCCGGGACAGTGCTCCCCGATGAACGCCATGACCGCGTCCTCGCTCTCGCGGTCCGCCTTCGAGACCCAGTCATTGCGCGACTTCAGGTCCGCGTCTTCTTTTCCGAGCTGTTCCCAGTACTGCAGCAGCACCGCGGCCCCCCGGCGGGCCGCTTCGATCGCAATCTCGACGTCAGTCATCGCGGCGGATTGTATGCGGGCCGAGGGCTGAGGGCCGAGGGCCGAGGGCCGAGGGCCAAGGGGAAACCAGGACGACCACTTGCCAGCCTTCCCCTCGGCCCTCGGCCCTTTGCCCTCGGCCCTCCTCCCCGGTCACCTTTACGCTACTATTTCCCTCCATCCATGAGCATGAAAGGGACGGTGCGGCGGTGGCCGGTCTCGGCGAGTGCGTTCGCATGGAATCGCGCACTCCTGGCGACGCTCCGTCATTCGTCGCTGCCATTCGAGGAGACGCTCGCCGCGACCCCGCTCCCCGAAGCAAGGCACCTCGGTCCGCGCGATCGCCTCTCGCTCCTCGGCCAGTTCGCGGCGCATCAGGCCCTGCTGCAGTTCGCCGGATTGGCGGACGGCGAGCTCGATCCGGCGGAGTGGGCGGTCGTGGCGAAGCGGGGGAGCGACGTGCGGCTCGTACGAATCGCGGCCAGCTCCTGCGATGCCTCGGCCGCCCCGCCGGTGCTGACCCTCGCGCAGCGGTTCGCCGAGCAGGTCGGGGCGGAGCTCGACATCCTGTCGCAGTCGTGGGCACGGGCCGACGCGATCTACGCGGAGGCCTTCGCCCGCCTCTCGCGCGACATCGCGGCCGACCTCCGCTGGCTGCGGCAGTCGGCGTGCGGCAAGCTCGTGTCGCCCGGAGCCGAAGGACTGCGATTGCTCTCACAGGCGGACCGGTACGGCTACAGCGACGCCGCAACGATCGAGGCAGTGCAGCATTTCGCGGAGCGCGACGGATCCTTCCGCGCCGTCCTCCTGCGCGGCGCCTCGCCGCTGGAGCGTTACTCGGCCCTCGGCGCGCTCGTGACCGATCGGACAGACGACGCGGCGACCGTCGCGGAGCGCATCCTCGCCGCGACCTCCACCCACCCGCACGTCTTCATCGTCGTGAACCGCGACGCCTTCGACGAAAGCTCCCGTCAGGTCACAGACCTCCTGGCCAACGCGCGTCACGGCGCGTGGCTCATCCCCGAAGCGGAGAACCCGCTGCCGCCCACGCGCGAGTTCCTGATCGCACCGCGGCTCGGCGCACGTGCGGCCGTGCGCATGCCCGCCGAAGAGCTGGTGCGCTCGGCCGCCTTCGCCGCCCATCTGGCGGATGGCGACGTTCCGGCAATGGCCGCGCCGTTGCCGGCGCTCACGGAGCCCGCCCGTTCGTACATCAGCGCGCTGGCGCTGCTCGGGCCGCGCATCCCGCGCGAGCTGGCGTCGCGGTTTCTCGCCGACTTCCTGTTTCACAGCGCACTCGAAGAGCTCGTCGTCGACGGCATCACGCGGCTCGACAGTGAGGCATTCGCGTTCAGCAGCGACGCCGTGCGCGAAGAGGCGGCGCGGTCCGTTCCGGCGGCCTCGCGCGCCGCGATCTGCCGCGTGGCAGCGATGCATGCAGACGGCGTCGACGCCGTCCTGTTGTGGCTCGATGCCGGAGATCCCGCGGCAGCCGCACGAGCGCTCGATGCCACGTCCTTTGCAACCGCGCCCGAGACCGTCGATGCCTTGCGTCGCGTCCCCCGCTCGGTCCTGACGCCGGTCACCGCGGCACGTTACGCACACGCGCTGATCGACTGCGGCCGCTATCGCGACGCCCGCGACGTCGACTGTGGCGACGAGCTGGTGCTCGCCCGAGCCGAGCGGCGGATGGGCGACTACGCCACGGCGCTCGCGCGGCTGGAACGGCTCGACCCGTCGTTCGAGGTGCTCCTTCTGCGCGCCGAAGTGCTCCGGCTCCTCGGCCGTGCAGACGAAGCGCAGCGAGTGCTCGACCTCTGTGCCGCACAAAACGAGGAAGAACGCATCCGCCTCGACTACGAGCGCGCGCAGCACGGCATCTCCGTCACCCTCCCGGCGGGACACTACCTCACCGCGCGCGACGGAACCCTCGGGGCCCTGGAGCGCGGCGACTACGCCGAAGCCTCCCGTCTCGCGCTCGAATCCCACCGCCTCGCCCGCACCACCACCGAGCGGATCGACGCCTCGCTCGACCGCCTCTTCGCAGCCTTCTCCGCCGGCGAGTGGGACACCGCGCGCGTCCTCGCCGTCGGGGCGCTGCAGGAAGTGGAAGAGACACAGGGCGACCGCGCCGCCGGCGGCATCCTCTTCACCCTCGCCTACCTCGCTGCCGACAACGCCCAGTGGGCGCACGCCTCCCAGCGCATCGCCCGCCTCCGCCACTTCTACACCTCCACCCGCGACGACGTGCGCCTCGCCGAGCTGGAGCTGCTCGGCGCACACTTCGACTTCTCCCGCGGCCGTTTCGACGAAGCCCGCCGCTCCGCCCGCGCCGTCTACGACGGCCGCGGCCATCACGACCAGATCCGCGAAGCCGCCGCCCTGATCCTCGACGAGCTGGATTGGATGGAAGGAGCACACGGCGCGCTCCGATCGACGGGCAAATCGGGCAACGAAGAGCTACGTCGCAGGCACCTTCTTGTTGCCGGTGACTGGTTCCTCGGGCCGGCGCGCGAAAGCCCAAGCAACCAGCAACCAGCAACAGTTCCGGAGCGGTTACGCGCGTTCCGTCAGGCAGTCGCAAAAAACGACACCCGCACCGCCCAGGAGCTCGCAATCCAACTCGACCTCGTCTTCGACGCGACCCCCGCCCCCGCCGAGATCGAGCTGCGCATGTTGCGCGCCGCTGCCACGCGCGAGTTTCCCTTCGCCCCGCACGACTTCGACCTGCCGTGGTGTTTCGCCACCCGCAATCGCCTCGGCCAGTGGAACGCCATCGGCTCGTTTACACCTGCTGATTACGAATCAGCAGGCGACCACCCCGACTGGATCCGCTGCAGCGAGCGCGAAATCCTCTACGTCGAAGATTCCTCGCGCTGGACCGCCGCCGGCCGCGAAGCCGTTGCCGCCGTCTTCCGTACCCGCGCCGAGAACCAGCGTTATCGCCGTCTCCTCGAACAGGAAGAGAGCGCCCGTCCGGTACGCGCGGGCGGCATCGAAGGGATCGTCGGCCAGTCCGCCGCCATCCGCGAAGTCGAGTCGCTCGTGGCCCGTGTCGCCCGGCGCGATGTCGCCGTCTGCGTCCTCGGCGAGTCGGGCACCGGCAAAGAACTGGTGGCGCGAGCCATCCACCGCCAGTCGGCCCGCCGGCAGAAACCGTTCACCGCCGTCAACTGCGCCGCCCTGCCGGAAAACCTCGTCGAGAGTGAGCTGTTCGGCCACGTCCGCGGGGCGTTCACCGGAGCCGATCGCGATCGCGCGGGCCTCATCGAGACCACCGAGGGTGGCACCCTCTTCCTCGACGAGATCGGAGAGCTGCCGCTCCCCGCGCAGGCCAAGCTGCTGCGCTTCCTGCAGGAGGGAGAATTCCGCCGCGTCGGCGACACCGTCAGCCGTTCCGCCGACGTACGCATCGTCAGCGCCACCAACCGCAAGCTCGACGCCGCGGTCGAAGAAGGACGCTTCCGCGACGACCTCTATTACCGCGTCCGCGGCGTCGAGATCCCGCTCCCGCCGCTGCGCGACCGCGGCGCCGACGTCGCCCTGCTCGCCTCCCACTTCCTTGCCGTCGAGCGCGAGAAGCACCGCTCCGGACCCGCCGCCTTCTCCGCCGACGTCGAGGCCATCTTTACCGCCTACGCCTGGCCGGGAAACGTCCGCGAACTGCAGAACACCGTCCGCGCCGCACACGCCATGGCCGGCGAGGGAAAAGAGATCGACGTCGACCACCTCCCCGAACGCCTCCGCGGCATCGCCCCAGCCCGCGTCGCCGCCGGCTCCTACCAGCACGCCGTCACCCGCTTCAAGCGGGACCTCATCGAAAAGTCCCTCCTCGAAGCCCAGGGCAACCAGAACCGCGCCGCCGCCCTCCTGAAGATGTCCCGCCAGGCGCTCGCGTACCAGATTCGCGAGCTGGGGATTCTCGTGCGCGCATGACTCCCATGACAAATGGGACTTATGTTGGATCAAGCGCCTGTCACGAAAAAACAAAGGCGCTGTGGCGAAATCGCGTCACGCCGCCTGGTCCAGAACAACACTCGTACAATCGGGCCGTTTCCGGGGGTAATGCAATGTTTCGCAAGGCAGCAGCGGTCGCGTTCCTGTTCGCGTTCAGCGGGTGCACCCTCTACAACGAGGTCACGGTCACCCCGTTGCTCCTTACCCCGGCGAGCCTCGAGCGTGGCTCCGACCTGCAGTCCATGCTGCGCAAGGCCGACTACCTCCGGGCCATCGAAGCGGGACGGAACATGGACGCGAAGCAGCGCCGCAACGCCGCCGACCTCCAGTCCCTCGGCAAGGCCTACCTCGCGGCCGGACGGCTCGACGACGCCCGCTCCCACCTCCGCGCCGCCCTCGACCTCGAACCGTTCCGCATCATGTACGCCGAGATCGCCTGGAACCTCTCCGAAGTGGAAGTCCTCAGCAACAACTTCGACCTGGCGCTGGAGTGGGCGCAGATCGCCTTCGACCGGGGCCTGCAGATTCGCCGGTGGCACATCGACTACCTCACGGCACTCTCGAACGTCCCGGTCTACCGCTTCAGCGGCGAGAACAGCCAGCGCCTGCAATTCCGGTTCGGCCGTCCCGACGTCCCCCGCATCGAGACCCGCCTGAACCGCACCGTCGACGTCGAGGGCGTCGTCGACTCCGGCGCCGTCCTCTCCATCATCTCCGAGCGTCTCGCCGCCAAACTCCCGGTGAAGCGCCTCGGCGAATTCGAAGGCACCTTCTACGGCCTTCTCGGCGAGCCGATCCGCGTCCACTTCGGCCTCCTCGAGAGCGTGGAGCTCGGCGGCATAATCATCGAGAACGTACCGGTGGCGATCATGCCGGACGACAAGATGCGCTTCCTGATCAGCAAAGCCGAGGGGACCCAGTTCCACATGGACTTCCTCCTCGGCACAAACCTCCTCAAAGAGTTCCGCCTCGAGCTCGACTTCGACCGCCGCAGCGTCACCTTCACCCGCCTCAGCGTCGCCGACCGCCGCCCCGCCGACGACCAGAACCTCTTCTACCAGGGCTTCCGTCCCCACGTGCGCGGCGCCGTCAACCGCAAAGGCTGGTTCCTCTTCGTCCTCGACACCGGCTCCGAGATCACCTTCCTCAACGAAACCCAGCTCGCCGCCCTCCCCGTCCAGGTCTTCGGCACCAGCCACACCGCCACCCTCCAGGGCCTCGGCGGCGCCATGAAGCGCGGCGCCAAAGTCGAAAACGTCGAAGTCGGCCTCGACCGCTGGGCCGGCACCTTCAAGACCATCCCGATGTACGCCTCCGAAGACAAAGACGGCGCCGTCGGCATCATCGGCCAGAACTTCCTCGAGAACTTCAACGTGATCATCGACTTCGGCCGGATGCGGGTCGACCTGAAGCGCAGGTGAGAAGGCGGACGTCAGGACCCCTTACGCCGGCAAAATGGCCGTCGGCTGGTTCGTTTCCAGCGACTTCTCGATTGCTTCCGCGAGCATGACGGACCTGAGTCCATCCTCGGGCCCTGCTTCCGTGGGCTCTCCGGTCCGGATGCTGCGTGCGAACGCCTTCAACTGCAACGCGAATCCCGCCTCTTCGTGTCCTGTCAGCCAATGTGCCGAAATCGTTTCCTCGAAGTAGAGGCCGGGCCTGTCATCGGCAAAGAGAACGAGCCGCCGGCCGTTTTCTGCCGAAAGGCAACACCCATTCGACCCCACGACATCCAGTCGTTCATTCGGATAGCTCCAGGAGCCGCCGGACGATAGCAATACGCTGCCGACCGCACCGGACTGGAATGCGAGAGCCCCCGAAACCGTAGCACGGTCGTTTGCCACGTGATCCCGTGCGTACGCTTCAGACGCCGGACCCAACAGAAACTGCACCAGGTCGAGAATGTGAATTCCATTCTGCACGACGACCTGTTTGCGCGGCGCTATGGCGCGGCGCGACGGCGCAAACCAGAATCGTGCGTTGACTGCCGCCGGCGCTCCGATTTGCCCCTCGCGAATCAACTCCATTGCCTTCCGGTAGGCGTAGTAATAGCGCTTGTTGAAGCCGACCTGGAACCTGACGCCGGTTCTCTTCACCGACTCGACCATCATCCGGGCTTGTTCCGCCGTCTCGGCCATCGGTTTCTCGACGAAAAGATGCTTCCCGGCGCGTGCTGCCTCCGGCACGATCTCGTAATTCGCAGCAGGCGAGGCCGCGATGAGAATCGCGTGGATATCTTCACGATCGAGCAGCCTGCGGTAGTCCGTGTATCGGTCCTCATGGGGAACCCGGTAGCGATCGCCCAGATGATGAAGATTGTGCTCGCTGCGGTTGCAGAGAGCTTTCAGCTCGATCTCAGGAACCTGCGAAACAATCGCCGGAAGATGACGGAATTCCGTGATGCTCCCACAGCCGATGACGGCCAGACCAATGCGCTCGGAGCCCTTTGTGCCGCGAGAAAGCCCTGTTGGCGTCAGCAAAGCGACCATGGTTCACTACTCGGAACTTCCTTCAGTCCGATCGTGCGGCCGACATGCTGAGCGAGATGGTAAGCAAGGGCGGTGATGGTCAACATGGGATTCGCCACGCCGGCACACGGAAAGACCGAGGCATCCGCGACGAACAGGTTTTCCATGTCATGTACCTTGCCGTTCGTATCGGTAACGGAATTCGCCTTCGACGTGCCCATGCGCAAGGTTCCGACTTCGTGGTTGCTGCGGCCTTTGGCCACCTCGGGAGCAGGGAGCTCTTTTGCCCCGAGACGCTCCGCAATCTCGATCATCGTCTCCTTCATCGCGTCGACGCGAACATGGTCGGCGTGGGAAAGCTCAATGATGGTTCTGACGTCCGAGCCATCGATCTCGATCCGATTGTTCTCATTCGGATCCATCGCCGCAAAACCGCTGATGCGCAAGCAGAGCTTGCCGTTCTTCACGGGCACGGCACTTTGGCGTACGTCAATCTGAAATCGCTGCCGCAGCTCGCGGCCCGGCGGAGGAATGACCACATTGAGACGCGCGTCCCAGGGGTCTTGAATGGGGAAGAAGACCGTGATTTCCGTTCTACAGAGGATGTGCTCGGCCAGGTATTTTCCGGCGGCGACCAACCCGAGCTCATGATCGAGGTTCGAGTCGAGAATCAGCCGGGCCGATTCGATCGGACTCGCAGCGAGAACCACCATGCTGTCACCGATGCCGACATCCTTCAGTTGCCCGAGGTTCTGACACGCCAGGTTCGTCACCCTGCCGTGTTCGACGTCGAGCTTCACGACCCGCGTATTCGTGCTGACGAGAATCCGGCGATACTGCCCCCAATTCTTCTCTCCTTTCAGCAGGGCCTTTTCGTGCGCTTCGAGGCAGTCGCGGTGAATCAGCTCGCAGAGCCGCTGAGCGGAGCTATCCAGCCCCCGCCTCAATCCCGTCGTGCGGACGTCGATGCCCCACGGCGGCGGGTGAGGCTTGAACTCATCGAGGACACCCATTGCCCAGGTCTGTGCTCGTGATTCAAATTCGCCGGGTGAGACGTTGCGGACGATCTCGGCAACTGTGAAGAACCGGTCGAGCTCGGATGGCAATAGCGGCCACTTCCCGTTCTTCCACAGCACGAAATCATCCTTCTCGAAGCGGCGAAGATGGCCGCCGGCGACAATTCCTCTGCCACCGAGCGCGAAGATCATCAGGCCGTTGTTCTCGAAGTAGCCTTTCCACGGCCATGTACCGTGCGCGTCGATGAACGGACCTCTGACCTCCTGATCGGGAAAGACATTGTTGACGTGAGTCAGTGTGAGGACGTCGCCGCGCTCGAGGATTGCGATCGTCGCTTCCGGAAATACGTTGTAGAGATATTCCGTGACCGAAACCCCGGCTGGTCCGGAACCGATGATCAATACATGCGGCGCGCCCGCCAGGACACGATCCAGCGGAAGTAGCAATGTGTGCGAGGCATCAGTTTTCATCGCCATCTCACTCGTCGTCCGGCTCGGCGAACCGGAGCTGGAGCTCCCGAAGAACATCAACCGTTCCGACATCGAACCATGACCCACGAGCCGGAAAGCCATAGATCGGCTCCCTGGCAGCCAGCCACTGCATGAATTCGCCGAAACTATGGGCGACGGCTCCTGTGCGCGCATACTCGGTAAACAGCCGCAGGGCGGCTGCAGGAAACCAATAGATACACGTCGTCACCAGTGTTGATGCCGGTGATTGGGGTTTCTCCTGCAGCGCGACGATTCTCTCGTTCTCGCCGAGGACGACAACGCTGAAACGCGCCGCATCGACCGGAGAGCCGGCGTCGACGACGATTGTCGACACGCCATGCGTCCGGCCGAAGGCTACGAAATCACGGAGAGAGAAGTCGAATAGGTTATCTCCTCCGACGATCAGGACGTCGGTTGTAATTTGCTGGCTTTCCAGCGTGCGGGCGATGTTGGTGATGATGCCTGCACTGACACTCTCGGTCTTCCGTTGACCGTTGACCAGGATCAGTCTCGTTGCATGGAGATGTCCTGCAACCCACTCCTGATAGTCAGCGAAGAATCGGGAGTTGACCAGGACATAGATTGCGGCCCGATCGTCGATATCGCCGATCTTGTCCAGGGCGTAGTCGACAAGGCACTGTCGGCCGATCTTGAGAAGCGGTTTGGCAGTATGTTTGCCGATCTCACCGAGGCGGCTGCCGTAGCCGCCGGCCAGGACAAGTGTGCAGAACTGATTCATGTCGCCCCCGGATGGCGTCAACTCCCGAGGCCTGACTGGGACGCGCTTCTGTCGCGTCGTGCGCGTTGCAATGGTAGCGCAACTCGGGAATGAGCGCCGGCGACAGGCGGACCGATCAACACGATCAGAATGCGCTCCTCGAATTAGAATGACACCAATAAGGAGGCGTCATGAAGCGTACGGCCGTCATCCTCTCTGCCTTCGTATTCCTTTTCTTCGCGGGCATGCAGGCCGGCGAAAAGCCGCTGCCACCGGTGGCCATCGAGGTGGCGGTCGCGCCGAGCTCGCAGGACGAGCTCCAACTTTTGGGGCGCGCGACGCCGAACACCTTCACCTGCCACGCCACCGTGTGGAAGCCCGAGATCGAGAACGGGAGGCGCTACGGCTACGTCGGAGCTGAATTGTTCGTCGCCCCCGGAAGGCGCGAGACCGTGACGAAAAAAGCCGAAGGCTTCGACTTCCGGTTCACCGTCGCCATCAGCAAAGAGCGCGACCGCGCCGCCACCGAGGTCGCCCTCATGCGCGGCGAAACCATCCTCCACCTGCAGAAGAGCGACATCGTGCTCAAACCGGCACAGCGCGCGATCGTCCCGCTGCGGTGATCGGATCAACTAATTGGTGACTGCGATGATTGATGACGATCACGAAGCCGGTTTTGAGGTCGATCCTGAGCTCAAGGCGGTACTTCTCGAAGCGATCGCCGCATGCGACCGTGGCGAGAAAATCAGTGCGGATCAACTCCTGCGTGAGCTGCAGAGCGACGAGTGACGAAGCTCGCTCTCGCCCGGTTGATGCTGCCGAAGGCAGCAAAAGATCTGTAGGCCCGGCCTTTAGGCCGGGTATAGCGTGGATGGACCTTCGAGCCCGCGTAGCGGGCGACAGACGAGAACCGTGCGGACGGCCTTTTCTGTCGCCCGCTACGCGGGCTCACCTTGTCGGCGACCGTTGTACCCGGCCTAAAGGCCGGGCCTACAGTTCTTCCGCCGCCTTCGGCGGCTCCCGCAGGTTTCTTCCGATCGATCGCTCAGGACAACCTGCCCGCGTCCTCGCCCATCACCCTCTCTTCCTCTTCGCCCACCCCTCCACCACCTTCTGCGGCGTGCGGCTCAGCGCGAGCGCATCAGGGGGAACGTCCTTGGTGATCGTCGACCCGGCGCCGACGTAGGCGCCTTTGCCCACGCGTACCGGGGCCACGAGCTGGCTGTCGGAGCCGATGAAGACGCCGTCCTCGAGGATGGTCTTGTGCTTTTTCTTGCCGTCGTAGTTGCAGGTGATGGTGCCGGCGCCGATGTTGACGTCGGCTCCGATCTCGGCGTCGCCGATATAAGAGAGGTGGGAGGCCTTCGACCCTTCGCCGAAGACGGCTTTTTTGGTCTCGACGAAGTTTCCGACTTTGACCCGTCGTCCGAGTTGTGTTCCCGGGCGAAGGTGCGCGTACGGGCCGACTGTCGCTTCTTCCTCGATGATCGCGTCCTCGGCGACCGTGCCGGTCTTGAGATGCACGTCGTCGCCGACCGTGACGTTCACCAGGTGCACGCCCGGCTCGATGACACACCCTTCGCCGATCCGCGTCGTTCCTTCGAGCGTGACGAATGGATAGACGACCGTGTCGGCGCCGATCGTGACGGAGGAGTCGATGACCACCGTCGACGGGTTGCGAAACGTCACCCCCTCGCGCATCAGCTTCTCGACCACCCGCCGCTGGATCTCCGACTCCACCTGCGCCAGCTCGCCGCGCGAGTTCACGCCGAGCGCCTCGATCGGATCGTCCGCGACGACCGCGCCGACGCGATGGCCGCCGTTGCGGATCACCGCCAGCAAATCGGTGAGGTAGTACTCCTTCTGCGCGTTCTCCGGCTTGAGGTTCCGGAGGTTGTCGAAGAGGTGCTCGGAGTTGAAGACGTAGATGCCGGCGTTGACCTCGTCGATCCGCTTCTCGTCGTCCGAGGCGTCCTTCGCCTCGACGATCCGCACGACGCTGCCGTTCTCGTCGCGGACGATCCGGCCGTACATCGCCGGGTGGTCGAGCTTCATCGTCAGCAGCGTGAGCGCGTTGCCGTCGCGGTCGTGCTCGTCGAGCAGGCGGCGGAGGGTCTCGGGGCGCGTGAGCGGGACGTCGCCCGAGAGGATGAGCACGCGTTTGTTCGCCGCTCCCTCGGCCTCAAGGATCGTCGCGGCCTGCAGCACCGCGTGTCCGGTGCCGAGTTGCTGTTCCTGCACCGCGTACCGCGCCCGCGGCCCGATGGCCTGCTGCACGGCGTCGCGCTGATAGCCGACGATCATCACCGGGGGGGTGGGGGAGAGGTCGGAGGCGAGGTCGAGGACGTAGTCGATGATCGGACGTCCGCCTGCCTCATGCAGGATCTTGATGGTCGCCGACTTCATGCGCGTGCCGAGGCCGGCCGCGAGGATGATCACTTCCAGGTTCTGGTTCATGTGTTGTCGCGTCTCATGCGTTCGAGAGTGCGGCCGTAGCGGTCGTAGAGCTGAAAGACGGTCTGGGCCAGGGCGTCGGGGTCGTGCCGGACGTAATCGCCCTCTGCAATGATGTCGCCGAAGAAGGGCGTCACGCCGAGGGCCCGGATGGCGTCGAGGTCGGACTGTACCGGGTACTGGTTCATCGCCGCGTAAGTCTGGAGGATGTCGTCCGAGGGACGGCGGCCGTTCAGGACCATCACGTCGACCACCAGCCCGGCGTGCTCGACGATGGCCTTCAGGTGGTCCTGCGCCGAATAATTGTCGGTCTCGTCCGGCTGCGTCATCACGTTGCAGATGTACACCCGCAGCGCCTTCGCATTCCGCAGCGCCGCCGCCAGTTTGTCGATGACCAGGTTCGGCAGCACCGAGGTGTAGAGGGACCCCGGTCCGATGATGATGAGGTCCGCCATTGCCAGCGCCGCGAGCGCTCCCTCGGTCGGCTCCGCTCCGGCTGGCTCGAGCTCGATCCGGGTGATGCGCGCGTGCCGGACGGTCGTCCGCGGCGCCTCCCCGATGTGCGAGCCGCTGATCGCAACTTCGCCGACCAGCTCCGTGCCGTCTTCGAGCGTCGCCCGAAGGCGGACGTCGGTGAGCGTCGAGGGATAGATCTCGCCGCGGATGGCCAGGACCTCCGACGCCGCCAGGACGGCATTGTCGAAGCTCCCGGTGATCTCGCACATCGCCGTCAGCAGGAGATTGCCGAGGGAGTGGCCTTTGAGGGCGGAGTCGGTGTCGAAGCGGTAGTTGAAGAGCTGCGACAGCAGATGCTCCTCTTCCGCCAGTGCGACGATGCAGTTCCGGATGTCGCCCGGCGGCAGCATCCCGAACTCTTTTCGCAGGACGCCCGAGCTCCCCCCTTCATCCGTCACCGTGACGATCGCCCCGAGCGCCGCCACCGACCACGGCCCTTCGCTGTCGACGTACCGCTTCAGGCCGCGAAGAAGTGTCGAAAGGCCGGTACCACCGCCCATGGCTACGATGTTGAGTCCGGGACCCATCCAGGCGGCGGATTATGTCATCGGGAGGGACCGACGAGAGGCCTCCGGCGGGCGGGCCCGGCCCGCGGCGTTTGTTTTCGCGTGGACCGCGATTCGAGCGAGAGGCGCGCGTTCAGCCTTGGGCAACCAACGCAGCGGGCCGGGCCCGCCCGCCGGAGGCCCCCGTCGTCCCCCGTGACCTACCCGCGATCCCGAACCACCCGCTCCAAATGATGCCGTAGCGGCGCAATCAGCGTGTAGTGCGACGTCAGCCGGCTCTGACGCTCCTCCTCACCCTTGAACAGATCGCGCATCGTCGTCGCGCGCTCCGAATACCACTGCTCCGACACATCCCCATGCGCCCGTTTCTCGTCGAGGACCCGCATGATGTGATCGCGGTCGACGATCTCGGGGTGGTAGTTGACGCCGAGAAACCGCGGCACCACCCCGTCGCGGTCGCGGGCCAGCTCCACCATCGTCAGCGCCGTGCTCCCCTCCGTCTCGAAGGCGATCGGGATACTCGTCTTCTGGTTGTCGAGCATCAGGTTGAAGAGACGGTTGTCGATCACCCGGAAATGCTGCCGGTCCGGCAGCTCCCGGGCGAACTGCTGGAACCACGGATGCCGGAGCGCCTCGCGGGAGAGACGGTTCAGCGGCATGCCGCTGCTCTTCTCGTCCCGCAGCACCGGCCGGGCGATCCCCGACCAGCGGCAGACCAGGCCGAACGAATGACAGATCGCCAGCATCACCGCCGAAGAGTCCTCGAGAATGTCGTCATAGAGGCGGAACAGCGGCGCTTCCCACGCGTCCGACTCATCGACCCCCTGACTCCACTCGTGCTTACCGTCATTCAGGCGCGGATCGAGATGGCCGGGACCGCCGGTGCCGAGGTAAACCTTGAACCGGCCGTTCGGCGACGGAGGGATCCGCTGACGGCGGCGAACGTCGAACGAGAGCACCCGCACCTTCGCGCGGATGCTGGCCAGCTCCTCATACAACGGCTCGGTAGCCTTGAGGATCACGTGCACGAGCGCGTCATGGCCGACATTCGGCCAGGAATGGTTCATGTCCAGCAACGCGACGTCGATACGGTCGGGCGAGGCGGGCGGGAGCGAATCGTCGTCGAGGCGGATGTACTCGAAAAAGTCGTGGTTTCCGTGGATATTGAAATGTTTCATTGAAGGTCAGGTGACGCCGTGCCTGGTCTCCGCGACGATGTAATCGACGACGTCGCGAAGGTCATTGCGTTCTGCGTACCTGGCGAGCTGCCGGTCGGCGCCGGTGCCGTTTTTTACGATCTGGAGGGCGTAATAGACGTCCTGGCGCGAGCCGAGCTCGTCCAGCACGTCGTCGATGAACTCCAGAAGCTCGTCGAGCAGGGCCGTATACGGCACCTCCTCCCGCTTTCCGAAGTCGATCAACTTTCCTGAGATCCCGAACCGCGCCGCGCGCGATTTATTCTCGTTCAGCAGCGCCCGGCGGTAGTGGCGCCACCCCATGTTCTTCTTATAGATCCGGTACAGCTTCACCGTCAGCGCCTGGAAGAGCGCGGCCAGACAGATCACCTCGTCCACCCGCATCGGGATGTCGCAGATGCGGTACTCCAGCGTCGGGAAGAAAGGATGCGGGCGGACGTCCCACCAGATCTTCTTCGCGTTGTCGATCGAATTCGTGCTGATCAGCGTCTGGACATAGTCGTCGTAATCGCTGACCCGGTCGAAATGGTCCGGCAGGCCGGTGCGGGGGAAGCGCTCGAATACCTTGGCGCGGTAACTCTTCCAGCCGGTGTTCTGCCCGCACCAGAACGGAGAGTTCACCGAGAGCGCGAAGATGTGCGGCAGAAAGTACCGCACCGCGTTCATGATCTGGATGCGCGTCTCCAGATCCTCGACCGCGACGTGCACGTGCAGGCCGAAGATCAGGTTCGCGCGCGCCAGCATCTGCAGCTCGTACACGATCCGGTCGTACCGCTCGTGCGCCGTGATCGGCACGCTTGCCCAGTGAGAGATCGGGTGCGTGCCGGCGGCGGCGATGGCGAGGCCGTTCTCGCCCGCCAGGCCGATGATCTCCCGGCGCAGCCGGATGATCTCCCGGCGCGCATGGGCGACGTTCTCGCAGATAGGAGTGCCGACCTCGATGACCGGGTCGTGCATCTCCCGCTTGATCTCGTCCTTGAGCCGCTTCTCGCCCTCCGCGAACATCTCGTGGATGTGCGACTTCAGCTCGCGGGTTTCCGGATCGATGACCTGAAACTCTTCCTCGATGCCAAGGGTGAAGGAAGGATGTACGGGCATGGCGCGCAGTCTATGCCACCGGCGCCGAGATGTCCTTCTTCACGTCCATCACCGTCGGCCAGTTGCCCGTCAGCTCGAACTTCTTCTCTCCACGCACCATCTCGATCAGGACTTCGGCCATGTTCGACACCATCCAGTCGAAGTTCTCCTGGCCGACCGAGTGCACGTCGGCGTCCGGCGCGCAGTTCATGAAGTCGATGGCGTACGGGATCCCGTCCCGGACCGCGAACTCGACCGTATTCATGTCGTAGCCGAGGCCGTCGCAGAGCGCCAGCGCGTCCCGGTGGATGCGGGCCTCGAACTCCGGAGCCATCGGCGGCGGGTTCTTGACGTAGCGCTCGTGGAACGGCGACTTCGGGTCATAGGCCATGATCCGCACCCGCTTCCGTCCGAGCACGTAGCAGCGGTAGTAGAGCTCGAAGTCGATCGCCTCCTGGGCCATCATCGTCAGGTCGCGGGTCTGGTCATACGCCGCAAAAAACTCCTGCGGGTTGTCGCACTTGTAGACGTCCTTCCAGCCGCCGCCGTAGGCCGGCTTCATGAAGATCGGCCAGCCGAGGTACTGGAAAACCTCGTCCCAGTTCACGTAGCGCATGTTCCGGAACGACTTGTCCTGTGTGTTGGGCGGATGCTGCTTGTGGGGGAGAAGGACCGTCCGCGGCACCGCCACGCCGGCCGCCTTCGCCACCAGGTTGTCGAAGAACTTGTCGTCGGCCGACCACCAGATCGGGTTGTTCACGATCCGCACGCCCGAGGCCGCCGCGCACTTGAGATAGGTCCGGTAGAACGGCACCTCGTGGCTGATCCGGTCGAGGATCAGGTCATCGGGGAAGACCCCGTCGTCCTTCACGAAAGAAATCTCCGCCGGCCCGGCCTCCACATCGTCCCCGCCGCGCTCGTTGATCGCCTGGATCAGAGCCCAGGGAAAGGTGTCTTCCATGCCGAAGAGGATCGCGATTCGCTTTTTGGCCATGTCGTTCTCCAAGGTGGCGCATCGTATAGAATCCGCCGCTCGTGCCGCAACGGCGATGAATGAATTGAAAATTGAAAATTGAAAATTGAAAGCGATTCATGCAAGTGATTTCGTCATCATTTTCAATTTTGCATTTTCAATTTTCAATTTAGACGACCAATTATGTATCGCGATCATCAGAAATGGCACTCCCCCTCGCTCGGCCGCGACATGGAGTTTCTCTGGTTCGGCAAGTTCGGCCGGCCGGTGATCCTCTTCCCCACCTCCGCCGGCCGTTACTACGAAAACCACGACTTCAAGCTCACCGAGTCGGTCGCCGACAAGGTGAACGCGGGGGAGATCCAGCTCATCCTCCCCGACACCGTCAACGACGAGAGCTGGTACAACAAGAGCGTCCACCCCGCCATCCGGGCAGCGCGGCACGCCCAGTACGACAGCTACCTCCGCAACGAGCTCGTGCCGTACATCTTCAACCGCGCCCGGCGGGGCGACCTGGTCGTCTACGGAGCCAGCTTCGGCGCCTACCACGCCTCCAACTTCGCCGCCCGCTACCCCGACATCGTCAGCCGCGCCATCTGCTTCTCCGGCGTCTTCGACAACTACTCGTTCCTCGACGGCTACTGGGACGACACCTGCTACTTCCATTGCCCGGTCGCCAATATCGCCAACATGGACGCCGAGTGGGCCGGCAAGCTCTCCCGCGTCAACTGGGTCATCGCCACCGGAGAGCACGACTCCCTGGTCCAGAAGAACCGCGAGTTCTCCGAGCTGCTCTGGCGCAAAGGGATCCCCCACCATTTCGAGCTCTGGCCCAACCAGTTCGGCCACGACTGGCCCTGGTGGCGCGAACACCTCCGTCGTTTCGTGTAGCTCGCTCACTCGACAGAGAGACGACGGGGGGCCTCCGGCGGGCCGGCACGGCCGGCAGCGCTTGTCAGAGCACGTGCTGTCGCGCAAAGGCTGCTTTGTGGGACAGCACGTGCGTTCAGGCTAGGCCAAGCAGCGCTGCCGGCCGGGCCGGCCCGCCGGAGGCCCCCGGTCCGTCTCTCCCTGTCGAGTGAGTGACCAAACGAAAACGGCGGGCTTTCGCCCGCCGTTCAGTCATCAGCAGAGTGGGAAGGCCTACTTCGCTGCCGCCTTCTGCGCCAGCATGTGCCGGATCTGCGCCGCCGGAATCGAACCCTCGATCAAAATCGAATCACTCTTCCGCGAAACGTCGAACCGCCGCAGCACCGAAACCATCTCCGGCGACTTCTCCTTCACCGCCAGCCGCAGCGCCGAAAGCCCGCCGCGGAGCGTATCCTCGAGCAGCTCCAGCGTCTCCGGGTCATTCGACAGACCGAACGCCCCAAGCTCCAGCGAATCGCCCTTGTCCTTGGCCCAGATCGCCATCGTCGACACCGACTTCATCGCCGCGCGCAGCGCCTCACCGGCCTGACCCTTGCCGTTGCCGACATGACCGGCGCCGTTACCCAGGCGAGCCGCCCGGGTCACATCCACCAGCGCCCACGCCGTCGCGTTCGCATCGATACGCGGCAGCTCCGCGCCGAGCAGACCGCGGGTACGGAAACCCGTCCCGCCGCTCGCCCGCGCCGCCAGCGCCGCGATCACCGAACGCTCCGTGCCGGCGATCGCCAGCGAAGCCGTCGGGAACGCAACCGCCGCATTCTCCGAATCCCCCTCCTTGTCGAGGAGGACATAACCATTCTTCTTGATCGCGCCGCGCGCGACCAGCGCATTCGTCAGGCGCTCCGCATGGAAACGCCCTTCCGCCACCACCAGCACGTCGGCTTCCGAGCCGAGAGCCGTGCGCGGCGTCGTAGCCACGACCAGCACATCCACATCCTTCGTCGGCGAGAGACCCGCGTCCGAGAGGAACTTCTGCGCCTCACCGTCCGTGCTCATCTTGTCCGTGTGCTCGAACAGAACACCCGACAGCGGGCTCGTACGGATGTCGGCAAGCTTCACCATGCCGACCGTGACAGCGTTCGCCGGCACGAGCGACAGCGCGTCGTTCTTAGCGAACAGAGGGAGCGCCAGCGCGACAACCGCGAGCGCGACGAAACTACGGAGAAACGGGATCCGGTTCATGTCTAGAACTCCTTTTTAGTGAACAGCCACGATGCGAGAGTGAGGCAGACGATGCCGAACGCGGCGGTCGTCAGGAACGGCGCGGGAGTGAGAGCGGACAGGACACGGTCGGGCATCGCTTCGCCGCCGACGAAGCCGACCACCGCCTGTCCCAGCTCGGCGGTCTTCGGAAACACCCAGTACAGCGTCTCGATCAGCCACGCCTGCCATTGCTTCGAAACAGCGGCAGCGATCTTGTCGTGCGCGGCCAGCATCAGCCCGAAGAAAAAGATCCCGTACGTAGTCATGATCGAGACAGCCGTCGACGAGGTAAACACGCCCACCAGGAACGCGAATGCCAGCAGGACGGCGATAATCAGGAAAATGATCGACCCCGCCAGCAGGAACCGCGGGTTGAAGACATGAGTCTTCCAGGCCACGATCAGCCAGATCGAGCCCATCAGATAGACGACATTGCTGCCGGCCAGAATCAGCCCCGCCACATAGCGCGACAGCAGCAGCCGCACCCGCGACACCGGCCGCGCCAGATACAGATCGACCGTCCCCTTCTCCTGCATGCGCGGCACGAGATGCGCCGTGGCGAAGATCGCCAGGAACGTGCAGAGGAAATAGAGGAAGACCGAGAACCCGGTCTCGAACCCGAGCACCAGCTTCTCGATACTGATCGCCTGGTCCGGCGTCCCCACATCCTGGCCAAACAGCTTCGCCCCTGCCAGAGCGCCGTCCACGATGTCCAGATTGATCGCCGAGGCGAAGATGATGATGAAGAGAGTCGAGAGGAAGAAATAAGCGATCAGCGTCCACCGCGCAGCGGCCTCGCGCATCACGTCTTCGATATTGGCAACGAGCACTTTCATTCGTGAGCTCCCACGGAGGCACCCTGGTCGGCGCGGATCAGATCGACAAAAACATCCTCGAGCGTAGAGCGGACCGGCGTCAGCTCGCTCAACACCCCGCCGCCCGCCCGGAGACGGTCCACCAGCGCATTCAGATGCTCCACGTCCGTCACCGACAGCACCATGTGCCCGTTCACCCGCTCCACCCCGGCGCCCGTCTCCCGGAACGAAGCGACCAGCCGATCGTCGACCGGCGTCGCCACCATCTTGTAACTGGTCTTGTAATTCGCGGTCTGGTGCGTCAGCTCCGCGACACTGCCGAACGCCGCCACCTTGCCGTGCCGCAGCACCGCCACCCGGTCGCAGGTCATCTCGATCTCCGAGAGCAGGTGCGAATTCAGCAGGATCGTCGTCCCGTTCCGCGCCTCCTCCATCAGCAGGTCCCGGATCTCCCGGCGTCCCACCGGATCCACCCCATCCGTCGGCTCATCCAGCAGCAGCACCTGCGGCGCATGAATCATCGCGCACGCCAGCCCCAGCCGCTGAGTCATCCCCTTCGAAAACTTCTTGATCCGCACATCCGCCCACTGCCCCATCCGCACCTTGTCCAGCAGCGGCGGAATCCGCTTCACGATCTCCGAGCTCTCCATCCCCGACATCCGCCCGAAGATCGAAAGCGCCTGGCGCGCCGTGAGGTAATTCGGGATCTTGTGCCCCTCCGGGAGATACCCCACCCGCCGCCGCGACTCCGGATCCTTCACCGGCAGCCCGCAGACCCTGGCGTCGCCGGCCGTAGCCCGCGTCAGCCCGAGCAGAATCTTCACAGTCGTCGTCTTCCCCGCCCCATTCGGCCCCAGCAGCCCGAACAGCTCCCCTTCACCGACCTGAAAGTCGATCCCGTCCAGCGCCGTAATCTTCGGCTTCCGGAAAGACGACGTGTACAGCTTGCGGAGGCCTGACACCTCGATGAGCGTGGTCATGACGGTTGTTTACGTACCGCGGTCAGCAAAGGTTGCGATGAGGACGGGGCCGCTGGGCTCATGGTGAGCACTTTACACTGCAAAGTCAGTGCACACAAGACTGACCGAGCGCAAAGACGCGGTGATGAGAGTCCACGCCGTGCGGAGTGGAAAGACCGGGAGGCCTCCGGCGTGCCGGCCCGGCCGGGTGCGCATGTTTCCGCCCGAACCGCGTTTCGTGCGACAGGCGTCCGTTCAGGCTGGGCCAACCAACGCAGCCGGCCGTGCCGGCCCGCCGGAGGCCCCCCGTCGGTTCTAGCTCTGCCACCCCTCATCCGCCGTCGGCCCGTAGATCGACGGCACCGGCTGCTCATTCAGCCGCAGATACACCGACAACTGCCCGCGGTGATGCGCCAGGTGCGAAAACGTATCCACGATCATGACGTGCCGCGGCTTCTCATCCAGCACCGTCCCCCCCATCCGCAACTGCCACGGCTGCATCAGATGCTCATCCGTCGTCCCCGCCAGCGCCTCCCGCGCCTTCGCCACCGACTCATCGAACATCGCCAGCCGCTCCGCCCCCGACCCCGTCTCGCTTTTGCTCCCGGCGGCCAGATCCAGAAACTCACTCCCCACCATCGTCGCCACCCACCCGAACATCGTCGCCACCAGATCCGACAGATACCCCATCGCCATCGACTTCGGATGCGGCTTGAACTCCGCCGTCCCCTCCGGCACCCGCTCCAAAGCCTTCCGCGTCGCCGGAACCTCCCGCTCCAACTGCGCCAGCAACATTTCCGACACCTTCATCAACCCGTCCTCCTACAGGCTTGAAAGCCTATCGCAAAGGTCCCACCCAGCCGGCACCCCGGTAGCCACATGTGGGCCGGACTTCACGAACTTAAGCAGTGATTCGGCACTCCCCTTACGGCGAGACGCCGTGCGCCGGCGGGACGCCGCCGGTCCAGCCCGCGCGACGCGGGCGCTCCACGCGCGGACGCACGGTTGCGATGAGTGGAGCCACGCGTCGCTTTGATACACGAATGATCGATTCGAGAGGAGCGCGGTCATGCGCCGGAGCGCCGACGTCGCGTCGGCTGGACCGGCGGCGTCCCGCCGGCGCACGGCGTCTCGCCGTAAGGGGAGTGACCCATCATCGCTTGAGGTCCCGCCATTGGGCCTTCAGGCCGGGTAAAGATCGAGAAGACAAGGCAAGCCCGCGAAGCGGGCGACAGCGTAGGTTTCGCGCGACCCCTGTTCTGCCGCCCGCTTCGCCTCTATCAGATCTACCGCCGCCTACGGCGGCTCCCGTTTTGACTTCGCCGCTGTCGATCTGCCGGACGCCGCGCTCGACTTCCTCGAGCCACGCTCTCTCTGCGACAAGCCTCAAACCAGCTCCTTCGCGGCCCCCACAAATCCCTTCACCCGCCCGAGCGCCCGCCGCGTGTACTCCTCCTCCTCCCCGTGAGGCAGCACATACGACAGCGCCTCCACCGCCGCCTCCCTCCCCGCTCCTGCCCAGATCAGCCACGCCGCCAGGTAATGCGACGCGAGGCAGCCTCCGGCTGTAGCCACACGGCCGCTCGCGTAGAACGGCTCGTCCAGGACGCGATAGCCTGCGGCCTCGACCCATGCCTGGGTCTTGCGGTCCGTACACACCGGAACGCCCTGCACAAGCCCGAGACGGATCAGCACCAGCGCTCCCGAGCATTGCGATTCACTGATCGTCGCGAAACCCCTCCCCTTGACCCTTCTTATGCTTCGGGCCGGCGAGTTGTGCGAGTTCCTGATATACGTACAACGTTTAAGGTTCTTTCCGCACTCCTGAGCGAGACGTAGGATGGCAGCGGAGTCGTGCTGAGCTGCAGCGGCGGCGTTCGGAGCGGGATCAGGAGTGCGGAAAGAGCCTGTTGAACGGAACCGCG
>DASPHC010000172.1:0-72032 GCA_035629865.1 Thermoanaerobaculia bacterium | reverse complement strand
CGTTCATTGCCGAATGGAACGAGCACGCGCATCCATTTCGCTGGTCGAAAGCCTCCTTCGCCAAGGTTCTTGCTGCGGCCGAGGACTCGCTCTCCCGTGCGGCCTGATACTGGACACCCGATTCTGGGGAGCTGTACTAAGTTGGCCAGACCGAATTCTTCGTGACGGACGATGACGGATATTTTCACTGTTTCGGGGTCGCAACCGTTGCTATCCCTTGACCCGCAGCACCAGCGGCATCGGCCTGTCCGGCGGGGCGGTCGCGATCTCGCGGCTGAAGCGCAGCGTCGTCCCGTCGAACGTCCATCCGCCGTCGCTGCAGCGCGAGGCGGTTTCGATCGGCTTCCCCTCGCGCACGCGCAACGCGTTCGCCGCCGCCTCCCGCTCGGCGCGGTAGCGGAACGCGCGGCGCCAGACGGCGGTCAGGTCCACCCCCAGCTCATTCGCGCGCGCGTTCACGTCGCACCGGGTGGTGTGGAACAGCTCTTCCGCGATCCGGCGATCGTGTTCGACGGAGTTTGCGAGCCACTTCGTCGGAAACATCTGCGAGCCGTCCTTCCAGTAAGACGCCGCTGAATTCTGGAACGCCTCGAGCAGCGGCCGCACGCAGTCACGAGCCTGCAGCTCGCCGAGCCACGCCGGCGCGGGCAGCGGCATTTTCCAGGCGACCGCGTTGATCATCCGCGCTGTCGTCAACGCGGCGGTCTGCGCCATCATCTGCGGATGCCCGTCCAGCGCGCCGGCGAGCTTCCACGCGGCGTGCAGGTCCTCCCACGCCGCCGGATCGTTGGCGCGCGCTTTCGCCAGCGCGCTCGCGACGAGCGCCCTCGCCACCGCCAACTGCACCGCGCGCATCGCCGCGGTCTCCTCGTGGTCGATCCCCTCGTGGCGCTTCCAGACGATCGGCTCGCGCAGCAGCAACTCGCGGATCGCCGAGACGTTGGGGAGCGCCGGCGGCTGGCCGATGGTGAGCTCGCCCCGCACGATCTCGCGCGCCACGAACTCGGCCACGAAATCGGCGCCGGCTGCGTTCTTCGGCAACGCGTTGGCGAGCGCCGTCAGCTTCACGGACGCCTCGTTCGCCTGCAGCGGCGGCACCCGGCCGGCGACGGAGCCGAGCGTCCCCATCCCTCCCGGCCACGCCTGCTCCCCCGAGGTGGCAACGGCCTCCGGGGTCCGGAACCACGAGACGACCCAGACGGCGAGCGCGATTGCGACTACGAGCAGCAGCAATTTCTTCATCGTTCCCAGATTAGAACCGGCGCCCGGAGAAAGCCAATGGCCAGCGAGATCGACACTCATGCGTCGAGCTGCCGACCGAAGGCGGGCGGACCGGCGGGTCGAAGGCGCTCCGTTGGCTTCGCGCCCATCGCGTTCGGTCAAAGGTGAAGGCGGTCAGACCTGCGTTCTAAAAGCGGCGTGTCACCGTACGTCCTCCTCAGCAGACTTCGGGGTCCTGCTGGTAGTACGGCTCCGGAATCCAGATCCAGTAACCCGGGAAGCAGGTGCCACCGATATCTTTCCACCGATACCATACATAGGTCGTTTCGTACGTGTCACAGTCGGTCGTGATCTCCACTTTCAGGCCGCCGTTATTCGGCGTGGTGTCCCCCCAGGTCCAACTGCCCCCGCCGCAGGTGATCTCCATCTCCTGCCCGTCGAAATACTGCGAGCCGTAGTTGTAGTAGAGGATCTCGATCTGGTGCGAGGGAAGGGCGGCCGCCGGCTGTGTCGTCGGGGGCCAGATCATGAGGATCGCGGCCAGCAACATGATGGTTGTGCGCTTGCGCATGGAGCTCTCCTTATTTGGGGACAAGTCATAATACGCCTCACTTCGGTACCAACTTGCGCTCTACCTTGGCGGGCTCCAGCTCCCACATCGCGCCGGTCAGGGCGTCGACGGTGAATCCGGCTCCGCCGAGAAGTGCACCGAGAAGGAAATCGACGAACGCCTGGTCCGAGTGCCGGGTCGCACCGATCGTTCCGCCGACGATCGGTCCGGCGAAGTTTGCCCAGACCCAGACGCTCGGGACCGAATCGAACACCACCGTCTCGTCATGAAAACCAGGCCGCGTCAGGATGAGCGAACACTGCTCGACGCGGCGCGGCAGACGAACCGTCGCCGGCGTCACCGCCGCCGGCTGCGTCTTCCCGCAGCGAACCTCTACGTTGGCACCGGCGGGATCGCTGACGACCGTGATCTCCTGGTGACGCCCGTTGTGCACAGTCGCACAGCCCTGGGTGAAAAGGACCACCGCGACGAAGGTCTTGAGGTTCATGCGATTCGGCTCCTGCGCTCGAGGCAATGATGCTATCAGCCTCGGCGCTCCGTTGCGGTCGCCATCGGAGCGACTCTTTCACGTGATCCGGATTCTTCCAGCCTTCGCGCGGCGACCTCTTGACAAAGTCCAGCGTCGGAACTTATCTATTGAGTGATCTCGACATGAAGCCGGACGTCGTACGCATTCTCGAAGAGCACGGCATCCACCCGTCGGCGCAGCGCGTCGCCGTCGCCGAGTACGTGCTTCACACGGCCGAGCATCCCTCTGCCGACAAGGTGTGGGCGCGCGTTCAGGAGAACTTCCCGATGATCTCCCGGGCGACCGTCTACAACACGCTCCATCTGTTCGTGGAGAAGGGGCTGCTTCGGGAACTGCATCTCGCTCCCGACTCGGTGCTCTTCGACCCGAACACGGATCGCCATCACCACTTCATCGATGACGACACCGGCCGGATCTACGACGTCCCCTGGAATCAAGTCGAAGTGAGCAACGCGAAACCGTTGCCGGGCTTCGAGGTTCATGACTATCAAGTGGTGATGCGCGGCCGCAGCCGTCAGCCTCGCCGCTGAATTCTCTTTTTTTCTCAGAACGTTAGACAAGGTCTAATCACGATCCCACCCCGGCGCCCAGCATTGTCGCGAGAAACCACCAACAAAGCTCACCCAGAGAGGAGAACGATCGACGTGCCCGACAAAGAAGACACCGAAAGCGTCAGCGAAAGCGAGAACCCAGTAATCCCAGCCCCGACTCCCAAGAAGGGCCGGCCGCGGACCAACAAGGACTGGTGGCCGAATCAACTGGACCTGTCGGTTCTCCACAACCACTCGCATCTGTCCAATCCGATGGAAGAGGACTTCAACTACGCGGAACAGTTCAAGTCCCTCGATGTCGATGCGCTGAGGCGCGACCTCATCGAGCTGATGACCGCGTCGCAGGAATGGTGGCCGGCCGATTACGGCCACTACGGGGGACTTTTCATCCGGATGACGTGGCATGCCGCGGGAACGTACCGCATCCATGATGGCCGCGGCGGCGGGGGCGACGGCCAGCAGCGCTTTGCGCCCCTCAACAGCTGGCCCGACAACGCGAACCTCGACAAAGCGCGCCGGCTGCTCTGGCCGATCAAGAAGAAGTACGGCCGGAAGATCTCCTGGGCCGATCTCCTGGTCCTGGCCGGCAACGTGGCCATGGAATCGATGGGGTTCAAGACGTTCGGCTTCGGCTTCGGCCGGCCCGACGTCTGGGAACCGGAGGAGATCTTCTGGGGTCCGGAGGACGCCTGGCTGGGAGACGAGCGTTACAGCGGCGACCGGGAGCTCGGACGTCCGTTCGGCGCCGTGCAGATGGGCCTGATTTACGTGAATCCTGAAGGACCCGGCGGCAACCCGGATCCGCTGGCTGCCGCCCGGGACATTCGCGAGACGTTCGCCCGCATGGCCATGAACGACGAGGAGACGGTGGCGCTCATCGTGGGCGGCCACTCCTTCGGCAAGACCCATGGTGCTGCCCCGGCGCCCGGGAACGTCGGTCCGGAGCCCGAGGCTGGCTCCATCGAGGACCAGGGCCTCGGCTGGATGAACAAACACGGCAGCGGCAAGGGTGCCCACACGATCACCAGCGGCCTCGAGGGCGCGTGGACGAACAACCCGACCAAGTGGGACAACGGGTTCCTGGAAAACCTGTTCCAGTACGAGTGGGAGCTGACGACCAGCCCCGCCGGCGCGAAGCAGTGGACGCCCAAGAACCCCGAGGCCCAGGGCACCGTGCCGGATGCACACGATCCGTCGAAGCGGCACGCGCCGATGATGCTGACCACGGACCTCTCGATGAGGATGGATCCGATCTACGGGCCGATCGCGAAGCGGTTCCACGAAAATCCGGACCAGCTCGCCGACGCTTTCGCCAGGGCGTGGTTCAAGCTGCTTCACCGCGACATGGGCCCCCGGGCGCGCTACCTGGGCCCCTGGGTCCCGGAGCCGCAGTTGTGGCAGGACCCCGTGCCGCCTGTCGATCATGAGCTCATCGACGAACAGGACGCCGCCGCCCTCAAGGGCAAGATCCTCGCCTCGGGACTGTCCATCCCGGAGCTGGTCTCCACTGCCTGGGCGGCCGCGGCCAGCTTCCGCGGGACCGACATGCGTGGCGGTGCGAACGGAGCACGGATCCGCCTCGCGCCGCAGAAGGACTGGGAGGTCAACGAACCGGCCCAGCTGGCCAAAGCGCTGAAAGCCCTCGAGCAGATCCAGCAGGATTTCAACGGCTCACAGTCCGGCGGCAGGAAGGTCTCGCTGGCCGACCTGATCGTCCTGGGCGGATGCGCCGCAGTCGAGCAGGCGGCCAAAAAGGCCGGGCATGACGTCACCGTACCGTTCGCGCCGGGCCGCACGGACGCCTCCCAGGAGCAGACCGACGTGGACACGTTCGAGGCGCTCGAACCGGTCGCCGACGGATTCCGCAATTACATGCGGGCGGGAGACCCGCTGTCGCCGGAGACCCGCCTGCTGGACCGGGCCAACCTGCTCAAGCTGACCGCGCCGGAGATGACGGTTCTCGTCGGCGGCATGCGCGCTCTGGACGCCAATGCCGGCCAATCGAAGCACGGCATCTTCACCGACCGGCCCGGGACGCTGACCAACGACTTTTTCGTGAACCTGCTCGACATCGGCACGGCGTGGAGACCAGCCGCGGAAGAGAACGTGTACGAGGGTCGCGATCGCGCGACGGGCGAGCCGAAGTGGACCGCCACGGCCGCCGACCTCGTCTTCGGCGCGCACTCGCAGCTCCGGGCGCTGGCGGAGGTCTATGCAAGCGACGACGCGAAGGAGAAGTTCGTGCGCGACTTCGTGGCTGCCTGGAGCAAGGTCATGAACCTCGATCGCTACGACCTTCTCGCTGAAGCGCGGGGAGGGCGCCGGCGCGCGGGCAGCCGGTAATTCATCGCCAGGGATTTGAAGACGGGGTCAGACTTTCGTTCTTTCTAGAAGCGAGGGTCTGACCCCGAGGCGATGAAGGGCGGATGCGCCGGACTGCGGGTCGAAGACCGGCACTCCGTCGGCGCTGCGCGCCATCGCACCCGGCCGAGACCGTCGGCTTCGAAATTGCTATTCCGTCCCCCAACACCGCGGGTCTCGCATGCCGTTTGCTCTAGGAAGACCCGGATCGCATGGCCGAAACAGCTGCAATCATCGACGAGCAGGCACGGGCGGACCTCGAGCAGATCGAGATCCGCCTGCTGACTGAAGGCATCTACCAGCACTACGGCTTCGACTTCCGCGACTATTCGCTGCCGTCGCTGCGGCGGCGGATCTGGAAGCGGGTGTACGCCGAGGGGCTGAGCACCGTCTCGGGGCTGATCGAGAAAGTGCTGCACGACCCGCAGTCCATGGAGCGGCTGCTGCTCGATCTCTCCGTCAACACGACGGCGATGTTCCGCGACCCGACGTTCTACCTCGCATTCCGCCAGAAGGTCGTGCCGGTGCTGCGCACCTACCCGTTCGTCCGCATCTGGCACGCCGGCTGTTCGACGGGCGAGGAGGTCTACTCGATGGCCATCCTGCTCCAGGAGGCAGGACTCTACGACCGCTGCCGCATCTACGCCACGGACATCAACGAAGCGGTGCTGCAGAAGGCGAAGTCGGGGATCTTCCCGCTGTCGACGATGCAGGAGAACACGTCGAACTACTTCACCGCCGGCGGGACGGGGACGTTCTCGGACTACTACACGGCCCGTTACGACTACGCGATCTTCCGGCCCGGGCTGCGCGAGAACGTGGTGTTCGCCCAGCACAACCTCGTGACCGACGCCTCGTTCAACCACTTCAACGTGATCTTCTGCAGGAACGTGTTGATCTACTTCAACAACGCCCTCCAGGAACGGGTGCAGCAGCTCTTCCTGCAGTCGATGGAGATGTTCGGCATTCTCGGCCTCGGGAAGAAGGAGTCGATCCGCTATACGGGCGTGGCCGGGAACTACGATGAGCTGGACGTCGAAGAGCGGTTGTACAGGAGAGTGAAGTGAGCCGGGCTGCGAAGAGTACGCCGCCCCCCCTCCCTCCCGGCATCCGGAGCTGGACCGACGGGCGGGTGCTGAAGGCGGGGCTGCGCGAGTACGAGATCGTGGTCATCGGCTGCTCGATGGGAGGGATGCACGCGCTTCAGGCGATCTTCAAAGCGTTGCCGAAAGATTTCCCGCTGCCGATCGCGGTGGTGCAGCATCGCTACAAGACGTCGGATGAGGGGCTGCCGGCATACTTCCGCCGCAACTCGAGCCTGACGGTCGTCGACACGACCGACAAGGAGTGGCTGAAGCCGGGGACGGTCTATCTGGCGCCCGCGAATTATCACCTGTTGGTCGAGCGCGGCGAGCTGAGTCTATCGGTCGACGACGCCGTGGCGTACTCGCGGCCGTCGATCGACGTGCTGTTCGAGTCGGCCGCGATGGCCTACGGCAGCGGCGTGATTGGGATTGTGCTGACTGGAGCCAATGCTGACGGCGCGCGTGGCGCCGCTCAGATCAAGAAGAGAGGTGGATTCGTGGTGGTGCAGGACCCCGCTACCGCCGAGTCGCCGTCGATGCCGCAGGCCGCCATCGATGCGACTCGTGTGGATCGGATCTTGCCTCTGGATCGGATCGGGCCGTTCCTTGTCGAGCTTTGCCGGACCAGTGCCGCTCATGGATGAACGCGTAAACATCCTGCTGGTCGACGACCAGCCGAACAACCTGCTCGCGCTGGAGTCGATCCTGAGCGAGACGGGCGAGAACCTGGTCACCGCCCAGTCGGGCACCGCCGCGCTTCGGGAGCTGCTGCACACCGACTTTGCGGTGGTGCTGCTGGACGTGCAGATGCCGGATCTCGACGGTTTCGAGACGGCCAACCTCATCCGCCAGCGCGACCGTTCCCGCGACACGCCGATCATCTTCCTGACCGCGCTCTCCCGCAGCGAGACGAACGTCTTCCGCGGTTATGAGCTCGGCGCGGTCGATTACATCTTCAAGCCGTTCCACCCCGACATTCTCCGCTCGAAGGTGAGCGTGTTCGTGGAGCTGTTCCGCAAGCGGGAGGCGTTCAAGCGGCAGGCGCAGGAGCTTTCGCGCCTGATCAAGCAGAACGAGTTGATCCTCAATGCCGCGGCCGAGGGGGTGTTCGGCGTCAATCTCGAAGGGGCGACGACGTTCGTCAACCCGGCGGCCGCGCGCATGATCGGCCGCAGCGCCGACCAGATCAGCGGCCACGACATTCACGCGCTCGTCCATCCGGCGTTCCCCGGCGTGCTGACGTGCAACGTGGAGCAGTGCCGGCTGCGCGCGGTGGTCCACGGCGAGCCTGCGTACGACGAGATCGAGGAGACGTTCTTCCGCGCCGACGGGACGAGTTTTCCGGTGGAGTTCTGCGCGTCGCCGATGCGCGACGAGAACGGCGATCTTCTCGGCTCGGTGATCACGTTCCGCGACGTGAGCGAGCGCCGCGCCGCCGCGCTGGCCGCCGAAGCGGAGCGCCGTTACCGCGAGGCGGAGGCGCAGAACCGCGCCAAGGACAATTTCCTGGCCACGCTCTCTCACGAGCTGCGCACGCCGATGACTTCGATCCTCGGATGGGTGCAGTTTCTCCGCACCGGGCATTTCGACGAGGCGGAGCTGGCCGAGGCGCTGCAGACCATCGAGTCGAGCGCACGACTGCAGGCGCGTCTGATCGACGACATGCTCGACGTCTCGCGCATCATCCTCGGTAAGTTCCAGGTGGACCTGAAGCCGACCCGCATCTCCGAAATCATCGAGTCGGCGCTGACGACGGCCCGCCCGCTGGCCGCGGAGAACGACGTGCAGCTAACGTGGGATCTCGACGACGGCGAGGCGGTGGTGGACGCGGATGCCAGCCGTATCCAGCAGGTGATCCAGAACCTGCTGTCGAATGCGATCAAGTTCACCCCGGCCGGCAAACACGTCGACCTCCGCCTCGACCGTGTCGACGAGGTGATGCGCATCCGGGTGAAGGACGAGGGTGAGGGGATCGAAGCGTCGTTCCTCCCGTATGTGTTCGACCGCCTGCGCCAGGGCGAGGGCTCGAACAAGCGCAGCGGCCTGGGTCTCGGCCTGGCGATCGCGCGCCACATCGTGGATCTCCATCACGGCGAGATCACCGCCGCCAGCGAAGGGCCGGGGAAGGGCGCGTCGTTCACGGTCACGCTTCCCGTGCGCGCCGACGGCTCGCACGAGCACTCCCGGCGCGAACAGAACCAGAACGTCGCGCCGTTGCACGCGTAGAGCGCGCGCTGTCGCTTCCCACCCACGCCGGCGGGCGAGGTGCTCCCTTTTCTCACGCCGCAACGCGCCCGCAGCGCCGAAGCGCCGCGGGCGGGTAACGCCGGACCCGCGAGTGCGGGAGGCGTGACTAGTTCGTGGTGCTCGTCGTGGTGGCCTGGGCCGGTGCCGGCAGTGGCGTTGTCAGGGTGGAGTTCGACACCATGCCACGGAAGCGCTTCAGGAGGTGGCGCACCGCGGCATAGAGGCGGTCGTAGCTGTTCTCCGTATCGCGAATGGATACGACCGTGTCAGCGGCCTGACGAGTGGGCCGTGCCTGCAGGTTCACCGTGGCGGCGGTGGAAATGACGGCGAAGAGCGTGAGGGTGGCGGCGAACGACTTGATGGACGAAGAGCGCATAGTTCCTCCTTGTTGGTTCCTGTTCGTTTCGTTTCGGCTTCTCAGCGGTGATCTGCTGGAGGTGTGTGACAGGAGGGGATGTGGCGGGGGCGCGACTACTCTCCGGCGCCGGGAGTCGGCGGAGCGAACAGGCGAGGCTGCTCTTCGGGGAGGCCGCGAAGAAAGGTGTGCACGTGGCGTACGAGGCTCGGGGTCGCCTGGCCGATGGCGACCGCCTCTCGCAGAAAAGAAAGCGCGGTCATGGCGCGGGATGCCATGCCCGCACGGGTGAACTGGGTGATGACGTCGCGGCAGATGGCGGGAACTTCTTCCGTCTCGCCGACCATGAGAAGCGCTTCCGCCAGCTCCAGCGCGGCAATTCCCGCTTCGGAGATCATGCCGAACTGCTCGAACTCGCGCCAGGCGGTGCGGAGGATGGGCAGCGCGTCGCGGGTCTTCCCGCATTCCACCAGTGCGTTTCCCAGCAACCAGCGGCTGCGGGCGCACGCGGTGTCCATCCCGAGTAGCTCGAACTGCGCGACGGCTTCGCGCCCGTACTCGGCGGCGCGTTCGGGCTGGTGGAGCTGCGCGTAGCCAACCGCGAGGTTGTGGGTGATGCGAACGGCGCTGACGTCTTCGAGGCCCGGGTCGCCTTTGATGGATTCCCAAAGTATGAGCGCGTCGCGAATCGAGCCGGCATCGTACAGGATGGCTGCTTCGACGATCCTGGTGTTGAGATAGCGGGACCGGTCGCCGAAGCGGAGGAAAGTGTCGGCCGCCTGGCGCGCCAAGGCCACCGCTTCCTCCGTCCGGTCGATGTGGCGAAGGATGCCTGCCTTGACGAAGGACACGCGCGCCAGGTCGTACTCCGGCAGCGGAACCTGCTCGAACAGCCGTTTCGCCCGGTCGACCACGTTCAACGCCTCCGGGTGCCGCCCCATGAACGACAGCACGAATGCATGATCGCGATAGGCCTGCGCGCGCAGTTTCACCACGTAATCGCAGGGATACTGCGCCACGTCGAGGGCGTTCGCGACTTCTGACGCCAGGGTGGTCACCTGCAGCCCCGCGGCGGGGTGGCTGTCCACAAGCTGCCGCCAGCGCTCGAGCAGATGCTTGACCAGGCCCGCGGTCTGCGAGCCGGCTGCCTTTCGAAGGCGCTGCGGCCACCAGGCGTGGGGGCCGGTGAGAACCTCGTCGCAGAGCGCCGCGGCCGCGTCTTCTTCCTGGCGGGCACGCTCGGCGAAGGCGGTGACGTTCACCACGAACTGCCGCGGCGAGGAGGGGGGAGCGGGCTCCCACACATCTGCATCGCCCAGGCTGGCCATCATTGCGCGCTGCTCGCCGACTTCCGCCGAGCACTCCTCACACGACGTCACGTGCGACTGGATGTCGCTCGCGATCGGCGAGATGCCCTCCACGTATTCGAACAGCGCTTCCTGGTCGTAGTGCGACATAGCCTGATATACAGACGGCAAGATAGCATGCCGGAAGGCGGTTGTCAGCAGGAAGCTGAAAGTGACGGCCGGCGGGGGAGGTTTCCTGCCGGCCGCCACCCTGGTCAGGCGCTCGCCTTGCGGTAGGCCTCAGCGTATCGCTTCGAGGCGTCAGCGTTCTCCGTCACGTCCCGGATGGCCTGCTCAAACTGTTGACGCGTCAGGTGATGCCGGCCCAGGAGCTCGTCGGCGCGGCCCGGCTCCTTACGGATCAGTGCGCCCAGCTCTCCGAGCTGCTCTGGGGTGAGGGCGGTGGCGGGAGTGCTTGCCGCCACCGAGGTCGCGGGAGCCGCGTCATTCGTCGCCGTCCGCTCCTGCTGCCCGCAGGCGCCGGCGAGCGTCAACGTCAGAGTAAGGCTGAGGATCGTTGCGTATTTCATCCTTTCCCCTTTCCTTTGTCTTTCCCTTTGCCGCCGCCGCGATCGCCCTGGCTCTTGCCCTTGCCGCCCTTCGCCGCGTGCTTCTTCGCCTTCCCCTCGCGGGTCACGCGCCGGTCGTTGTCGTCGCGATCGCGCACGACGATGCGGTCGTCCGAGCGGCCAGGCTTCGAGCCATGGACGATCTCGGCGCCGGTCTTGACGCCGGCCGCCTTCTTGAGCTGCCCCGGAGGGCCGCCGTGCGGGTGCTTCCGGGCTTCCACGAGCCGCGTGCGTACGATGACCGGGATGAAGTCCTCGGTGACGTCGACGACGCGGGGGCGAGTGACGCGGAGGTTGACGTCCCCGATGTCATAGAAGCGCATCCGGTCCTCGATCGAGGTCACGAGCGCGGTGCCAACCAGACCCTCGCCGCGGCGCAGCCGGACGAACTCCACGAAATCAGGCTCGTCGTTCTCCACGATCAGCGCCACCGGGACGTACCGCACCACTTCGATAAATTGCGGCGGAGGGACCGCCGCGTCATTCAACAGGGTCACGACGTCCATCAATTGGTTCATCGGGACGTCGGTAATTTCAGAAACGGCCGCGACCGCCAGCGGCATCGCAACGAGCGCCAGCAGGTCTTCGTTCTCCAGCGCCGACGCCGGCTGCGCAGGCAGCACCAGCACCGTCGCGAGAACCGCGACCGCAAAGATCTTCCACATAGAGATACCTCCGGCAGGGTTATTTGCAAGAGCTGGGCTCACCGGCGGGTTCCATCGGTCTCATCCGTCCCATTTGTCTCCATCAGTCCCATCAGTCCCATGGGACAAATGGGACGGATGGGACAAATGAGACGGATGGGACAAATGAGACCGATGAAAGGGGGGTGGCTCGGGGGGGAGGATTCGAACCTCCGATGGCGTGCTCCAAAGGCACGTGCCTTACCACTTGGCTACCCCCGAAAATACGGCCGCGCCGGGGTGGCGGGAGAACTCCCTACAACCACATGCCCGGTTCGGGCATGCCAGGGGGCGAAGTCTAGCAGATGCGGCACGTTTGGTGCTCCCGTCCGGCTGGGGTGCACGTGAAC
This sequence comes from Thermoanaerobaculia bacterium, assembly GCA_035629865.1. Lineage (GTDB taxonomy): Bacteria > Acidobacteriota > Thermoanaerobaculia > Gp7-AA8 > Gp7-AA8 > QHVT01. The sequence goes on along the minus strand of DASPHC010000172.1, from coordinate 60,164 downwards.
GAGGTACTCGCGGCGTCGCGAGACGTCTTCCGGAAGATCATCGCCGAGGCGACGAGCTTCTCGATCCTCCTTCTCGATGAGGACGGCACGATCGTCCTCTGGAACTCCGGAGCCGAAGCCATTTTCGGCTATCGCGAGGAAGAGGTTCTCGGACACCATTTCGAGCTCCTCTTCCTCGACGTCGACCGCGAAAGCAACGTCCCCGCGAAAGAGCTCGCCACGGCGCGGGCCGAAGGGCGGGCGGACGACACCCGGTGGCACGTCGGGAAAGGGGGCCGCCTTCGCTTCATGGACGGCATGACCATGCCGGTCTACGACGACGACGGGCGCCTGGTCGGCTTCTCCAAATTCGCCCGCGACATCACCGAGCGCCATCAAACCGAGCGTCGCCTCGCCGCACAGCTCTCTCTCACCAACCTCCTCAGCCGCGAGCAGCCGTTCCAGGACACTGCCCGCGACATCATGCAGACCATCTGCGAGAACCTCGGCTGGGACATCGGCGCGTTGTGGGAAGTGCGGCGCGATGTCCTCGGCTGCATCGAGCACTGGCAAGCCCCGCACGTCGAGGTGGAAGCGGCGCGCCGTTTGTGCGACGGCATCGAGATCAGGCGCGGCGCCGGCCTGCTCGGCGCGGTCTGGGAGAGCAATGACGCGGTGTGGGTCTCCGACTTTCGCGACCCGGACCGCTTCCCGCGGGCCGAGGCGGCGGCGAGTGCGGGGATGATGGCCGCGTTCGCGTTCCCCATTGTCTCCGGAGGCCGTTTCCTCGGCGCCATGGAGTTCTTCAGCGCCACCAACCGCGAGCCGGAGCAGGCCCTGCTCCCGGTCATGACCCTCATCGGAGCGCAGATCGGCGACTTCATCGAGCGGCGCCGCACCCAGGAAGCATTGCGCACCAGCGAGGAGCGCTTCCGCCTGATGAGCGAGACCGCGCAGGACGCGATCTTCACCATCGACGAGGCGAGCACCATCACCTTCTGTAACCGGGCCGTCGAGCGGATGTTCGGCTACACGCCGGACGAGCTGGTCGGCCGGCCGCTGGAGACCATCATTCCCGAGCGCCTGCGTGCGGCACACCGCGCCGGCATCCAGCGTTTCCTACGGACCCGCCAGCGCAACATCCCGTGGACCGGCATCGAGCTGCCAGCCCTGCACAAAGACGGACACGAGCTCGAATGCGATATCTCGTTCGGCGAGTGGACCAGCGGCGACCAGACCATCTTCACCGGCTTTGCGCGCGACGCGAGCGAGCGCAAGCGCGCGCTCGAACAGGAGCAGCAGGCCCGCGCCGAGGCGGAAGCCTCGCGCGCGCAACTCGAGCGGCGAGCCGAGGAGGAAGCGTCGTTCCGCCATCTCGCCAGCGCGCTGACCGGGGCGGTCGAGATGACCGACGTCCTTTACGAGATCACCAACCGCGCCACCCAGGTCACCCGGGCCGACGGCGTCTACGTCGAGCGCATCATGGAGATCGGCGGGACGCAGCTCGTCGAAGTCGTCGCCTCGAACGGCCGCGGCAGCCCTCCGCGCGGCCTGCGCGTGCCGTTCCCCGGGTCGATGACCGATGAGATCATGCAGAACAGTCAGCCGGTGATCCTCGCCGACATGGGCGGGTTCGGCCGCAATATGGCGCCGTACCTCGGCGACACCTGCCCCGACTGCGAGGTGCTCGTCACGCCGCTGGTGGCCGATCACGAAGTGCTCGGCGCGCTCGTACTCCTCAACAGCCGTGCCTCCGGCCGGCACTTCACCGACAACGACGTCGTTCGCGCCCGCACCCTCGGCGACCTCACCTCGCTCGCGCTCCGGCGCGTGCGCCTGATGGAACAGGAACGCGAGGCCAAGGAGAAAGCGGAGGCCGCGGTGCGCGTGCGCGATGAGACCCTCGGTATCGTCTCGCACGATCTCCGCAATCCGCTCACGAAGATCGCCCTCAGCGCCGATCTCCTCAGCGGAGCGACGGCGGACGAGCAACCGGAGCTCATCGAGACCATCCGCTCGTCCGCGCGCCAGATGCAGCGCCTGATTCAGGACCTGCTCGACGTCGCCCGCATGGAGAGCGGCAAGCTCTCGGTCTCGCAGGAACCGATCGATCCCGAGCCGCTCCTGCGTGAGATCTGCGAGTCGAACACGCCGATCGCCGTGCAGAAAAAGCAGAAGATCCTCTGCCACACCGCACATCCCCTGCCTGCAATCTGCGGCGATCGCGATCGCCTCGTGCAGGTCTTCGGGAACCTCGTCGGCAACGCCATGAAGTTCACGCCGGAGCGGGGGACGATCACGATCGAAGGGCGCCGCGCCGGCAGCAGCGTGCAACTCGTCGTCCGCGATACCGGCCCGGGAATCCCGGAGGCCGACCTCAGAAAGGTGTTCACCCCTTACTGGCAGGCGAAGAAGACCGCGCACATGGGCGCGGGCCTCGGCCTGGCGATCGTGCGCGGCATCATCGAGGCGCACGGCGGCAAGGTGTGGGCGGCGAACGCGCCGGGCGGCGGGGCGATATTCACCTTCACCATCCCGGTCGCCGAGCCGTAAGTACCGCGGCCCCGCTATGACGCTTCGCCGAGCCGGACGCTGATCCTTTCGACGCGTCCGTTCCGGTTCACCTCCAGCCGCACCGTGTCGCCGGGACGCCGGGTCCGCAGCAGACGCCGCAGATCTCCGTCGTCCGTCACCGGCTCGCTGTCGAAACCGACGATGAAGTCGCCGCGCCGCAGGCCGCTCCGGGCGGCAGGAGAGCCGGCGACGACTTCCATGACCGCGACGCCTTGCTCGACCGGCAGGCTGAACTGGCGCGCGAGCTCGCGCGTGACGCCGACGAAGCTGACGCCGAGGAAGGCCCGGCGGACGCGGCCCGTCGTCAGGATCTGCTCCATGACGTCGATGGCCAGGTTGATCGGAATCGCGAACCCGAGACCGGTGGTCCCGGCGAGAATGGCCGTGTTGATCCCGATGACGCGTCCCGACGAATCGAGCAGCGGCCCGCCGGAGTTGCCGGGGTTGATCGCCGCGTCCGTCTGAATGAGGCCGGCGGCGAGGCCGATGCCGCGTGGGTCGCGATTGGTGGCCGAGACGACGCCGCGCGTCACGGTGCGCTCGAGACCGAGGGGATTGCCGATTGCCACCGCGATCTGGCCGACATCCAGCCGGTCGGAGTCGCCGAGCGGCGCGGCCGGGAGATTGCGTGCTTCGACCTGCACGACCGCGGTGTCGACGTCTTCGTCGCGGCCGAGCACGGTGCCGGTGAAGGTCTGGCCATCGGCGGTGCGGACTTCGACCGTCCGCGCGTTGCCGACTACATGGGCGTTGGTGAGGATGATCCCGTTCGCACGGACGATGACTCCCGAGCCGGAGCCGCCGCGCCGGGAGACGCTGACGACCGCCGGAGTGGCGGTGCGCGCGACGCGAATCACCATCTCTTCTTCGGTGCTGCGCTGCGCTTCGGTTTGAGGAACGAGGAGGAGAGAGACGAGGAGCAGGGGAACGAACTTCATGGCGCTGGGACGGAGCAGCGCGCCTGCCGGTTCCCTCGTTTCAAGATTCGTCACTTCGTACTCGCGCACTTCGTACGCGATGCCGAGGGAGTCGAGGAGGCGGACGGCGTTGGTCTTCAAGGGAGAGAGATGGTAATCCGCGCAGCCTGGGCTGCGGCCATGACGTCCTGGTCGATGGCATTCTCCGGCGCGAGCGGCCGGGGCGGCGCGATGATCTCGAGGTCTGTTCGTGCGACCCGCGTCCCGAAGAGGACGATCGCGGCCGCGACGTCGTGGAGGCGCGCCACCCACAGCATGCCGTCCGCTCCCGGGGCGGCGGCGTAGAGTGCGGCAGCCCAGGCGCGGGTCTTTTCGTACTGTTCGGGGTCGGTGTCGATGAGTTCACGGCGGGAGACTCCCAGCCGGTCGAGGCCGAAGCCGCGCAATTGGATGAGGTGCAGCGGGCGTGTCGCGCGGATCGTGCTGGCCTGGAGCGGCATCAGGGCCGAGCGCGACACCCGGCGGGGGCCGCGCAGCGGCACGTTGTGAAAGATCGTTTCGGACAAGGCGCCGTCCAGGGAGTTGGAGGCGTAGAGCGTCGGTACAAGCTTTCCCTTCCGGTCTTCAAAAGGGTGGAACCGTCCGCCGCTGCCGGCCGTGCCGGGGTTGAACTCCGTTGCGCCGAAGCGGGAGTGGTGCACCCGCACGATCGGCCGCGTCCACTCCTCGATGAGGGGGAGGAGACGCTCAGAAGACACGTTCTGCTGCTTCGTGCTTCGCCGCCTCGACGACACGCTCGGGTGCGGAAAGCAGCAGGTCGACCGGTCTCTTTCCGCCGAGCCATCCGTCGGCGCCGGTGAACCAGAGCGCGATCTCCCATGGCGCGCGCGCCGGGGCGAGGATCCGGAGGAGCTCCGCCATCACTGCCAGCGGCTGTCCTTCTTCGTCGAACTGGAAGCCGGGGAAGTAGTTCGTGCCGCGGTACGTCACCGAGAAGATGCGTCCGTCAGTTTTCCAGCGATGTGCGAGAGCGACCTTGTTCGCCGCTTTCGACCCGGCCCGTTCCGCGAGGTTGCTGCTGGTGAAGGCGCCGAACTCCTGCAGCATCTCTTCGCGCGCGGCGGCGTTCCGCTGTGCCTGGAGGACCTGGACGGGCGTCGGAACGACCGACTCCGGAGCCATCGCCTCGGCGAGCCGCTGCATGGCGGCGGTCGCTACGGCTTGAAGTTGCGACCGGAACGACTTCGGAACCGTGATCTCCAGGTTCCCTTTCTCATAGACGGCGTGGACGTTTTCTGCGTCGACTGCGTCCGGGACGTCGAACCGGATGAAGATGGCCGAATCGTTCTCCTGAACGTCGACCAGCGGGTTCCATTCGGCTCCTTCTCTGTGCTCGTTCATGTGATGGTTATGATGCTACACCCATACCATCACTTGAATCAATAGGTATCTGCTGGACTGATCACGGCCCCGTCCGCTCTCTTCCGCGGGGAATGGCCTCTCCGCACCTCCTCGTTAACCCGAATAACTTCGGAGGACCCCACAGAGTGAAACCAACACGGGTGTACGGGCTGACGTGTGTCCTTTTGCTGCTGGCGAGCGCTGCCGTGCATGCCACCACCATCGTCCTCCCTACCGACGAACAGCTCATCGCCAAGTCGCCCGTGATCGTCGAAGGGACGGTCATCGCGACCACCGTCGTCGAGCGCGACGGGAAGCTCTACACCGACACCACCGTCAACGTCGAACGCAACCTCAAGGGCACCACTCCGGCCACTATTACCGTCCGTGAGATCGGCGGCGAGACCGAGGAGCGGATCACCCGGATCTACGGCGCGCCCGAATTCATTCAAGGGGAGCGCGTCCTGCTGTTCCTCGAGCAGTCGCCGCGCGGCGGCTACCGCACCATGGACCTCTACGTCGGCAAGTTCCGCGAAGAGCGCGCCTCGAACGGCCGCCGCCTCTGGTTCCGCGACTCCGCCGAAAACGTCGAGCTCCTCGACGACACCTTCCGCCCGCTCGCCGCGCGCAACGTGCAGCGCGATGCGGCCGGCTTCGAATCGTTCGTCGGCGATCGCGTCGCCGGACGGTCGGGCCTGAAGAGCTACGGCATCGAGAACCCCGTACTGGCGCGCAACGTGGCCGCGGAACGCCCCGGCCGGCGCATGCAGTCCAACTTCACCCTCATCTCCGAGCCGACCGTCTACCGCTGGTTCCGTTTTGCCGCCGGCCAGACCGCCCAGTGGTACAGCAGCGGGACCCAGACCGGCTACAGCGGCGGCGGCGCGAACGAGCTTCAGACCGCCATGGCCGCGTGGAACAACTACGCCGAGGCGAAGATCAACTATACCTACGCCGGCTCCCGGACCGGCTCGATGGGCGGGCTCGACGTCCCGAACGGAATCAACGAAGTCCTCTTCAACGACCCCTTGAACGAGATCTCCGGCAGCTTCACCAAAAACGGCGGCGGCGTCGTCGGCATCGGCGGCTTCAACGGCGTCAGCAGCAAGCAGAGCTGGACCGCTCCCTTTACGGCCGACTCGGACCATCCTGCCGGCGCGACCACGGCCTGGAACATCACCGAGGGGAACCTCTCCATCCAGGACGGTGTGAGCCCGGCGAATGGCATGAGCAGCAACCGCCTGGCGGAGATCGTCTCCCACGAGTTCGGCCACACCCTCGGCTTCGGGCACAGCGCGTCCAGCAGCGCCCTGATGTACCACACCGTCACGGGCGTGGGTCCGTCGCTTCGCGCGGACGACCAGGTCGCGGCGCGCTGGCTCTACCCGAACGGCACCGGCGGCCCTGCGCCAACCAAGCCGTCCGCGCCGGGCAACGTCAACGCCACCGGTGGCACCAACAAGATCACCCTCACCTGGAGCGACACTTCCAACAACGAGACCGCATTCGCGATCTACCTGAGCGGCGGCGGTGCGTACTCCGAGGTCACCACCGTCAACGCGAACGTCACCACGGCCACCCTCAATGACGTCGCGCCCGGGACGTACAACCTCTACGTCGTGGCGCGAAACGCGGCCGGCTCGTCGAGCCAGTCGAACATCGACTCCGCGACCGTCACCGGCTTCACCACTCCCGTCCCGCAGTTCACGGCGGAGCTGGTGAGCGGCACGACCTTCCGTTTCACCGACACCTCCACCGGCACCGTCACCTCGACCGAATGGCGCTTCGGCGACGGCGGGACCGGCAGCGGAAAGACCGTCAACCATACCTACGCCAACTCCGGCGCGTTCGTGGTGACGCTGAAGATCAACGGCTCGTACCAGACCACGAAGACGGTCAACGTCAGCGGTCCGCTCGCGGCGTCGTTCCTCTTCTCGCCGGCCGAGCCAACCATCAACGACACCATCACCTTCACCGACCAGTCGAGCGGCAGCCCGAGCTCCTGGAGCTGGGTCTTCAGCGACGGCTCGACCTCGACCCAGCAGAACCCCACCAAGCGCTACTCGGCGGGCGGCAACTACACCGTCACCCTGACCGTGCGCCGCGGCACCGAGTCGGCGAGCGGCTCGCGCGTCATCACCGTCCGCGACGGCGCGCCCGTGACGCCGGCCGTCAACGCGGCATTCGACGTCTCGAACCTCGGCCCGGCCGCCGGCGTCGACGTCCGGTTCACCGACCGCTCCACCGGCTCGCCGAACGCCTGGAAGTGGTCGTTCGGCGACGGCTCGATCTCCGGCGCCCGGAACCCGATCCACGCCTACGCCGGTCCCGGCACCTACACCGTGACCCTGACGGCGTCGAACGCCACGACCTCCAGCACCGCGACGCGGGAGATCACCGTCTCGCCGATCCTCTCGTGGCGCACCCTCGTCTCCGTCGCCGCGCAGACCAGCGGCGTCGGCGGCACGTCGTGGCGCACGGAGCTCAACGTCTTCAACGCCGGCTCGCAGGGCGCGACCGTCACCTTCGTCTACATCCCGACCGCGGGGGGCCAGGCGCTCACCAAGTCGCTCTTCCTCTCGCCGCGGCAGTCGGCGACGTACGCGAACGCGCTGCTCGACCTCTTCGCCATGCCGAGCGGCGCCGGCGCGCTGGCCATCGAGGCCGCCAGCGACGGCGCCACCGCCGACCTGCGCGTCAGCAGCCGCACCTTCACCGGCAGCGGCAGCGGGACCTACGGCCAGTCGGTGCCGGACGTGCAGCCCGACACGCTGGCCAAAACCTTCTACATCACCGGCATCGCCGCCAGCGACGCCTTCCGCACCAACATCGGCCTCGTGAACCGGAGCGTGAGCGACGTCGCCGCGAGCCTCACCCTCTACGACACCAGCGGCTCGATCGTCGCCTCGAAGAACGTCACCCTGGCGGCCGGAAGCTTCCAGCAGTCGCCCCTCAACGCCTTCTTCCCGGAGATCGAGGGAAGCGTCTACGACGCCCTGACCGTCCGCATCATCGCCACCGACGAGGACGCGATCAGCGCGTATGCGTCGGTGGTCGACAACGACACCCAGGACCCGATCTACATCCAGGCCGTGCCGCCGTCCGCCGGCGGCTCCCTGACCATCCCGGTCGTCGGCCGCGCGCCCGGCGCGAACGGCACGTTCTGGCGCAGCGACGTGACGATGTTCAACCCGACCGCCAGCTCGATGACCCTGACACTGCGCTATGGCACCGCCACCCGGACGGTCGTCCTCGGCGGCACAGACACCAACGTCCTCCGCGACATCCTGGCCGAGTTCAACCAGCTTGCCGGCAGCGGAACCCTCGGCATCTCCTGGACCGGCGCCACCGGTCCGGTCGTCACCAGCCGCACCTACACCTCGGTGACCACCGGCGGCACCTACGGCCAGTCCATCGACCCGGTCGCCTCCTTCGGGAGCGGCGTGTTCGTCCCCGGCCTGCGGAACGACACCAGCTACCGCTCCAACATCGGCTTCGTCAACGGCGGCACCGAAGCGGAAGTCGTCAACGTCAAGCTCCTCTCGGCCGCCGGCATCATCCTGGCCCAGACCACCCTCACCCTCGCTCCCAACGCCCAGGTCCAGTACGCCGCCACGGCCCTCTTCCCGGGCGTCAACGCGGCCGGCTTCACCCTCAGCGTCGAAGGCGACGCCAACGCGAAGGTGTTCGCGTACGGCTCGATGGTGGACAACAAGTCTGGGGACCCGGTGTTTTTTGCGGGAAGGTAGGGCGGTTAGTGCGCGAAGGGCATGGGACAAATAGGACCTATAGGCCCCCATGGGTCAATTGCCCGTCCGACCCCGACGATGGAGCGAAAGGACTCGCGGAAGCCGCCGAAGGCGGCGAAAGATCTGTAGGCCCGGCCTTCAGGCCGGGTATCACGAGCACCTATCAGGTGAGCCCGCGTAGCGGGCGACAGAAAAGACCGTGCGCACGTCTCTCGGCTGTCGCCCGCTACGCGGGCTTGAAGATCCATCACGCTTTAACCCGGCCTAAAGGCCGGGCCTACAGTTCTTCTGCTGCCTACGGCAGCAGAGAGGCCTGATCGTGTTGCGTTGGTTCTGAACGGTCCTGCTTCGGTTGCGTTACCCGATCACCGCGTCGAACACGATCTGCGACCACGTCTCCATCGCCTCCCGATGCTGCGCGAGCTCTTCGCGCGCCACCCACCGGCCGCTCATCTTCTCCGTCTCCCGCACCTGCACGTTCGGCTCGTGGGCGTCGAGGATGTAGACGGCGCCGAGGTGGACGCGGCCGACTTCGGTGGTGTCGTCGTTGAGGATGCCGACGAAGGCGATGTCGTAGTCGCCGGTGACTTCGACCTCTTCCTCCAGCTCTTTCTGCAGGCCGTCGAAGAGGTCGGGGGTGTCGGGGTTGATGTGGCCGCCGATGCCGAGGGAGAGTTTGTGGTGGAGGCGGGCCTCGGTCTGTTTCTGCGTCCGCTGGAGGAGGTACCAGGAGTCGGCGTGGCGGATCAGGACGTAGGGGATGATCTGTTTGTACTGCGGCGAGGTCTCGGCCGTCGGGCGGTCGATGAAGAAGTGGCGGTCGATGATGATGTCGAGCACTTCGTCGGTCTGCGCCTGCACGAGGCCGCGCTCGACGAGGAACCGATCCAGGGCCTCGCGCTCGACCACCATCACCTGTTCGGGCGTTGCCTGGGTCATCGGAACATCTCCAGCACTTCGTCGTGCAGCAGGCCGTTGGTGGAGAGGCCGCTGCCGCCGTCGATTTTCGGGTTTCCGCGGAGGTCGGTGAAACGGCCGCCCGCTTCTTCGACGATGATCTGGATGGGCGCCATGTCCCACGTGGCCACGGAGGGCTCGATGGCGATCTCCACGGCTCCTTCGGCCACGAGCATATGGGCCCAGAAGTCGCCGAATCCTCGGGAGCGCGCGCAGCGGCGGACGAGCGTCAGGAATGGTTCGGTGCCGCCGTGCTGGTCGAACTCGGTGACGCTGCCGTAGGTGAGGAACGCCTCGTCCAGCGATGCGATGCGCGATGCACGGATCTGCCGTCCGTTGCAGAATGCGCCTTCACCGGCCGCGGCCCACCACCGGCGTCCCATCGCAGGGGCGGAGACGACGCCGGCGATGATGCGGCCGTTTTCTTCCAGGCCGATGAGGGTCGCGTAGACGGAGATGCCGCGGACGTAGTTCTTGGTGGCGTCGATCGGGTCGAGGATCCAGCGGCGGCCATTGTTGTCGGCGACCCGGCCGGTGGTGCCGAATTCTTCGCCGACGATGCTGTCGTCCGGTCGCTCGCGCTGCAGGCGCTCGCGGAGCATCCGCTCGACTGCTTCATCGGCTTCGGAGACGGGACTCATGTCGATTTTCGTCCGCACCACCAGGGTGGTGGATTGGAAGTGTTGCAAGGTGATGGCGTCGGCGGCATCGGCCAGCTCGAGTGCCAGTTGCAGGTCGCGGTTCATGCGAAGCGGAGACTAGCATCGTGGTCGTGGTTTCGGTGTGCGGCCGCCCACCCAGGGGACGACCGGGAGGCCTCCGGCGGGCGGGCACGGCCCGCGGCGTTGGTTGCCTAAGGCTGAACGCTCGCTTACTGCACGGAACGAAGTTGACGCGAAAACAAACGCCGCGGGCCGTGCCCGCCCGCCGGAGGCCCCTCGTCGTCCCCGGGTGGGGGCCGCACACCGAAACCACGAGCAGGCCACGCTCGTCCCACATCGCATGCAGACGTTGATGCTGGTGACTCTTCTTGCGTCGATCGACCTTGGGGCGGCGCAGCGCGCGCACGCCGAGCTGCAGGCGATGTGTGCCGCGGACAAGGGACGGTTGTGGGGGCGGGAAGTGTGCGGCCGGATTGTCTTCGCCGAGGCGGGGACGCGCGATGCGGTGCGATTGCATGGAGAGCAGGTCGAGCAGACCCGCATTCCCGACTCCATCGGCATCGCCAACACGGCCGTGCAGTGGGACGGGGAAGAATGGACGATGGTCATGTGGCCGCTGCCGCAGGGAACGGTCGCGCGGCGGGCGCTCCTCGGCCATGAGTCGTTTCACCGCATTCAGGACGAGCTGGGGTTGAAGATGACCAGCCCGGCCAACGCGCATCTGGAAGGAGCGGAGGCGAGGGCGCTCATGCGGCTCGAGTGGCGGGCGCTCGCGCGGGCGCTGGCGACGCGGGACGAAGAAGCGGTCGCCGACGCGGTGCTGTTCCGGATGCGGCGGCACACGCTGGCGGCCGGGGCCGGCGAGGAGGAGCGGCTGCTGGAGATGAACGAGGGACTGGCGGAGTACACCGGCTACGCGCTGGCGGTGCCGCACGTGCGGGAGCGGATCGCGGCGCTGGTGCGCAAGCTGGCGAATGCGGAGAAGGGAGAGCGTTTCGCGCGCTCCTTTGCGTACACGACCGGGCCGGCGTGGGGGACGCTGTTCGAGATGCACGACCCGCGATGGACGCGCCGCGTGAAGGCGGGCGACGACTTCGTCACGCTCGCGATGCGGACGAGGTGGTACGTCCCCGACCACCGCGCCCCTCGCCTCGGCGCGTATGACGGCGAAGCCGTCTTCGCCGAGGAGCGGTCGCGGGAGGAGAAGAAGAAGGCGATCGTGGCGGAGCTGCGGACGAAGTTCGTCGATGGGCCGGTCCTGACCATCCCGCTCCTGAGCATGCAGTTCACGTTCGACCCGAACGAGGTCCAGCCGCTGGAGGGCCTCGGCTCGGTTTACCGCTCTATGGAAGTGCGGGATGTCTGGGGGAAGATCGTCGTCACCGGCGGCGGATTGATCTCCGCGGATTTCAAACGGCTCATCGTGCCGGCCGCCGCGGACGGTTATGAACTGATTCTGGCCGACGGGTGGAAGGTCGTAGACGGTGCGCGTGCGGGGGACAAGAGCGTTAGTAAGATGAAGTGATCAGCCTGTCATCCTGAGCCCTCAGGATTATTTTAGAAGGGAAAGCATGGCGGCGAAGGACCTGGGCGGGAGGGGGGACGCAGCGCTCCCCCTCCCACCCAGGTCCTTCGCCGCCGTGCTTTCGCCTTCGTGGGGACGTGCTCTGCGGCTCAGGATGACAGGAGGGGCACTAAACCCTCCGCGACATATCCCTCAACCGCTCCACCAGCAACTCCGCCATCGCCACGCCGAACTTTGCCAGGAGCTGCGGCTCGAACGCCAGCGCCTCCGACAGCGTCCGCTTGTCCCACGCCCTTACCGTCGTCTCTTCGCCCGCTTTCACCGAAACGCTCCGCGGGGAGTCGTCGATGAAGGAGACTTCGCCGATGACGTCGCCGGGGCCGACGGTGGCGAGGATGGTCTGGCGGCCGTCGTCGAGGCCGAGGATGTCGAGGTGGCCGTCTTCGACGGCGAAGAGCGTCGAGTCGATCTCGCCCGAGCGGATGAGGAACGCTCCCTCGGCCATCCGTTTCACTTCGCCGATCGATTCGATCCGGTCCCGCTCCGCCTCGGTGAAGTAGCGGAAGAGGGGGTGGTCGGACTCCATGGGGAAAATCTTGTTCATATCAGTTCCAGGTCAATACCCACTCGCACGCCGGGGCACCCTTGGCGAAGCAGTGAGTCTGCTCGATCTTCAGGTCTTTGACGCCGGTGAGCTCGGCCATCCGTTCCATCCAGCCCGTGACTCTCGCGCAGCCCGCCGCCTCGGAGGGGAAGTTGGTGAGCCGGATGCGGGCGCTTTTCTCGGTCTGCTCTTCGACCCGCAGCTCGCCGCGGTTGTAGAGCGAGCTCCACATCTGCGCCGCCTTGCCGAGGAGGGCGGGGGGCGTCATGACCAGGGCGAAGAAGCGGTAGATCCCCTTCACGGCGTCGCCAGCGGCCTCGCGGCCTGCTCGGCGGGCGAAGACGTCGATCGTCTCCCCTCGCACCTTGGCCGCCTCTTCGGTGAAGCGGTTGAGCATGTGCACCGGGACGGTCTCGGTCGCCAGGACCGGCGCGCGGAAGCGGGTGGCGTACTCGGGAGGGAGCTTGCTGAAGACAGTCTCGCGCTGCTCCGGGGAGAGCTCGGAGTCGATGAACTTCTGCAGGCTACGGACCGGGGAACCTTTGACCGTCACACTTTCGTCGACCATCGCCGTCTCTCTCCGCGTGTGGTGTCTGCCGGTGGAAGTCGCGTCCCGATGCGGCGAGTATAATCCGCTTTCTTCGACCGCCCCGCGAAGGAGAGGCAATCCGGCTTCTCCGGGGCGCGGGACAGGCAGAGTGCCTGTCCGCCACCGCATCGCAGGAGGACTTCAATGCAGGACCCGACACCCGGCAGCACCGCAGCCGAAGGTGCCGCGGCGATTTCCGTCGCAGAAGCAAGCAACCAGCCGCTCGTCGGCAAGAAGGACAAGCTCGAGGAGCTGTGCGTCAACACGATCCGCTTCCTGGCGGTCGACGCGGTCGAGAAGGCTCACTCGGGACACCCCGGAACGCCGATGGGGATGGCCGACATGGCCTACGTCCTCTGGACGGAGTTCCTCCGCCACGATCCGCTCGACCCGCACTGGAAGAACCGCGACCGGTTCATCCTCTCGGCCGGCCATGCGTCGATGCTGATCTACTCGCTGCTCCACCTCACCGGCTACCCCGACATGACCATGGAGGAGCTGCGCAACTTCCGGCAGTGGGGCTCGCGCACCGCCGGTCATCCGGAGTACGGCCACGCCTCCGGCGTCGAGGTGACCACCGGCCCGCTCGGCCAGGGCTTCGCGCACGGCATCGGGATGGCCCTCGGCGCGCGGATGCTCGGCGCGCGCTTCAACGGCGAGGATCCGTTCACGCCGGTCAACCACTTCGTCTACTCGATCTGCTCCGACGGCGACCTGATGGAGGGCATCAGCTCCGAGGCCGCCTCGATCGCCGGCCACCTCGGCCTCGGCAACCTGATCTACTTCTACGACGACAACAACATCTCCATCGAAGGGGAGACGCGCCTGGCGTTCTCCGAAGAGGTGAAGAAGCGCTTCGAAGGCTTCGGCTGGCACGTCCTCACCATCGACGGCCACGACCGCGGCGCAATCCGCAAGGCCATCAAGCGCGCGCAGAAAGAGACTGCGCGACCGACGCTCATCATGGCTCGGACCATCATCGGCTGGGGAAGCCCGAAGTTCCACGGCACCGCCCGCGCCCACGGGGAGCCGCTCGGCGCCGACGAGGTGAAGGCGACCAAAGCGGCGCTCGGCTGGCCGCAGGAGCCGACGTTCCACGTCCCCGACGAAGTCCGCGCCGAGTTCGCCCGCAAGACGAAGAAACTCGCCCGCGAGCGGAAGCAATGGGAGCGGGAGATGACGGCCTGGCGTGCGCGCCATCCGCAGCTCGCCGAGGAGTGGGATCGCTACTGGTCGCATACCTTGCCCGAGGGCTTCGAAGCTCCGCTGCTCGAAGCGGCGAAGTCGGACAAGGCCGTGGCCACGCGTGCGCTGTCGGGGCAGGTGATCCAGAAGCTCGCCTCGGTTGCGCCGTTCCTCGTCGGAGGCTCCGCCGATCTCGCGCCGTCGACCAACACTCTCATCAAAGAGGGAGGCAGCATCGCCCGCGACAAGGGCTCCGAGAGGAAGCCGCCCGGGGCGGACGTGTTCAAGAGCCGGAACCTCCACTTCGGCATCCGCGAGCACGCCATGGGGGCGATCGTGAACGGGATGACGCTGTACGGCTCGTGGCGCTGCTACGGGGCGACGTTCCTGATCTTCTCCGACTACATGCGCCCCTCGGTGCGCCTGGCCGCGTTGATGGGTATTCCGTCGATCTTCGTCTACACGCACGACTCGGTCTTCCTCGGCGAGGACGGTCCCACGCACCAGCCGGTCGAGCATCTCTGGTCGCTGCGCCTGATCCCGAACATGACCCTGTTCCGCCCGGCCGACGGCGCCGAGGTGGCGATGGCATGGGCGCATGCGGTGCGCTCGACCACCGGCCCGACGCTGATGGTGCTGACGCGGCAGAAGCTCGAGCCGATCCAGCGCGCGGATGATTTCGACGCCCAGCGCATCCTCAAGGGGGCGTACGTCCTCGACGGCTACACCGAAGGCGACCTGACCATCATCGCCACCGGCTCCGAGGTCCCGCTGGCGGTCAAGACCGCCGACCTGCTGCGGGGAGAGGGGAGGCAGGTGCGAGTTGTTTCCGCACCGTCACTCGATCTCTTCGACCGGCAGGCGCAGGATTACCAGGACGAGGTGCTGGGAGACCGCAGCAGGGTCGTTTGCATCGAGGCGGGCCGCAGCGACGGCTGGTTCAAATACGTGAACCGGGACGCGCTGGTGATCGGCATCGACCGCTTCGGCGCGAGCGCCCCGTACGAGCGCATCGCCGAGGAGCTCGGCTTTACGCCGGAGAAAGTCGCAGCACGAGTTCGCGAATGGAAGTGATGGTCGAGACTATGAAAAAAGCCGCAGGATTGCTGTTACTGCTCGCCGCGCCGGCCGTGTTCGGCGACGAGCTCGATATCGCCAAGGGATTGCAGAACCTGGAGACGATCCACCGCCTCGCCGGTGTCGTCGAGCTGCGCCGCACCCTGCCGGGGACGCTGCCGCTGGAGTATCCGAAGGACCCTTGGGGGAATGCGTATCTGGTCGCCGACGCGCAGAACGGCTACCGGATCATCGGGGCCGGCAGCGACGGGCAGTTCCAGCCCTCGGGCGACACGCAGAGCACGCAGTTCACCAGGACGGACCGCGACGTGGTGTTCGAGAACGGGCGTCTGATCCGTTCGAACCGCAACTGGCTCTACGCCCGCGTCACCGAGAACGGCCCGTCAGCCATCGCCCTGGCCGCGCTGCAGCAGGCCGAGGTCGAGTTCGCGATGATGCGCGTCCCGATGATGCAGGCCCTGACCGGCGCGAAGGCGACGGAGATGTCGATGGCCCTCATCGCGCAGTACGTGGAGCAGAACAAGGCCGCACCCGCGCCGGAGCTGTCGCTCGACGCGTGGGGAACGCCGCTGCGCATCACGGTTGCCCCGGACGGCAAGTACCGCATCGTCAGCGCCGGCTCCGACAAGGTGTTCGACGAGTCGAGCTGGAGCCGTGCCGCGAAAGCCGACCTGGCCGAGGACATCGTCTACGAGAACGGGAAGCTGATCCGCAACGTGCGGGGGGAGGACGTGCTTCAGAACGCGACTCTCCGCGCCGCCGCCGTCCCGCAGCCGCCCGACACGACGCTCCTCGGCACCGGTCCGTGGCTCCGCGTCGAGGAAGGGATCACCCCGCCGGTGCCGGAGAAGCGGGTCGACCCGATCTATCCGGAGGAGTACCGCCGCGCGAAGGTTGCCGGCCTGGTCGTCCTCGAGGTCGCGGTGTCGCAGGCCGGGACGGTGGAGAACGTCGGCGTGGTGAAGAGCCTCGCCCCCGGCTTGGACATGTCCGCGGTGAACGCGGTACGCCAGTGGACGTTCAAGCCGGCCCTGCGCGACGGCAAGCCGGTGCCGGTGCTGTACAACATGACCATCAACTTTTCGTTGAAGTAGCCACGGGAGTTCCTCGGGTTCCTCGGTCTCCCGAGGAACCGAGGAACCGAGGAACTCGAATCTCAGTGGTGCGAGTACGGTGTCTGCAGCGGGGCCACCTGCACGACGGTCATCATGCCGCGGTCCTCGTGCGCGAGGATGTGACAGTGGATGACGTAGTAGCCCGAGTAGTCGACGAAGCGGCTGCGCATCTTGAAATAGCCGGGGATCTGGACGACGGTCTTGCCGGCGGCGTCGACGAACGTCCGGCCTGACGGGATCGGGAAGACGTCCCACCAGATGCGGTTCGTCGCGGGGACGGTCGCGCTGCACGGCTTCCAGGAGCGCGGGTCGTTCGGGTTCAGGACGCACTGGCCGACCCGTGGGTTCACGGGGTTGATCGTGTATTGCGGGACGGCGGCGACGTAGGTCGAGGGGGTGGTGACCGGGAGCTTGTTCCCCGGAACGGCGTCCATGGTCAGTGACGTGTCGCTGTCGACGGAGAGCACCATCCCCGGCGCCATCGCCCCGCCGCCGGTGCCGCTGCCGTTGATCCAGATCCAGTCGCCGACCTGGAAGTCCTTGGTGAAGGACGTGCCGGTGCCGGTCACCGTCGAGCTGGTGGCCGTCGGAGTGGCCATGGTCACGGTCACGGTGCCGGCGCCGTTCGTGGTCGACGCGACCGCGTTCGGGTCGAACAGCTCCGTGACCTGGAACGGGTTGATGTGGATGTGGAACGGGTGCGAGATCTGGTTGCCGGTCGCGGGCGGATAGGTGGCGTTGAGGATCTTCCACTCTTCGGCCTTGTTCAGCCCCACCACCACGCCGAGCTCCCCGTCGAACGGCTTGTTGTCGATGGTCTGTTTCGACGCCGGCGGCGGACCGGGAGGAATGGCCGACGAGGCGAAGGTGATGATCTTCGTCCCGGTGACCTCGGAGTCGGGGATGTCGCTGAGGAACGCCGGGAAGGCGGGAGCGTTCGGCATGAACTGCATGGCCGGTCCGTCGGACGTGACGACCACGGTGAGCAGCGTGGCCGCGGCGACAGCCGGCTTCCACGGCGGCCGGTCGCTCTGGTCGACGGTGTTGTAGACCAGGACCGGATAGGTGTTGTTGCCGTTGGCAACGTACGCCGGCGCCTTCACCAGCAGGTCGGCGCGGTTGCCGGAGGCGAGCAGGAAGGGACGGTTGAGGTTGGAGGAGCTGCCGTAGTTGGCGGCGTTGAACTGCACGCCGTCCTGGGCGAGCTGCTTCCACTGCAGGCCCGTTGCCGGGGCGGGGAAATAGACCCCGCCGCGGCCGGAGGTATTGGCGATGCGCCACATCTGCACCGAGCCGCCGGCCATCTCCAGCGTCGGCTGGAGAGCACCGTTCACGGAGAAAGCGGGGCCGGGGCCTCCGCCGCCTCCGATCAGCAGTCCGGGTGCGGTGCCGAGCTGCTGGATGACCATCGTTTTCGCGCTCGCCGAGCGTGTCCACTTCACGCCGCCGGCGTCGCCGTAGAAGGCGTTGATGGCGTCGTCGTACTCCCCTTCGATGATGAACGCGCCGGTCATGCCGTTCAGGACGTTGATGGTCGTCGAGCCGTGCTTGTGGGCGTGATACCAGTGCGTGCCCGGCGCCTGGCCCATGACCAGCGGCCGCGACGGGTCCGCCGCCTCGTCGACCTCGGCCGATCCCACGCCGTGCGTATGGGGCGTCCGTACGTCGGCGGAAGTGGTCGGGGCCGCGTCCGGTGTCGTGGACTTGGGCGGCGCGATGTACTCCGGGATCTGGAAGCAGTAGGGATAGGCGCCGACGTAGTACTGCGGCCAGTTCCCCTGCTTGATCAGTTTGTCGTTCGTCACGAACCACGCCGGCGCGTAGGTCTCCACCGGATCCATCAGCGTCTTCTGCACCGCCGCGGTCAGGTCGCTCCAGCGGCGCGGCCACATCGACGGCGGCCCGGCGGCGGTCAGTTTCTGCGTGCACTGCTCGAAGAACTTCGCGAAGCTGTCCTTGACCGTATCCTCGGTGATTTCCGGCTCGTTGCTGCCCTGCTTCCGCGGCGACGGGCGGATGTTCAGGAAGACGTTGTCGGCGGTGGTGTTCGGGCTGGTGTGCGTGCCGTGGTAGTGGACGTTGGTGTAGACCGAGGCGGCGAAACAGTCGGGATACGTGTCACCGTACGTTCCGGGATAAGAGCTGGTCTCGTCGCATTTGCCGTCGTCGACGCCCGGGAACTTGTTGGCGTCGATGACGTTGAGAAAGGTCAGCGCCACGATGTCGCCGACCCGCGCGCGCAGCGTCGGTCCGGGCTTCGGGTTTGTGATGGTCGACGAGGGCGGATTCCAACTGGCCGGCTCGGAGGAACGATAGGCGCGCACCCATTGCGGGTAGCACGGCCCGCCGGCGGTGGTGGTCATCCTCACCTGCTCGGAGACGGTGTAGAGCGTTCCGCTCAGCACTCCGTCTTTGGTCACGATCTCATCGAGATCGGGGAGCGAGGCGGTGGGGATGCACTTGATCGTGTTGGTCGGCAGGGCCTTCTTGCCACTGCCTGACCCTCCCTGCGCCGCCGCCGGCTGCACCAGCAGCGCCGCGGCGAAGACCATGAGGCTCAGCCGGCGCAGGATTGCGTGAAAAGGCGAATTCTCGACGTTCATCTCTCTCTCTCCGTTTCCTGCTGCTTCACGCGATCAGCTCGATCGTTCCGTGCTCGTCCGGATGGACCGTGCAGGCGTAGTAGATCGTTACCGGAAACGTCACCGTCGCCGGGGGAACCGGGCTGGCGTCCGCCGTCGCGGTGACGTAGCCCTTCGGCGACGGTTTCCATGGGGCGATCGGATTGGTGATGCTCGAGCCGGGAGTTTTGACCTCGAAGTTTTCGTCGGTGATCGCCAGATCGTGGTCGTCCTTGGTCTGGTTGTTCCACGATACGAGGTCGCCGGTCGACGCGATGAGTGCCGTAGGCGCCGGCGTGTCGGGGTCGACGTAGACATCAGGGACGAATGGGGACGGACCTTCCGAGACGATCGTGATGCACCACTGTTCAGCCATACCTTCCTCCTGGGAATTGTTTGTCAGAACCGGAAGCCGAGGGAGAGCCGCACCGTTCGCGGCCGCTGATAGGCGAGGTCGTTGAGCGGCTCGCCGAAGTTGGAGGCGAGCTGGTAGTGCGCTCCCATGGCCGTGCAGGCGGCCGCCGCCGCGCCGCGAGGGCATTCGACGGGCGTCTCCGTCGCGGGGTTGAATGGGAGAAACGCGGGTGATGTCGCGGCGGTGTTGACGGTCAGGCCGAGGCGCTGCGGATCGGCGATGCCGTCGCGGTTGAAGACGTTCAGCAGGTCGCCCTGCGCGAACCATTCGACGCTGCCGGTGCGGAGGGAGGCGCGGAGGGCGAGGTCGGTGGCGTGGATGTCGTCCACGCGCAGCGCCCCCCGGCCGCTGAAGTAATGGAGTGCATTCGGCACGGCGGCGTAGCCGGGATTGGCCGGCGCGCCGGCCGCGCGGGTGAGGTTGATCGGACCGGCGATCGAATACGACAGCGCGGAGTCGAAGCTGTGCAGGACGGATGCAGAGATCGTCGCGCGCCGCAGATCGAAGTCGGTGCCGAACCAGGCGCGCACGCGGTGGCGCTGATCGCCGGGCAGGTACCCTGACGGCGCCGCTCCGTCGTAGTCGAAGAACTCGGGGTAGTAGAGCGCGGGGACGACGTTCGCGACCGCGCCGCTGGTGGGACTCTCTCCTTCGTCGTTGCCGCGCAGAGTGGCATACGTGTAATGCACGCCGCTGACGATGCGGCCGGGCGTCCAGTGCGCCTGCAGTTGCAGGGCGCGGTACTCGCGCCGGACGTCGTTGCTGTTGCGGAGGAGGGTCAGGTCCACCGGGATGCCGAAGGGCGTGTTCTCGCGGCGCGTGGCGGTGGTGACGCTCGCGGCGTAGAAGTCCCTCCAGTCGCGCTGGATGGCATCGGCGCGGATGTAGCCGGTGAGGCCGCTGATGTACACGCCGTATCCGGCAGTGAGCTCGCGCACGTAGGGAGAGGAGAGCGTGCCGTCGAAATAGGCCGCGTAGCCCGGAATCGTGCGGGTGCCGTTCAGACGGAGGTTGTTCGCATTGCGGTTGTCCGTTCCGCCCTGCGTGGTGTTGAAGTAGTCGAAGACCATGCGGATGGTGTCGGCGAGCGGAGTGGTGAGCGCGTTGCCGTTGATGGCGGGGCCGCGGTAGGCGAAGTCGATCGAAGCCGCATTTCCGGCGGCCTGGCTCGAGGACGCGATGCTGTCGGCGATGCGTGAGACGTACTCGCCGTAGGAGACGCTGGCGCGCTGCCGTCCGTCGCCGCGGAGGTCGACCTGCAGCGCCATGCGCGGCGAGAGCTTATGGTCGTTCGCGCTGGCGATACCGTCGGCGTCGACCGCGTGGTTCCGGTCCCAGCGCACTCCGGCCGAGAGCTGCCATCGTCTGCCGAAAGACCAGACGTCGTTGACGTACGCCGAGTCGGTGCGGAGCTCGTTTTCCCGCGCCGCGGCCAGGACCGGATTCCAGCGGATGAACGAGCCGCCGCCGGTCTGGTTGGTCGGTGTGATGACCGGATAGAGGGCCCCGTCCTGCCACTGCACGCGGCTGACGAAGAGGGAGAAGCCGCTGCCCGACTGGTGATTGTTGGCGTAGCGCGACTCGGTGAAGCGGTCGATGCCGGCCACGAGCTCGTGTGTCCCGGCCGCGTCGACGAAGCCGCGGCCGCGCAACAACCAGTCGTCGTTGTTCCGCCGTTCGGCGTCGCACGCGCCGCAGAGTGTCGGGGAGTTGAAGCGGGTGTTGTTGTTGGCGCGGTCGAGGAGGACCGTGCCGCCGATCAGGTCCGTCGCGAACGCCCCGGTGCGCGTCGAGAAGCGGCGCGCCGAGTAGTGCCCTTCGACGAGGATGTTGCCGGTGACGATCCCCTGGTATTGCGCCGCCAGCAGCGACTCCGGATCGTCGCGCGTGGTCAGGCTGGCCTCGTCGTAGACGTTGTTGTTGAAGCGGACGTTGGTTCCCTGCGTGTCGATCCCGAAGTACGTCGCCACGACGCTGTGCCGCGGCGCGAGCTGCCCGGTCAGTTTCCCCTCGTACCGCTTCTGGTCGTTCCCTTCGGTGTAGCTGACCGCCGGAGCGGCCGAGCCCGGGACGGCGATGGTCTGCCGGGCCGTGTCGTTTTTCGCCCAGCGTCCGGCGGTGAAGAACCAGAGCCGGTCGCGAATCGCGTAGCCGCCCAGCGTTCCTTCCCACACGTGACTGAGGGTGTTCTCGCGCTCCTCGCCCGCCGGTGTCTGTGCAGACCAGCGCGGGCTGCTCAATGAATCGCGCAGCGACGCGGCGTGCTGGTTGCCGCCCGAGCGGGTGATCGTGCTCACCACGCCGCCGCTGAAGCGGCCGTATTCGGCGGAGATGGCACCGGTCAGGATGGTCGTCTCCTGGATGGCGTCCTCGACATACATTGGGCGCATCTGGCCGCGCGTGTTCTCCGTGACCACTACCCCGTTGACCATCACGAGGTTGTCGTAGCCCGGTCCGCCGGAGATCTGGAGCTGCCCGTTCGACACCGCGTTCGCGGTCACCCCCGGCGCGAACTGCGCGGTGGCGAGCTGGTTCCGCTGCACCGGCAGCCGTTCGATCATCGCCAGCGGCAGGCTGGACGAGACCTGCGGCGACTCGAAGGCCGGCGACCTTCCGGTGACGAAGATCGTGTTGATGAGCGCCGGGGGATGCATCCCGGCGTCCAGTCGCGAGCCCTGCGAGAGCTGCAGCGTCGTTTCCAGGGTCAAGTCCTGCATCCCCCGACCCTTGAAGCCGACGGTGTAGTGGCCGGGCGGGAGCGCGGGGAAGTGATACGTCCCGGCCTCGCCGGTGATCGTCGTGCGCGTCCCCTGCAGCGCCGGTGAAGAGATCGTGACCGTCACTCCCGCGAGCGGCCGGCCGTCGGGGACGAGCATCACCGTGCCGGAGAGCGAGGCCGTCGTCTGTGCAGACAACAGCGTCGTGACCAGCAGCATCGCCGCCATGGAGAGCGTTGTTTTCATCCGGGGAAGACCCGGAAGCATCGTAACCCGGGATCGACACCGCAGCGCCGGTCTTCGACCCGTCGGTCGAAGACCGGCGCTCCAGGCGTCAGTCCCCTCCCAGCGCCCGGTAAATCGCCTGTCCCAGGTCCTCGGCTGCCGGCGGGTCGATGTTGGCCAGCACCACCACCGTCCACTTGCCGCCGCTCTCCACCGTCGCGTTTACTCCTTCGGAGCCGCCGGCGTAGCCGAGGGGCGTGGTGACGCGGCCGGTCGCCGGCGCGGCGCCGTCGAACGACCATCCCGTCCACTTCGGGTCGAGGAGCTTGCCGTCGCGCCACGCGTTGTCGAAGGCGAGGAGATCGCCGGCGCTCGCGTAGGCGCTGCCGGCAGCGCTCCCCGCGGCTCCGCGCAGGTGGACGCTGCTGCGGAGCGGGCCGTGGGCGGTCGTGTAGCCGGTGGCGACGCTCGGTTCGACGCCGTCGGTGTGGAAAAAGCCGGCGGTCTTCATCCCGGCGGGCTCGAAGACGTGCTTCGCGATGTACTGCTCGTACGGCATCCCGGAGACCCGCTCGATGATCTCGCCGAGGGTGATGTAGCAGTTGTTGCAGTACTGCCGGCGCGCGCCCGGGTCGAACGTCATCGGGCGCGAGGCGGCCAGCTTGTACCAGTCGCGGTTCGAGCGGAGCCGGCCCATCGCCGTCGCAC
The DNA here is from genome assembly GCA_035629865.1 of Thermoanaerobaculia bacterium. Classification (GTDB taxonomy): domain Bacteria; phylum Acidobacteriota; class Thermoanaerobaculia; order Gp7-AA8; family Gp7-AA8; genus QHVT01. The sequence goes on along the minus strand of DASPHC010000172.1, from coordinate 37,144 downwards.
GGAACTCCGGGCTCATGAAGTCGCCGAGACCCGCCGTGTGGTCGAGCAGTTGGGCGATGGTCGCCTTCTGCGCCGTGGCGTTCGGGTGATCGGGGATGTGCCTGCCGAGCGTGTCGTCGAGCGACAGCTTCCCTTCCGCGGCGAGCCTGCCGACGGCGACCTTGGTGAACTCCTTCACGATCGAGCCGACGTTGAAGCGGGTCGCGACCGTGTTCGGCACCTTGTCGGCGCGGTTCGCGTAGCCGTAGGCCTTCTCGAACAGCGTCACGCCGTCCCGCACGACCAGCACCGCGCCGTCGAACTTTGACGCCGCCTGCAGGTTCTTCAGGTAAGGATCGAGCGCCGCCGTCAGCTCCGCTGCGTTCATCGTTCCGCGCACCGGCACCGGGGGAAGGTCCGGCTTCTCGTTATCCCCGCCGCCGACGCGCATCTCCAGGCCGCTGATCCGGTACGACGGCGCCGGCTCGTGCCGGAGGATGAGCTGCCCGCGCATCCCGGTCGTTCCCTTCACCGCGATGGCCACGCTGTCCGGCGACTTTCGCTCCACCGACACCGCCCCGAGCTTGCCGAAATCCTGCTGCAGCCGGGCGAACAGCGCTGCCCGCTGCTCGGCCGTCCGCTGCGCCAGAAACTCCTTCGCATAGTGCTCCTGCGCGTATTTCTCGAAATCGTGCGCCGTCCCGTTGAAGGCCGCGATCGTCCCTTCGATCCGCTTCCGCATCTCCGGCGACGGCTGCGCGCTCGCCGCGAGGGCCATCAACAGCAGTGCCGCCCGGATCATCCATCGTGAATGCATCGTTGTTCCTCCGTCTGCCGCGCAAGGTAGCCGGGAGTTGTGAATGTCTGATGAAGGGCGGAAGTAGAATCGGGCGATGCGTTCGTTTGTCGTGGCGGTCCTTCTGTTTGCTGCCCTCTGCTCACATGCCGACTTCCGGGAGTTCAGCGACGTGGCGCGCGATCCTTCGCTGGAGACGCGGCTGCGGATGGCGGCGGAAGCGACGCTGAAGGCGTATCCGAAGCTGAAGGCGGACGACCTGGCCATCAGCCTCGTCGACGTCTCCAACCCCACCACCATCGGCCGCGCCGACTATCACGGCGACGTGCCGTTCTATCCGGCCTCGGTGATCAAGCTGTTCTTCATGGCCGACGTCTTCCTGACCAAAAACGAGCGGGTCGGCGACGTCGAGCGGGCCCTGAAGGAGATGATCGTCGTCTCCGACAACGACGCCACCGCCTACCTCGTCGACATCGTCGCCGATACCGTCCCCGGCCCGCCGCTCGAAGGCCGCCCGCTGCGCAGGTACATCGAGAAGCGCCGGTCCATCAACAAACGCTTCGAGCGCCACGGCTACAGCGGCAACGTCAGCGCCATGATGAAGCCGTGGAGCTTTGGCCCCTACGGCGTCGACCGGCAGGTCCTCGGCGAGAACCGCGTCAACCGCAACAAACTCACCGCCAACGCCACCGCCGCATTGCTCCTCTGGATCCAGCGCCTCCGCCCGCGCGGCGCGCACGAGATGATGACCCTCCTCCAGCGCCCCCTCGCCCCGCCGCGCGAGGAAGAGAACCAAGTCAAGGAGTTCATCGGCGAAGCCCTCCCCACCGACTCTCGCCTCTGGTCGAAAGCCGGCTGGACCAGCGAAGTCCGCCACGACGCCGCCTATCTCGAGCTGCCGGGAGGGCGGAAGCTGGTCCTCGTGATCTTCACCCGCGGCATCGCGGACGACGTGACGATCGTGCCGGCGGTGGCGAGGAACGTGTTGGCGGAGCTGCAATAGGACCGATAGGACAAATAGGACCGATAGGACGAATAGGACGAACCGCACCATCGTTCACTCCTATAGGTCCTATCAGTCCCATAGGTCCTATCATCCCGGCGTAACCTTGAATGCTCCCAGGAGGCTCACCTTGGAACTCTTCGAATCCCTGCACGGCCTGTTTCTCGAGCGTTTCATCGCGCTCTGGATCGCCGGATCGGTCGTGGCGCTGCTGGCGCTCGGCTTCGTCGGTGCTCCGCTCGTTCTCTGGGCGATTGCCGGCGCCGCGATCCTGATCGGGTTCGGCGCGCCTTTCTGGCTCGTCGCCGTCTTCGCGGCGGTGATGGCGATCTTCCTCATCACGCCGATCCGGCGCCTGCTCGTCTCGAGCATCGTCATGAAGATCCTCGGGCCGATCATGCCGACGATCTCCGAGACGGAGCGGACGGCCATCGAGTCGGGCAGTGTCTGGGCGGAAGGGGAGCTGTTCTCCGGGAAGCCCGATTTCGCGAAGCTGATGGCCGAGCCTTACCCGACGCTCACCGCCGAAGAGCGGGCGTTCGTCGACGGGCCGGTCGAGGAGCTCTGCAGCGTCGTCGACGACTGGGAGATCTGGGAGCGGCGCGAGATTCCGCAGGTCGCGTGGGACGTGATCAAGCGGGAGAAGTTCCTCGGCATGATCATCCCGAAGGAGTACGGCGGTCTCGGGTTTTCCGGCCTCGCGCACAGCGAGGTAATCATGAAGCTGGCCACGCGCTCGATCCCGGTCTGCATCACCGTCATGGTCCCGAACTCCCTCGGGCCGGCAGAGCTGCTGATGCACTACGGCACGCTCGAGCAGAAGCAGCGGCTCCTGCCGCGCCTCGCCGCGGGGGAGGAGATTCCGGCCTTCGCTCTCACCGAGCCGGCCGCCGGCTCGGATGCCGGTTCCATCTCCTCCTCCGGAACGCTCTTCAAGGGCGACGACGGGAAGCTCCACATCCGCCTGAACTGGAACAAGCGCTACATCACCCTCGCGGCGATCGCGACGCTGCTCGGCGTGGCCTTCAAGCTGCGCGATCCCGACAATCTCCTCGGTCAGGGTGAGGACCTCGGCATCACCTGCGCGCTTGTCCCGACGAACCTCCCGGGCGTGGCCATCGGCCGCCGTCACGATCCGCTCGGTGCGCCGTTCTACAACTGCCCGACGCAGGGGAAAGACGTGGTCGTCCCGATCGACGCGGTGGTCGGCGGCGTCGAAGGCTGCGGCAAGGGTTGGCGGATGCTCACCGAGTCGCTCGCGGCAGGCCGCGGGATCTCGCTGCCGGCGCAGAGCGTCGGCGGGACGAAGCTCGGCACCCGCGTCATCAGCGCCTATGCGTCGATCCGCAAGCAGTTCGGACTCCCGATCGGCAAGTTCGAGGGGATCGAAGAGCCGATCGCCCGCATCGCCGGTTTCAACTATCTCCTCGAGGCGATGCGCCGCTATACCCTCGGCGCGATCGACAGCGGCATCAAGCCGGCGGTCGTGACAGCGATGGCGAAGTACAACGCCACGGAGATCGGCCGCAAGGTGATCAACGACGCGATGGACGTCTCCGGCGGCGCCGGCATCTCGCGCGGCCCGCGCAACCTCCTCGCCCATTACTACATCGCCACGCCGGTCGGGATCACCGTCGAAGGGGCGAACATCCTCACCCGCACGCTCATCATCTTCGGCCAGGGAGCGCTGCGCGCGCATCCGTACGCGCTGAAGGAAGTCGAAGCGATCGCCGCGCGCGACCTGAAGGCGTTCGACCTCGCGTTCTGGGGTCACATCGGCCACATCGTCCGCAACCTCTCGCGCTCGGTCGTGCTGTCGATCACGCGCGGTGCCCTGGCCGGCTCGCCGGTCGGCGGCGCCACCGCGCGGTACTACCGCAAGCTGTCGTGGGCCTCGGCGACGTTCGCCATCATGGCCGACATCGCCATGGGCGCGCTGGGCGGCTCGCTGAAGCTGAAGGAGAAGCTCACCGGCCGCTTCGCCGACGTCCTGTCGTGGATGTACATCGGCACCTCCGTGCTGCGCCGCTATGAAGCGGAAGGGCGGCTGAAGGAAGACCTGCCGTTCGTTCACTTCTCCATGAACCACGCGCTGTGGGAGATCCAGAAAGCATTCGACGGCATCTTCCGCAACCTCCCGGTGCCGGGCCTGACCTGGTTCTTCAGCGGCCCCCTGCGGATGTGGGCGGACCTCAACGCGCTGGCGGGCGAGGCCAACGACCAGCACACGCACAAGATCGCGTCGCTGATCCTGACCGACTCCGAACAGCGCCGCCGCCACACCGAGGGGATCTACATCCCGAACAACACCGTCGAGCACCTCGGCCTGCTCGAAGAGACGTTCCGCGTCGTCAAGCGCGCCGAGGAAGTGGAGAAGAAGGTGCGGAACGCGGTCAAGGCGAAAACGCTTGCCAAAGCCAAAGGCCGCGCCCTGTACGACTCCGCCCTCGCCGGCAACGTCGTTACGAGCGACGAGCACGCAGTGCTGTTGCGCGCCGAAGAGCTCCGCAGCGCGGCCATCCAGGTCGACGACTTCTCCCAGGAGGAGTACCTCAATCACAGCTCGAGCGGTGTCGTCGAAGTGGTCGAGGAGTCGGAAGCGAGCGTGGCGTAGGGGCGATTTCGGAAAGAAGCCCGGAATGCAGTCGTGCGGTCACTCTAACCAGGCATAAGGAACGCGGTGTCTTTCCGGCGATCGTGCCGGATGTATGGCGTCATCGCCGCCGCGGACCTATACTGGACGAAGGTCCAACAATCGGTGGAGGTGATCCCATGCCGCATACCCGGCCCGCCAAGGGCGTAGAGGTCGTCTGTTCAACATGTGTTGCACCGAACAAGAACAAGAAGACCGCTGCCTTCAACGACCCGCTGATCGGGTACGTAGGGCGGTATGTCGATTCGTCGACCACCCAGAACTTCCGGGAAGGGATGCGCACGGTCCGTGCGGAGAGAATCCGCGTCTCGTGGTCACGCAAGCGCATCTTCATCGAGTACGGCGAGACCATCGTGGCGTTCTCCTTCGACCAATTCCTCGCCAACGTGGCCGTCCTCGATCTCCCGAGGGTCGGTGTGATGAGAACCGGACTTGGGTCGCCCAGCCGGCCCAGGGGAGCAGAGGTCGAGCTCGTCGCCAGGCCGAATACCTTCTTCTATACCGAGTCGACGTTTGCGGCGTGGAAGTTCGAGCCGTTGGACACGGAGGGGATACTGACCGACTTCGACGTCGATGACGTCGGTTTCGTCTACATCGGCACGCTCTCGTTTGGCTGGGGGATCTCTAAGGACGAGAAGAACGAGACTGCCATCCCCCTTCACATGACGACCCGCGGCCAGATCCAACCGGCGCCGATCGTCCCCAACTCGGTTCTCTTCATGAAGGTCGGCAAGATTCCGTTCGCGGTCCTTTCCGCGACCGTCGCTTCGGCGAACGCCACATCCCTCGTCTTCTACGACACCTCCAATCGCTCGAAGCCGAAGTTGATTGCAACGGCATCGCGAAAGGGAAAAGCGAACAGCATCATCTTCTGGGCGCGCTTCGAGCCCGGCAAACGCGTGGCCACGGTCACGGCCGACAAAAGACTGCTCATCCATACCTACGACGCCTTTGTCGCCGGAGGCGCGGCGCTGGTGGACGTTCCTTCAGCGGCCCGCAAAACCTTCCGGGACCTCTCCTTCGACGAGAACGGTACGTTGTGGGCGATCGAATCCGGCGGCTCGCCGGCGGCGGGGAACAAGTTGTGGCAATTCACGCCCACCGCCACCGGCTATACCCAGAAGCAGCACGACGTCTTCGGGACGCCGTTCGCCCCCGAGAAGATTGCCGCGCGGAAGGGCTATGTGGCCGTGGGAGGAAATGCGGCGGGCAGCAAGACCGAACTGCGGCTGTACCGGATGACCGGCAACGCTCCGCAATTCGTCGACACGGGAAACTTCTTCTTCCGGTATTACCACGACAAGACGCCGCCGGACGGCTTTGCGAGTGCCTCGACCTACGAGAAGGCCACCACCAGCCTGCAGGCACTGCAGATCCTCGATCACAAGGGAAAGATCTATCTGCTGTACAGCGCCGGCGGTCTCGGTGACGTTTACGAGCTCAAGCCAGTCTGAGAACCCAGGATCTATGGAGGGAACCCATGCCGCACACCCGGCCCGCCAAGGGCGTCGAAGTGGTTTGTTCAACATGCATCGCGCCGAACACGGGGAAGAAGACCGCTGCCTTCAATGACCCGCTGATCCGGTATGTGGGGCGGTATGTCGATTCGTCGACGACTCCCAACGTGCAGAATCTCGGGATGCGCACCGTGCGTGCGCAGAGGGTTCGCGTCTCGCACGCGCTGAAGCGCATCTTCGTCAAGTACGCCGAGACCATCGCGGGCTTCTCGTTCGACCAGTTCCTCGCCAATGTCGCCGTCGCCGATCTCCCGAAGGTCGGGGTGATGAAAACCGGCAATACGTCGCCGAGCCGGCCGAAAGGGACCGAGGTCGAGCTCGTCGCCAGGCCGAACACGTTCTTCTATGCCGAGGCGGCGGCGTCGGGCTGGGAGGTCCAGAGACTGGACACGCAGGAGGTCCTGACCGACTTCGACGTCGACGACGTCGGCTTCGTGTACGTCGGCACGCTCTCGTTCGGCTGGGGTATCTCCAAGGACGAGAAGAACGAGACCCAGATCCCGCTGCACATGGTGAAGCGCGTCCAGCTCAAAGACGCCCCGATCACGCCGCATTCGGTCATCTTCATGAAAGTCGGCGCCGTTCCCTTTGCCGTCATTTCCGCGACCGTCGTCTCGGCGAACGCCTCGTCGATGCTCATCTACGACACCTCCGACCGCGCGAACCCGGTGTTGAAGCAGACCCGAAAAGGAAAGCCGAACAGCATCTCCGTCTGGGCCCGTTTCGAGCCCGGCAAGCGCCTGGCCGCGGTGACTGCGGACGGCAAGCTGCGCATCCACGCCTACGACACCTTCATCACCGGCGGCGCGCCGCTGGTGGAGGTTGCGCCCACAGCGACGCGCAAGACGTTCAGGGACCTGTCGTTCGACGAGAAGGGTACGCTCTGGGCCATCGAATCCGACGGCACCGCGCCGGTGGCGGGGAACAAGCTGTGGCAGTTCATCCCGACCGCCGCCGGATATACCCAGAAGCAGCACGACGTCTTCGGGACTCCGTTCGCTCCCCAGCAACTGGCGGCCCGCAAGGGCTATGTGGCCGTGGGAGGGATTGCTGCGGGCAGCAAGACGGAACTGAGGCTGTACCGGATGACGGGGGCTGTGCCGCAGTTCGTCGACACGGGAAACTTCTTCTTCAGGTACTACCACGACAAGACGCCCCCCGCGGGCTTCGCGAGCGCCTCCACCTACGTGGTGAGCACGACGTCGCTCAAGGCGCTGCACATCCTCGATCACAATGGAAAGGTATACATGCTGTACAGCGCCGACGGCCTCGGCGACGTGTACGAGCTTCAGCCGGTTTGACGTTGCAGCAGTCCAACCAACATCTGTGGAGGTGATCCATGCCGCATTCCCGGCCCGGTAAGGGCGTAGACGTCCCCTGTTCCACCTGCATCGCCCCGAATACGAACCTGAAGACCGTTGGGTTCAACGTCCCGCTGTTTGCTTACGCGGGGCGGTATGTCGATTCGGTCAACACCCGCAACGTGCAGAACGTCGGGATGCGCACCGTGCGCGCGCAGCGGGTCATGGTCAACTACGCGCGCCAGCGCGTGTTCGTCCGGTATGGCCAGACGGTGGCCGCGTTTCCGTTTGCGCTCTTCTTCACCAACATCGCCAACGTGAAGCTCTGGCCGGTCGGGGTCATGAAAACCGGCGGTACCGTCAAACGCTACGGCGACCCGATCGAGATCGTGGCCAAGCCGAGCACGTTCTTTTACCCCGAGGCGAATGGGTCGGGGTGGAACACCGCCACCTCGCAGGACGGACAGGTGACCCTCACCGATTTCGATGCCGACGACATCGGCAACCTCTATGCCGGCACGATGTGGTGGGGATGGGGGATCGCCTGGGACCAGAACGACTTCCCCGACACGAGGCAGATGGAGTTCCGCTGCCAGGTTTCCGATGCGCCGATCGTTGCGGACTCGGTGATTTACGTGAAACCCGCCAAGGTGCCGTACGCGGTCATTTCCGCGGCCAACGTCGTCTCGGGATCGAAGCCGTCTCTTTGCATCTACGACGTCACCAACACGGCAGCTCCGGTCCTGAAAGAGACACGCAAGGGGAAGGCGAACGGCATCATCACCTGGGCGCGCCATGATGCCGGGAAGCGCCTGGCCGTGTTGAATTCCGACGGCAAGCTGCGCATCCATGATTACGCCGCGTTCATCAAGGACGGAGCCACGCCGCTGGCGGAGCTTACTCCCGCGGCGAAGAAAACCTTCAGGGACCTGAAGTTCGACGAGAACGGCACGCTCTGGGCCGTCGAATCCGGCCCCTCCCCGGCGGCGGGGAACAAGCTGTGGCAGGTGACGCCCTCCGGCAAGACCTATAAGAGCGTGCCGTTCGACGTCTACGGCACGGCCTTCGCTCCCCAGAAGATCGCGGTCCGCAACGGCTGGATCGCTGTCGGCGGGAAGGGACCGAGCAACGGAAGCGAGCTGCGGCTGTTTCGGGTGGCCGGCGGAAAAGTGCAGTTCGCCGACACGAAGAACTTCTTCTTCCTCTACTACCACAACACGTTTCCGCCTGCCGGTTTCTGCACGGCCAGCACCTACAGCCCGACGTACTGCTCGTTCGACTCCCTGCAGATGATCGACTGGTCCGGCAAGACGTACCTGCTGTACAGCGCGAACGGGCTGGGCGACGTGTACGAGTTGAAAGCGTGATGGTGACGAAGGGCGGGCCGCCTCCGGTCCGCCCTTCGCTCCGCCCGCACGCCGGCTGATCCGTCCCGGCGCAGCGCGACCGCTCTGATTGGTTGCATGGCGCGACGGCCGCGGCGGACCTATATTGCAGCCAGTTCCATTCAATTTGTGGAGGAGGAGTCATGCCGCACACCCGGCCCGCCAAAGGAGTGGACGTCGTCTGTTCGACGTGCATCGCGCCGAATACAGGGAAGAAAACCGCAGGATTCAATGACCCGCTGGTCGCCTATGTCGGCCGCTATGTCGACTCCGCGAATACGCGGAATGTGCAGAACGTCGGGATGCGCACCGTGCGCGCGCAACGCATCCGGGTGTCGTATCCCCGCAAGCGGGTCTTCGTCGAGTACGGGGAGGCCATCGCGGGGTTTCCGATCGCCCAGTTCCTCGCCAATGTCGCGGCGAAGACTCTTTCGGGCGTCGGCGTGATGAAGACCGGCGCCACGGTCAAGCGCCTCGGCGATCCGGTCGAAATCGTCGCCAAGCCGAACACGTTCTTCTACGCCGAAGCGGCCGGGGCGGAGTGGGAGGTCGTGCTGCAGGACACCCAGGAGACCCTGACCGACTTCGAGGTCGACGACGTCGGCTTCGTCTACCCCGGCACCCTCTCCTGGGGCTGGGGGATCTCGAAGGACGCGAACGAATTCACCGACACGCGCCACATGCTGACGCGCGTCCAGGTGAAAGACGCGCCGGTCGTTCCGCAGTCCGTCATCTTCATGAAAGTGGGAGCCGTCCCGTACGTCGTCGTCTCGGACGGCTCGGTCGTCTCCGCGACCGCGAAGTCCCTCCTGATCTACGACACCGCGAACCGTTCGAAGCCGGTTCTGAAGGAGACCCGCAAGGGGAAGGTCAACGGGATCCGGGTCTGGGCGCGCCATCAGCCGGGGCAGCGCGTGGCCGTGGTGAACGCCGACGGTACGCTGCGCGTCTACGCGTACGACGCCTTCATCGCCAACGGCGCGCCGCTGGCGACGCAGGCCGCGGCGACCGGCAAGACCTTCCGCGACCTCTCGTTCGACGACAAAGGGGTGCTTTGGGCGATCGAGTCCGGCACCTCGCCGACGGCGGGGAACAAGCTGTGGCAGTTCACGCCGTCGGCCACCGGGTATACGAAGGTGGGACATGACGTCTACGGCTCCGCCTTCGCCCCGGAGAAAGTCTCCGCCCGCAAAGGCTACGTTGCCGTCGGTGGAAACGCGGTTGGCAGCAAGACCGAACTGCGGCTGTTCAAAGTGACCGGCGGCGTCCCGCAGTTTGTCGACACCAACAACTTCTTCTACCGCTACTACCATGACAAAACCCCGCCGGCCGGCTTCGCCAGCGCCGCGACGTACATTCCCGCGTACACGTCGCTCTACGCGCTGCACCTGCTGGAGTGGGAGAAGAAGCTCTATCTCCTGTACAGCGCGAACGGGCTGGGGGATGTGTACGAGTGCAGACGTGAGGTGAACCGCTACTTCAGCCCTTCGGCCACATACAGCTCCGACAGCGTGCGCATGGCGTTGTACGCGTACGCCCCGGCGTCCCGGGTGACGAAGACCGGGGCGATTTTGTAGACCCCGGCGGGGTCGCGGGGGGTGAATTCTTTCCAGAGCTCACGGGTGCCGGCCGCGATGTTCACGCGATGAACGCGCGCCGGCAGCACCGTCGGGTCGTGGACGAAGAGGGAGGTGCCGTCCGCGCTCCATTCGAGCGGGATCTCTCCTTTCACGGTGCCGGGGACGGGGCGCGGGGCTGTGCCGTCGAGCGCGTAGAGGGCGATGGTCTCCTCGGACGTCATGCCGGCGACGATCGTGCCGTCAGGGGAGACGGCGAAGGCGCGCGTGCCGTCGCTCCAGACGTTCGGCGAGACCGGCTTGGTGGTCTCGTCGAGGGTGTCGATGAGATGGAGGCGGTAGCTGTCTTTGCCGACCACGCCGGCGACGATGGCCCGCCGCGAGTCCGGCAGCCACGCCGCCCCGCCGTCGAACGCGCCGTCGATCTTCAGCTCGCGCGGCTGGCCGGTGCCGGTCGGCATCAGGACGAGCTTCGCTCCCTGATGGCAGAGCGCCCACTTGCCGTCGGGCGAGAGGGCATCGCCGATGCCGTCGCCGAGGTGGACGGGGGACGGGGCGTCGGCGCGGCGAAGATAGACCGCGTGCCGCTCGCCGCCTCCTTCGCGCGTCTCGCTGAAGAGGATCGAGCGGCCGTCGGGGGAGAGGTCGTTGAGGATGGACCAGTCGAGCCAGGAGGCGTCCATTTCAGAGGATTGAGGATTGAGGATTGAGGATTGAGGATTGGTGTCGGTCACCGGAGTCGCGGCCTGCTTGTCCGGCGTCTTCCAGAAGAGCGACGCGCGCCAGGTTCCGTTGGAGAGGAGGATCTCTCCGCGGCTGGAGACGTCGAAGATGCGGATCGCGCCGGTGAGACGGGTCACGAGGCGCACGTCACCGGTCTCGACGTTCACGGCGTACAGCGCGGGCGGAGCCGCCGTCATGGCGCCGGAGACGAAGATCTCGCGGCCGTCGGGCGACCATGAAAGCGCCGTTGCACCGCGCGGCCAGCCGCGGGCGATGGTCTCGGGCTTGTCGCCGATCACCGCGACCTCCCATTGCCCCTGCGACAGCTCGAGGATGGCCAGGCGCTTGCCGTCCGGAGCGACGCGGAGGTCGCGGACCGGATGGGCGGTGTCGTACTTCTGCACGCCGGCGGGATACTCGACGACCCGTTTCTCCCCCCGCTCGACCAGCACCGCGAGGTTGGTGCCGTCGGGCGACCAGTCGGCCATCAGGACGTTCTCCGCCACCTCGCGCGGCATGCCGCCGGCGAGCGGGACGCGGGCCAGGGTGCCGACGTTGGAGACGCGATCGCGGCGCAGCAGGACGGCCAGCTCCGCTTTCCTGGAGACCGAGAGGATCTCGCAGTGCGGCACGCCGAGGGGGCGGGCCTCGCTGGAGCGGCGGGTGGTGACGAACGTCTCCGGCGCCCGGCCGTCCCACGCGGCGCTGTAGACGATGGTCTCGCCGTCGGGCGTGAAGCGCGCGGTCCGTACCTCGCCGCGGCGGAAGGTGATCCGGTGGAACTGCGGCTCGACGATCTTCTCCGCGCTCTTGCGCTGAGCCCACGTCCAGGCGCCGTACGCCGCCCCGGCGACGGAGACGACGTAGAGCAGCGCCAGGAGCATCGGCGAGACGCGTTTCTTCGGCTTCGTCAGAGGGCGGGCGACGGTCCGCGTCGCCGGCGGCACGGCCGCCGGATGGGCGGACGTCGGCGCGTGGGCCGCCTTCGGCATGGCCATGGTCGGCGCGGTGTGAGAGCCGCTGTGCGCCTGCGCGTTCTGCGTGGCCGGCCGCGGGGCGTTGGAGAGGGTGTGCGAGGTCGAGAGGGTGTTGAGGGTCTCGAGGTTGAAGGCGAGGTCGCGCGCGCTCTGGAAGCGCTGCTCGCGGTCTTTCTCGAGGCAGCGCCGCACCAGCCGTTCCAGCGCCGGCGGGACCGACGGCAGGACTTCGATCAGGTCCGGCGGGTCTTCCTTGAGGATCGCGCTCAGTGTCTCGATCGACGAGTTGCCCTTGAACGCGCGGGCGCCGGTCAGCATCTCGTAGACGATCGTGCCGAGGGAGAAAAGATCGGAGCGATGGTCGACCGGCTCGCCGCGCACCTGCTCGGGCGACATGTAACCGACCGTGCCGAGGACCATCCCCGGCTCGGTGGCCGCCGAGGCGAACGCCGGACCGTCGCCCGCCGCGGGGCCGGTGAGCTTGGCGATGCCGAAGTCGAGGATCTTCAGCCGGCCGTCGCGGGTGAGGAAGATGTTGTCCGGCTTGAGGTCGCGGTGGACGATCCCCTTCTCGTGCGCCGCGGCGAGGCCGTTGGACATCTGCAGCGCGGCGTCGACTGCCTTGCGCGCGGAAAGGGGGCCGCGCTGGAGGCGCGAGCTGAGGGTCTCTCCTTCGAGGAGCTCGGTGACGAGAAACGGGTTCCCGGCGTCGTCGCGGCCGACGTCGAAGACGGTCAGGAGGTTGGGATGGTTGAGCATCCCGGTCGCGCGCGCCTCCTGCTCGAAGCGCTGCAGGCGGTCGCGGTCGCTGAGCGTGACGTTGGTCAGGACCTTGACCGCGACGTCGCGTCCGAGGCGCGTGTCTTTGGCGCGATAGACGGCGCCCATGCCGCCTTCACCGAGGATGCCGACGATGGTGTACGGCCCGAGGGTCGTATTCGGTTGAAGGGGCATGGCGGCAATTGTAGAGGACGGTCACCCATCAAAGATGGAATGAAGCCCACCTTCAGGTACTTATACGGGTCGAGTCCTTCCGCGCAACTCTCACAATCTAAAGGAGCCCACCATTTGACCACGTTCGACGTGTCGTCTGTCCAGCATTCGCCCGCCTTCACGAAGCACCTCGGCCAGTTCGCCAACCCCAGGGGATCTCATCTTCTCGAGCGCACCGCCGCTCTCGGGGAGTGGCTCGACCTCCGGACGGAGCTGAACACCTGGCCGTATGCGCGGACGCTGCATGGGAAGCCGGCGACGGAGACGGTGCTCGAAAGTCAGAATGGGCGACGCGTGGCCGGATTGAATTTCGGCTCGCAGGATTACCTCGGTCTGTCGCTGCATCCCGACATCCTCTCCGCGGCGAAGCGGGCTCTCGACCATTTCGGGCCGCACGCGGCCGCCTCGCCGATGCTGCAGGGGAACACGGTCCCGGGCCGCGCGCTCGAGCACGCTCTCGGCGAGATGCTGGAGACCGAGCACGTGCTGCTCTTTCCGACGGGCTGGTCGGCCGGCTTCGGCACGATCACCGGCCTCGTCCGCCCCACCGACTCGATCGTGATCGACCAGTTGTCGCACGCCTGCCTGATGCAGGGGGCGCGCGCGGCGACGCAGAATGTCTATCTCTTCCGCCACAACGACGTCGAGGCGCTCCGTCACCGGCTGTCGAAGATCCGCCAGAAGGATGCTGAGAACGCGATCCTGGTGGTCTCGGAAGGCCTGTTCTCGATGGACTCGGACACCCCGCGCATCGAGGCGATGCAGGAGGCCTGTCGCGAGCATGGCGCGGTGCTGATGATGGACGTGGCGCACGATTTCGGCGCCACCGGTCCGGGCGGCACCGGCCAGATCGGGGTCCAGCAGATGCTCGGCAAGGTCGACATCGTGATGGGGAGCTTCTCGAAGACGTTCGCGAGCAACGGCGGTTTCGCCGCCACGCGCTCGCGCGCGGCGCGGCAGTTCCTCGGGATCTTCGGCGGGACGCACATTTACTCGAACGGGATCTCGCCGATGCAGTCGGCGGTGGCGCACGAGTCGTTGCGCATCGTCCGCTCGGAGGAGGGGGATGCGTTGCGCGCTAAGGCGTACGACAACATTCTTCGCCTGCGGGTCGGTTTCGAGTCGCGCGGCATCGAGTGCCTCGGCGACCCGAGCAATGTGGTGCCGGTGATGTGCGGCGACGAGACGGTGGCCAAGTGGACGGCCCGCCTGCTCGAGGAGAACGGTCTGATCGCCAATCTCGTGGAGTTCCCGGCAGTGCCGCGCGAACGGGCCCGCTTCCGTTTCCAGGTCATGGCCTCGCACACCGAGGAGCAGATCGACCGGGCGGTGGAAGTATTCGCGGCGTGCCTGGAACAGGCGCGTACTCAGATGGCATAAAGGGAACGACGAGGGGCCTCCGGCGGGCGGGCCCGGCCCGCAGCGTTTGTTGCCATAGGCTGAACGCGCGCGTCTGGCATCGAACGCGGTCCGTGCGAAAACAAACGACGCGGGCCGGGCCCGCCCGCCGGAGGCCTCCCGGTCAGCCCCTGACGCTGGGCGAGAGCGAGCGTGCTATCGTCGTTTCGCTTGGTCCAGCGCCTCCTTCCCGTCTGGCTCCTCGTCTGCGTGCTTCTTCTTGCTGTCCATCTCGGAAGCGTTCCTCTACTCGATTCGGATGAGGGGAGAAACGCTGAGGTGGGGCGGGAGATGGCGGAGACGAACGACTACGTGATGCCGCGGCTCAACGGGCTGCCGTACATCGACAAGCCGATCGTATACTTCGCCGCCGAAGCCGCGGCGATGGAAGTGCTCGGGCCGACCGAGCTCGCGGCGCGGCTCCCCGCCTACCTCTTCACCCTCGCTTCGGCGGCCGTGCTGTTCCTCTTCGCGCGGCGGGTCTGGGGCGGAGAGACGCCCTGGATCGCGGCCATCGTCTTCCTCTCGATGCCGCTGGTGGTCGCGTTCTCGCGGACGGTGATCTTCGACAGTGCCCTGGCGTTCTTCGTTACGGTCGCCCTGACCTCCTTCTATCTCGCGATCGAGGAGCGGGTCTCGCGCTGGGCGATCCTCGGCTGGCTGGCGATGGGCTTCGCTATGATCACCAAGGGACCGGTGACGTTCGTGCTGGTGCTCTTCGTCGTCCTCCCGTACGCGTGGAAGCGAAAGGCGCTGCGGCCCGTGTTTCCCATCGCCGGCATCCTTCTCTTCGCCGCAGTCATCGCGCCGTGGGTGTGGGGCGTGACGCAGGTCGTACCGGAGTTTCTCCGCTACGTGCTCGTCACCGAGACCGCGGAGCGCGTCGCGACGAAAGCGCTGAAGCGGACCGCGCCTCCCTGGTTCTTCGTCCCGTACCTCCTCGCCGGGGCGATGCCGTGGTCCATCGTCGCGCTGGCGAATCCGAAACTGTTCCGGCGCGACGACCGTGCACTGGTCTACTGCCTCCTGGCGGTGGCCGTCCCATTCCTCTTCTTCTCGCTCTCGCAGTCGAAACTGCCGCAGTACATCCTCCCGCTGATGGCGCCGCTGGCGCTGGTGGTGGCGCGGATCTGGAGCGAGTCACGCACCCGCGCCGCCGCGATCGTGTTTGTGGTTTTCGGCGTGGTCCTCGCTGCCGGCTCGTTCTTCGTCCACCGGACGAAGATGAAGCCGGAACTCCGCTCGGTGACCGACGAGGTGGCGCTCGCCCTCGGCGCCGCGTTCCTGATCGGAGGCCTGGCCGCGCTCTTCGTGAAGCGCCGCGAGCTGGTGCTGGTGGCGCTGACGCTCCCGGCGATCACCCTGCCGATCGTGGCGAACCCACTCCTGCGCGCGCTCTCCGAGCGGCGCTCGGCAAAAGCGTTCGTGACGGAGCTCGCGCCGCATCTCACACCGGACACACAGATCATCGGCGTCGAGGCATTCAGCGGCTCGATGGCCTTCTACCTGCAGC
Organism: Thermoanaerobaculia bacterium; assembly: GCA_035629865.1. Lineage (GTDB taxonomy): Bacteria > Acidobacteriota > Thermoanaerobaculia > Gp7-AA8 > Gp7-AA8 > QHVT01. The sequence goes on along the minus strand of DASPHC010000172.1, from coordinate 21,329 downwards.
GCCGCGTCACGCTGGTCACAGAGGACGCGAGCGAGCTGACGAGCAACTACCTCCTGCGCCGCTACCGGAAGTTCCTCGACGCCCCCGGCTCGCCGCTCGAGCCCCTGTCGTACTTTGAGCAGTCGCTGGCGGGCACGGAGCCGCGGGTTTACGTCGTGCGAACGCAGGACGTGAAGCGGCAGCGCGTGCTGGAGGCGCGAGGGTGGCGGCGGGTGGCGGATGGAGCGCGGCACGTGGGGTACGCGAGATGAGATGGGACTGATAGGACCAATAGGACTCATGGGACCTATGGGGGTCATTCGTCCCATAGGTCCCATGAGTCCCATAGGTCCTATCGGTCCCATCCTCCCCGCATACAATGCCGCCCGTGTGCGGCATCTACGGCCAGGTGAGCGGAAGCGCGTTGCGGTATCCGCACGTGCTCGACGCCATGGGAGAAGCCCTGCGCCATCGCGGGCCGGATGGGCGGGCGACGTTCGTCGAGCCGCACGCCGGCCTCGGTACGGAGCGGCTGCGCATCATCGACCTCCACGAGCGCGCCGACCAGCCGTTCGCCTCGCCGGAGAATGACGTCTGGCTCGAGGCCAACGGCGAGATCTACAACGCCCGCGAGCTCCGGTCGCGGTACGGCGATTACCCCTTCCGCTCGCATTCCGACGTCGAGACCATCCTTCCGCTCTATCTCGAGCACGGCCCGGCATGCGTCGCGCAGCTCGACGGGATGTTCGGCCTCGCCATCTGGGACAACCGGACCAAACGCCTCCTGCTGGCCCGCGACCGCGCCGGCGAGAAGCCGCTGTTCTATGCGCGAGTCGGCGGCGAGGTCGTCTTCGCCTCGGAACTGCAATGCCTGCTGCGCCATCCGGAGGTCTCGCGCGAGCTCGACCCGGTGGCGATCTCGGAGTACCTCGCGCTCGGCTACGTGCCGGAGCCGCGGACACCGTTCGCCGCCATTCGCCGCGTCCCGGCCGGCACGTACATGCTGTTCGCGGAGGGGCGCGAAGAGACGGTGCGCTACTGGGATCCGGCGGTGTTCGGGCCGGAGCCGATCGATCCGCGCGCGGCAGTCCTCGAGACGCAGCGGCTGGTCGAGGCGGCGGTGGCGAAACAGGTGATGTCGGACGTCCCGGTCGGAGTCTTCATCAGCGGCGGGCTCGACTCGTCGATCCTGGCCACGCTCGCGTCGAGCGTCATCGGTGTGGACAAAGTGCATACCTTCTCGGCCCAGTTCGCCGAGGAGTCGTACGACGAGAGCGGAGACGCGGCGGTGCTCGCGCGGCGGATGCGGACGAAGCACGTGCCGGTCCGGACCGACGAAGAGACGCTGCTCGACGCGCTGCGCAACGTCACCACCCGCGTCGCCGAGCCGCTGGCCGACCCGGCCATCCTGCCGACGTTCCTCCTGGCGCGCGCGGCTCGTGAGCGGGTGAAGGTAATCCTCAGCGGCGAGGGAGCGGACGAGCTGTTCGGCGGCTACCCGACGTACCTCGGGCACAAGGTCGCGCCGCGCTACGACGCCCTCCCGGCCTTCGTGCGCAACTGCCTCCGCAAGCTCGCCTTCGCGCTCCCATCCTCGGGGAAGAAGGTGACGATTGAATATCTGCTGAAGCGCTTCGTCACCGACGCCGAGCGGCCGTGGATGGAGCGCCACCTGTCCTGGTTCGGCACCGGTCTGCGTTCCAGCGCCGAGGCGGGGAAAGACATGCCGAAGCTCGACCCGCTGCCGGGCGCGATGCTGCTCGACTACCGCAGCTACCTGCGCGACAACCTGCTGGTGAAAGTCGACCGGGCCACCATGCTCTCTTCCGTCGAAGCGCGCGCCCCCTACCTCGACCGCGACCTGACCGCCTTCGCCCTCTCGCTCCCGTCCGACCTCCGCGTCCGCGGACTGACGACCAAGTGGGTGCTGAAAAAGGCGGCGGAGAAGTGGCTCCCGCGCGAAGTGATCTACCGCCGCAAGCGCGGCCTCTCCGTCCCGGTCGCGGGGTGGATCAACCGCGGCCTCCGCGACGAAGTCGACCGCCTGCTCGAACCGTCACGGCTGCGGCAACATGGGCTGGTCGACGAGCCGCAGATCACCCGCCTCCTGCGCGAACATCGGGACAACCACGCGAACCACGCCAAAGCGCTCTGGGCGGTGGTGATGCTCGAATACTGGCTCGAAAACTGGAGCTAGTGCTCTGTGGCCACCTGCTCCAGCGCGTGCCCGGTGTACTTCAATCGCTCCGTGGCATCGTCGTAGCCGTGGACGCAGAGGCGCACCAGGTTGCCGAGATCGGCGATCTCGAACGGCTTGCGCAGCACGCCGGCGACGAGGTTCGGGTCGACTTCCTTGAACTTCTGGTCGGCGTAGGCAGTGATGACCAGGATCACCGGCTTGGACGACGGCGGGTGGGTCTTGAGGTGCTCGATGACGCCGAACCCGTCGGTGCGGGGCATCATCAGGTCGAGGAGGATGACCGCGTACTCGTTCGTCTTCAGTTTCTCGATCGCCTCGACCCCGTCCGCGGCGCAATCGACTTCCAGCCCTTCGCGCTTCACGATCGTACAAACCAACTGGCGGATGGACTGGTCGTCGTCCGCGACCAGCACCCGCGTCTCGTTCTTCTGCTGCTCCGCCATGATGTGAAGCCACCTGCTCGTGAGTTACTGCAGGGGTACTATGAAATCCATATGCCACGTCCTAACTTCAACCGTCACAGTACGTTGCGTGCTTGCCACGATTGGTGAGTCGTCGCACTACCTGGGCAGTACGGAGATGAAACCGGATGCCCAGTTCTCGCCCCGCCGCACGAGCGGAATCCAGTACCACGACTGATGCTCGCCGGAGAGCGACACCCGCGCGAACATCCCCGCCTCCCGCGCCTTGAACGGGTTCGCGAGAGGGGCGGAAAGCTCGACGATCATCTCGTCCGCATGCGCCGGCATGTCGCGCACGTCGATCGGAGTCCACGAACAGGTGCCGCGCCCCAGCAGGACCGGGATCGCGCGATTGGAGATCGGCTGCGGCTTCACGCGCGAGCCGTGCTTCGTCACATGCTGCACCGCCGCCACGCTCTCCGGCGTCGCCAGAGGCTGCGTCACGCGGACGATGGTCACGCTCCCGGTGGCAAACGCATCGTGCTGCAACCGCATGCACAAAGCCTCGGCGACACCGGCAGGAATGGCATCCCACGCCGGCGTAGCCGGCCCTTCGGGTGGCTGGGTGGCGCAGGCGGTGAGGAGGAGTGCGAGTACGGCGAGTTTCTTCACGCGGCGTATTGGAACATGGGAGCCATAGGACCTATAGGTCCCATCACCCCTCCTAAAACACCAGTCTGATCTGCGGCGTGTTCTTCGCCTCGAAAAACGACCGGATCTCACTGGCCGCCTTCCGCGTCACCAGCTCCCGCGGCGACTCCTCGTACCAGTCCGCCGGGAAATAGCGGGTGTACGACTCCTGCGTGAACCGCTTGCACAACAGCGCGATCACGCCGATGTCGCGCTCGCTGCGGATCACGCGGCCGGCGCTCTGCACGACCCGGGTCATGCCGGGGATCAGGTACGCGAACTCGAACCCTGCCCCGTACTGCTCGTCGTAATACTGCTTGAGCAGCTCCTGCTCGAAGCTCACCTGCGGCAGCGCGGGGCCCACCACCATCACGCCGGAGAGCATGTCACCCTGGTAGTCGACCCCCTCCGCGTACATCCCGCCCGACACCGCCAGGATCAGGTTCCCCTTCTTCGGGCGGTCGCGGAGGATGTCGAGGATGGCGTTGCGCTCGTAGTCGGTCATGTCGTTGCGCTGGACGATGACCCGCTTCTGGATCGGCGGCATCCGCTCCGAGATCTCGCGGAGGAACGCGTAGCTGGGGAAGAGGGCGAGGAAATTGCCGTCGCCGGCGTCGGCGATGTCGGCCACGTTCGTGGCGATCTTGTCGTAAGAGTCCGCGCGCCGCTTGTACGTGGTGTCGACTTCCGAGATCACCACGATCTTGCGGTTGTTGCGCGGGAACGGCGAGGGGAGGGAGAGCTCGGCGGTGCGGGAGTCGGGGAAGCCGAGAGTCTTGCGGTAGAACTCGAACGGCTCCAGCGTCGCCGAGAGCGCCACCGTGGCGTGGGCGGACTCGAAGATCTCGCCGAGGAACCGCGAAGGGTCCTTGCAGAAGATCTTGACCTTGATGCCTTCGTTCGTCCGCTCCACGAGGTGCGCGAACTCGTCGCCGTCCTTGGCCAGCAGGTTCGCGAACTTCACCAGCTTGAAGTAGAAGTCGATGAGCGGGTCTTCTTCCTCGGCGATGCGGTTGTCGATCTTCCAGCCGATGTACTCGAGCACCACCCGCTCCCACTCCACCCGCTGCTCGAGGAACAGCTCGCGGCTGGGGGAGCAGAGGGCCTGCCGCACGTCGTCCTCCAGCACCTCCGCCAGTTCGTGGAAGTGATCGCGCAGGATGGCCAGCAGCTCTTCCCACCCTTCGACCCAGCAGTTGCGGGTCATCATGAAGCGGGTGATCTCGTCGAAGGTCTGCTCGTGCAGCTCGGGCGAGTAGTACCCGCGTCCCCGGTCGACGAGGTTGTGGGCCTCGTCGACGACGAGCACGCAGTCGCTGTAGTCGGACTCCTGTTGATAGGTCTTCAGGCCGACGTAGGGGTCGAAGATGTAGTTGTAGTCGCAGACGATGACGTCCGCCTGGTCGATCAGCTCCAGCGACACCTCGAACGGGCAGACCTCGGTGGACTTGGAGAGCTCGAACGTGAGGTCGGGATCGTAGTAGCTCATCGACGTCACGATGTGCGTCAGGAGGCCGCTCTTGGCCATCTTCTCGGAGTACCGCGCCGCGAACGGGCAGAAGTCCTCGTGGCAGATCATCTCCGTGTGCGCGCACATCTTCTGCTTCGAGCGGATGCGCAGCACGCGGAACGAGCCGTCGTTGAGGAGGTCGAGCGCCTTCACCGCGGCGTCCTGCTGCAGGGTCTTCGAGGTGAGGAAGAAGAGCTTCTTGCCGAGCTTCAGCGACTGCCTGACCGCCGGATAGAGCACGGCCATGGTCTTGCCGATCCCGGTCGGCGCGGAGATGAGGAGCGCGTCGCGCTGCCAGATCGCGCGGGCCACCGAGGCGACCATCTCCTCCTGCCCGGAGCGCATCCCGTCGAACGGGAACTGCAGGGCGTCGGCGAAGGCGCGCTTGGCGATGCGGAGCGCGAGCGAAGTCTCGTGGTCCTCGACCAGCTTGGCGAGACTCGCCTGCAGCGTCGCCTCGACGCGGTCGCGGTCGAAGTCGGTGTCGACCGTCTTCGTGTCGCCCGAGACGAGGTCGATCAGGACGAGCTGCGGCGCGAACGTGAAGCCTTCCAGCTCCGGCTGGTGCGAGAGAAAGTAGGAGTAGAGGAGGAGCTGGTAGAGGTGGCGCTGGAGCTTCTCGGAGCGGTAGAGCGCCTCGAGCTCGAGATCGAAATGCAGCGATTTCACTTCCTCGATGTGGACGCGCTTCGCTTCCCTGTCGATGGAGAGCCCGTCGATGCGGCCGGTGACGGTGACGCTCCAGCCGCCGATGTTCGTCCGGTGAACGACGTGGACCTCCGCCCGGTAATGCGGATCTTCCCCGGCGCGCTGCTCGGCGCGGCGGGTATGGATGTCCTGCCCGATCCACATCCGGCGAAACCCGTCGCCGCGCTCGACGCCGATCCGGCGGTAGGTGGATTCATGGACGAGATCGCCAACGGAGCAGACGATCTCGCGTTTATCGTGGTCGACGCGCAAGTGAGGGTTATTTTAACCGGTTACTGGTTGCTGGTTGCTGGTTCCTTGGCATTCAGCGACCAACGCAAAGCGCCGGCATGCCTTTTCTGCTGCCGAAGGCAGCAAAAGACCTGTAGGCCCGGCCTTTAGGCCGGGTAAGCGTGGGTGGATCTTCGAGTCCGCGTAGCGGGCGGCAGAAGACCAGACCGCGCGTACTTCTTTTCTGTCGCCTGCTACGCGGGCTCACATGGTGGGCGATGGTTGTACCCGGCCTAAAGGCCGGGCCTACAGATCTGTCGCCGCCTTCGGCGGCTCCCGTGGGGGTGCTTGTCAAGCTGCCACTGAGGTCAGGGCGACAACCCCAAGCAACCAGCAACCAGTAACTACCTCACAGCTTTTCCACGATATCCCCCAGAATATACGCGTCATACTCACTCTCCCGATACGGCGCCAGCGCGGTGGCGGGCGCCAGCGTCTTGGTCGACAGCCGCTCGTACATCTCGCGCACGCTCTCCTTCCGGTCGGTGAGCACTTCCTCGGTCAGCTCGCCGCGGAGGGAGAAGAGGCGCTGGAAATCTCCGCGGGGGAGACGCAAGGGGCGGTAGACGTCGTCCGAGCGGGGATCCCACTCGCCGATCAGCACTTCGTCGTCCATGTCGCTCGAATCGGTCTTCACGCAGATCACGATCTCGGTCGGGACGAGATGCTCGGTCGTGGTCGTGTTCACGGAGGCGGCCTGCCACGAGCCGGAGGACGACGCTTCCCGGCGGACGTTGAAGTCCTGCCGCAGCAGCATCACGAACGGGTCGCCGCTCTGGATGGGGGTGACCTCCTCCGCGTCGCCCGGGCCGAACGGCACCAGCTCGCCGACGTCGATGTTGTCGAGGCCTTTGAGCGAGACGTTGCCGATCAGCCGGACGCCGACCAGCTCGATCCCGCTGACCGCCGGCGTGAACGCGATGTAGGTGCCGTACGGCGTCTTCACGCGCGAGAGCTGCTGCCCTTCCTGCCCGAGCTCGCTCGAGAGCTCCTGCAGCAGGTCCATCGACGCCACGATCCCCTCGTTGACGAGGTGGTTGTTGGAGTCGAGATAGGCGTAGTACTCGCGGGCGTGCTGGCGGTGGTCGATCATGTCGACGCCCCGCGCGAGCGGCGCGAAGAACTGCTGCACCTTCGCCGGGTCGTAGCCGTGGGTGACGAGGAACGCGGCGATCTCCTCGATCTCCTTCGTCGCCTTGCCGGTCGTGAGGCGGGAGAGCTCGACGATCCCGGGGCCGTAGAACTCGGTGATCCGCTCGCTGCCGTCCCCCGAGGTCTTCATCGGGAGGAGGCGGTAATAGCCGTAATTGAGGGCGATGCGCAGCCCTTTGTTGAAGGCGAAGCCCTTGCGCTTCATCTCCGTGTAGAAGCGCTGGATCTCGATGGCCGCGCGGACGAGGCGCAGCGCGCGGCGGGTCGTATAGAACGCGCCGTCGCCGAGAAACTTCTCAAACTGCAGCAGGTGCCGCTCGGCGATGCTGTCGAGCTTGCGCTGGAAGAGCAGCATCTGCCGGTAGGAGCGCATCTCCTCCTTGCCGCCGCCGCGGCGGATATTGCCAAGGGTCTCGGAGAAGGCGGAGATGTCGTAGATCATCCCGAAGCGGTGCACCATCGGGTCGAGCACGCCGGGACGGCCGAAATCCATCGGCCGCGTCGACCGCGAGTAAGTCATCCCGGTGCGCCGGTCGGCGGAGACGATCTGTCCGTCCGGCATGGACGTCATCCAGGTGATCCCGCGGCGGAGCTGGTTGAGCACCGCGAACTCGCGCACGCGGCGGGCGATGAGCTGAAACTGCTCGCGCTCCTCCCGGTTGACGGCGTTCTGCGCCGCCGGATGGTCGAAGAGGAAGTTCTCGAAGCGGGGGTCGAGCAGGAGGGCAAGGGTGATCCCCTGGTCGGCGTTCGCACCGAAGAGCGGGAGCGCCGCGCGGAACGTGCGCTCCTTCTGGAGGAGCTCCGTGGCGGTGGTGCGCAGCCGTTCGAAGGAGTCGCGGAAGCTCTGGAAGTCGCGCCGCAGGTAGCCGGTGACGAAGTTGCGCAGCTCGCGCAGATCCGGCCCGATGAATTCCTCGGTGAGGATCAGGACGTCGTCCTGCAGGAGCCGGAAGAACTGCAGCGCGCGCTGCTCTTCCCCTTCCATCAGCGGCGCGGCTTTCGCGGCGAGCTGCGCCATCTGCTCGCGGGTCTCGCTGACCCAGCGGCCGTAGATGCGGTACTTGAGCGTGTCGCCGAGCGCGCGGCCGGCCTGGACGTCGATCGCGCTGATGCGCCGGGGGATATTGGAGAAATGCCGCGACAGGTCAAATGAGTGGGCGAGCCAGAACACCGCGTGGTAGTCGGTGAGGACGTTCGACATCAGCGCGTTCTCGGCGAGCTTCATGAGCTGGCCGACATACGCGCTGAACGCCGCCTGGGCCTTTTCCTTCGACGCCGCCCGGTTGACCTGGACCGCCGTCTCCTCCCCGAGCCAGCGGTCGAGCTTCGTGTCGAGCTCTTTCAGGACCGTCGATTCGGCGACCGGAAAGCCGAGGAACGGCTGCTGGGTCTCGTCGGCAGGAAAGATCTTGTACGGCTTCGGCAGCAAACCATCCGCCCGCACGAACAGCTCGCGCAGCGTCCGCTCCATGTCGTGAGGGAGCAGGAACGTCGCAGCATCCGGCCGCGAGGCGAGATAAGCGATAAGGGTGTTCATGGGCGAAGCGGGACCGCGAGGGAGGAGTATAGCGGGTGAGGCGTTGTCGGTTGTCAGTTGTCGGTTGTCGGTCAGTCCAGGTCCAGGACTGACAGATAACCGACAACCGACAACATCTGGCGTCAACGCGCTCCAGACCGTAAACTCACTCCGAAATGACCGCCCTCTCCCTCACCCCCGCCGTTTGCCCCCGCTGTAACAACTCCGGATGGGTGCCGTTGCCGGGAGATGCGCTGCGGGTGGAGCCGTGCGGGTGCCAGGGAGACCTGCGGCGGCAGCAGCGGCTCGCGAGCGCGAGCATCCCGAAACGCTACGAGCATTGCACCCTCGACACCTTCCGTGAAAAATCGACCGTGCTGAAGGTTGCCAAGAAGCGACTGCAGGAGTTCGTCGACCTCTGGCCGAATATCCCCGAAGGGAAGGGGCTGCTGCTGATGGGCGGGTGCGGCGTCGGCAAGACCCATCTCGCCGTCGCGGCGCTGATCGAGATCATCCGCAGCGGGAAGAACGGCCGGCTGCTCTTCTCGAACTTCCAGGATCTGATCCAGGAGATCCAGGCTTCGTTCGACAACGATAACGCCACCACCAAGTCGGAGATCCTTCGCCCCGTCCTCGAGGCCGACCTCCTGGTGCTCGACGAGCTGGGGTCGCAGAAGCCGACCCAGTTCGTGCAGGACATCCTCTACTACGTGATCAACACCCGCTACAACGAAGAGCGGAGCACGATCTTCACCACCAACTACTACGACCGCTCGGCCGACGCGAAGGAAGAGACGCTCGAGCAGCGCATCGGTACGCGCCTGCGCAGCCGGCTGGCGGAGATGGCCGACCGGATCGAGTTCGTCGGGGCGACCGACCATCGCCGGAATACGTTGTGAAGCGCAGCGCCTTCGACCTCCTTCGCCGCGCCTTCGACAACGCGCTCGCCAACTGGCCGCTGCTCCTGCTTCGTCTCGCCGAGGCGATCGTATTCTTCGTGATCGCCATCGCCGCGCTCCTGGCGATCGTCGTCCCGATCCTCGTCTCGGTCGGCATCCAGTTCGCGAACCTGAACACACCGGAGAGCATCGAAGAGGCGATCTTCACGCTGGCCCAGAAGTGGATCCTGCTGATCTGGATCCTTCTCGGCGTGTCGATCCTGTTCCTCGTCTTCCTGGCCGTCCACGCGTTCGTCGAAGCGGGATGCGCCCGCGTGCTCGTCGACGGGGAGCGCAACGCCGGTCCGGCGCTGGAAGGCCCGCGCTCGCGCTACCGCGTCTTCTCGATGGAGCGCTGGTTCTCCGGCGGCGCCGAGGGCTGGTGGACGCTCTTCTGGATCTACAACCTGGCCTGGGCGGCGGCGAGCGTCATCCTGCTGATCCCGCTCCTGCCGACGATCGTGTTGATGCTGGTCCTCGGCGGCAACGAGAATCCGGCCGCCGCAGCCGGCATCGGCTGCCTCGGCCTGGTGCTGACGCTCTTCCTCGGCATCCTCATCGCCATCGTCACCAGCATCTGGACCACCCGCGCCATCGCCGACTGGGCCGCCCGCCCCTCCGGCGCCCGCCACGCCCTCGCAACGGCCTGGGCGGCGGTCAAGGCCGACTTCGGCCGCCACCTCGTGATCGCCCTCGCCGTGGTCGTCGTCGCCATGGCCGGCTCCGCCTTCTTCAGCTCCCTCTCCTTCTTTGCCGGAATGGGCGACATCTTCGGCCGCGGCCATTCCTCCGTTTCCTTCTTCCTCGTCCCCCTCCAGATGTTCGGCTCCCTCCTCAACTCCGTCTTCTCCTCGGCGGTGTTCAGCTGGTTCCTGGCCGCGTATGCAGCATTGGCGCTCGAACGAGCGGAGTGAATCGTGGGAGAACAGCGAAACCATCCGGTCATCCGTGAGGCCAACGGAAGTGATCGAGCGTTTCTGCAACGGATGTTTGCGGTGGCCGTTCAGTGGAACGAAGATGAGCCGAGCGTCGGGCTGGATGAGCTTCTGCAGGAAGCCATGTTGGCGAGATACTTCGCAGAGTGGGGACGCAGTGGCGATGTTGCTCTCATAGCTTCGACGGCATCCAGCGCGTTGGAGCTGCATGGTTCCGCACGTTTCCCGCGGAGGCGCCCGGCTACGGATTTGTCAGCGAGAACATTCCAGAGATCGGTATCGCCGTGGTACCGCCTTACCGCTCCAGGGGCATCGGCAGGTCGTTGCTGAACGGGCTGGAGGATCTGGCGCGAGCACGCGGCTATCCCGGGTTGAGCCTCAGTGTCGATCAGAGAAACCCGGCACAGAGGCTGTACGAGCGATTGGGATTCGTGCCACTGCCTGGGAAGTCGGACGGTGCGATGACGATGCTCTGGCGGATCCGGGCCGCGTAAGCCTGCGAGGCCGCAATACACTGCATGGTGAGCTCGGCCGAGCTCATCGGAGGCGTTGCGGGCTTCTGTTACCATCGCGCGTGATGAATGTCTCGGTCGAGGAGATCAAAAAGGACCCGGGCGAATATCTCCACCGCGTGCTCGAGGGCGAAACGGTGATCGTGTTCGAAAAGGATCGCCCGGTGGCTGAGATGCGCCCGCTCACGAAGCGGGCGGGCATGCGTCCCATCGGACTCGCAAAGGGTGATTTCGTCGTGCCGGATGATTTCAATGACTCTCTGCCGGACGAGGTCCTTCAGCTTTTCGAAGGTGAATGAGGCTGCTGCTCGATACTCACGCGTTTCTCTGGTACATAACGGAGGATCCACGGCTTCCTGGCGCGTGGGCAGAAGCGATCCAGGAAGAATCGAACGAAGTTTTCCTGAGCGTGGTGTCCGTCTGGGAAGCGCTTGCAAAGCATCAATTGGGGAAGTTGCCACTTCCGTCGCCCGCAGACGAGTATTTGCGGCGGCGGCGTGAGGAGCACGAGGTCGCGAGCCTTCCGTTCGATGAGCCGTCGCTGACGCATCTTCTTCGGCTGCCCCTGCATCACCGCGATCCCTTTGACCGGATGCTGATCTGTCAGGCCCTGCAACACGATCTGCAGGTGGTGACATCCGACGCACACTTCGTCAGCTATCCAATCACCGTATTTGGGGCCGCCTGACGCGCGCGCGGGGATGACCGCTACTTTTGGGGCCGTCCAATCTAGAATCCCCGCCGCATGCAGTTCGATACGTTCTTCTCCCGTGATGCCCGCTCCTTCCGCCCTTCAGCCATCCGCGCGTTTGCGAAGTTGATCAACGATCCGAGCATCATCTCGTTCGCGGGCGGGGTGCCGAATCCGGAGACGTTTCCGGTGGAGGCGATTGCGCGGATTGCGGCGCAGGTGGTGCGGGAGCGGCGGGCGGTGTCGTTGCAGTATGGGCCGACGCGGGGGTTGCCGCGGCTTTGCGAGGCGATTGCCGGGATCTCTCGCGCGCGCGGGGTCGAATGCACCGCCGAGGATGTGCTGACGACGACGGGGTCGCAGCAGGCGCTCGATCTGATTGCGCATACGTTGCTCGATCCGGGGGATGTGGTGGCGGTGGAACTGCCGACGTACATCGGCGGGTCGGCGTCCTTCTTTGCTCGCAGCGCGGAGCTGGTGGGGGTGGCGCAGGACGATGAGGGGATCGTGCCGGAGTCGTTGCGGGAGGTGGCTTCGCGGACGCGGATCAAGCTGCTTTACACGATCCCGAACTTTCAGAATCCTTCCGGGCGGCTGATGACGCAGGAGCGGCGGGCGGCGGTGCTGCGGCTGGCGGAGGAGTTCGATTTCCTGGTCATCGAGGACGATCCGTACGGAGAGCTGGTGTACGTCGACGGCGCGGACACGACGTCGATGAAGTCGCGCGATGTGAACGGACGCGTGCTCTATCTCGGTTCGTTCTCGAAGGTGCTGGCGCCGGGACTCCGCTGCGGGTGGATCGTGGCGGCGAAGCCGCTAGTGGAGCGGCTGGAGATTGCCAAGCAGGCGGCGGATCTCTGTTCCGGGATGCTCGACCAGTCGATCGTCGACGAGCTGATCGCCGGTGGCGAGCTGGCCCCGCAGATCGAGCGGGTCCGCGCGTTCTATCGCGGGAAGCGGGGCGTGCTGATCGAGGAGCTGGAGCGCCACTTCTCCGGCCGCGCGGAGTGGACGCCCGCGGACGGCGGGCTCTTCACGTTCGTGACGATGCATGAGGGCACCGACACCGCCTCGCGCATCAACGACGCGGTCGCCGGCGGCGTCGCCTACATCCCCGGCGGCCCGTTTTTCGTTGACGGCAGCGGGGCGAACACGATGCGGCTGACATTCGCGAAGGAAGGCGACGAACGGATCAGGGAAGGCGTGGCCAGGCTGGCGCGCGTCTTCGCCTGAAGTCACCTCACAAGCAACTAGCAACCAGCAACCAGCAACGTTTATCCTTACCCATCTACTCTCGGAGGCGATCCCCCATTGGATTCTCATCGCGGCGGCTGGATTGAAATCATTGCCGGAGGCATGTTCTCCGGGAAATCGGAAGAGCTGATCCGGCGGCTGCGACGCTCCGTGATCGCGCGGCAGCGGGTGCAGGTCTTCAAGCCGCTGCTCGACGACCGTTTCGCCACCGACGAGGTGGTGTCGCGCGACGAGCGCCGCCTGAAGGCGGTCGCGGTCGCCACGAGCGCGGAATTGTTGGCACGCGTTGAGATCGGGGTCCAGGTGGTCGGGATCGACGAGATCCAGTTCTTCGACGCCGGCATCGTCGACGTCTGCATGCAGCTCGCGGACGCGAATATCCGGGTGATCGCCGCGGGGCTCGACCAGGACTACATGCGGCGCCCGTTCGGCCCGATGCCGGCACTGCTGGCCGTCGCCGAGGAAGTGTCGAAGATGCATGCGATCTGCGTGCGCTGCCGCGGGGCCGCGCACTACTCGCAGCGCCTCTCGGGCGGGAACACGCAGGTGGAGGTGGGCGACTCGTCGTACGAGGCGCGCTGCCGCCACTGCTTCGAGGCGTACCGCGCCGTGGCCGAGGAGCCGCCGGCGGTGCAGTTGACGATCCCGCAGCCGGTAGCCGGAAACGCGTGAATCGCCGCGGCGCCGCCCTCGTCCTCCTCACCTCCTTCTTCCTCGCGCCGCTGAACTGCCGGAAAGCGTCCGGTACGCCGCAGGACCCGCTGGAGCCGGAGGCCGAAGAGGCGCTGGTCGAGTACCTGCGCATCGACACGACCAACCCGCCGGGGAACGAGACCGCCGGGGCGGCGTTCCTGCAGAAGAAGCTCGTCGCGGCGGGCGTCCCGGCGCAGCTCGTCGGCAGCGACCCGAAGCGGCAGGCGGTCTACGCGCGGCTGGCCTCCGGCTCGCCGGAGAAGGCGCTGCTGCTGCTCAGCCACATCGACGTCGTCCCCGCCGATCCCTCCGCCTGGCGCAATCCGCCGTTCGAGGGGAAGCGCGAGGGGGGCTACATCTGGGGCCGCGGCGCGCTGGACATGAAGTCGTTCGCAATCGCCGAGCTGATGGCCGTGCTCGACCTCAAACGCCGCGGCGCGAAGCTGCGCCGCGACGTCGTCTTCCTGGCCACGCCCGACGAGGAGCGCGGCGGGCTGGACGGGGTGAAGAAGTTGCTCGACACCCGGCCCGAGCTTTTCGCCAACGTCGGCTTCGTGTTGAACGAGGGGGGCTCGAACGAGACCGCGGTCGACAAGATCCTCTTCTGGGGAATCGAGGTGCAGCAGAAGGTGCCGCTCTGGCTGCGCGTGACCAGTGAGAGCCAGGGGGGGCACGGTGCGGCGGGAGGGGAGAGCGCGACTTCGAAGCTGATCCGGGCGCTTGCGGCCATCGACGCGATCGAGACGCCGTACCGGCTGACCGAAGTCGTGGCCCGCACCGCGGCTGCCGGCGCGGCGGCGCGCAAGGACGGCCGGGGCGCGAAGCTGCGGCTGCTGCGGGAGCCGCTCGACATTGCGAAGATCGAGAAGGAGCTCCCGCCCGGCTACCGCGCGTTGCTGCGCGACACCATCACCATCACCACTCTGTCCGCGGGAAGCGTCGTGAACGTCGTCCCGTCGCGCGCGACCGCGGAAATCGACATCCGGCTGCTGCCCGGCTCGACGACCGGGGAGATGCTGGAGCGAGTCCGGGCGGCGGTGGGGAAGAACGGGAAGGTGGAGGTGATGCTCGCCGGCGAGGCTACACCCGAGAGTCCGGCCTCGGGGGAGCTGTACGACTCGCTCACCCGCGTCCTGAAAGCCGCCGCGCCGGGGGCGCCGCTCGCGCCGGTGGTCACCCCGGCCACGACCGACAGCCGCTTCTTCCGCGCCCGCGGCATCACCGCCTACGGGATCGCTCCCTTCAAGGTGAACTACTACGACGCCGACAGCGTGCACGGGGCGGACGAGAGGATCCGGTCGCGGTTTTTTGCGGAGGGCGTGCAGGTGATGCGGAAGGTCGTGCGGGACTTTTGCGAGAGACGATGAATGCAGAATGCAAAATGCAAAATGCAGAATGGAAAAGGGGTGATGGGCTTCGCTCCTTTTTCCATTCTGCATTCTGCATTTTGCATTCTGCATTCCGGCGCCACGGCTTCCCCCTGGCCCTGATCGCCGCCCTCCCCGCGATCCTCTTCCTCCCGGCACTGTTCAAGCGCGAGGTCTTCACTCTTCGCGACCACTTCGACTATTTCCAGCCGCTGCGCTGGTTCACGGCGATGGAGCTGAAGGCGGGCCGGCTGCCGCTCTGGAATCCGTACAGCGCCTCGGGGGAGCCGTGGCTGGCGAACCCGCAGACGGGCGTGTTCTATCCGCCGCAGTGGCTGTTCGTCGTGCTGCCGTTCGAGACGGCATACATGCTTTTCCTGCTCCTCCACCTGATGATCCTCGGCGGCGGCGCGTACCTGCTGTTCTCGCGGCGAGCATCGCAGGGGGCGGCGCTGCTGGGGGCGGTGGCGCTGATGTTCAGCGGGCCGGTGCTGTCGCTGCTCGACGTGTCGAACAACCTGGCCACGCTCGCCTGGATCCCGCTGGCGCTCTGGTGCGCGGCAGAGGGGGCGTGGCGGCGCGGCGGGATCGTTCTGGCGCTGGCGTTTCTCGGCGGGGAGCCGTTCTTCGCCGCGCTCGCGGCGCTGCTGTACGTCGTCGTGCGGCGCCACCGAGATGTGCTCCTGACCGGGCTGGTCGCCTTCGGCCTGAGCGCCGTGCAACTGATCCCGTTCCTCGAGTACGCCGCGACCAGCGACCGTGCGGCCGGGATGGAAGACGCGCTGATCCTCCGCGACTCGATGCCGTTGCGCGACTGGCCGCGGATCGCGATCCCTCCGACGTTCGAGGCGCAGTCGTACGACGCGCAGCTCGGGCAGCATTTCATCCCGGTCATCTACATGGGGATGGTGGTGGTCGCGCTGGCGGCCGTCGGGCTGACGACGATCCGGAGGCGGCGCGATACGCCCGGCTGGATCGCCCTGCTGCTCTTCTCCGCGGCCGTTGCCGCGGGGCCGGCGCTGCTGACGCAACTGCCGGTGACGCTCTTCCGTTACCCGGCCCGGCTCGTGCCGATCGCGGCCATCGCCGTCGCGGCGCTCGCGGTGGCGGGATGGGAGAGGGTGCGCTCGCAGCGGCGGTGGGTGGACCTGGTGCTGGTGTTGATCGTCGTCGCCGACCTCCTGCCGCGGAGCGCGACGCTCTTCAACACCGCGCCGTTCCGGACGGACGTGGTGCCGTACGGGAAAGAGATCGGCATCGCCGGCAAGGTGCTCCGCTTCGGCCAGATCGACGTCGCCCGCCGTGCCGCCTGGATGGCCGGCTACCTCAACCTCTACGACCGCCGCTTCGACGCCTTCACCGCCGCGCCGCTGGTCTCCGAGGGCTACGTCCGCCTGCATCGGCAACTGCTGGAGAACCCGCGGTTCGACTCGTTCGCCTATGCGGGGATCGTCCACATCATCACCCGCTACGACCTGCCGAAGCCGTGGTTCCCGGTGGTGCGCACCGGCGATATTTATGTCTTCCTCAACCTCGATGCCTTCCCGATGGCGGCGCACTTTACGCCGGGGTCGAAGTCGCTGCGGCGGGGAGCGTGGGAAGTGGACACCTCGCGTGCTAAGGTGACGATCCAGGCGGCGCACGACGGGGTGCTCGTGCTGCGGCAGCAGGCGGCGCGCGGGTGGCGGGTGAGCATCGACGGCAAGCCGGCGGAAGCGCTGCTGATCGATGGAATTTTTCGCGGCGTGACGGTTCCGTCCGGTCGCCACGAGGTGGTTTGGGAGTATCGTCCGCCGTCGCTCCTCATCGGCGCGCTTGTGACATTTTTCACGCTCGTCACGCTGCAAATTTCACGATTTGTCAAGCGCACTCGCACCATCGGAGAGAGTAAAAATTTTTCTTCCTGTCCGTCTAATTCGGAGTAGTAGAATCACGCCTCTCCAAGATCACCGCTGAGGTCTAAATACGAAATGGTAAGCATCGACGATCGCTTGAACGCCATCATTCGAGAATTGATTGGCAACGGAATCACACTCGCGCAGGCGGTCGAAGCGTTCGAAGGCAAATACATCGTGGCCGCGATGACGGCCAGCAAGGGCAACGTGACCCAGGCGTCGCGCAAACTGGGCGTCCACCGGAACACTCTCCACAACAAGCTCCGCACCCAGACGATGCTGAACGGGTTCGCCGAATCGGTCCGTCCGGTGCGCCGCCGTGTCGTATCGCATAAGCGCCTTTCCGTTCCGGCCGCACGGCCGGGCAAGTCCTCGCGCAGCGGACGCTGAGACGGACGCGGCCTTGGCGCGCTCTCTGTCTCTCCCTCAACGTCCCGTTCTCCACCAGGCGATCATCACTCTGCTCCGCGAGCGCGGCAACCGCGTGCTCGGGATGAAGGAGATCTTCGAGCGGCTGGAAGACGACGACGTGCACCGCGAAGACGTCGACCGCGCCGTCGAGGAGCTCGAACAGGAAGGGGTCATCCTCGCCGTGCGCGGCAAGCGCTACTCGCTGCTCGAGTTCACGCCCTACCACGCCGGTTCGATCAAGGTTTACAACGACGGCCACGGGAACGTGCTCGGTGGCGACGGCGAGCCGGACATCTACATCGAGCGCCGCGACATGAAGGGCGCCATGAACGGCGACCTGGTCATCGTCCGCGTCGACAAGCGGACGGCCAAGCGCCGCCGCATCCGCGACCGCGAGTACATCGACGGCGAGGTGATGCGCATCCTCCGCCGCGCGCACCGTACCGTGGTCGGACGCTTCCACTCCGGAACCGAGCCGTACGTCGTGCCGTTCGACATCCGCATCGACACCGACATCCTCATCGACGACGACGCGACACTCGATGCCCGCGACGGCGAGATGGTGAACGTCGAGATCAACCGCTATCCCGACCGCACCACCCACTTCGCCAGCGGGCGCATCGTCGAGGTCCTCGGCATGATCGGCGATCCCGGCGTCGACATCGAGGTCGTGCTCCGCAAGCACCACATCCCTCACAACTTCCCCGAGGAAGTGCTGCGGGCGGCGGAAGCGGTCGAGGTCGAAGTGCCGGCCGAGGTCATCGCCCAGCGCGTCGACCTTCGCGAGCGCAACATCGTCACCATCGACGGCGAGACGGCGAAGGATTTCGACGACGCGGTCGAGGTGCAGGACCTTCCGAACGGCAACTATCTCCTCGGCGTGCACATCGCCGACGTCGCGCATTACGTCACCGAGGGGAGCGTGCTCGATGCGGAAGCGTACGAACGGGGGACCTCCGTCTACTTCCCCGGCCGCGCCATCCCGATGCTGCCGGAGCGGCTCTCGAACGGCATCTGCTCGCTGAACCCGAAAGTCGAGCGGCTGACGTTCACCTGCGAGATCGAGATCGACCGCAACGGCCGCTTTATCAAGCAGAAGATCTACAAGTCGGTGATCCGCACGAAAGAGCGGATGACCTACACCGAGGTGAACGCGATCCTCACCGAGCGGACGCCGGAACTGGAGCAGCGGTACGGCTACCTGATCCCCGACTTCGAGCGGATGCACACGCTCTTTCAGATCCTCCGGAAGCGGCGCGAGCAACGGGGGTCGATCGACTTCGACCTCCCCGAGGCCGAGGTGATGCTCGACAAGGCAGGGGACATCGAAGCCATCCGTCCGACCGAGCGGAACGTCGCGCACCGTTTGATCGAGGAGTTCATGCTCTCCGCGAACGAGACCGTGGCCCGCGAGCTCGTGCTGGCCAACCAGCCGGGCCTCTACCGCGTTCATCCTCCGCCTGATGCCCAGAAGCTCGAGGACCTGAAAGAGATCCTGAAGGAGTTCAAGCTCAAGCTGCGGGGCAACGTCGAGGAGATCCGTCCCGGCGAGCTGCAGCGCGTGCTGAAGGAGGTCGTGGGGAGGCCGGAGGAGCGTTTCCTGACGAATCTCGTGCTTCGCTCGATGAAGCGCGCCTTCTATTCGGAAGAAAACACCGGGCATTTCGCCCTGGCGTTCGACTACTACGGCCACTTCACCTCGCCGATCCGCCGCTATCCCGACCTGATCGTCCACCGCCGGCTGATGGAGCTCATCACCACCGGGCCGCTGCATGGGCCCCGGCTGGAGGAGGTGGAGCGCGTGCATCCGCAATATGCACTGCAGTCGAGCGAGCGCGAGCGCCGCGCCGAGGAGGCCTCGCGCGAGGTGCTGGAGTGGAAGAAGGTCATCTTCATGCGCGACAAGATCGGCAACGAGTACGCCGGCATCGTGACCGGCGTCGCGCCGTTCGGCCTCTTCGTGGAGCTGGATGAGATCTTCGTGCAGGGGATGGTGCCGGTGGCCACGATCGGCGGCGATTTCTGGCGCTACCACGACAAGGAGCACACGATGCGCGGCGAGTCGACCAACCGCGAGCTCCGCCTCGGCGACCACGTCAAGATCCGCGTCGAGTCGATCGACGAAGACCGCCACCAGATCGAGTTCCGGCTGCTGGAGCTGAAGGGGCAGGCGATCAAGGAGCGGGAGAGGTAGCTGGCGGTTGCTGGTTGCCTGGGAGTGGACGGCTTCGGGACGGGCGCTGGGGAAGACGTTGTCAGTTGTCGGTTGTCGGTTGTCCGAACCGGTCTCGCCTGGCGTCACAGTCCCCTTCCTGGCCGGCCTTGCCAGAGCCGGCGCCCGTCAATTGTTGTCAGTTGGCAGTTGTCTGCCGCACTCTCCTCGAGTGTTGTCCAGGGGAGGAATGGCAGATCACCGACAGCCGCCGAAGGCGGCGAAAGATCTGTAGGCCCGGCCTTTAGGCCGGGTTCCACAACGCGCCCCCAGGCGAGCCCGCGTAGCGGGCGACAGAACAGAAGGCCCGCGCGGGGTCGTGTTCTGCCGCCCGCTACGCGGGCTCGAAACATTGTCCCACGCGTGACCCGGCCTGAAGGCCGGGCCTACAGATCTTTCGCCGCCTTCGGCGGCTCCCGCAAGGTCAGTGGCCATCTATTTCCGGGGAGCTGCCACCTCAGTGGCAGGTCTTGTTACTCGGGTCACGGGGACTTCGGGGTCCTTTGATTTTGTCTTTCATGGTTTCCTCATGGTTGGCAAAAGGTTCAGAACTGTCCTGCGCAGGTTCCTCTGCTCGGCTGAAGTGCCCCGGCGTGGCCATTGCCGTGGCGCGATCAGGCTGAGCTGCGCTGAAAGGTAATCCGATTCCGCCGAATGTCAACATGCGGCCATTGCGGCGTTTTATCGCCTGAAATGGGTATGTGACTCCGATAAGACACAGCGTGAATATGGACGAAACCGGAGGCGTATGCGTCATATTGAATGAGCCTCTTTTGCCTCATTTGAGCGGCGAAGTGGCTCATGAGCCACATACGGGCGCGGAGCCCGAAACGGAACAAGCGGCGGAGGAACCGCCGGCGCCGGCCGGCGCCGCTCAGGAGCCGCCACCGCCGGGTGATACAAGTGGCTACTTTGGCGCGGCGGAAAACGGCAAGGGACGGGCTTCCTTCGAGGAATGACTCCGATCAGCCGCTAAAAAAATTTGTCCGAACCCAAAAAAAGTCGTCTGCCGGCCCCGAAATCGGCGTTTCCAGAGTGACATCGCACGTTTCCCGAGTGGCGCGTGACGTTTCCCGAGTGGCGCGTGACGCTTCCCGAGTGGCGCGTGACGTTTCCCGAGTGACGCGTGACGTTTCCCGAGTGACGTCGCACGTTTCCCGAGTGACGCGCCACGTTTCCGGAGTGACGCGCCACGTTTCCAACGTGACGCCGCACGTTTCCAACGTGACGCCGCACGTTTCCAACGTGACGCCGCACGTCGGGAACGTGACGCCGCACGTCCCGAACGTGACGCCGCACGTCCCGAACGTGACGTTGCACGTCCCGAACGTGAAGCCGCCCGTTCCCGACGTGACGTTGCCCGTTCCCGACGTGACGTTGCACGTTCCGGACGTAGCGCGGCACGTTCCGGATGTGACGCCGTACGTCCGGAACATGACGCGGCACGCTTCCGCCGTGACACTTCACGTTCTGGAAGTGAGGCCGCACGTTTCGCACGTGACAGCGCACGTCTCGGACGTGACGCCGCACGTTTCGAACCTGACGTTGTACGTTCCGGACGTGACGTCGAACGTGCCTGCCGTTGCGGGCGAGGTTCCGGACGCCGGCGCAAGCGTACCGGACGTGCGCGGAAGGCTTTCTGCATCTCACGCCACGTGTTCCGACGTGCCGCGGCAGGCCCGGCACCTGCTCCTCATCGCTGCGCGCGCCGAACCGTGCTGACTTTTCCTCGTGCTGCACATCCAGATTCGTGACGCGCGCATGAAAGCCGGCATCAGCCGCGCGGAACTGGCGCGGCGCGCGGGGATCAGCCGGGCGCTGCTCGTCAAGTTCGAGGAGACCGGCGCCAAATGTTGGCGATCACATAGAAGCGTAGATTTTTGGATCGACTGGCGGTGAGGTGTTGTAGCAATAAGGGCGATGGCGGGAGGGGTCAGAGGTTTGTGCTCTTGCGGCGGAGGTAGGCGAGCCACTCGGGAGAGAGTGGCTCGC
>DASPHC010000171.1:0-5257 GCA_035629865.1 Thermoanaerobaculia bacterium | reverse complement strand
GAGATCGTTTCTTTTTCCCCCTCAGGACAAGCGGCTCTTCCATAGCCGCCTGCTCGAGGAGATCGTCCAGCAACGAGTCCGCAAACGTCCGCACCGGCATTACCCCCGCGCCATCAAACGGTGCAACTCCCCCTTCGCCGTGCTCAGTAAGGACGTCCGTGCCCAACGCTCATTCACCGAGGAGGTCATCCCGGAGATCTGCTTAAGTTAAGGCCATTGGGCCGGTCCGCCCACGTCCTCGTGGGCCGCTCTCGCGCAGACGTAGCCATCTACCCTCTGGTACGCGCAACGCATTCCCCCCTCTCCCATGCGTTTCGCCGCCGTCCTCCTCTTCCTCGCCTGCTCCCAACCCCACCCCCCCACTGCCTCCTCGGCGACAGCCGAGACGCAGAAAAACGAAAAAGACTTCGACCTCCTCATCCTCAACGGCCACCTCCTCGACGGCACCGGCTCCCCTCGCACCCGCGCCGACCTCGGCATCCGCGGCGACACCATCGCGCAGATCGGCGACCTGAAACACAAGACCGCCAAACACACCCTCGACGCCAAAAACCACGTCGTTACCCCCGGCTTCATCGACCTCCTCGGCAACTCCCAGGCGGCCGTGCTGCTCGACCCCAGACTGGAAGGAAAGATCCGCCAGGGAGTGACCACCGAGGTCACCGGAGAAGGCCACTCGCCCGGCCCGCAGGACGAAGCGATGGCCGCCGAGATGGAGCGGACCAAGCCCACCGGCTGGCCCGCCGTCACCTGGCGCACCCTCGGCGGGTTCATGCAGGCCGTCGAGAAGAAAGGCTCCGCCCTCAACTTCGCCTTCTACGTCGGCGCCGCAAACCCGCGCGAGATGGTCCTCGGCCATGCCGACCGCGCCCCGAACCCCGCCGAGCTCCAACAGATGGAAGCGATCGTCAACCAGGCGATGAACGAGGGCGCGGTCGGCCTCTCCAGTGCGTTGATCTACCCGCCCGGCCGCTTCGCCACCACCGACGAGCTGATCGCCCTCGCCCGCGCCGGCGGGTCGTACTGGACCCACCTCCGCAACGAAGCCTCCAACATCGACACCGCGATCGACGAGGCCATCCGCATCGGCCGCGAGGCGAATGTGCAGGTGAACATCTTCCACCTCAAGATCGGCGGGCAGGCGAACTGGGGACGGATGGCGTCCATCGTCAAGAAGATCGAGGCCGCGCGGAAGAGCGGTGTCGACGTCGCCGCCAACATCTATCCCTTCCTCGCGACGTCCACCGACCTCACCTCCATCGTCCCCGCCTGGGCGCTCGAAGGAGGTTACGCGGCATTCCTCGGCCGCCTCCGCGATCCGGCACAGCGAACCCGCATCGCCGCGGAGCTGCGCCAGGGACGCCTGGCCAACAACGGCGCGGCCTCGATCGTCGTCCGCGGCACGCCGGGGAAGCGCCTCGATGCCATCGCGAAAGAACTGAACGTCGACCCCGCCGAGGCCGCGCTGCGCCAGTTCGAGGGGCAGACCAAGTCCCCGATCGCCATCTTCTTCTCCCTCAGCGAGGCCGACATGAAAGTCGCGCTCGTCCAGCCGTGGGTCGCCTTCGGCTCCGACTCCGGCGCGGTCGTCGAGGCGATGCGCTCCGGCGGCGCCCACCCCCGCGCCTACGCCACCTTCTCGCGCGTCCTGGCTAAATACGTCCGCGAGGAGAAGTTGCTCACGCTCGAAGAGGCAGTGCGCAAGATGACCTCCCTCGCCGCATCACGCGCCGGCCTGCGCGACCGCGGCATCCTCCGCGTGGGAATGAAGGCCGACATCGCCGTCCTCGACCCCGAGCGCGTGCGCGACGTCTCGACCTACGAAGACCCGCATCACTTCTCCGAAGGTGTCCGCCACGTCGTCGTCAACGGCACGCCGGTGCTGCAGGACGGCAGGATGACCGGCGCGCTGCCGGGCCGCATCCTGCGCCGCGTCAACGAATTGACGCTCCGCGTCAGCGATACTGAAGCATCGCCGCCAGCACCGTCCCCGCGACAATGAGCAGATACGTCACGACCGACCCGGCCCACAGCAGCACCGTCTTCAGATACGCCTTCTCCGGGCCATAGAAGCGGCGCACAGCACGGTAGAGGTAGACGATCACGATCAGGAAAGTGATCACCCCGATGGTCGTCTGCAGAGGTCCCGGCTGCAACCCGCCGATCGCGAAGATCGGCCACTCCAGCAGTCGCAGGATGTAGCCGAACGCCAGAAAGTGCGCGGCGAAAACCAGATGCTCGACGAAATGGCGTCCGCGGCGACGGTAGAGCAACTGCAGCACGAGCGCGATCCCGGCGAGATTCACGAACTGCATCAGAGAGATGTTCTTCTGCCACCGCGCGTCGACCTTCTCCGCATACGCCTCGACACTCATCCCGTACTTCGCGGCCTTCTTCTCCAGCATCTTCGACAGCGCGCCCGCCTTGTCGAACTGCCGCGCCCGGGCCACGCTGTACATCGACGTCGGCTGGTAGAACGTGTACGCCAGGAAGTGAATCGCGAAGAGAGTGATGAACAGCCGCAGCGGCGTGATGTACCGCGTCTTCCGGCCGGCGAAATACTCGGCCGTCAGATGTCCCGGCTTCGTCACCAGCTCCCGCAGCGTCCGGAAGAGCTTCGAGTCGAGATGCACCAGCTCGTGGACGAAGTCGTGCGCGAAGTGGCCGACCGTGAGGTCGTGATGGCCCGGCTGCTTCTCCCCGCAGCGCGCGCAGAAAACCTCGGCGGCCTCTTCCCCGCAGTTCGTGCAGACCTTCAAGCGATCACACCCTAACGTAAACCCGCCGCTTCTGCAGCACCAGCAGAATCGCGTACCACACCAGCACGAACGTCAGCGCCCACAGCAGCGACGCCAGCTTCGGCGGCAAGTACGGCTTATAGAACGTCCGGTACGTGAACGCCTGCAGCGAGACCCCATCCACCTTGATGATCCCCAGCAGCCTCGCCATCATCCCCGTGCCGACGAACGCCAGCAGCGGATTCACGCCAAACGCGTCGAACGGCTTCGCCGGCAGCATCCGGATCCAGAGCGCCAGAATCACGCCGGCGAAACCAGCGGTGAAGACTACGTAAGAGCTCGTCCAGAGCGTCTTATTGATCGGGAACACCAACCCCCACGCCAGCCCGGCCGCCACCCCCGCCGCGCCGGCGATCGTCAACATCTTGACGTTCCTCTCCCTCACCCACCCCGCCGCCAGCACCCCCAGCAGCGCCGTCGCCACCGCCGGGATCGTCGACAGCGGCCCCTCGGGGTCCCACGTCTTCGCCTGCTTCCAGAGATGCGCCTCGGGGATCAGCGCCCGGTCCACCTGCGCCGCCACCGTCGCCTCCGGCGGCTCCAGCGGCCCGAGCGAAAGAACCGCCCAGTAACCCAGCAGAATCGCCACCGTCACCCCGATGAGCGCCCGCCGCGACAACCTGTACGCCAGCAACGCCGCCACGATGTAGACGATCCCGATCCGCTGCAGCACCCCGAAATAGCGCAGCTCCCCGAGCCGGAACCACGGAAACGCGTTCAGCAGCAGCCCGCAGAGCACGATCAACAACCCCCGCCGCACGATCCCCCGAGGCTCCTTCGGCGCCAGCTCCGTCGTAATCCCGACGATGAACAGAAAGAACGGAAAGATCAGATCCGCCGGCGTCCACCCATGCCACTCCGCATGCCGCAACGGCGCATAGATCGCCGACCACGTGCCGGGATTGTTCACCACCAGCATCGCGGCGACCGTGAAGCCGCGGAAGGCGTCCAACGCGGCGATGCGGGTGGGCGGTTGTTGGTTGTCGGTCACGGGCACTTTGTACTCAAACCACTGTCATCACCCTGTCATCCTGAGCCGCAGGGATTTACGCCATGAGCAGTAAGCATGACGGCGAAGGACCCCCTTCGGTTGGACGAGTCACGTCCTGTCGGAGGGGGTCCTTCGCCGCCATGCTTCCCGCTGCGTAGGGAAATCCTGCGGCTCAGGATGACACCAGTTCACGCAATCAGCGCCCGATACGCCTTCAAATGCCTTAACGCCGCCTGCTTCTCCCCTCGCCGCTCGTAAATCCCGGCCAGGTTGTAATGCGCGTCCGCGTTATCGGGATCGAAAGCCAGAGCCGTCCGGTACGCATGCACCGCATCATCCACGCGCCCCAGATCCTCCAGCGCCACCCCGAGATTGAACGCCGCCGTCTCATGCTCCGGATAAGCGATCAGCGCCGCCCGGTAATGCTGCTCCGCCGCGGCCGGCGCCCCCTCCTCGTGCAGCAACCGCCCGAGATTCACGTGCGCGTCCGCATGATCCGGATCCGCCTCCAGCGCGCGCTCGTACGCCTCCTTCGCCTCCTCGACCGACGCCGGCTCCAGCTCGCAGGCAAGGTCGTACCAATCCTCCGCCGTCACTTCCTCCGGACGCTCCTCCTGCTCCGAGGCGTCGCGCAGCAGGAACGGCGCGGTCTTCTCCGCCAGCTCGTCGACCGAAAAGTCGAACAGCGCCTGCCCCGACTCCGGATTCCAGACCGCCTCACCGTCGCGGACCACCACCCGCTCCCCGTCCGCCGCGATCCGCACCCCCGTCAGCGACCGCCCCTCGGGCAACTGCTCCCGCAGCCGCTCCAGCACCCGCTGCACCTTCCGCCGCGGAATCCGGGCCGCACTCAGCTCCCCGGCCGTCCGCAGCAGGATCAGGTCATGGAACCCGAACCGCAGCTCCCCCCGCTCCCCCCGTTCCGGATCGAGGAACCCTTTCGTGGCAAACGCGCGGACCTGATTCGGCGTCAAGCCCAGCATCGCCGAGACCTCGCGGAGGGAGTAGGACATACCGGAAACGATTGTACGGCCCTACCACCAGTAGATTGGCCCAAGGGATTGGGCGGTAGGGACGGAGGCACCGAGGCACGAGTCCCAGACTTTTGCCGCTCCCGGCGACCTTCCCGCCGCATCACCCCATGCCTCAAACGTCTGGCCACCAGACATTCGCACCTCCCGCGCGAGCTTCCCGTCGCATCACCTCAAGCCTCCAACGTCTGACCGTCAGACGTTCGCAGCTCCCCCGCGAGCTTCCCGTGGCATCACCTCATGCCTCCAACGTCTGGCCGCCAGACATTCGCAGCTCCCTGCGACCTTCACGTGACATCACCCCACGCCTCCAACGTCTGGCCGCCAGACGTTCGCAGCTCCCCCGCGAGCTTCCCGTGGCATCACCTCATGCCTCCAACGTCTGGCCGCCAGACATTCGCAGCTCCCTGCGACCTTCACGTGACATCACCCCACGC
>DASPHC010000170.1:0-25314 GCA_035629865.1 Thermoanaerobaculia bacterium | reverse complement strand
AGAACAGAAGGGCCGCGCAGGGTCGTGTTCTGTCGCCCGCTCCGCGGGCTGGAAAAAATGGCCACGGTTGACCCGGCCTAAAGGCCGGGCCTACAGATCTTTCACCGCCTTCGGCGGTTCCCGCAAGATCAACGGCCACCTGTTTCCGGGGAGCGGTACTCAGTCGCTCGCACCTGATTCAATGTTGAAGCGAACCGCCTTCACCCTTGATGACGGCCGCCTTCGTGCTCATCACGAATCACCTTCACCCTCGATGACGACCGCCTTCAGGCTCACACGAACCGCCGCCACCTTGATAACGACCGCCTTCACGGTTATCACGAATCACCTTCACCGTTGATAACGACCGCCTTCAGGCTCGTAACGACCGCCTTCCTCGTGAAAGCGACCGCCTTCGGGTTCATAACGACCTCCTTCGTCGCTGACAGGCATCACCATCGCCTTGACAGCTACCTCGATCGACGATGATGGTCCGATCTGTTGTCGTCCCTGACGACCTCCTTCCGGTTCAATACGACTGTCCTTCAGGTTCATTACGACTGTCCTTCCGGCTCGCGTCCGGAAGGGCGCGCCCGCATTGGGCTGGTGCCGGGACTCCGGGGAACCCGGCTGCGAACCGGCGTTACGACGCCGCTCGCCGGACCCGTTTCTTCGGGCTGGAGAGCGTCCGCAGGACCTCGTCGATTGCCGCCGCCCACCCGTCCGGTCCCGGTGCAGGCGCCACGCGGGCGCCAGGCAGCTTGGCCAGCAATTCGGGATCGGGGATGCCGTCCGGACCGGGGACGATGATGGGGACGTCGGCGCGGGTCAGGAACTCGGCGTCGACGAGCGAGCCTCCCAGGCCGATGGCGAGATCGCACTGCAGTTCGTCCCTGAGGCGGGTGAAGGCCTCTCCTTCGTCGCAGGCACGGCAGAGGTGAAAGAAGCGCCGTCCGCGGCGCACCGAGAATCCGATCTCCGCGGCGGCTCTCGCGATCGATTCAAGGTCCCCGCTTTCGATCACGAACGGCTCGCTGAAATCGCGGTGCGTCGACGCGCGCAGCATCTCCCCGGAACGGCCGGAGACCCGCGCGGCGGCCGATTCTTCCATCGCGGAGTAAACGAGGATGCTCGCGCCGGAGCGGTCCTCGATGTCGGTGATCACGTCGAGGAACGTCCTCGCGGACGGGCCGCACGGCTCCACCTCCCAGCGGCCCTCTTTCCAGCGCGCGATCGCCCCGCCGGCCTCGAAGATCATCGCGTGCTGCATCCCGAGATCCGCGGCGATCGGGGCGAGCTCCTCGAGGGACATCACGGAGACCGGAATGACCGGGATGCCGGCGGCGTGCAGCCGCTGCATCGCGGGGCGGCTTGCACCGGCGTCGAAGGTGCGGAAGTCGAGCAGGGTGCCGTCGACGGCGGTGAAGACGCCGAGGCGATGCGCGGCGGTTTCGGGCAAGGGAGCACGGCGTTTCGGGCGGATGCGGACCGCGGAACGGTTGAGGGATTCCATGGAGGCGTACCTTAATTCGCGCGCCCGGCTCTTCCCATCCGGCAAAGGGGGGAGACGCCGGGCGTCTCCCCCGCAGACCGGATGTACATCGCCTCGACGCGCCCATAACCTCGGCTCGTGGATGGCGGCGATCCTCCCGCCGCGGGCTCAGGTAAGTCTCCTTCGCTTCCGGGACGAACGCCGCCTTCCACGCCAGGAGGACTCGATGCAGATTCGTCAAAGTGCACAGATCCCGGCCGGCGGCCTGGTCGTGATCGCCAATCGTGAGCCGTACGCCCATGAGTGGGACGCCGCGGGAAACGTCGTCGTGCAGAGACCCGCCAGCGGTCTGGTGACCGGGATCGAGCCGATCCTGCGTGCGTGCGGAGGGACGTGGGTCGCGCATGGCGGCGGCTCGGCCGATCGTACACAGACCGACCGCATGGGCCGTCTCGCCGTTCCGCCCGAGGCACCCGAGTACACGCTCCGGCGGCTCTGGATCGAGGAGGAGGCCTACGAGCGCTACTACTCCGGCTTTGCGAACGAGGGGCTGTGGCCGCTCTGCCATATGGCCCATACGCAGCCTGCCTTCCGTGCGCCCGACTGGATCGCATATCAGGCGGTCAACGAGACGTTCGCCCACGCGGCGATCGAAGAGACGGGTGCCGACGGCCTGCTGCTCATCCAGGACTATCACTTCGCGCTCGTGCCGAAGCTCGTGCGCGACCAGGCGCCGCACGTCGTGACCAGTCTCTTCTGGCACATCCCATGGCCGAATTCCGAGGCGGCCGGCATCTGTCCGTGGAAGGAAACGATTCTCGAGGGGATGCTGGGAGCCGACATCGTCGGATTCCACACGCGGCAGTACTGCCTGAATTTCCTCGACACGGTGCAGCGCTACCTCGAATGCAGGGTCGACCTCGAAACGATGTCGGTCACGTACAACGGCCATCGCACGCTGGTCCGTCCCTATCCGATCAGCGTCGAATGGCCGTATCCGGCGGCAACGCGCGCCGAGGGGGCGAGCCTGCGCGACGCTTTCGGCATTCCGGCGGACGCGCATGTGAGCATCGGAGTCGACCGGGCGGACTACACGAAAGGACTCGTGGAGCGGGTCGCGGCGGTCGAGCTGCTGCTCGAGGAGAATCCGTCACTCCTCGGCAAGTACGTCTTCGTGCAGCTCGCCTCACCGACGAGAACGCGCATCCCGAGGTACCAGCGGCTCGCGGACGATCTGAAGGAAGCCGTGGACCGCGTGAACGGACGTTTCGGCACGGAAGCGTGGAAGCCGATCGTGCTGCAGATGCGGACGTTCGCGCCGGAGGAGGTACGGCAGTACTACGCGATGGCCGACAGCGCTCTGGTGACGCCGTTGCATGACGGCATGAATCTCGTGGCCAAGGAATACGTCGCCGCATGCGAGGACGGTCACGGCGCGCTCGTGCTGAGCGTCTTCGCCGGTGCGGCGAAGGAGCTCGAGGGAGCGCTGCTCGTCAACCCATACGATACCCAGCAGGTCGCCGGGACGATCCTGCGGGCGATCCTCATGCCGCTTGCCGAACGGCGTGCGCGGATGCAGGCGATGCGGGACCAGATCGCGTCGCACTCGATCTACGACTGGTCGGAGGCGCTGCTCGCCGACATGACCGGGGCTCGCCAGCAGCGCGGGAGATTCTGGCCGCAGCGGATTTCGCCGTCATGGGAGCATCCGCGAGAGGTCGTGGCCGGATGACGGGCGGCTCGACACTGCTCGCGTTCGACTTCGACGGCACGCTCGCCCCCATCCGCGACAACCCCGCGGACGTGCAGCTCGACCGCGCCGCCGCGGCCCTGCTGGCCGAGACCACGCGGATGGAGGGGGTCGTGGTCGCGATCGTTACCGGCCGCGATGCCGACGACCTGGCGGCGCGTGTGGACGCCCCGGGCGCCTACTTCATCACCTCCCATGGGCTCGAGATTCACGCGCCCGGCGGCATTCTCGTCCGCGACGTGCCGACGCTAACCGTCGAGCTGCATTCCGAGCTCGGCCGGGAGATTGCGGCGAGCGGCCTGCGGCTCGAAGCGAAGAAGCACGCCCTCGCGCTCCATTGGCGCGGTGTCCCTTACGAAGCGATTGCCCCGGTCGTCGAGATGTTCCGGCAATGGGCGAAGGAGTCGCATCTCGACGTCATCGACGGACGGTGCGTGCTCGAAGCGCGCCGGCCGGGCGGCGGGAAGGAGGAGGCGTTGCGCTGGCTCGCGCGTGCCGTCGGTGCCGGGCGTGTCGTATACGCCGGCGACGACCTCACCGATTTCGGTCCGCTGCGGTTCGCCGCGGAGCACGGCCAGGCCTTCTTCATCGCCAGCGGCGAACGCGAGCCGCCGCCCGGCGTGACGGTCGTCGGGTCGTTTCGCGAGCTCTTCCGTCTGATCCGCGAGGAAGTGAAGCTCTGACGGGGCGTGTTGTCTGATCCGGACGATGAGAGCTCCGACGAGATGGCAGAGGAGATTCTTCGCCACGTGGCCCGTGGCGGCCGCGGCGCTGGGCGGGTTGCTGCTCCTCATCTATACGTCCGTGGCCACGACTTCACGCAAGGCCGAAGAGATCTACGCGCAGCTCGATCAGTTGAACAGCCATCATCGCGACGTGGAGAGCACGCTGCGGCGTCTCCGCTCCGACGTGCACCTGTCCGGCATCTACATCCGCGACTATCTGCTCGACACCGACCGGGAGGAGGCGCCGGAGTACCGGCAGCGCCTCACCGAGCTCCGGCAGAATCACGCCGACAACGTCGAGCGCCTGCGCGGACTCCTCCGGCGCGACGCCGCCCCGCGGGTGGACGTGCTGGAGAAACGGCTGGACGAGTACTGGCAGGCGTTCGAGCCGCTGTTCGAATGGTCGGTCTACGAGAAGATCATGCGCAGCGGGCGTTTCCTCCGGCTCGAAGTCCTCCCCCGCCGCGAGGCCGTCCTGGACATCACGAAAGACATCGAGCAGCTCAACAACGCGAACCTCGGCGCCCAGCGCGCGGAGGTCGCCCGGCGTCTCGTCGCGTTCCGCCAGGATCACGATCGCCGGCTCTGGCGGACCCTGCTGCTCGGCTTTCTGGTCGCGTTCGTCGCCGTCGTCCGTCTGCGCATGCTCGAGCGCCGGTCGGAAAAGCAGCGCCTGCAGGCCGAGCAGGCCGGGAGCGAGATGCGGCTCCTGTCGCAGCAGCTCGTGGCCGCACAGGAAGAGGAGCGGAAGAAGCTCACCCGTGAACTGCACGATCACGTCGGCCAGATGCTGACCGCGTTGCGGATGGAGATCGGCCGCGCCGACCGCGCCCGCGGCCCATCCGACCTGCAGCTCGCGCAACCGATCGCCGAGGCCAAACGGCTGCTCGACACGATCCTGCGGTCGGTGCGCGACCTGGTCATGGGCCTTCGCCCCAGCATGCTCGACGACTTCGGGCTCCAGCCCGCGCTGGAGTGGCACGTCCGCGATTTCCAGCGCCGCTTCGTGATTCCGGTCGACCTGACGCTCGACGGTGACCTCGACACGCTGCCGGATCAATACCGGACGTGCATCTATCGCATCGTCCAGGAGGCGCTCACCAACTGCGCGCGCCACGCGCACGCGAAAAACGTGGACGTGGCCGTGCGCTTCGCCGGGAACACGCTCGACCTGACGGTCAGCGACGACGGGATCGGCATCGAGCGCGGCCGCGCGCGCGGGATGGGGCTCCTCGGCATCGAGGAGCGCGTGCGCGAGCTCCACGGAACGCTGGACGTTCGCCCGCGTCAACCCCGTGGAACCGCGTTGCACGTGACGATGCCCGTCACCGTACCGCTCGAGGAGGCGCCCCTTGCGCGTGCTGCTGGCTGACGACCATTCCATCGTGCGCCGCGGGATGCGCTCTCTGCTCGAGACCGAGGAATCGGTCGAAGTGGTGGCGGAAGCGGCGGACGGTCTCGAAGCACTCCGTCTCTGCGAGGAGCATCATCCGGACCTGTTGATCCTCGACGTGGCGATGCCGAAGCTGAACGGGATCGACGTCGCGGCCCGCTCGCAGAAGATGCAGCCGCCGCCGATCGCGATCATGCTGAGCATGCACCTCGACGAGTCGTACGTGATCCGCGCCATCAACGCGGGCGCGCGCGGCTACCTGCTCAAGGACGCGACCGACGAAGACCTGCTGCCCGCCATCCGCGCCGTGGCCGCCGGCAAGTCGTTCTTCAGCCCCGCGGTGAGCGGCGTCCTCGCCGAGGAATACATGCAGCATCTCCAGCAGCGCGGCCTCACCGATTCCTACGACCTGCTGACCGACCGCGAGAAAGAAGTGCTGCAACTGCTGGCGGAGGGGCGGTCGAACAAGGAAGTGGCGGTGCTGTTGGAGGTCGGCCTGTCGACGGTCGAGACGCATCGCGCGAATCTGATGCAGAAGCTGAATCTGCACAGTACCGCGGAGATCGTCTTGTACGCGGTGAGAAAACGGCTGATCGTTTGAGGCTCCCCGCCGGGGACACGGCGTAAAGCACAAACCAGGGCGATGAAGCGTAACCCGCCTCGAATCGACCCCGGACCGTGCAGGCATCGATCCTGGCGCGTGCCCCCCGACGCCCGCAGGAACTGACGTTTCCGGAAATCTTTCGCACGCCTTCGCGTTAGGAAGGCGCGTGACGACCCGTCAGACGCGAGAGATCCGCATCGGCAACGTGAAGATCGGCGGCTCCAACCCGATCGCCGTGCAGTCCATGACCGCCACGCGCACGCAGGACATCCCTGCGACGATCCGGCAGGTGGAGCTGCTCGAAGAGGCCGGCGCGGACGTCATCCGCATCGCCGTCGACAACCCCAAGGACGTGGCCGCGCTCGCCGAGATCCGCGCCGCGCGCCCGAACGCCAACCTCTCCATCGACCTGCAGGAGAACTACCGGCTGGCCGAGAAGGTGGCGCCTCTCGTCCAGAAGCTCCGCTACAACCCCGGCCACCTTTACCACATCGAGCGCGACAAGCCGATCGCAGCCAAGGTGAAGTACCTGGTCGACGTCGCCCGCGAGCACGGCTGCGCCATGCGCATCGGCGTCAACGCCGGCTCGGTCGACCCGGAGAAGCTGGCCAAGTACGCCAAGGAAGATTCGATCGCCCCGATGCTGGAGTCGGCGCTCGACCACTGCGCGCTGCTCGACGACCTCGGCTTCGACCAGTACTGCGTCTCCCTCAAGGACTCCGATCCGAACAAGGTCATCGACTCGAACATCCGCTTCGCCGAGGCGCGCCCCGACGTCCCGCTCCACCTCGGCGTCACCGAGGCGGGGATGCCGCCGGACGGCATCATCAAGACCCGCATCGCCTTCGAACAGCTCATCACCCGGGGTATCGGCGACACCATCCGGGTCTCCCTCACCCTGCCGTTCGAGCGCAAGGGCGACGAGATCACGGTCGGCCGCGGCATCCTCGACGACATCGCCGCCGGCCGCTTCCGCTCCGTGCCGCGCTTCGAGCACAAGGGGCTGAACATCATCAGTTGCCCGTCGTGCTCGCGCGTAGAGAACGAAGCCTTTATCGACCTGGCGCAGAATGTGCGCGAAATGACGGCGTACGCGAAAGAGCACGACATCACGATCGCGGTCATGGGTTGCCGGGTGAACGGGCCGGGTGAGACCGACGATGCCGACCTCGGTATGTGGTGCGCCCCGAGCTACGTGAACCTCAAGCGCGGTCCCGAGTCCCTCGGACACTACACGTATGATGAGATCCTCGGCCGCCTGCGCGCCGAGCTCGACAAGCTCATCGAAGAGAAGAGCACTGCCACGGTATGAATCGTCTCTACTACATCCTCCTCTCTGCCGCCGTCATCATCCTCGACCTCTGGACCAAGGCCCTCGTGCTGCGCCGGATCGACCTCCACGAGGCCATCGAGGTGATCCCGAACTTCTTCCAGCTCGTGCACGTGCGCAACACCGGCGCGGCCTTCGGCATCGGCGCGAATGCGTCGTCGAAGCTCGTCCCGCTGCTGCTCAACGTCGGCGCCATCGCCGTCTTCTGCGTCGTGGTCGTCTACGCCCTCCGCTCCGCGGCGACGGACCGCCTCCTCCAGACCGGCCTCCACCTGATCCTCGGCGGCGCCATCGGCAACCTCATCGACCGCTTCCGCTTCGGCTACGTCGTCGACTTCCTCGACGTGTACGTCGGCAACCACCACTGGCCGGCCTTCAACGTGGCCGACTCCGCGATCTGCATCGGCATCGGACTGTTGTTCCTGGATATGCGGAAGAAGCCGGAGGCGGAGGAAGACGCGGTCACGGCGACGTAGCAGTACGTTGCCGGTGTCGGTTGCCGGTGCTGCATCAGAACTTCACCAGGCGTGCCGGGAGCATCCGGACGAGGAGGGAGATCCAGCGCCAGTAGAACGGAAGGTAGACCGTGGCGCGGCGTTTCCGAATGGCGTCGTGGATGCCGCGGCCGACGCTCTTCGCGCCGGCGAAGAGGGGGTTCTTCTTCATCCCGGCGGTCATCGGGGTGTCGACCCAGCCGGGCTTGATCAGGACGACGGCGATGTCCGACTCGGCGAGACGCGCGCGCAGGCCTTCGCAGTAGGCATGCACCGCGGCCTTGGCCGCGCCGTAGACGTAGTTGCTGCGGCGGCCGCGGTCTCCGGCGACGGAGCCGATGACCGCCAGCACGCCGCCCGGCCGGATGACGTTGGCGAAACCCGTCGCCAGGGCGATGAACGATGTTGCGTTGAGCTCGAACGCCGCGGCCTGCGCCGCGGCGTCGGTGTCGATCGCGCGCTGGTCCGGAAGCGACCCGTGGGCGATGAGGACGACGTCGACGGCTCCGGCGGCCGTTACGAGCGCAGCGTCGCGGGAGCGATCGGCGAGGTCGGCGGCGAAGGTCTCCACCTCTTTCGCACCGCGGACGCGCAGGTCGCCGGCGACGGCGAGCAGTCTGGTCTCGTCGCGTCCGACGAGAAACAGCGATGCCCCTGCCTCGGCATACAGTTTCGCCACTTCCTGGGCGATGGCGGACGTCGCACCGATGACCGCAACTTTCATGAGGTGACTCGCCTCCAGAACGACGAAGAAAACCGCGGATCGGCCTGCGCGCGCAACTCCTCCCATTGCGGAAAGAAGCGGCGGAAGCGCTCCGGCGCCATGCGCGCATCCTTGGCGGGGTAGACGGAGCCGCGCGCATCTTCGACGACCGCGTCGCAGGCATCGAGCATCGGCAGGAGGACGTCCGTGTTGCGCGCGGCGAAGTCGAGGCAGACCGTCGTCCCCGCCTTCGGGAACGACAGCAGCCCCGGCGACGGGAGCGCGCCGAATTTCTTGATGACGGTGAGGAACGACGCCAGCCGCGTCTTCGCCACCCGATCGAGGATCTCCCCTACCGGCTCCAGCCCCGCTTCTTCCGGAATCACGAACTGGTACTGGAGGAAGCCGTGGGGGCCGTAGATACCGTTCCAGTTCGCGATGGCATCGAGCGGATAGAAGAAGGGATCGTAATCGACGCGTTGCGGCTTCGGCCGCGCGTTGGCGTGAAAGTAGGCGGTATTGAACGCGCGGACGGTGAGCGGATGGAGAAGCGGCGCGAACTGCGCGACCGGCAGGGGCAGCGGTTCGCCCGTCGGCCGCCGCATCTTCGGAGCCGGAGGGGCAGGATCGTGGTTGCCGCGAAAGAAGATCCCACGCGAATCCCGTCCGCCGAAGGAGTCGAACCAGGCCACGGTGTACTCGTGCGTGGCGTCGGAGGTGCGGGAGAGGGCGTCGAATTCGGCGAGCGACCGGAACGGCACCCGCTCGACGGTCATCGACGGCGACTCGATCCTCCGCAACTGGATCTCCGCCGAGACGATCAGACCGGTCAGCCCGAGGCCGCCGATCGTAGCGCGATAGAGCGCGGCGTTCTCGTCGGAGGCACAGCGGAGACGCGTGCCGTCGGAGCGGACGAGCTCGAACGACCGCACGTGCCGCCCGAACGTCCCGGCGCGATGGTGGTTCTTTCCGTGGACGTCGTTGGCGATGCAGCCGCCGATCGTCACGAACTTCGTTCCCGGCGTGACCGGCAGGAACCAGCCGCGCGGGACCGCCAGGCGGAGGATGTCGTCGAGCGTCGTCCCTCCCTCGCATTCGAGCACGCCCGTCCCGGCGTCGAAGCGGCGGAAGCGCGTCAGGCGCGCCGTGTCGAGCAGCGTGTGGCCGTTGTTCAGGCAGACGTCGCCGTAGCTCCGGCCGAGACCATACGGGAGCACGAGATCATCCTGCGGCGGAACGGCGGACGTCCAGGAGGTCTCCACCACGCGCGCGGGGCGCGACGGAATCGATCTCCCCCACGATTCGTAGGCGCTCATATCGCGGCAAAGACGAGCAGCGCGATGAGCGCGCCGACGACGTAGCTGGCCGGGTCGCGCGCCGCGACGACGATCGGGTCGTCCTGGATCTCGCCGCGATGGGCGAGAAACCACATGTGGGCGATCCAGTAGAGCAGCAGCGGGCAGACGAGCCAGAGCAGGCGCGGCGACTCGTAGAGCCGCGTGACCTGCGGGCTGGTGAGGTAGAGCGCGAGCACGAGCACGGCGATGTAGCCGCTGGTCACGCCCATGCTGCGCAGGAGGTCGCGGTCGGCGGTGACGTAGCCGCGCCCGGGCGCCGCATCGGTGGCCTGCGAGGCGAGCAGGCCGAGGTCCGCGTAGCGCTTGAGCAGGGCCAGGCCGACGAAGAGGAAGACCGAGAGCGCCAGCAGCCAGTCCGACACCTCGACGCGCGCCGCCGCGCCGCCCGCCAGCACGCGGATGGTCCAGAGCGCGGAGAGGGCCAGCACGTCGAGGAACACCCGGCGCTTGAAGAGCAGCGAGTAAATCAGCGACAGCAGGCCGTAGCCGGCGAGGTACCAGACCACGTCCAGCGACACGCTCCACGCGACGGCGATGCCGGCCGCGATCAAAAGCACGCCGAAGGCGATGCCGGCCTTGGGGGAGATCGCGCCGGAGGCGATCATGCGATGGCGCTTGTTGGGATGGAGGCGGTCGAATTCGAGGTCGCGGACGTCGTTGATCAGGTAGGTCCCCGACGCGGCGAGGCAGAAGGCCGCGAACGCGAGCGCGGTGGCCAGGAGGGCGTCCGCGTCGCCGGTCCGATGGGCCAGCACCAGCGGCGCGAAGACCAGCACGTTCTTGGTCCAGTGCAGCGGCCGCAGCGAGCGGAGAAGTGCCGTCATCGTCGCGCGGATGATACGGTACAACTCGGATGGAAGAATCGAAGCGCTGGAGGTACGCGACGCTGGCCGCGGTGGCTCTCTGGATCGGGCTGGCGGTGCGCCTGATGGTCGCCGACGTCTGGGACGAGACGAACGGGATGCTCGCCTTCAGCAGCGACGCGATGTCTCTCGGGCAGAAGCTGCAGTTCGTGCTCACGCAGTCGCTCGGGTTCTGGCGGCCGTTGCCGACGCTGTTTGTGACGGTGGTGCTGCACTTTGTCCGCGACT
Organism: Thermoanaerobaculia bacterium; assembly: GCA_035629865.1. Lineage (GTDB taxonomy): Bacteria > Acidobacteriota > Thermoanaerobaculia > Gp7-AA8 > Gp7-AA8 > QHVT01. The sequence continues at coordinate 14,395 of DASPHC010000170.1, read as the reverse complement.
TTGACGTGTCGTGGCGGGTGTTGCGGGTGGTGAATATCGTGCTGCTGCTGGCGGCGGCGAGGGTGCTGGTGGGGGCGGTGGCTCGCCGGAGCGATGGGACGGATGGGACGGATGGGACCTATGGGACCTATGGGACCTATAGGACCTATAGGACAGCGGCCGGCCCTGCCGGGTTTATCTTCACGTTGGCGTTTCTGTTCTCCGGCTCCGCGATCATCACGGCCGGGTGGTATGCGAATGTCTTCGATGCCTCGGCGCTGCTGTTGATCGCGGTGGCGATGTCGCTGCTCCTGCGGGGGCGCGATCTCGCGGCCGGGGTGGTTCTGGGCGTGGCTTTCTTCTGCAAGGAGACGGCGGCTCTCGGGCTCCCCTTCCTGCTGATTCTCTTCGCCGCGGGGCGCATCACGTTCCGTCAGGCGCTTCGCTCCGGGATCCCGGCGGCGATCCTTGGGGCGATCTACTTCGTGCTCCGCTCGAAGATCGTTCCGTTCGGCTCGACGGGCGACGTCCATGGCTTCGACCCTGCGCAGCTCGTCCCGACCCTCGTCAATCTCAGCGAGAGCTTCTGGCGGCAGACTCTGAAGGGCGACGGCCCCGGGATCTTCGGCTTCGTCTTCCTCGTCCTGTCGCTCGCGGCGCTCGTGCGCCCCCGCCTGATCGCCGCCGCGGTCGCGTTCCTGCTGGCCACGGCGGTCATCTACTGGGGGATGTTCGGCATCCACCAGGGCGGCGTGCTGATGCACCACCTCAACTTCGCCGGCCGGCTCTACCTCGTCCCGGTCGCGCTGATGCTGTTCCTCCTCGCGCTGGAACGGCGGACGTTCGTCATCGCCATCCTGCTCCTCCCGATCCTCTTCGGCGCCGCCACCACCTGGTACGACCACTCCCGTTTCCAGCAGACCTACGCGCAGATCTACAAACTGGCGCCCGTGGTCGTGCACTACCCGACCAAGCCGCTGGACGACACGGTGCGAAAGGTGAAAGTGGGAGAGTTTCCGGACGCACCGGTGCGGGTGGACGCGAAGGACGGAAAGCTGGTGCATCGCTAACGCTGGTCGAACTCGAGCAGCGGCAGGGTGCGGTCGGGGGCGCCGGGCATGGGGGCGAGGACGTCGCCGACGCGTTTTGCGCCGAGGCGGATGTAGAAACGCTCCGCGTTCGGGTCGGCGACCACGGCGACAACGCCGGGAGTGCCGGAGGTTGCGTGCTCGACGAGGGCGCGGCCGACGCCCTGGCCGTGCGACTTCGGGTCGACCCAGACGTGCTCCAGGATCGCGCCGACGTCCCCCGCCCTCAACTGGCAGACACCGACCACCTCTCCGCCGACGCTGGCGACGAAGGTGGGGTACGCGGTGATGTCGTGTTCGGAGATGCGGAGGTCATCGTGCCAGAGGGCCAGCCATTCGGCCGGATATCCCCAGTGGGCCTTGGCGCGGCGCGCGAGCTCGGTCGCGCGTTGGGAGTCATGGGGAGTCGCGCGACGAATCTCGATTCGCATGAAGCATCATCGGCCATTTCGACTCGCGCGCCAACGAAAACGGCCCATCCGGATGTAAAGAATGCGTGAGCGATTGACTACGGAAACTGGGATGTTGTCGGTTGTCAGTTGTCGGTTATCTGGCAGTCCTCGGCTTCGGTTCCAGCAACGCGAGAAATGGCAGACAACTGACAACTGACAACTGACAACCAATCACCCGAGGAGGTGCCGGTGCCAGGAATCGGCGGCCCGTTTCACCCAGCCGCCGCTGCGCACCTCGCCGAGGCGCTCGGCGGTGACGTCGAAGACGGGAGTCTCGCCGCTGGCGGCGGTGCGGAAGGCGCCGCGCGGGACGGCACGGACCTGTTCGGCATCGCGGTAGAAGACGCGGGTGGAGTCGAGGATCTGCACGCCGAGGTCGCGCTCGAGGTTGCGGAGCGTGCCGAACATCCGGTCGATCGAGCAACCCGACTTCTCGCGGTGCTCGTCGGCGGCGACGACCAGGAAGCTCCCCTCGTACAGGTCGCGGGCGCCGGTGATCGGGACGCCGTGGGCGGCCCAGCCGTCGAGGAAGGCGTCGACCTGGCGGAGGAGCACGCCACTCTGCTGCTCGTCGAGGGAGGGGGAAATGCCGAAGATCCAGATGTGGGCGTCGTTGCTGAGCTGTTCGATGGGTACGCGCATGACACGCACTCTAATAGACTTCGCATCGTGAGCATTTCCAAGATCCTCGACATGCTGGCCGGCCGCACCTCCCCTGCAGACGGAACGGTGCAGCCTCGGCAGCAGCACGACCCCCTCCGCCTCGCCACCGCCGCCGTCCTGCTCGACATCGCCTACGCGGACGGCACGTTCACCCCCGCCGAAGACGGCAACGTCGCGGCGTTCCTCTCCGAGCGCTTCGCCCTGAGTACCGGCGACACCGCCGAGCTGGTGGAAGCGGCCGGCGAGATCCGCAAGAACACCGTCGACCACTTCGCGCTGACGCACTACATCCGCAAGAACGCGCCGCTCGCCGACCGGATCGACATCGTCAAGACCATGTGGCGCCTGGTCTACAGCGACGGCACGCTGACGGAGTACGAGGCCTATCTGGTCCGCAAGCTCGCCGACCTCCTCGGCCTCGAGCATCACGTGATGATCGAGGCGAAGTCGGCGGTGCTCCGAGAAATCGGGCAGTGAGCCGCCACCGCGCCGCCGTCATCGGCGCCGGCCCGATCGGCCTCGAGCTCGCCGTCGCCCTGAAGCAGGCCGGCGTCGACTACGTCCAGTTCGACGCCGCGCAGGTCGGGGCGACGATGCAGTGGTATCCGCAGGAGATGCTCTTCCACTCCAACGCCGAGCGGCTGGCCATCGCCGGCGTGCCGATCCAGGTGCCGGACCAGCAGAAGATCAAGCGGGAGGAGTTCCTCGCCTACCTCCGCGCCGTGGTCCTGCAGTTCGACCTGCAGGTGCGGACATACGAGCCGGTCGTCGCGGCGCGCCGGCTCGACGACGGGACGTTCGAGCTGCAGACCACGCGCGGTCTCTACGTCGTGGACAACGTGGTCGTCGCCATCGGCGCGATGCACGCCCCGAAGCTCCTCGGCGTTCCGGGTGAGGAGCTCCCGCACGTCACTCACTACTTCCGCGACCCGCATACGTACTTTCGTAAGGAGCTGCTGATCGTCGGCGGCCGGAACTCGGCGATCGAGGCCGCGGTACGCTGCCAGCGCGCCGGCGCGAACGTGACCCTCAGCTATCGCCGCGACGACTTCGACGCGACGTCGGTGAAGTTCTGGCTGCTGCCGGAGATCCGCTCGATGATCCGCGACCAGCGGGTGCGCTTCCTCCCCCGCACGACGGTGCTGGAGATCCGCGAGCGCTCGGTGTTGCTCGACACCGGCGAGATCGCGGCCGATTTCGTTCTCGCCCTCACCGGCTATCGCCAGGACACCACGCTCTTCGAGATGCTCGGCATCGACCTCCGGGGCGCCGACTGCCGGCCGCGGTTCGACGAGAGCACGATGGAGACGAATGTGCCCGGCGTCTTCGTGGCTGGAACGGCGATTGCCGGATCGCCTGTCGAGCGGGTGCGGATCATCGTGGAAGACTGCCATGTGCACGTGCCGCGGATCGTGGGCGCTCTGCACTGATGACGGTGCGTAGGACGAAGGCGCGTAGAAGGAGGACCGCATGAGACTTCTGTGCATCCTGTTTGTGGCAACCCTGGCCAATGCGGCGGAGGTGACGCGCGCCGGAATGTGGGAGCTGCACAGCAGTTTCTGGATGAACCTCCACCAGAATCTGCTCCACGATGTGATCTCGAAGACGCCGCGCGACCTCGGCGCGTTGACCGCCGAAGAGCGGACGGCGTGGACGGAAGCCGTGGCGGCGTGCCGGACGGCCAGTGGGCGCAGCATGGCCTTTGCTCGCGACATCCTGGCCACGCAGAATGAGCTCAGTCAGGTCGCCGACGATGCGGTCGCTCCCAGCTTGAGCGGCCCGCTGGCGGCGGCCGTGCGTCAGGCGGCGCCGGTCTATCGGAAGCACTGGTGGCAAGCCGACGACACGGCGAACCGCTTCCATCTCGGCTACACCGCGGCGATGCTGCGCGACGCGGGCGATGAGCTCGCGCGCGCCCACGAGGCCGTGTATCGCGAGAAATACCCGAAATCGATCCGGGTCGACATTGCCGCGTACGGAGGGATGTTCGGCGCCTATTCGATCTGGCTCGACGACCCCGGCTTCGTCGTCACCATGACCAGCCGCGACGACGGGTACCAGGGCCTGCGCGCCCTCGAGATGATCCTCCACGAGAGCTCGCATTCGATCGTGAGCCCGAACAACGGCACCGTCGCGAACGCGATCCATTCCACCGCGAAACGCCTCGGCATCCCGCCGCCACGCGACCTCTGGCACGCCATCCTCTTCGCCACGACGGGCCAGCTCACCCGCCGCGCCCTCGCGCAGCGAGGCGTCGCCGACTTTGTCCCCTCCTCGGAGGATCTCCTCACCCGCGCCTGGCCGGAGTACCGCAAGCCGATCGAAACGCACTGGTATCCCTATCTCCTGTCAGGAACGGGGACGCTGGAAGAGGCGATCGGGAAGATCGTCGAGGCGACCCGCGAAGCGGGCAAGTAGGTCTCGGCGAAAGAATGTAGCTCAGCGCGTGAGCCGCCATTGGGGGCAGCTTTAGGCAAGTGGCATGACCCCTCACCCCGCCGGGCACCTGGTCTTCTCACATCATCCACGTCAATTTTCTACGCCTTCGAATCAGCCACGCGCAGGTGCCCGGCATCCCTCTCCCCTATACAGGGGCGAGGGGCAACACCCCACGCCAACCGCCTGAAAAATAACGTGAGCTCGCCGTTTTGTTGCCCCTCTCCCCCCGCCGGGGAGAGGGATGTTCGGCGCCTGCGCGTGGCACATGCGTCATGATCCAAATTGGAGTGCGTTTGTTAGCAGTTCAGGCGCCGGACGGGGTGAGGGGCCGCGCCACTTGCCTAGAGTTGCCCCCACTGGGGCTACGTTCTTTCGCCGCTCCGCGGCTGGTCTACCGCGTCAGCAGCGCGAACCCGATCATCTTGTAGAGCAGTCGGGCCCCGACGTTCGCATCCCACTCCGTCTCGCCGGGGGAGACTTCGCACAGATCCAGCCCTACGATCCGCTTGCCTGCACGTTTCAAGGCGCGCAACAACCCGATGGCTTCGTTCCACGAGAGGCCGCCCGGAACCGGAGTTCCGGTGCCGGGGCAGAGGGTGGGGTCGAGGCCGTCGATGTCCCAGGAGAGGTAGACGTCGTCGGGGAGAGCGGCGACGATCTCGTCGGCGAGGCGGGCGAAGGGGACGCCTTCTTCTTTCCGCGTGGCAAGATCGGCATCGTAGAAACAGACGATGCGGCCGTTGGACTCGTCGATCATGGCCCGCTCGGACTGGCCGAGGTCGCGGACGCCGACCTGCACGAGCTTCCCGACCTCACCGATCTTGCGCATGACGTTGTTGAAGATCGAGGCGTGGGACCAGGTGAAGCCTTCGTAGGCGTCGCGGAGGTCGGCGTGGGCGTCGAGGTGGAGGATGCCGAGGCCGGGATATTTTTCGGCGTAGGCGCGGATGGCGCCGAAGGGCACGGAGTGGTCGCCGCCGAGGATCACCGCCAGCTTGTCCTGGGCGAGCAGCTCCGCGGTCGTCTCGTACACCCACTCGTTGACCTGGTCGCCGTACTCGTTGACCTTCGCCGCGGCGCTGCGGGTGGCGCGGTCGACGGCGCCGCCTTTGTCGATCACCGCTTTGGCGATCTTCTTGGCGGCGCTGTTCCAGCGGACGATGTTCTTCGGGACGTCGAGCATGGCGATGCCCGCCGTGTACGGTTTCCCCGTTTCCTGGTCGAAGAGATCGACCTGCTTCGAAGCCTCGAAGACCGCTTCCGGCCCTTTGGACGTCCCGCCGCCATACGAGGTGGTGGCCTCGAACGGCACCGGCACGATCACGACCTTCGAGTCTTCAGGGGCGAACGGCAGGCCGTAGATCCCGCTCTCGGCACCGCCGGGAGCGTCAGGGTCGAAGTTGGAGGGGAGAACGGAGGTTTTGCGAGTTTTGGTAGCCAACGCTTCTAGTCCATGTCCAGCGGATTCACGTACTTTTCGTCCGACTTCTCGGCGCGCTGGAGCGCTTCCTTGAAGCGCTCCTCGAGAATGCGTGCGCGGTCTTTCTGGCTTTCGAGCTGGCGGTCGAAGCGCTTGGCGGCCTCGGTTTTCTGCGACTCCAGCCCCGCCACCATCGACTCGAGCGAGCCGCCGGCGCGCACTTCCTTCGCCTTGTGCAGCAGGACCTCGCCGCTGAGCCGGTCCACGACGAGCGTCGCCTCGCAGCAGGGGCAGGTGATCTCGAAGTTCTTCATGGGGCGATTGTATCGCCGCACGACGGCCAGGGAGGCCGCCCACGGGTCTACCAGAGCTTTCTTTTCATCTCCGGGTGGGAGGCTGCTCTGCTGCCGTAGGCAGCAAAAGATCTGTAGACCCGGCCTTCAGGCCGGGTACAGCCGGGGTCATCAGGTGAGCCCGCGTAGCGGGCGGTAGAAAAGACGTCCGCGTGTTTTCTCCTCTGTCGCCCGCTACGCGGGCTCGAAACTCCATCGGCGCTGTACCCGGCCTAAAGGCCGGGCCTACAGATCTTTAGCTGCCTACGGCAGCACAGTGCATGATGGCTTTGGCGGTGGTCTTCTGAATGAATCCCGATTACCTCAGTGCCGCCTGCAGATCGTCGATCAGATCCTCCGGGTGCTCGAGTCCCACGGAGCAGCGCAGGAGGTTCTCCGGCGTCCGGCTGCCGGGGCCTTCGCTCGACTGGCGGTGCTCGATGAGGCTTTCGGTGCCGCCGAGGGAGGTGGCGGGGAGGAAGAGTTTCGTGCGTGTCGTCACGGCGAGAGCGTCGGCACGGGTGCCGCGGACGAGGAAGGAGAGCATGCCGCCGAAGGCGGACATCTGGCGGCGGGCGACGTCGTGGCGGGGATGCGTCTCGAGCCCCGGGTAGTAGACGGCTTCGACACGCTCGTGCGATGCCAGGAACCGGGCGACGGCCATGCCGTTCTCGCTGTGGACACGCATCCGGGCGGCGAGCGTCCGGATGCCGCGGAGGACGAGCCACGAGTTGAAGGGTGACGCGACGGCGCCGCCGATCTTGCGCACGTGCTGCGTGCCGTCATACAGCGCGTCCTTTTTCGCAAATGTGAGCGAGCCTCCCTGCACGTCGCTGTGGCCGCCGAGGTACTTCGTGGTGGAGTGCAGAACGACGTCCGCGCCGAGACCGATCGGGCGCTGGAGCGCGGGCGAGGCAAACGTGCCGTCGACGACGAGGATCGCTCCCCTCTCGTGCGCGAGTTTCGCCAGCGCGACGAGGTCGACGACCTTGAGCAGCGGGTTGGAGGGCGATTCGGCCCAGACCACGCGCGTCTCCCCTTTCATTGCCCCTCGCACGGCGTCGAGGTCTTCCATCGCCACGGTGTCGAAGGTGAGGCCCCAGCGCTCGAAGTAGTCGTTCGCCAGGGCGATGTAGCCGTAGTAGCAGTCGTCGGGCAGCAGGACGTGCGAGCCGCGCGGGAGGGCCTGCAGGAGCGCGGCGCCGGCGGCCATGCCGGAGCCGAACACCAGCGCGGCGGCGGCGTTGTCGATCGCCGCGAGCGCTTCTTCGAGGCGGTCCTGTGTCGGATTCTCCTCACGGATGTAGCCGTAGCCGCGCGGCGTTTCTCCCTGCGCGTCGCGCTGGAACGTGGTGGAGAGATGGAGGGGTGGCGCGATCGCACCGGTTTCGGGGTCGACCTGGGCCGCGGCGTGCACAGCTTTGGTTTCGAAATGCATGGCGCGATAGGATAGCGCCGGGCGAGGCGTATGGCCCGAGGCAGACAAGCAGTCGTTCTCATCCTCGACGATGACGAGTCGGTCGGGACGTTCGTGCAGGCCGCTCTTTCGGAGAGCAGTTATCGTACGGTTTGGCGGGGAAGCGTCCCCGAGGCGCTGGCCGTGGTCGAGGAAGATCCGCCCGACCTCGCCCTGATCGACATCGACCTCGGCGCCGCCGACAACGGCTGGGACATGATCCGCGCCCTCCGCGCGAATCCCCTCACCGCCAAGATCCCGGTGGTGATGCTCACCGGCTCCTCCGACACGCTCAACCGCGAGCGCTCGCTCCGGATGGGCGCCGACCGCTATCTCATCAAGCCGGTCGGGCTGGAGACCCTCCGCCGCATCGTCGACGAGATGCTGGCCGCGCGCGACGACATGTGGTGGACGATGTCTTTGCGCAGCGACCAGGCGGCACGGCTGCGCGAGCTGTTCTTCGATTCGACCACCGAGGTGCCGACGCTCGCGGTGGTGGTGGACGACCTCCGCAAGATCGTCGAGCAGGGGGACACGCTCACCGTCTTCTGCATCGAGGTCGAGCCGCTGTTCCGGATGGGCGAGCGCAATCTTTGGGATGCCTTCGACGAGCTGCGCCGCCAGTTCGTGCGCGGGCTGCGGGTGATGGTCACGCCGGTCCTCGGCAATGACGTCGTCATCGGCACGAGCCACTCCGGCGCGAACGATTTCTACTGCTTCAGCCGCGAGAAGAAGTCGCAGAACATCGCCCAGATCGCCCGCGACCTGGAGCGGATGGCCCGCGCGTCGCTCAAGTCGCTGCCGGTGGAGGCGTCGCTGAAGGAAGAGGTGGTGGTCTTCGCCGGCGGCTCGACGACGCAGCCGCAGCCGCAATTGGCCTCGCGCATCCTCTACAACGCGGTCCGGGAGGCGAAGGACGTCGCCGAGCGCCGCGAGACGCGCTACTACCACTCCATGCGCGAGCGGCTGTTGCGCACCATCCACGACCGCCTGATCACGACGGTCTTCCAGCCGGTGGTGAATCTGGAAACGCGGGCCATCATCGGGTACGAGGCGCTGTCCCGCGGTCCCTCGGGGACGGAGCTGGAGAACCCCGAGGTGCTGTTCGAGCTGGCCCGCGACTTCGACCTGGTGTGGGACCTCGAGGTGCTCTGCATCGAGAACGTGGTGCCGTGGCTGAACGACGTCTGCGCCCGCGGCTATCTCTTCTTCAACCTGGAGTCGCATTTCATCCAGCAGATCCAGCACCGCGGCACGGACGTCTTCGAGCCGTTCTTCCAGTGCAACCGGCAGGTGGTGATCGAGGTGACGGAGCGGAGCGCCATCCGCGACTACCGCACGTTCCGCCGGACGCTGCACGAGCTGAAGAAGATGGGCTTCAAGATCGCCATCGACGACTGCGGTTCCGGTTACGCGACGCTCGAGGCGGTGGCCGAGCTGCAGCCGGACTATCTGAAGGTCGGGCACTCGCTCTTCCACGGCGTGGAGAACGACCCGATCCGCCGGCGCCTGGTGGAGCTGGTGGCCCGCTGCGCCGACACCATCGGCGCCCGCACCATCGCCGAGGCCATCGAGACCGAGGAACAGCTCCGCGTCTGCCGCGACCTCGGCATCACCGAGGGCCAGGGCTACCTGCTGGCCCGGCCGGCGCCGTGGGAAGAGCTCGTGGGATTGAGGATTGAGGATTGAGGATTAGGGATTCCCCTTGTCATCCTGAGCCAGAGGGGATTGCCGCAAGAACGGGAACCATGGCGGCGAAGGACCTGGGCGGGTGGGGGCACGCAGCGCTCCCCCACCCGCCCAGGTCCTTCGCCGCCGTGCTTTGAGCACGTGGGAGCATTCCTCGGGCTCAGGATGACAACGGGAATCCCCAATCCTCAATCCTCAATTCTCAATCCTCAATCCCTCATGGCCCCCCGTGCGATACTCCGGGACGCATGCTCCACCTCGGCTCCATCGGCAAGACGTCCATCGACATCGACTTCAGTTTCTTCATCCTGATCGGGCTGTTCGTGGTGCTGAACTACAACCCCGGCCTGGGGATCCAGTACGCGCTGATCTGGATTCCGATCCTGTTCGTGAGCGTCCTGATCCACGAGCTGGCCCACGCCGCGATGATCGCGGTGCTCGGTTTCGGCTCGAGCAGCATCATCCTCGGCGGGATGGGCGGCGTGACCGTCAACCAGCGCCGCGCGCAGCCGTGGCAGGATTTCCTGATCAGTATCGCCGGGCCGGCCGCGAGCTTCCTCCTGATGATCCTCTCCGGCCTGCTGATGCGCACGGAGCTCGGCAACACCGACCGGATGCTCCAGGTCCTCTTCCCTCTCATGCTGGCCGCGAATAAGTTCTGGGCCCTGTTCAACCTGGTGCCGGTCCCGCCGCTCGATGGCGGCCACGCCACGCGCGAACTGCTCCGGACGTTCCTCAGCGAGAAGACCGCCTTCGTGATCGCGATCTGGATCGCCATGATCGTCGGGGCGGGAGTGGCGATCTACGCCTTCACGATCGGCTGGTTGTTCCCGGCGTTCTACATCGCCTGGTTCGTCTACCTCGCCTTCCAGCAGTGGCAGTACTTCCGGGAACACGGCACTCCGGGCGACTGATAAAATCCCTCGACCTCAACCGGAATGACGCTCCCTTCGGAAGTAACCATCGATCCGCCCAGCCTGTCTCGACTGCAGCGGGCGAAGCGTGCCCTTGCGCGCCTGGTGCGGGGAGCGAGGACGGTCTCCCCCGAGGAGGTGCGCACCAGCGTGGCCATCCTGCGGGCGCAGCAGGAAGCGACCCTCGAAGGGGTCCTGGTGGTCGACTCCGAAGGGAACGTCCTCACCTATAACCGCCGCTTCCTCGACATCTGGCGCATCCCCGAGGCCGTCGCGGACAACGCGGACGACAACGAGCTCCTCGGCTATGCCGCCGACGCGGTCGCCGACTGGTCGTCGTTCATCGAGCTGGTGAACTACCTTTACGAGCATCCGGGCGAGGTCCGCAGCGACGACCGGGTCCTGCTCAAGGATGGCCGGACGCTCTCCCGCGCCACGGTCCCCATCATCGTCGAAGGGGCGATCCGCGGGCGGGCCTGGTACTTCCGCGACATCACTGAGATGGTGAAGGGGGAGAAGCTGCAGTCGGCGCTCTTCCGGATCGCGCAGCTCAGCCGCGAGGGCGAAAGCCTCGACGCGTTCTATGCGTCGGTGCACGGCGTCATCTCGGAGCTGATGCACGCCAAGAACTTCTACATCGCCGACTACGACCCGGAGGCGCACCGGGTCTTCTTCCCCTACTTCGTCGACGAGTTCGACCAGAAGGTCGAGTGGGTCAACCCCGGCCGCGGCCTGACCGCGTACGTCCTCCGCACCGGCAGGCCGCTCCTGGCGCCGCCGGAGGTGTTCGCGCAACTGGAACAGGCCGGCGAGGTCGAATCGGTCGGCACTCCCAGCGTCGACTGGATGGGCGCGCCGCTCAAGACCGGCGACACGACCTGGGGCATGATCGGGATGCAGCTCTACGACGACACGAAGCGCTACTCGGAGAAGGACCTGGAGGTCCTGGTCTTCGTCGCGCAGCACGTGGCGTCGGCGGTCGAGCACAAGCGGCGCGAGGAAGCGCTGCGGGCCAGCGAGCGCCGCTACCGGCAGATGTTCGAGGCCAACCGGGCGGTGAAGCTGCTCATCGATCCCGCCACCGGCGAGATCGTCGACGCCAACATGGCCGCCTGCGACTTCTACGGCTACACGCGCGAGGAGCTGCTGGCCCTCCGGATCTGGGACATCAACATCCGGGGCGAAGACCAGGTACGCTCGGAGCTGACCCGCGCCTCCACGAAGGAGCGGACCTACTTCCACTTCCGCCACATGCGCGCGAACGGGGAGATCCGCGACGTGGAGGTCCACACCGGACCGATCGAAGCAGGCTCGCGCCATCTCCTCTACTCGATCGTCCACGACATCACCGAGCGCAAGCGCGCCGAGCTGGCGCTGCAGCAGTCGGAAGAGAAGTACCGGGTCATCTTCGACTACGCCCCGGTCGGCATCTACCAGTCGACGCGCGACGGCCGCCTCGTCACCGCCAACGCCACGCTCGCACGCATGCTCGGCTACGACTCGGTCGAAGAGCTGCTCACGAAAAACCTCGAGCGCGACATCTACCACGACGCCGACCAGCGCGAGGAGCTGGCCCGCCGCTTCGAGCCGTACGCCTACGCGAACAGCGTCGAGCTGCGGTGGCGGCGGAAGGACGGCTCGCCGATCAACGTCCAGCTCAACGCCCACGGCATCCGCTCGTCGCACGGCACGCTCTACTTCGAAGGCTTCGTCTACGACATCACCGAGCGGAAGCGTGCCGAGGAATCGGTGAGCGCCGCGAACGCGCAGCGCAAGGCCGTGCTCGACGCCGCCACGCGGGTCTCCATCATCGCCGCCGACCCGAACGGCGTCATCACCGTCTTCAACGCCGGCGCGGAGCGGATGCTCGGCCAGACCGCCGCCGAGATGATCGGCCGCCGCCTCCTCTCCGACGTCCACGGCGGCCCGCACCTCATCGACGACGTCGGCGAGCACGAGTGGACCTACGTCCGGAGCGACGGGGCGAAGATCACCGTCGCGGTCTCGGTGACGGCCCTCCGCTCCGACGACGGCGCGGTGACCGGCTTCCTCCACGTCGCCACCGACATCACCGAGCGACGGCGCGCCGAGGAGATGCTGCGCGAGCAGTCGACCGCCATGACCGCGTCGATGGACGGCATCGGCATCCTCGACGAGCGTCTCGAGTTCACCTACTTCAACGACGCCCTGGCCAAGCTGTTCGGCTTCGACAACGAGTCGCTGCTCGGTCGCTCGCTCTGCGATCTGTACGAGCCGCAGGAGCAGGTCCGCTTCATCACCACCATCGTCCCCCTGGTGCACCAGCGCGGGCGGTGGCGCGGCGAGGCGACGGGGTTCCGCCGCGACGGCGTGAATTTCCCGCAGGAGATCTCCCTCACCTCGATCTCCGGCGGCGGGATGGTCTGCGTCGTCCGCGACATCACCGAGCGGACGTACGCCGAGGAGCAGATCAAGCACCTCGCCTACCACGACGCGCTGACCACGCTCCCGAACCGGCTGCTGTTCAAGGACCGGCTGACCGTGGCGCTGTCGCACGCGCAGCGGGAGAGCTCGCACCTGGCGGTGCTCTTCCTCGATCTCGATCGTTTCAAGGTCATCAACGATTCCCTCGGCCACAACATCGGCGATCAGCTCCTGCAGGCCGTCGCCGCGCGCGTGCAGGCCTGCGTCCGCGAGAGCGACACCGTGGCCCGTCTCGGCGGCGACGAGTTCACCGTCCTCCTCCCCCACCTCCACCGCTCCGACGACGCGGCTCCGGTGGCGATGAAGATCATCGAGGCCGTCCGCTACCCGTTCCACATCGAGGGACGGGAGTTCTTCATCACCACCAGCATCGGCATCAGCCTCTTCCCCGAGGATGGGACGGATGCGGAGAGCCTGATCAAGAATGCCGACACGGCGATGTACCAGGCCAAGGAAGTCGGCCGCGACAACTACCAGCTCTTCAACGCGCTGGTGAACGCGAAGGCGCTGCAGCGGATCGCGCTCGAGCACGGCCTCCGGAAGGCGATGTCGAGCGACGAGCTGGAGGTTCACTACCAGCCGATCTTCGACCTCCGCACCGGCCGCATCACCGGCATGGAGGCGCTGCTGCGCTGGAACCACCCGCAGATGGGCTCCATCCCGCCGGCGGTGTTCATCCCCCTCGCCGAGGCGACCGGGAGCATGATTCCGATCGGCACGTGGGCGCTGCGCGAGGCCTGCCGTCAGGCGAAGGAATGGCACGACGCGGGGCACCGCTCGCTGTCGCTGGCGGTGAACCTGTCGGTGACGCAGTTGCAGCAGGCCGATCTCGTCGACCGCGTCCGGACGATCCTGGCGGAGACGGGGCTTCCGCCGCGCCTGCTGGAGCTGGAGATCACGGAGAGCAGCGCGATGCAGAGTCCGGAGACGAGCATCCGCACGCTCTACGATCTCAAGAAGCTCGGACTGCGGATCTCATTGGACGACTTCGGGACCGGGCACTCGTCGCTGAGCTACCTGAAGCGCTTCCCGATCGACACGCTGAAGATCGACCAGTCCTTCGTCCGCGACATCACCAGCGACCCCGACACCGCCGCCATCGTCACCGCCATCATCGCCATGGCCCACAGCCTGCGGCTGAAGGTGATCGCGGAGGGGGTGGAGTTCACCGAACAGGCGAACTTCCTGCGGCGCCACTCCTGCGACCAGATGCAGGGCTTCCTGATCACGCCGCCGGTGCCGGCCGGGGAGTTTCTGCAGTTTGTGACGTAGGACTGAATAGGACCTATGGGACGAATAGGACCTATAGGTCCCATAGGTCCTATCAGTCTTACGACCTAAGTACAGGTCCCTGGAAATAGGTGGCCGTTGATCTTGCGGGAACCGCCGAAGGCGGTGAAAGATCTGTAGGCCCGGCCTTTAGGCCGGGTCAACCGTGGCCATTTTTTCCAGCCCGCGGAGCGGGCGACAGAACACGACCCTGCGCGGCCCTTCTGTTCT
>DASPHC010000169.1:0-3406 GCA_035629865.1 Thermoanaerobaculia bacterium | reverse complement strand
TATGAGCTGGGGCGTGACCTTGCCAGGAGGTAGCGGTACCGGTGTTGGCATGGGAGGGCTCGTGACCGGCGGCGGTTTCGGCCCGTTGTCGCGGTTGTACGGCCAGATGTCCGATCACCTGTACGCGGTGGAAACCGTCGTGGTCGACGAGAACGGCAAGGCGAAGGCGCTGTCCGCGACGCGAGAAGAGGACGACCCACATCGTGACCTGTGGTGGGCGCAGACCAGCGGCGGTGGTGGGAATTTCGGTGTGGCAACGAAATTCTGGTTCCGTAGCCGAGATCGGGAGGGCGACGACCCGACGCTCCTTCTGCCGAAGCGGCCTTCCGGCTACACGATGGCCTCCGTTGCGTGGCGTTGGGCGGACCTCGACGAAGAGAAATTCACCACGCTGGTCAACAACTACATGCGCTGGTGTGAACAAAACAGCTCGCCCGAGAGCCCCGCGGCATCCGTGTTTGGCGTGCTGCTCTTGTTCCGCAAGGAGTTCGGCGCGGTGACATTGACCGGCCAGGTCGATCCCGGGCAGCCGCGAAGTAGCGAAGCGCTGGACACGTACTTTGCCGAGGTGACAGCGAATGTGCCGAACGGCATGAAGACGACACAAGATGACGCGCCATGGCTGTACACCACGATCCATGCTCGGGAAGTACCCGACGTGTTGGGCCTACCGGCGACGCAACTGCGTTCGAAGACCAAGGGTGCGTTCTTGCGATCCGCATTGAACGGATCACAGATCAGGACGATCTTCGAGCGCTTGACCAGTGACGACTATGGATGGCGTGGCGCCATGGCTGGATTCACGACGTGGGGAGGGAAGATCAACGCGTGGAGTCCGCAGGACACTGCCGTCGCCGAGCGAGACTCGGTAGCGCTGTTTGCGGTGGGCAATTTCTGGGACAACCCAGACGAGGACGAAAAGCACCTGACGTGGAACCGAACGCTTTATCGGGACGTGTTCGCAGCCACCGGTGGCGTGCCGGTACCCAACGATCGGACCGGCGGCTGCTTCGTCAATTGGCCGGACCCGGATCTTCTGGAAGCGGAATGGAACCAATCAGGCGTCCCATGGTCCGAGCTGTACTACGGCGGGAACTACAACAAGCTCCAGGAAGCGAAGGGCCGATGGGATCCGCGCCGGGTCTTCAACCATGTCTTGTCGGTCGAGCCGGGCTGAGAACCGGTGTGATCCGCTCGATTCAGGCGTAGTCGTCAGGCGCCCGCCGACCGCTGGTACGGATCGAGGAAAAGCCTCGCGACGAGCTGTCCGCGGCTGGATACGCCGAGCTTCTCGAAGATCGCCTTGAGGTGGTCCTGGACCGTGTAGGTCGACAGGTACAGCCGGGCGGCGATCGCGGCGTTGGGCAGGCCTTGCGCGACGAGCTTGGACACGCGCCGCTCGCGCGCGGTGAGGCCGTAGGCCTCCGCGAGGAGCTCGGCGAGCTCGGGGCCGCGCGCCGGCTCGAGCGTGATCGCGGTACGGGCTTCGCTGCCGTTCTGCAGCACCCATCCGCGTACGGTGATCCATCGCCCGGATGCCGTCCGAGCGCGCGCCGTCGCCGCGTGGCCGCTGTCTCCGGACGCGATCTCCCGAGCGCGCTGGGCGACCGCCGACACGACCACCGGAAGCCGCCGCCGGCGAGCGCCCAGCTCATCGAGCCACTCGGCAGCGGCAGGGTTGGCCATCTCGACGCCGTCCTGGTCGTCGAGGAGCAGCAGGCCGGGATCGCCGTCGCCCACATCCGACGAGAGATCCTGCTGGAGTCTCACGCGCTGGAGGTCCGTGCGCCCGCCATTGAGCGAGGCGATCAGGTCCACCTCCCGCCCCGCAAAGTCGGGAGCGCCGCGTTCGCGATACATCACGTATCCGCACCACATGCCTGAGTCGCCGGAATACACGGACCGGAGCTCGTCGCCCAAACCGCGGGGCCGACGGCTGCGGTCGAGGGTCCCGCCGGTCGCTTCGCTCATGCTGGCCGCCGGTCGGCCCGAGGCGGCCAGCTGCCTGAACGCAGTGATGTCGGTCTCGTGGAGCCCGATCTCCGGCAGGCGGGAACTCGCGCCGCCGGCGAGGGAGTTGTCGATCCACTCGTCGACCGGCAGCCCGGTCTCCGGGTCGAACCAGACGCCGGCGATCGCGTCGAACGGGACGGCGCGGCGCAGTACGCGCGCCCCCTCACGGGCGAAGTCGTAGCGGTCCAGATCGCGGTCAGCGAGACGGAGGATCTCGCCGCGGATCGCGTCGTGGGCCGGCATCCATCGAACTCCTTGGGATCGCGAGCACGGCGGAGAAGTAGTACCCGTCCGCCCCTTCACCATCCACGACTCCAGCCAGGAGAGATTTATTCCATGGCACCTCGAGGACGCGTGGGGCAAGCGCGCGCAGAACCCAGGTTCCTGGGATAGCCGGGGCCTGATGGAGCCGCCAGGCTTCGCGTATGCGCACACGAAGAAGAGCACTGGTCGCGTCGCTCGCCGTCGCATTCTCGGTCGTCGCGACCGCCTCGCTGGCCGGAGCCGCGGCTCCGGCCCAGGCGTACTACCTCAAGAACACGGACCTTGGGAACTTCCACAGCTTCCTGCGCTTTCCGCCGAAGCACCCGTCGTTCCGGCCGTGCATCAGCAACACCGTGACGCTCCGGCCAGGCGACTATGTTCATGGCGCTTACATCGTGAGCCAGCGCCATCGCACCAATCCCGATCTGGAGAACGAGACGCTCCGCGTACGCGCCCGGACGACCTACAACTGGGAGGTCTGTCGAGGCTGGAACGACGACATCGGCAGCGGTCGCTATCAGGTTCGGAGCAGGCTGGTCAGACGCGGCTTCTCGCGCTCGGCCCTCATGACCTTCGAGAACGAGATCGGCGGCCGGTCGTACCTCTACGGCAACGGGAACTACGAGTGGGGCGGGCGGATCGAGCGTGCGTGCTTCGACTGCACCGAGCCCTCGGGATAGATCGTCGAGGGCATTCACCGGCCGGGTCGTGTCGAGAAGCTCTGACCGGCTCCGCTCACCAGGTGAAGGCCTCGACACGTGCAGCCGACGACAAGGAGAGACACAAGATGAACCGCCAGGAACTCGACCGAGAGCTCGGGCAGGCCGGCGCGATCGAATTGCTTGAGTCCGCGCAGCTCGCCCGGGTCGCTTACAACGGACGGGACGGCCTACCGTGCGTGATCCCGATCGGATTCCACTGGAACGGCGAGCACATCGTCATCTGCACGGCGACGACGGCCCCCAAGGTCCGGGCGCTCTCGTCGCGCCCGGAGGTCGCAGTGACGATCGACGTCGGCAGCACCCCCAGCGAGGCGAAGGCCCTGCTGGTGCGCGGGATCGCGGCCGTCGAGATCGTCGACGGGGTGCCGGGCGAGTACCTCGCAGGCTCAAAGAAAGCGTTGGCCGCC
>DASPHC010000168.1:0-3170 GCA_035629865.1 Thermoanaerobaculia bacterium | reverse complement strand
AGGGCCACGGACATAACAGAGCCGATAGCTGTTCTCGTACTGCACGAGTTCGCCAACCAGCTCGGCACCGTGGGCGCGGAGCCGGGCAACGACATCATCGATGTCTTCGACGGCAAACATGATGCGACGGATGCCGAGCGTATTCGGCTGGGCGTTGTTCGGCTCAGCGCTGTGAGCCGTCGGTCTCTGGAACTTCATCAGCTCGACGCCGCCATGGCCGTCCGGCGTCCGCATCATTGCGATGTCGCACCGAACGCCGTCGAGCGCGATGAGGCGGTCCACCGAGCGTCCCTCGACTTGCGCCTCGCCCTCCAACTCCAAACCGAGTTCCTTGAAGAACGCGACCGCAGCTGCGAGGTCGTTGACAACAACGCCGACGTTGTCCATCCGCTTCGCTGGCGACGACGGAACCATTTTCCCCCGGGCCGTGGGGACCGTGGTGCAGACGCAGGTGCCCTCGTGTGACTGCAACTACAGCCCGGGCGGATGCCGCATCAGCCGCGCCGTGCAGGCAGGGTGGGCATGCAAGTGCGAGTACAAGGGCGCGTGGACCTGCGGCGGTACGGCCGTGGTTTGCCAGGATCCGGGTTCGGCAGCCTGCCAGAGTCCTTCCACTTCGTTCGAAAGCTGTCTCCAGGGACGCGGCGATTGCCAGGGCTACAAAGACGTGAAGTGCGACTGCGATTACCGCAAGGGCGGCTGCATCATTTCTCTCGCGGCCCCGCCGAATGCCGCGTGCAAATGCAAGTACAAAGGTGCCTGGACCTGCGGCGGCTCGATCGTGCCTTGCCGGGATTGGAACTCCCAGGCATGCAGGGCTCCCTCGGGCGACAAGGCTTCCTGCCTGGAGGGCGGCGGCGACTGCAGGGGCTACCCCCGGTAACGGCGCCCCCAAACGACAGTGGAGCGCCGGCGTCTCCCGACGCCGGCGCTCCGCTCCAACGCCCAACCAGCAGCGCCGATGTCGAACTTTCTCATGATTCCTCCATGGCGGCGCCGTCAGCTGCCGTTCAGTGCATCAGGGACGGACCGAGGCAATTTCGACCGGCGCGGGCTGCTGCTGCTCCGCAACGCGGATCGGTTGCGTCTCGCCGGCGTCGATCGTGATGACCTCGACCGAGGCGATCGTGTACTGCGTGACCAGCGGCGTCGCGGTGTCCGTGCCGTCGCTGAAACAGGTGGGGACGATGACCTCTCTGCAGCACTCGCCGCCGGAAGTGCCGGGCTTGCAATTGGTGCCGGATCCTGACCAGGGCAAACAGGTACAGTCGAACTGGCAGAACCCGCAGACCGCGTACGACGGAACCGCGACCAGCAGGAGCACGAGGGGAACGAGCAGACGGACAAATTTCTTCATGGCTTCCTCCTTCGATAGGGGGGCGACTGACGGCGCCGATCAATTTCGTTTTTCAAAGCGGACGGTGGCCGTGTGCCGGCCTTCCGCGACCGTGACGTGCACGGGCGCCTTCGCGGGCGCCGCGGCATCGACGAGCGCCGCGGCCTCGTCGGCGGTGATGTACGGCCACAGCTCGTACGTGCCGGAGGGGATGCGCCCGAGCGAGGCCACCCCGTCGGCGTTCGTCGACAGCGAGTTGCCGCCGCGACGCATCAGGTTCGCCACGTCCACCGGTGCGAGCTCGCCGTTGTAGCGGAGCACGAACGAGACGTTCGGCAGCGGCGTGCCGTCCGAGAGGAGCGTCTGCACGTCCAGCGAGGCCGTGGCCTCGGGGACGACGATGCGGGTCGCGCCTGCCGCGGCCGCGCGCTCGAGCCGGTACGCGGCGAGCGAGCCGCCGTTCGGCACGATCCAGATCGCGCAGGCGCTGTCTTTCGGTATGGCGATGCGCGCCCGCCCCCGGGCGTCGGTGTTGGCGAGCGCACGCACATGCCCGTCCGTCGACGCCAGCACGACCGCGCCCGCGACCGGCTCGTCGTGCACGTCGACGATCTGCAGGTCGCGCGTCGTGCCCGAGGCGAGCGTGATTCTGCGCTCGACGACCTCGTCCGCGGCCGTGACGTCGAAGGAGAGATCGGCCGCGGCGAGGTAGCCGTCGGCGTTGACGCGCATCGTGTGGCGTCCCGGCTCGATTCCGGGGTAGTCGAAGCGGCCGTCCTTCGTCGTGAGGATGGGGATCGGCGCGATCAATCCCTCGCGCTCGCCGCGCAGGATCACCTTCACCTTCGCGATCGGGTTCCCCTGCTCGTCCACCACCACGCCTCGGATACGGCGGTTCGGCAGGGCGACGTCGAGCTTCGCCTCGGCGCCCCCGAGCGCGGCCATGAGCTTCACCGGAGCGGTGAGGTTGCCCTCGCGCAGATCGACGAGGTAGTCGCCTTCGTCCCACAGCGGCGCCGAGATTCGGCCGTCAGCGTCGGCGGTCAGGCGCGAGGTCCAGTTCCACGTGTCGTGCTGGAGAGTGACGATGACGCCACCAAGCGGCTTGCCGCCCATGGTGAGCTGACCGGTGAGTCTTCGTTTGGGGACGTTCAGACGGAGGATCCGTTCGTCGTCCGCTCCGACGTTGATCTTCTGGAAGAAGCGCTCCGTCGGCGCGGAGCCATGGAGCGCGACCACGTACATGCCGGTGGGAAGACCCTCGAAGCGCACCGGCTCCGCACCGACGGCGCGGCTGGTGACCCAGTGTGGTTCGTGATCCCCGTCCGGCTGGCCGACGTGCAGCGTCAGCGGACCGGTGTACGTACCGCGCTCAATGCGGACGTCGATGGTCGCGGCGTGCAGCGATGCGGTGTGGAGGGATGCGGAGAGGAGCAGCGCGGCGAGGAGCATGCACCATTTCGGCATGCGCTCAATATATGCGTAAAGAATCTTCCTGGCTAGAGTCTCGCCGAGCTCAGCGAACGGCGCGTTGTTCCGCCGCCGATCGCCGGCCGATTCACCGCCTGGTCGCTTCTTTTTCCGTGGAACAGTGTCGCGATGCCGGGCTCGTTCCGCGCGCGGTTGCCGCAGGCAGACCGCGACGGCTTCGCAGCGTTATCGATCGTCAGCCGATCTTCTCGGCGAGCGCGAGGAGGATGCCCTCAGGGCCACGGACATAACAGAGCCGATAGCTGTTCTCGTACTGCACGAGTTCGCCAACCAGCTCGGCACCGTGGGCGCGGAGCCGGGCAACGACATCATCGATGTCTTCGACGGCAAACATGATGCGACG
>DASPHC010000167.1:0-7462 GCA_035629865.1 Thermoanaerobaculia bacterium | reverse complement strand
CGACGGCATCGACGTCACCCTCATCACCGACAACATGGCCGGCCATTTCTTCCAGCAGGGACAGTTCGACGCCGTCATCGTCGGCGCCGACCGGATCGCCGCGAACGGCGACACGGCGAACAAGATCGGCACCTACACCGTGGCCGTCCTCGCCCACGCGCACGGCGTCCCCTTCTACGTCGCCGCGCCGGTGTCGACCATCGACCCGAACTGCCCGAACGGCGCCGGGATCCCGATCGAAGAACGAAGCTCCGACGAGGTGACGGAGATGCACGGCTCGTGCATCGCCCCGCGCGGCGTGAGGGCCCGCCACCCGGCGTTCGACGTCACCCCGGCCCGCCTGATCGGCGCCATCATCACCGAGCGGGGCGTGCTCCGTCCGCCGTACGAGGAGGCCATACGGACCGTCTTCAGCGCCTGATCGCCGCCGTCTGGTGCGGTAGCGCGATCTTCCTGATGCTGGCCGCGTCGGCCGCCTTCCGCGCCGCCGGCAACCCGGCCGTCGCCGCGAACGTGGTCGGCTCCATGCTCACCCGCTGGCATTACATCGCCCTCGTCGCCCCGCTGATCCTGCTCGTCGTCGGCCGCAATTTCCGCCGTCTCGTGCAGGTGCTCCTGTTCGCGGCCGTCCTGCTCGCGGCCGGCCAGATCTTCGTCGACCTGCGCATCCGCGCCATCCGCGCCACCGCCCCGGTCGCCATCTCGGACCTCGACCCCACCGACCCCGTCCGCCGCCGCTTCGGCGCCCTGCACGGCCTGTCGATGATGCTGCTTGCCCTGCAGGCCATCGCTGCGGCCGTGGTGGTGATGGCGCGCTTTGAGAAGAAAGAGGAGGATGCCGTCATGAGTGACGACACCACGATTTACAAGGTCGTGAAAAACGGGGAAGAGCAATACTCGATCTGGCCCGCCGACCGCGAAAACGCTCCCGGCTGGACCGACGCCGGCTTCCAGGGCCCGAAACAGGACTGCCTGCGCTACATCGAGGAAGTCTGGACCGACATGCGGCCGCGCAGCCAGCGCGACGCCGATACGAGCGGAGGCGGTCCGTAAAGACAAATCAACGAGGCCGCTGATGCAGGATTGTCCAGAGCGTGCCGAAGCGGTCGCGAAGCTGGGCAAACCGGGTCGCGAAGAACGTCTCCTCGATCGGCATGCTCACTTCGCCCCCCTCGGCGAGCGCACCGTAGATCCTGTCCGCCTCTTCCGCCGAGTCGACGGCGAGGTACAGATACGAGCTGCGCACCGGCTTGAAATGGTCCGGCGGAACGTCGTTCCCGATCAACTCGCCCTCGCCGACGCTCAGGACGGCGTGAATCACCGCATCGGCCGAGCCGGACGGCGCCGGAACGTCAGCCGGCAAGTCACTGACCCGCATCATCGTAGCGATCTTTCCGCCGAGGAGCTCCGCATAGAACTGAAAAGCCTCTTCACAGTTCCCGCCGAAGTTCAGATGCGTGTAGAGCTTCATCGCGCACACCTCCGTTGATGACACCCTGTCCCGTGGCAGGAATCGCGCCGTCCCGAAGGGGACTGAAAGGTGCCCTCTCTGCTGCCGGAGCGCCGGCTTTCAGCCGGCCGGTCCGCCGACATTCTGCCGGCCGTCTCTCGGGACGCCTTCCCGCACACTGCCGACCGAAGGTCGGCGGACCGGCCGGCTGAAAGCCGGCGCTCCGTTGGACCGGCGGACCGGCGTCGTCGATCCGGTAGCCGCGTGCTTCGCGCTTGCCACTGGCTACCTTTCGGTAGCGCCTCCGGCGCGCAACCAACGGAGCGCCGGCGTCCGCGCCGGCTGGTCCGGCGCCGTCCCGGCGCCGGCGGCGTCTCGCCGCCAGGGAACGTGGGTCCATATGGATAATGGCCACCCACCCATGCAACTTTCCGCAACCGACCCACTGGCTCTCACCGTCATCTCCGCGATCCACGCCGGCCGTCTCGACGACCTGCGGAACCTGCTCGCCAGCAACCCCGATCTCCCCAAAGCCAGGATCGTCGACGGGAAGGGCGTAGCCCGGACTCTCCTCCACATAGCCTCCGACTGGCCCGGTCACTTCCCGGATGCCGCTGCCTCCGTAACGATCCTGATCGGCGCAGGTGCCGACCCGAACGCGGTCGTGAAACTGCCAACCGGCGACGGCGCCGTGGAGACTCCACTGCACTGGGCGGCGAGCAGCGACGACGTCGCCGTGCTCGACGCGCTCCTGGACGGTGGTGCCGACCTCGAAGCTCCGGGCGCCGTCTTCACCGGCGGCACCGCCATGTCGGACGCCGTCGTCTTCGCGCAGTGGAAAGCCGCTCGCCAGTTACTCGAGCGGGGAGCGCAAACCACGCTCTGGCAGAGTGCCGCCCTCGGGATCGCCGATCGGGTTCACAGGAGAGCGGCGAGCAGCAACTCGTCGACTGGCTGCTGGAGCAAGGTGCCCGAACGGCCGCGGATTTGTAGCTCGACAAGATTGTCGCCTCGCGAAGCGACATCCTCGTATCGCGGCCCTGATTTTCAGAGCCGCGAAGCTCCGAGTTTGCCTGTTTCATCGCATCGCCGGCGGCAGCTCGTTCCACCCGACCTTCCGTAGCGCGCGAGCGAATCATAGTCGCTCGAGTTGATGAAAAGACCGACCGGTCAGAGGCTGTGAAGAAATCGCCTTGGAGGCCTCGCAAGAGCGATCCGCCGCAGCCGCCGTAGGCGGCGAAAGATCTGTAGGCCCGGCCTTTAGGCCGGGTAAAGGTCGAGGAGACAAGGCAAGTCCGCGAAGCGGGCGACAGCGTAGGTTTTCCGCGCATCCCCTGTTCTGTCGCCCGCTTCGCGGACTCGCCTTCGTGGGGGCCGCACGATACCCGCCCTGAAGGGCGGGCCTACAGATCTTCCGCCGCCTACGGCGGCTGCGGTAACTCGCTACTTACAAATGAGGGTGCTCGATTTTTTCACAGCCTGTCAGGATGACGGGTGAGCATCGTCGTGGGGTCAGAGCTTCGTTCGTTGCCCGAAGAAGGAGGCCCGACAGGCCCGTCTTCCGATGCTACGATTTCGTGTGCGGGCCTCGCACCTGAGCGGTGGTCCTTCGACGGCTCAGAGGACGAATTTCGTGAAGACACCACAACCTACACCGCCCACCCGGGTTACGTTTCCGGCATACCTCGTTCCGTACGCATGTCTTGGTTGTCGTAAGGCGTTCAAACGTCACAACGACCCCGAGGCGCTGACCATGAAATGTCCTGAATGTGGCGGAACAGCCCATCGTACGAGCCGCAAGTTCAAGCCACCGAAACGGTCGGACTTGCAGCAGTGGGAAAAGGTGCGATTTCTCCTGGAACACGGCTTCCGTTTCTTCAGCGTTCGCGATCCGCGCGGGAAGTACACGCGCTATCCGGAGACGCTCGCCGAAGCACGGGAGTTCGTTCGAAGGTATCGCGACCAGGCGTGGGAACCGATCGTACCCGGGGCGTAGTGCCGTCTCCAGGACCCGAGAGGATCGAGATGGGAGCGCTGGAGTTTACGCCTGCCGGAGTCTCTTCATCACGCCAGGACTGGCGGACGTACTCGTAAGAAGCCTGGCTAATCTCTGAGGACGCATCAAGCCACTGGGACTACATTCCCATCAATATCCAACTCATGAATCGGCATCCCCAGCCCACCTAACGGCTCCCGGATCTCCCTCGCATTTCCCACGATCACAATCAACACCCGATCCGGATCCAGATACTTGCTCGCCACCCGCGTAATCTCCTCCGTGCTCACCGCGGCGATGTTTTCGCGGTAGCGGTCGAAGTAATCCTCGGGGAGGTCGTAGAGCTCCATGTCGACGAGGCGGCTGCCGACGTCGGAGGCGGTTTGGACGGTGGCGGGGAAGACGCCCATGAGGTAGCTCTTGACGTCGTTGAGCTCGAGGTCTTCGATGTCGCCGGTGCGGATACGGCGCAATTCGGAGAGCACTTCGGAGACGGATTCGCGGGTGACTTCGTTGCGCACCGGGGCGCCGACGACGAAGGGGCCGGCCTGGCGGCGGAAGGCGAATTGGGATCGGGCGCCGTAGGTGTAGCCGTGGCGTTCGCGGAGGTTGAGGTTGATGCGGGAGTTGAAGACGCCGCCGAGGAGGGCGTTCATCACGGAGAGGGGGAAGTAGTCTTCGGTGGAGCGGGGGACGCCGAGGTGGCCAACGCGGATTTCGGACTGGACGGCCTGGGGGCGGTCGATGACGTAGATGCGCGAGTCGGCGATCGGGCGCGGGGAGACGGTGGGGCGGGGCGGTTCTTCTCCGCGTTGCCAGTCGCCGAGGGCCTGGGTGACCAGCTCGATCGCGCGGGGGGCGTCGATGTCGCCGGCGACGACGACGGAGCTGTTGTTGGGGATGTAGTGCTCGCTGTAGAAGCGGCGGACGTCGTCGAGGGTGATGCGGGCGACGCTTTCGCTCTTGCCGCCGATGGAGTTGCCGTACGCGCCGGTGCCGTAGAGCAGGCCGGCGAAGCGCTTTCCGGCGATCGCCCCCGGCTCGTTGCGTTGCTGAAGGAGCTCGTTGAGGCGCTCCGACCGGACGCGCTCCAGGCCATCCTCGGGGAGCATGGGGCGCACGACCACGTTGCCGAAGATGGCGACCGACGGCTCGGTGTTGCGGCTCAGGACGTCGAAGGAGATGTAGGAGGCGTCCCAGTCGGCGCCGGTGCCGAGGGAGCCGCCGAGGATGCCGATGTCCTCGGCGAGCTCGATCGCGTCGCGGTCGCCGGCCCCTTCGTCGAGCATGTCGGCCGCGATCGCCGCCAGCCCCGCCTTCTCGGCGACGTCGTGATCGGCGCCGGAGCGGACGAGCGCGCGCAACGAGACCAGCGGCGCGTTCCGGTTCTCCGCCACCAGCACGCGCAGGCCGTTCGGCAGCGTGGCCCGGGTGATGTGTGGGAAGTGATACGGGCGGGGAGCGGCCGGCTCGGGGGCCGTGGAACGGTCGATGCTCATGCGCTCTCCGGGACGAACATGCTGGTCACGCGGTTCTCGGGGATCAGGTATTTGCGGGCGATGTGTGCGAGGTCGTCGGCGGTGGCTTCGCGATACGGGTCGAGCCAGGTGTGGGCTCTCTGGGGATCGCCGAAGTAGGTCGACATCATCCCGATCAGGTCGGCGCGGGAGTCGAAGGTCTCGATCTGGTGCGCGTATTCGATCTCGGCGCGGTTCTTGGCTCGCGTCAGCTCGTCCTCGGTGATCCCGCCGACGCTGATGCGCGCCACTTCCTCGTCGATGGCGGACTCGATGGCCTCGATGGCCACCCCTTCGCGCGCCGTCGCCTGCAGCATCAGGATGCCGGTGGCCTCGGTCGGCAGGACATAGGCCGACACGTCCTGGGCGATCTGCTGCTCGTGGACGAGTGCGCGGTCGAGGCGGCTGGCCTTGTCGGCGGCGAGGACGGTGGTCAGCAGGTCGCCGTGCACCCAGTCGCGGTCGCCCATCTTCGGCAGGTGGTAGAGGCGGTAGATGCGCGGGAGCTGCACGTGCCCGGCGAAGGTCTCGCGCTTCTCGTGGCCGGCCGGCTTGCGCTCCAGCGTGAACGGGGGGAACGCGCCGCCCGGCTGGATGTCGGCGAAAAAGTGCTCGACCAGCCGCTTGGCTTCGTCGGGGACGAAGTCGCCGACGATGGTCAGGGTGGCGTTGTCGGGGCGGTACCAGGTGGAGAAGAACTCGCGGACGTCGTCGACCGACGCCGCTTCGAGGTCCTCCATCGAGCCGATGGTCGGCCAGTGGTAGGAGTAGCCGGGCTCGTAGGCGAGGTGCAGGAGGCGCTCGAACGCGGTGCCGTAGGGGACGTTGTCGTAGCGCTGCCGGCGCTCTTCCTTGACCACCTCGCGCTGGATGTCGAGCTTCTCCTGCGTCAGAGCCGGGAGGAAGAAGCCCATCCGGTCCGACTCCAGCCAGAGGCCGAGGGCGAGGTAGTTGGAAGGAAGGGTCTCGTAGTAGTTCGTCCGGTCGAAGAACGTCGTGCCGTTGAGCACCCCGCCGACCGACTGGATGTAGCGGAAATGCTCGTTGTTGCCGACGTGCTCGGAGCCGGAGAAGAGCATGTGCTCGAACAGGTGGGCGAAGCCGGTGCGCCCCGGCCGCTCGTTCTTGGAGCCGACGTGGTACCAGAGGTTGATCGCCACGAGCGGCGCGGAATGGTCCTCGTTGAGCACCACGCGAAGGCCGTTATTCAGCCGATATTCCTCGATCTTCAGCATAAGGGACAGGCTTTCTATCACGAGAGATGAGCGATGGGGGAAGCGAGAGATGAGCGATGAACGATGAGAGATGGGCCCAACCCCCCGTTCATCGCTCATCTCTCATCGCTCATCTCTCGCTTCTCTCATCGCTCATCTCTCGCTTCTCGGCTATCCTTGCGCCCCGTGAGCTCGCTCCCGTGGCGTCATATCGCCATCGAAGGTCCGATCGGGGTAGGAAAAACCTCGCTGACCTCCCTTCTGGCGAAGCGGTTTCGCGGGACGAAGATCCTCAACGACGCCGACAACCCCTTCCTCGACGACTTCTACAAGGACAAGCGGGGGGCGGCTTTCCGGACCGAGCTGTTCTTCCTGCTCGGGCGATTCGACCAGCAGCGGCAGATCGCCCAGCGCGACCTCTTCACGGAGCTGATCCTCTCCGACTACACCTTCGCCAAGAGCAAGATCTTCGCGTACCTCACGCTCGACGACTCCGAGCTGATGATCTACAACCGGCTGTACGACCTGCTGTGGGACCAGGTGCCGAAGCCCGAACTGGTCATTTACCTGCAGGCCAGTCTTGATACACTACTCAAGCGCATCAAGAAGCGCGGGCGTGCCTACGAAAAGGCAATCTCGTCATCGTATTTGCAAGAGCTCAGTGAGGCGTACTCGCATTACTTTTACCGGTATGACGAGACGCCATTGCTGGTGGTGAACACGACCGAGATCGATTTCGTAAACACGCCGGAGCATTTCGACCAGCTCGTGGAGCAGATTCGAAACGCTCAAAAAGGCACGCAGTACTACGTACCGCTTGGATCCTGAGTAGACGGACTGAGACGAAGCGTGGAGGACAGGCAATCGTGCCTGTCCGGACAGGCGAGATCGCCTGTCCTCCACTCCTCCTCTCTGTCCACCGAGGAGGGTGAATGAGCAGTCCAGCTAAGAAGGTGACAGTTCCGGCGATTCGCGCGATGAAGTCCACGCAGCGGATCGGAATGCTCACGGCGTATGACTATCCGAGCGCGAAGGTGGTCGACTCCGCCGGCGCCGACATCATCCTCGTCGGTGACTCCCTCGGCATGGTGGTGCTGGGCTACGACTCGACCGTGCCCGTCACGGTCGACGAGATGCTGCATCACACCCGCGCTGTCCGGCGCGGCGCCCAGCGCGCTCTGGTGGTCGGCGACATGCCGTTCATGAGCTACCAGGGCTCGATAGACGAGGGCATGCGCAACGCAGGGCGTTTCCTGAAGGAAGGCGGTGCCGGCGCCGTGAAGCT
>DASPHC010000166.1:0-2172 GCA_035629865.1 Thermoanaerobaculia bacterium | reverse complement strand
CACAACCAAGCCGTCCGGGCTCTCGGACGTCACCTCATCCGCGTCATCTGGTCGATGCTCAAGAACGATCGCGACTACGTTCCGAAGCCGGATCGCCTTGCAAAAATCGCTTGAAATTTCCACCGGGATGTTCAGACCTTTCTTTTGCTTGTTTGCCGAAAAATGAAGGCCTGACCCCGCTACCGCGGGGCGACGATCGTCAACTCCTGCGTGTTGTTGTTCGTAATGCTGGCCAGGGCGTAGAACCGGCGATCCGGGGCGGGCGGGCTGACGATGGGGTGGGAGCCGATGATCTCGATGGCGACCGAGCTCGCGGCGGCCAGCTCGGGCCACGTGGCGACGATGTCGCCGATGAAGGCGAAGGCCGGGCGCATGAAGAGGTTCGGGGCATCGCGCGGGTCGACGTCGTGGTCGAGCTCCACACCCCGGACGAGCAGTGGCGTGTCGTCGCCTTGCCGGAGCCTGGCCATATCGAAGAAGCGGAGCGTGTAATGCCCCTGCCACTGATACGCGTCGTAGAGGCGCAGGCCGGTGCGGTAACGGGGGTCGGTGGGGATGTCGAGCAGGATCATCCGGTCGCCGAGGAGGTCGCGCTCCCAGACCACCGGAATCTGCGTCCCGTAGCGGTCGGCGTCGCGAGACATGTCCCGGCCGCGGGCGGCGATCTGCAGCGTGTCGGGCGAGGTCCCCCGCGGCACGTACAGCATCAGGCCCGAGTCGTCTTCGAACGTCGGACAGACCGACTCGGCAGCCCACTCATCGGCCGTTCTCTCCGCATCGCAGCCGCAGAGCGCCGGACACGTCGGATTCCCCTGCAGCAGCGGGACCGCCAGCTCGATGTCCCCGTCGATGCTGAGGACGTTCAGGTCCGTCCACCACTGGGCGCCGTGAGCGCCGCCTCCGAAGAAGAAGACGGGGACGAGCACGCGCTCGTACCGGGGGTCGGGCGAGGACTGCCCGGCCGCCGTCATCGCAGCGAGAAGAAGAAGAGCGAAGAGGACGATCGGTCGTTTCATGGCTTTCGCACGGTACAATCTTCGCGCCTTCCGTCCATGCGTCTCTTCATCGCCACTACGTTTCCGGGAGAGGTCCTGCGCGACCTCAACGCGCGCGTTGCCGCGGCACGGCCGCGCCTGCCTGCCGGATCGTGGGTGCGCCAGGAGACCCAGCACCTCACGTTCGCCTTTCTCGGCGAGCAGCCGGAGTCGCTGCTCGACCGGATCTCCGCACCGCTGACCGAGGCGCTGGCGAAGGTGCCGAAATTCGAGGCCTCCATCCGCGACTGCGGCTTCTTCCCCAACCCACGCCGCGCGCGCGTCGGCTGGGCGGGCCTGAATCCCGAGGAAAAGTTCGGCGCCGTCGCCCGCGCCGTACGCGAGGTGGTGACGCAGAACGGCGTCGCCCTCGACGGCGGCGAGTTCAAGGCCCACCTGACCCTGGTCCGTATCCGCGATCCCTGGCCGCCCGCGTCGATCGACCTCTTCCAACGCACTCTCCGCGACTTCCGCTCCGAGCCGTTCGCCATGAGCTCGGTGACGCTCTACGCCAGCCAGCTCGACCCGAACGGCGCGATCCACACGCCGCAGAGAGAGTTCGCCCTGGGATGACTCTCACATGAGTCTCATCGATCATCCCGACTTCGCCGAGGTCTACGACGAGCTCTCCTTCTGGGGCTCGCGGTTTGGAGCGTTACTCTTCGAGAATCTCGACCTGCGGCGGAACATTCGCGGGCTGGACGTCGCCTGCGGCACCGGCTTTCCGCTGTTCGAGCTCGCCCACGCGCACGGCCCGTCGTCGCATTTCACCGGGATCGACCTCTGGGGAGCCGCGATCGAACGGGCGCGGCGAAAGCTCGCCGTGTACGGCCTGACCAACGTCGATCTGGTGGAAGGGGACGCGGTCTCCATGCCGTTCGATGACGAGACGTTCGACCTCATCACCTCGAACCTCGGCATCAACAACTTCGCCGATCCGCAGGCAGCGATCGCGGAGTGCCGGCGCGTGGCGAAACCGGGCGCGCGTCTCGCCGTGACCACGAACCTGACCGGCCATATGGCCGCGTTCTACGACATCTTCCGCGACAGCGTCCCGGCGGATCTCGTCGATGCCGTGAACGCGCAGGAAGCGCATCGCGGCACACGCGAAACCATCGAAGAGCTCCTGACCGGCGGC
>DASPHC010000165.1:0-7355 GCA_035629865.1 Thermoanaerobaculia bacterium | reverse complement strand
CGGCATTACCCCCGCGCCATCAAACGGTGCAACTCCCCCTTCGCCGTACTCAGTAAGGACGTCCGTGCCCAACGCTCATTCACCGAGGAGGTCATCCCGGAGATCTGCTTAAGTTAAGGCCATTGGGCGGACCGGCCCACGGCGACGTGGGCGGTCCGGGGGCGGGCGCCTTCGGCGGCGGATAGAAGTCTTTCGCCGCTCCGCGGCGGAGCAACCGGACCGCCGACGTCACCGTCGGCCGGTCCGCCCGCGTCCTCGCGGGCACGCTCTCGCGCGGCACTCTCCCACATGCCCTGGATTCCCGGCCGGCGGCGTCTCGCCGCAGGGTGCGCGCGGGACTCTACGGAGCGCCGACTTTCAGTCGGCGCTCCGTAGAGTCGGCGTGAAGCTCTTCGATGTCGCCGGCGGCGTGCTGGAAGTACGTGATGGCTCCCGTCGGCCCGGCACCCGGCGGATGGTCATGGCGAGATCCGCGATCCGGGTGGGTGTCGATCGCGCTGTGATGGCCGGTTGCGCCATTCAGGTGGCATCCTCGCGCGCCTCGTTGCCTGTTGCTTCCACCCGCATGGCAGTCCGGCCCACCTGAGTGCCTCCTTCTGCCACAGCGATGGCTTGCATGCGCGCTCCGGTGGCAAATCGGGCCACTCTGGTGCGTGGAGCTCCCATTGGAGTGGCGTGCGATCCCACTCGAATGGCGTGTGGTCCCACTCGAATGGCGAAAGTCGCCACTTCAGTGGCAACTCTTGCCATTCGAGTGGCAGCTCTTGCCACTGAAGTGCGCGCTCGAGCCAATCAAGTGGCTAGTTCTCGCATTCAAGTGGCAATTTCTATCAATGGTATGGGAGATCGAGCCAACTCAGTGGCTACTTCTCGCGATCGAGTGGCAACTCGTGCCACTGAAGCGGAACACCTGCGCCACTTGAGTGGCAAGTCCTGCCATCAAAGTGGCAGCTCTTGCCACCGTTGTCGTTCAGACGGCGCCTATTTGCTCCAGGCGTGACCTCGCGGAAGGACGCAATTTGTTCACTTCTGACTGTTTTGACCACTATTGGTGGTCCGCCGCCCATCGGCGTTGTTACAGACGACATCAGTCACAATAAGGTTGTTACGGGTGACAGCTACCCCGGGCGCGAGCTACGGGACCTGAATCGCAAACCTGCGAGTTGTCGGCTTGGGGTCACACCTTCGTTCTCGCCACCGAAAAACAAAGCTCTGCCCCCGGTTGAGTTCGGACGTCTACCGGAGCGCCGACGTTCCCGTCGGCTGGTCCGGGCTACACTGCCAAGTGAGGTCAAGGCATGGCGGATGGCTTCACCTATGACGTCTTTCTGAGCCACAACGCGCAGGACAAGCCGCGGGTGCGGAAGCTGGCCGAGCGGCTGCGGGACGCGGGTTTGCGGGTGTGGTTCGATGACTGGGTTGTAAAGCCCGGCGACGACATCTACTTGGCGATCGAGCGCGGCCTGGAGGCGGCACGGGTGCAGGTACTGTGTCTCTCCCCCGAGGCGCTGGCCTCGGAGTGGGTGACGCTCGAACGCAACACGGTCCTGTTCCGCGACCCTACGGCGCTCTGCGTGGGGTCACACCTTCGTTCTTCGCCGCCTTCAGGCCCAATGGCGCAAACTCGAGGGTCCTTGGTCACTCCCTTACGGCGAGACGCCGTCCGCCGGCGAGACGCCGCCGGTCCAGCCGACGCGACGTCGGCGCTCCGGCGCATGACCGCGGTCCTCGAGAATCGACCGTCCGTGTATCGAAGCGACGGACGCATGGCTTCATCGCAAATAGTGCGTCCGCGCGTGGAGCGCCCGCGTCGCGCGGGCTGGTCCGGCGGCGTCTCGCCGGCGGACGGCGTCTCGCCGTAAGGGAGTGACAAATCACAGACCGGGTACAACAAGCACCCGCCCCGGCGAGCCCGCGTGCGGGCGACAGAGAAGATCGTTCGCACGTTTCTGGTCTGTCGCCCGCTAACGCGGGCTTACCTGGGCGGTCCCGTTTGTACCCGGCCTGAAGGCCGGGCCTACAGTTCTTTAGCTGCCTACGGCAGCAGAGAGGCGCAAGGGCCTTGCGTTGGTTTCTGAATCACTTCCCGCCCCCCTTCACTCATTCCGCACCACCCGCAACCTTGTCGTCGCCACCGTCGTGTGATCCACGGCGGCCGAGGCGAAGAGGCGGATCATCTGGCGCTCCTCTGCGCCGCCGCGGACGTAGTCGTCGCAGAGGACCACGATCTCGTCGTCCGGGATGCCGGCCGGGACGACGAAGCCGTCCGCGGGCTGGTTGCCGTCGCGGGTACATTTCACCAGCCACCGCGTTCCCGCCAGGCGGCAGCGGAGATACGAGCCCGAGGCGACGAGGGGGACGACGTTCGACGGTTCGTTTTCCCAGCCGCGGAGGTTGGCCACCCAGCGCCGGACGTCGATGCCGCTGACGTCGTCGAGCATGCCGGTCAGTGCGCGGGACGCGTCGCGGTCGAGCGGGGCGAAGCGGAGGCGGGTCTCGAACGTCGTCCCGCCGCCGTCGTTGTCGCCCAGCGTCACTACGCGTGAGGCCAGGATCTCGGCGGTGGCGGAGAAGCGGGTCCCTTTCCATTCGATGCTGATGCGGACCGTGGCTCCGCGAACGACAGCGGTCCGGTGGCGGATTTTCGCCCCGCGCTCGCTGAGATCCATCAGCACGCCCCGGCCGCGGCCGATCAGGACCGGGACTTCCCCGGCAATGCGGACGCGGGTGGCGTTACGGCGGTCGGTGGAGACGTATTCGAGTGCGCTCATGGGAAGCTCCTTGGGCTGATGTCAGGCTGCGTCGCGTCCGGCGCCCACGGGCGCGGCGGGTCTGAGGAAGGTATGGACTTCGGCGTGCTGCTGCGACTGGCGAAGGCGGAGGAACGCGAGTGCATGCGCGAGGTGATCGCCGTACGCCGTCGCGCCGTCGCAGATCTCCATCGCACCGGCATCGCGCGTCAGAAGGGTCAGGAAGCCGACGGTCTCGCCGGCGGCGCGCAACCGCAGGCAGCCCACCGAGGGATGCACCCCGTTGCCGAAACGGTGAACGGCGATGCGCGCGCAGCCGAAACCGGCGCCGATCGGCTCGGAGCCCCACCAGGCGGCGAGGAGGACCAGCGGCGCGCCGCGATGGGTCAGGTAGATCGCGCCGTCACGGCCGGCGAAGAGGCGTTCGCCGAAGTCGCGCGCGGCCTCCACGAGCTCGTCGGTGTCGGACGCGCGATCGAGCGTCGTTCTCATTTCCGCCAGCAGGCGCAGGCGCGCCGTCTCCGTCCAGGCCTGGTCGAGCAGGATGGAAAACGCGGCGATGAGGATAAACAGGATCAGAGAGATGGCCGTCAGCATGGAGTCCTTCTTTACGCGGCGTGAAGCGCGGCCCGGCCGGCGGCCCAGTGCGATGCGGCGTGAGGTTTCCCGAAATGAAATCCCTGGACGAGCGTCACTCCCGCGGCCTCGGCGGCGCGTGCGGTCGCGCCGCATTCGATTCCCTCGAGGATGGTCTCGCAGCCGAAATCGCTCGCCAGCGCGACGGTGTGGCGGACGATCCGCTCCTTGGTGGCGTCGTCTTCGAGCGCGGTGCCGAAGGTCTGGCTGATCTTGATGAACGAAGGGCGGATGCGATGGATGAGGGGGAGGTGTGAGTACGCCGAGCCATGGTCGTCGAGGGCAAAGCGGACGCCGGCCTCGCGGAGCGTCTCGAACATCCGGTCGGCCGCGGCGGTGTCGCTGAAGGCGGAGCGCTCGGTGATCTCGATGACCACCCGGTCGAGGGGGAGGCCGGCCGCGCGCGCGGAACGGTCGAGCACCGCGGCCAGCGGCTTGTCGAATGCGACTGGGTCGACGTTGAGGAACAGCATCGACCCGGCCGGCAGCGGCGCTGCCAGCTCGATGGCGCGGCTCATGGCCGCGAGGTTCATCTCCGCCAGCCGGTCGCCGCGCGAGGCATAGTCGAACAGCATGGCCGGGCCGCCGGCGAGCCAACGTCCGCGCACGCGCGTCAGCGCCTCGAACGCGAATGAGGCGGGGCCGTTCGGGGTCAGCCGGACGATCGGCTGAAACGCCGTCACCAGCGCATCGCCGCGGAGGATCTCCGCGAGCGACGGAATGCGCACGACCCCCGATCCATCGGCCGGCGCTTCGCCTTCCCAGGTGCCGACACCGAGCGCCTCTTCGAGATCCGACATCGCGAACGGCTTTGTCAGGATGGCCGCGGCTCCGCGCGCCAGTGCCGCGGTGCGCAGGGATTCACCCGCGTAGCCGGTGATCAGGACGATCCGGCAGCGTGGCGACAGCGCGCGCACGCGGTCGAGAAAGTGGAGGCCCTCGAAGCCGAACTCGCCGGAGAACTGGACGTCGCATACGAGATGCGTGACCGGGAATCGCTCGAGGGCGGTCTCCGCGGCGGCGATGTCCGAGCAGCTCACGATGGTCCGTCCCGCGCTTTCGAGCGCCAGGGTCAGTCCCTCGGTGATGCCGGAGTCGTCATCCACCAGCAGGATGCATGGGATCTCGCTCATCGCGTCCTACCGGACCATGGCCATGGCGATCGCCATGACGAAAGCGGGGGTGCAGAGGGTGATCAGGACGCGCCACGTCTCGCGTCCGCCTTTCATGTCAGTGATCGTTTCGTTCAGGAAGCGGCTCATTAGATTCTCCTTGGCCGCTCCTTAGTCCAACGGACGTACCACGGGTGCCAGTTGAAGTAAGTGTCACGCGACAAAAGAGTTGCGCCGCAAACGCCGCTCGCGGGGCGAGTGCACATCTCGAACGGGTGTCCGATTTCCGGACTACGCCTCGGTCCTCCGACTTCGCCCTGTTCCCCCAGCTCCGCGGCGGCCGTCTCGCGTGCCGGTAACCGAGCTGTTGCACGCCGAACACAGAATAGTCACTAACTAGGGAATGCCGTCTGGTATATTGTGACTTCCTTAAGTTAGGAAGTGAGTGAAGTGATCGTCCTGGGTGTTGCGGCGGTGGTGTTCTCAGTCCTTGTGGGAAGCTACGGAGAGTCCGTTCAGCTCGATCTTCGTACGCTCTCGCTGTTCGCGCTGGTCCTCGGTGGGGGCGGCCTGATGTCGGTCCTCGTGCCTCACGCCGTCCCGATCCGGCTGCGGCGCGTCCCGGCCGGTGGCGCGGTCCCGGCGCCCGCTCCCCGGCTGCACGTCCGGACCGAGCCCGTACGTCCCCGGCCGGTGGCCCTTCCGTCGAGGCGGGTGCTCCGCTACGTCGCCATCGGCGACAGCTCCGTGGAAGGCCTCGAAGATCCCGATGGCCGCGGCGGGCATCGGGGGTGGGCGGACCGGATCGCGGAGCGGCTGGACGCGCTGCATGGGCAGGTGCTCTACGCGAATCTGGCCGTGCGCGGACGGACGACGCGGCAGGTGCGGGACCAGCAGCTCGCGCGGGCCGTGGCCATGAAACCGGACATCGCGGTGGTCGTCGCCGGAACGAATGACGTGCTGCGCGGGAACTTCGATCCCCGGGTCATCGAGGAAGAGCTCTACTTCATGCAACGCTCGCTCATCGACGCCGGCGCGCGCGTGGTCACGCTCACGGTGCCCGATCTCACGCCGGTGATGCCGCTGGCGCGCGTGATCCGGAAGCGCGTCCTCGCGCTGGATGAAGCCATCCGCAACGCGTGCCTGCGCAGCGGCGCGACCGTGTGCGACCTGGCCAGGTTTCCGGTCTCGTCCGATCCGCGGTGCCTGTCCGGCGATCGCCTGCACGCGAACTCCGCCGGCCACGCACGCATCGCCGACGGACTCGCCTACAGCCTGGGCCTCCCGGGATCGGACATGCGATGGGCCGAACCGTTCCCCGCTCCGCCGCACGCGACGTTCGGCGCCATGGCGCGCGCGGAGGCCGAGTGGGTGCGCAGGCATCTGCTGCCATGGATCTGGCGGCACCTGCACGGCAGGTCGTCGGGAGACGGCGTGACCGCGAAACGTCCGGAGCTGACGCGCGTCTCCGGCGGAGAAGTAACCTCCCGGGCCGCCGAATACCTGGAAGCCGCCGGCTGAGCCGTCACGCTTTCCATCGAGCCTCAAAGAGGACGACGAGGAGGCCTCCGGCGGGCCGGCACGGCCGGCAGCGCTGGTCAGAGCACGTGCCGTCGCGTAAACAGCGTTCTGTGCGACAGGCGTGCGTCCAGGCTAGGCCAACAAGCGCTGCCGGCCGTGCCGGCCCGCCGGAGGCCCCCCGGTCGTTCTCTCTCGCGACTCGACGGACAGCGTTACGACGTGCGCTCGCGCCCGATCGCCTGGGAGATGGCGGCGGCGGCGGTGCGGAGGAAATCGATGTCGGCTTCGCTGAAGGCGTGCTTGCCGGCGGCGTGGGCGGTCAGCACACCCAGGCGCCCTTCACGGCCGTCGACCGGAACGCAGATGCTGTCGCCGACTTGCGTGCAGTAATACTCCGGCACGTTCCTGCGCGCGCACTCGGAGAACACGGCTTGATAGAGCGCGTCCTCGGCCACGATCGCTTCCCAGGTCCGGCCGCCGCGGTGGGTGAAGCCGATGCCCGGCCGGCCTGCCTCATAGAAGAAGGAGTACTGCACCCCCAGCGTCCTGGTGACGAGAGCGCAGGCGAGATCCAGGGCCTCGCCGGTGGAACGGTGGGTGAGCTCGCGCAACTCGTCGATCGCGCTCTGCCGCGCGAACGCGCAGTCATGCGTCTCCAGCGAAAAATCAACGGACCCAGCGAACAGTACGGCATCGACGGTGGTGTTCTTCATCATGGACGTTCTCTCCCTGCTTGCCCACCTTCTCTCCAAAGGCGATACCAGCGGGCCGGATACAGTCAAGTGTCTGATGACGAACGTGTTAGCCGCCGACGAGACAAAACGCACCGCGTACGGTTCTCAGACAAACGTCCGAATTCCGAACGCTCAGGACAGCCGCTACTCATAACGGGAGGCCAGGAGACGGTACGCTCTCGAGCGCCGCGCCACCGCCGAGACCGTGAGCCCGACGATGCCGGCGGCGGTGAAGACGAGCGCGATGCCCCGCCCCATCCCGGTGCCGAACCACCCGCCGATCCACTCCACCCCGCCCCCCGTGGTCATGAAGGGGATGAAAACGAACTGTGCGATCGGACCGATCAGGAAAGCCGTGAGCGGCGACGCCGACTGTTCGATGCTGTGCGCAAAGCCGATGACGCGGCCCAGACGTTCCGGCGGAACGACTTTCTGGAAGATCGTCTGCTCGACCGCCTCGATGAACGGAAAGAGAAACATCCAGATGAACGTCCCCACCGCGAGCAGCACGATGGACGGCTGAATCGTGAAGAAGATGCAGACTGTCCAGACGGCGAAGTTGACGCGGAAGAGCGTCCGCAGCGGGTTGCCGCCGAGCCCGC
>DASPHC010000164.1:0-65825 GCA_035629865.1 Thermoanaerobaculia bacterium | reverse complement strand
ACGCCGATCACTTCGCGCCCGCTGAGCCTTCCGAGCTGCTCGATGCCGGCGTCGTTGGAGCGTTCGGAGCGGCCGACGTAGATCCGCTCGTTGAGGACGAGGACGTCGCCGCCGTCGAGCGTCGCCGGTGCTTCCATGCGCGCCAGACGGCGGTAACGCGAGAGCACCTCCGCCACCGGCTCGACCTCCCCGCGCCGCGACTCCGCGCCGGGACGGGTGATCACCGCCACATCGTCGAAAACGACGGCAGTGTCTTCGATGAAGACGCAATCCGGATGGGCGGGATCGGCAGGGATGTCGACGACTTCGCAGCCGAGGGAGGCCAGCAGCGAACGGTAGGCGCGATGCTGGCCGGCCGCCCGCTCGTAGTCGATGGGGACGCGGTCGAGGTGCGTGAGCTCGGCCTCGGCGATGGCCGGGCTGACGTCGCGGGTGATGGCGATCATGACGTGGCCTCCCCAATTGCGTCTGTAATGGCGTCTGCGATTGTCTCAGTATGGGAGACGAGGCCGTGATCCCCATCCTCGAGCTCGATGAAGCGGGAACCCGGGGCGAGGCGCCCCGAGGCGGCCCAGCGCTGCCAGGTCTCCTCGACGGCGTGAAACGGCACGGTCTCGTCCTGGCGTCCCATCAGCACCGTCACCCGCGTGGGCGGCGGCTCGTCGTCCACGTGCACCGTCGCCATCTGCTCGAAGAACGCGCGGTGGATCGGCGCGTCGCCGTTGCGGGCGTGGTTGAAGACGGTCACCGGATCGCCGTCCGCGATCCGTGTCTTCCAGTGCGGCGCGACGCCGAGGGCGGGCGCGATCAGCACCAGCGGGACGTGCACGCCGCGTTGCGCGACCGCCAGCGCGATCAAAGCGCCGAGGGAACTGCCGACCAGCGCGCGCGGCGGCGTGGCTTCTGCGACGCGGACGGCACTCTCCACGACGGCGTCGAAGTCGAGCTTCTCGAACGACGGCACGTTCAGGTCGGGCGCGTTCAGCTCGATGCCGTGCGGCTCGAGCAGCGGGCGGAGCGCGGTGATCTTCGCGCTCGCCGGGGAGGAGGCGAAGCCGTGGAAGTAGAGGACGGAGCGCATCTGACGCGGAACGATGAACGAGGAACGCGGAACACGCAAGACGTCGCGCTGTAGAATCATTCCTCCCCCAAATGACGACCCCTGCCGGTGATCCCGACCAGACGGCGCGCGTCGACACGGCTGCGCGGCGTGGGCTGCGCCAGCACGGGCCCGAGGAGCAGTTCGCGCCCGGGACGGTGGTGGCCGGGCGTTACCGCATCGCCACGCTCCTCGGCTCGGGCGGGATGGGCGAGGTCTATCGCGCCGACGACACGAAGCTCGGACAGCCGGTGGCGCTGAAGTTCCTGCCGGCCCGTTTCGCCCGCGACGCGATCCTGCTCGAGCGGCTGCACGACGAGGTACGCCTCGGCCGGCAGATCGCGCACCCGAACGTCTG
This sequence comes from Thermoanaerobaculia bacterium, assembly GCA_035629865.1. Lineage (GTDB taxonomy): Bacteria > Acidobacteriota > Thermoanaerobaculia > Gp7-AA8 > Gp7-AA8 > QHVT01. The sequence continues at coordinate 64,368 of DASPHC010000164.1, read as the reverse complement.
CGGCATCTACGACGTGGTCGACTGGCAGGGCTCGACGTTCGTGGCGATGGAGTACGTCGACGGCGAGGACCTCTCCCGGTTGCTGCGGCGGATCGGACGGCTCGCGCACGACAAGGCGGTCGACATCGCCCGCGGCATCGCGGCCGGGCTGATGGCCGCGCATGCGAAAGGGATTCTGCACCGCGACCTGAAGCCGGCCAACGTCATGATCGACTCGCGCGGCGACGCGCACATCATGGACTTCGGCCTGGCGCTCGGCGCGGGGGACGACGACGGGACGATCTCCGGTACGCCTGCCTACATGGCGCCCGAGCAGCTCGACGGGCAGCCGGCCACGGTGCAGAGCGATCTCTACGCGCTCGGGCTGGTGATGTATGAGCTGTTTACCGGCAAGCGGGGGCACAGCGCCCACACGCTGAAGGAGCGGGTGCGCGACATCGCCACTGACATCACCACGCCGTCGAGCTTCATCCGCGACATCGACCCGGCGGTCGAGCGGATCATCCTGCGCTGCCTGTCGAACGACCCGGAGCAACGGCCCCGCTCCGCGCGCGAGGTGATCGAGTATCTGCCGGGCGGCGATCCTCTGGCGGCGGCATTGGCGGCGGGGGAGACGCCGTCACCGCGGGTGGTTGCGGCGGCGGGGACGGAGGGGCGCCTCTCGCCCAGGGTCGCATGGACGCTGCTGCTCTCGATCCTGGCGCTGCTCGCGTTGATGTTCGTGCGCACGGCGCAGGTCGGATATCTCGATCTTCTCGGCCTGAACGCTCCTCCCGAGGTGCAGGAGGAGCGCGCGACCGACATGTTGCGCAGGCTCGGCGTCCCGGAGCAGCCGTTCCGCAGCTACGGGTTCGAGAAGAAGGAGCGGCAGCAGGCCTGGATCTACGCGGACGGGGAGTCGTCGCAGCCGTGGGAGCGGCTGCGACGCGGGCTCCCCGGGGCCACGTTCTGGATGCGTACCGAGCGCCGGCCGCTCATCGACGCGGGCGGGCAACCTCCGCAGATGACGCGGACCCGGCCGCCGCAGGTGGCCGGCGGATCCACTGCCATCGAGCTCGATCCGCGCGGCGGAGTGTTCTGGCTTCAGGCGGTGCCTGAGGAATCGTGGAAGCCTCGGCAACTCGCCTGGAACGAGTTGCTCGCCGCCGCAGGTCTCTCGGGCACGCTCCTGAAACCGGAGCAGGCGACCTTCACGGTCCCGGTCTTTGCCGATGCGCGTGCGGCGTGGAGCGGAAAACATCCCGAGGACGGGACGCCGATGCGGGTCGAGGCCGCGGCATTCCGCGGCACGCCGGTCTTCTTCCGCATCCTCGCGCCGTGGGACGAGAAGGACCTGACCAGCCAGATGCCGTTCGGCGGGGATCGTTTCGGTTTCGCCATGAGCACGCTGATCCTGACTACCATCTTTTTCGGAGCCCTCCTGGCGTGGCGAAACCTGCGGCTGCGGCGTGGCGATCGTCAAGGAGCGGTACGCCTCGGCACGGCGGTCTTTCTCACGCTCACCGCGGCGTCGATGCTCGACGCAAGTCATGCACCGGCCGTCGGGCACGAGATCGCGATCCTGTTCATTTCGCTCGAGAAAGCCCTGTTGGACGCAGTGCTGTTCGCACTTCTCTACATCGCCGTCGAGCCGTACATCCGGCGCCGCTGGCCGGACCGCCTGATCGCCTGGGCGCGTCTGCTGTCAGGGAAATGGCGCGACCCGATGGTCGGGCGGGACGTGCTCATCGGAATACTCGCCGGGGCATCGTTTACTTTCGTGGCCATGTGGGGCTCACTGCTGCGGATATGGATCGACGGCAGGCCGGGCGAGCTACATGACACGGAGCTGGCCGCGCTCGACAACACCTTTGCGCCTGTTGCGTGGCTCCTGCGCGTGGGGGTCAATCAGGGGATCATGTTCGGCCTCGCGTACATGGCCCTACTGGTGCTGTTGACGATGATCCTCCGGCGACGGAGTCTCGCCGTGGCAGTGTTCTTCGTCATCGTCACAGGGGTGTTCATGGCCGCGTCGACTGAGATCTACATCATCCCGCTCTTCGCCTTCATGATGAGCGTGGTGACGTACGTCGTCGCGCGGCGGGGGCTGCTGGCGGCGGTGGCGATGTGGTCCACGTTCTTCCTGCTCTTCTTCGTGCCGCTGCCGGAGGGCATCGGCTGGGCCGCGACCCGGACGATGATCGTCCCGATCGTGTTCGTCGCCGTCACGCTCTGGGCCTTCCGCACCTCTCTCGGCGGCCAGCCCGCCTTCGCGAAAGTGCTCGATGACTGACGACCAGACGAAGACCGCACGCCTCGGCACCGACGCACGCACGTCTTCGCACCCCCGCCAGGACGGTGCACAGTTCGCCCCCGGCACGATGGTGGCCGGGCGCTATCGCATCTCCAGCATCCTCGGCGCCGGCGGCATGGGGGAGGTCTACCGCGCCGACGACGTCAAGCTCGGGCAGACCGTCGCGCTGAAGTTCCTCCCCGCCCGGCTGGCGCGCGACCCGGTCCTTCTCGGACGCCTGCACGATGAAGTGCGCGTCGGCCTGCAGGTCACCCATCCGAACGTCTGCCGGGTGTACGACATCGTCGACTGGGAAGGAGCCCAGTTCGTGGCCATGGAGTATGTCGACGGCGAAGACCTCTCGCGCCTGCTGCGCCGCATCGGCCGGCTCGCCCACGACAAGGCGGTCGACATCGCCCGCGGCATCACCGCCGGACTGATCGCGGCGCACGCGAAGGGCATCCTGCATCGCGACCTCAAGCCGGCGAACGTGATGGTCGACGCCCGCGGCGACGCGCGGGTCATGGACTTCGGCCTCGCCCTGGCGGCGGGCGAGGACGACGGCACCATCTCCGGCACGCCCGCCTACATGGCGCCGGAGCAGCTCGCCGGCGCGCCCGCCACGGTGCAGAGCGACCTCTACTCGCTCGGCCTGGTGATGTACGAGCTGTTCACCGGCAAGCGCGCGCACAACGCCCGCACGCTGCCGGAGCGCCGGCGCGACACGAGCGACATCACCACGCCGTCGAGCGTGATCCGCGACATCGACCCGGCGGTGGAGCGGATCATCCTGCGCTGTCTGTCGAACGATCCGGCGCAACGGCCCAGCTCCGCGCGCGAGGTCATCAACGCGCTTCCCGGCGGCGATCCGCTCGCTGCGGCGCTGGCGGCCGGCGAGACGCCGTCGCCGCGGATCGTCGCCGCCGCCGGAGCGGAGGGAAGCCTGAAGCCGCGTACCGCGTGGACGCTGCTCGGGACGATCGCGCTGCTGCTGACGATCATCATTCTGTGCCTCCGCGCCACGTCGCTCGGCCGCTACACCTCGCTGCAGCGCTCGCCGGAGGTTCTGGAGCAGCGGGCCGCCGACATCCTGCGGACCCTCGGCGTGGCCGCCGCCGGCGAGCCGGTCCGGCAGCACTACGCCCCCAACGCCTACTGGTCCTGGCTCCGGAACGCGGAGCCGCCGCGATGGGAGATCCTGCGCAACGGACCGGCCCTGATCCGTTACCGCCTCGAGTACGGAGTCACCCCGGCGCTGTCGCGCCTGACGCCCCTCGTCGTCGGCTCGCCCGGCTGGACCACGATCGAAGTCGACTCGCAGGCGCGGCTCTTCTTCCTGATGGCTGTGCCGGCCACACCGCAACCGGCAAAGCCGCTCGACTGGCAGCCGCTGCTCGAGGCCTCGGGGATCGACGTCCGCTCGCTACGCGAGATCCCGCCCCCGCACACACCGCCCGCTCCGTTCGACGCGCGCAAGGCGTGGAGCGGGACCTATCCGGGCGATCGCATGCCGGTCCGGGTCGAGGCGGCGGCATGGCGGGGGACGCCGGTGTACTTCGCGATCCAGGGCCCGTGGGACGAGCGGCCCGCCGGACCTCCTCTCTTCGGAGGAGGACGCGGATTCTCGATCTTCAACACCGCCCTGACCATCGTCATCCTGGCCCTGGCTCTCCTGCTGGCGTGGCGGAACCTCCGGCTGCGCCGCGGCGACCGGCAGGGTGCGTTCCGCGTGTCGGCGGCGTTCTTCCTCCTCTCGGCGACGGCAGGCGTGCTGTCTCTCCCCTACGCGTCCGGCACCAGCGCACTGACCCGGGAGCTTCTGGATGTCTTCGGCGCCGCCGCCCGCGAGACGCTGCTCCTGTTTCTGCTCTACATCGCACTCGAGCCGTACATGCGCCGGCGCTGGCCGGAGCTGCTGATCTCGTGGAATCGCCTGGTCGGGGGGCAGATCCGCGATCCACTGGTGGGACGCCATGTCCTGATCGGCATCATCGCCGGCACGACGCACGCCGCGGCGATCGTTTCGAGCTCGATCATCGCCGGCTGGATGCGGGACCGCGATTACGGCCCGCTGGGGGGGCGCTTCTTGAGCATCCCCGAGGCAATCGCACGGATTCCGTTGGGACTCGCCGGCGGACTGCAGGCCGGATTCTCCATGACCCTGCTGCTGGTCGCGATGACCATGCTGCTGCGCAAACGCGCGCTCGCCGTAGCGGCGGCGTTCCTCGCGTACCAGATCTTCTTCGCGCTCGCGCTCGTGGACACACCCGAGCTGCTCCCGCCGTTCGTCATCGCAGGCGCGGTCATCTCCTGGGTGGTCGTCCGCTACGGCCTGCTCGCCACCGCCGCCAATTTCGCGGCGTGGCTGATGCTCTCCTTCATGCCGTACGCGTCGGCCGGCTGGAATACCGCCCCGCTGGTGATCGTGGTGACGGCCGTCGTCGCCCTCGCGGTCTGGGCTTTCTACACGTCCCTCGGCGGTCAGTCGCCGTTCAGCGCGTCGCTGCTCGACGAGTAGATCACCTTGTACGTCGCCCCGGCGCCGGGCGGGACGAAGTCGAACGGCTCGAACTCGATGCCCTCGCCTGCCCGCTCACGGACCGCCTGGGTGACGAGGATGTCGTACGACTTCGCGTAGCTCTCGCCGAGGATGCAGGCGGAGTTGACCTCGACGCCGTAGACCTCCGCGTCAGCGATGCGCAGCATCCGGCCGAAGCCGAGCCCGACGCCGAGGAGCACGTGATCCTCGGCCTCGCGTCCCTCGTTGTAGCGGCGCACGGTCCGCTGCATCTCGATCGACGCCAGCAGCGCCTTCTGCACGTTCCGGAAGATGACGAAGAAACTGTCCCCTTCGACCTTCAGCAGGATCCCGTCGTGGCTCTCGACGACGGGGACGAGGATGCGCTCGGACTCATAGATGGTCTGCAGGAAGTGGATGATCCCGAACTTTGCCACCCCGCGGGAGAAGCCGGAGAGGTCGGTGGCCATGATGCACCACTCCTCCCCGAACAAATCCCAGATCCGCCGGTCGATGGCCTCGATGTCGGCGCCGGGGACGAGACGCTCGGTCATGAGGCGCTGGAGACGGTCTTCGGAGGCGCCGTGGTCGACTTTGTGGCGGAAGGGCATGGGCGGGATTGTATGGCGGGGGGGTGATAGGACTGATAGGACCTATGGGATTTATGGGGTTCATTCGTCCCATTGGTCCCATTGGTCCCATCACTCCACCGCCCGCCTTCGCGGCAGAGTGCTGGTCTGCGGAATCGGCAACCGCCTTTGTGACGCGCTCTCCCACCAAACCCGCAGGGAGGCGCTGCCGGTGGCGTGCTCGTACTCCACCGCCACCGCATAATCGCGGCCGGCTTCGAGCTCCACTTCGCCGGTCACGACGGCGCCGTCGATCAGCAGGCGGGCCGTGCCGGCCGTCTCCACGTCGAAGCGATAGGTCTCCGAGAACCGCGGGCGCAGCACGCCGCTCCACCTGGCGGTGAACGGCGCGACCTCGCCCCAGTGAAAGTCGATCGCCGGCTCCTGGCGCGTTCCGTCCGCGTAGACCCCGGCCAGCGGCAGGGTCGCCGCCCCGACGCGCATCTTCTTGGTCTCGACCAGCGTTCCATTCACGGTCAGCCGGACGATGTACGTTCCCGGCTGGGCGTAGGTGTGCCGCGGATTCGGCTCGCTGCCGAAGGTGCCGTCGCCGAAGTCCCAGGCGTAGCCCGTCACCGACTGAGCCTCGGAGCGATCGAAAAACGACAGCGTCAATCCGTCCGGCGTGACCGCGCGCGCCTCGAAGTCGGCGTACCCGATCCAGCGGATACGGAACACGTTCGCGCCGCGGTCGACCGGCGTTTCGTAGTGCGCGTCCTTGTACAGGTCGCTGAAGTAGAGCCCGTCCGGCCCCGCGGCGATGGCGGCCACGCTCGACTTGCCGCTGCCGTTGTAACGGACGAACGTCGAAGGCCCGCGCGCCAGGGTGTCGCCGGCCAGCACCATCTCGCTGATGGTCTTGCCGCTCTCCTGCTCCGCGGTGGCCCAGGTCGGACCCGACTCGGTCACGAACGCGGAGCTCATCTTCCGCTCCGGAAAGCCGCTGCCTTCGAACGTCTCGCGCTGCACGAAGGCGATCTGCACCGGCGCGACCGGATCGGTCCAGACGGCCACCGCGCCGTGCAGCATGCTGGCGTCGGTGCCGTCCCACATGTAGTTCGCGCCGGAGACGACTTTGGCCAGGCGATCGGTCCTCGGGCCGTTCTCGACTTCGTACAGCGACTGGTCCGCTGCGCGCCAGGCCCCGCCGAACGGGTTGCGGAAGCCCCTCGCGAAGATCAGGTCGCGCGCGATGAAGCCGTCCGCCCCGTCGGTGAACGGATTGTCTTCGGGCGGAGTGCCGTCGAAGTTGATCCGGATGATCTTGCCGAGGACCGTCGAGAGGTCCTGCGCGAGCTCGTGGCGGATCGAATCGCCGAAGTGGACGTAAAGCCTCCGGTCGGGCCCGATGGTGATGTTCGAGATCTGGTGCGAGGCCGACTGTTTCTCTGTCCGTAGCGAGAGCACCGTCTCGACGGCTTCGGCGCGCAAGCCGTCGTCGGAGCTGCGGAGGCGGACGACCTGCGGAATCAGGTCGCGGTTCGAGCGGTCCGGCCAGGAGACGCGGGTGATGAAGAGATCGCCGCTCGGCGGGTCGTACGCGATGCCGGCAACGCCCGACTCGCCCGAGCCCGGAATGAAGCCGGTGGGGTCGAAGTCGAGCAGTCCGGTGGCGTAGTCGCGCACCTCGCCGGAGCGGGTCACGACCTTGACGTTCCCGTAGAGCTCCGCGACGTAGAAGAACGGGCTGTCCGGCTCATCGCCCGGATCGGTGACGAAGGCGATGTTGACCGGCAACTGCAGGTCGCCGGCGAAGTGCTCGACCACGAAGCCGCGCTCCGCGGTCCACGGCACGGGCGACGCCCGGGCGACGACTTCGAACACCGGGACGTCGTCGCCGCCGGCCGCCTGGTGCGTGCCGCCGTTGGCCTCCACCCAGAACTGTGCTTTCGTCTGCGGGCCGAGGGAGAACGCCGGGAGGTAGATCGTCCGGCGGTCGCCGTTCTCGTCGTCGAACGAGAGCTCGCTCGGCGGATGCGACCAGAGCGCCTCCCCTGCCTCGAGCACGACGCGGATGGCCGTGCGGGCATTCACCGGAGGGGCGTCGACATAGCCGGCGTGGTTCAGCTCGAGCAGCGTCACGCCGTCGATCAATTCCAGCCGCAGCGACGCACCCGCCGGAGGGAAGGTGTCCCAGGTAATCGGCGGCGTGACGAGCACGTCGCGCAGACGCATCGGCCGCGTGACCGAGGGGACGGCCGTGCGGAAGACCCGCTCGCTCCAGTTGCTCCACTCCGTGGCCGGGTCGCCGCTGTCGTCGCGATGGCGGGCCCGCAGGCGGTGATAGAGACCGCCGAGCAGCTCGCGGAAGCCGGTGCGCGTCCCGACGAATGCGCCGTCCGCGAGATGGATGTGAACCTTCTCCGCCCCCTCCGCACACGAGGTCCGCCACACCACATCCTCGTCGAGGAGGATCTCCCAGTCGCTGCAGCGATGGCCGTGGCCGTCGGGATCGGAGAACGGCAACGTCACCATGTGTACGTCGGATCCGCTGACGACCTGTCCCTCCGTCTCCGGCTCGATGAAGGTGGGTGCAGCCGGACGGGCAAATGCCAGGAGAGACGAGAGAAACAGGAGAGGGAGACTCATGGGACCGGCGGCAGTGTACGAATGAGGCGCTCTGTTGCGCAACCGGCACCCCTCGTTCACCGGGCGGATACGGATCTCTCCATATGATCCGGCGCACAGGAGGAGTCACATGCGCCGCAATTTCATCACGTCCCTCGCGGTCGTGCTTTTGGCCACATCCGCGCTCGCCCAGGGCGGCCTCAGCACGCCGCCGAACGGCGACAACCAGAAGTCGTCCGTCACCCAGCACATCGGCCTGGTCAAGGTCACCATCGACTACAGCAGTCCCGACGTCCACGCCCCGAACGGCGACGACCGCCGCGGCAAGATCTGGGGCACGCTCGTTCCCTACGGCCTGACCGACCTCGGCTTCGGCACCTGCAAGGAATGCCCGTGGCGCGCCGGCGCGAACGAGAACACGGTCTTCACCGTCTCCCACGACGTGAAGATCGAAGGGCAGCCGCTCCCGGCAGGCAGCTACGGCCTGCACATGATCGCCGGCCAGGACGACTGGACGGTGATCTTCTCGAAGAACACCTCGTCGTGGGGCAGCTTCTACTACGACGCAAAGGAAGACGCGCTGCGGGTGAAGGTCAAGCCGTCGAAGGCGGAGTACAACGAGTGGCTCACCTTCGAGTTCACCGACCGCCGGTCCGACCGCGCCACCGCGGCGCTGAAGTGGGAAGAGCTCCAGGTCCCGTTCATCATCAGCGTCGACAACCCGGCCGGCCTGCATCTCGCCGCCATCCGCGATGACCTGCGCAGCAACCGCGGCTTCACCTGGACCAACTGGGTCGCCGCCGCGCAGTACGCACTCCAGGCCCAGCGCCCGAACGACGCGCTGGAGTTCGCCGAAGGCGCCGTCAGCCGCCGATTCATCGGCCAGGAAAACTTCCAGACCCTGAGCACCCTGGCCCTGGTCCAGGAAGCGGCCGGCAAGACCGCGGAGGCGCAGGCGACGCGCGAGAAAGCCGTCAACCACCCGTCCGCCGGCATCTTCGACCTCCACCAGTACGGCCGCCAGCTCCTCACGCAGGGGAAGAAGGATGAGGCGTTGAAGGTGTGGGAGCTCAACGCCAAACGCCACCCCAACGCCTGGCCCGTCCACGTCGGCCTCGCCCGCGGCTACTCCGCGGTGGGCCGCTACAAAGACGCCCTGAAGCACGCCAAGCTGGCGCTTGCACAGGCGCCTGATGAGGTGAACAAAAAGTCCATCGCAGCCGGCATCAAGAAGCTGGAAGCCGGCCAGGACTGGAACTGATGGTGTAATTCCGATGGGACCAATGGGACAAATGGGACTTATGAGACGTTCATAGGTCCCATGAGTCCCATAGGTCCTATCTGTCCCATCAAGCCTTCGCCCGCAGCCGCATCATCGCCACGATCCCCAGAAACGGCCCCGGCGCCAGCGCCACGAACGCCCACTCCCACCCCACCTGGGCCACCAGCCACGGCATCATGCGAATCGACACGGTCGTAATCAAAAACCCGATACACGTCTGCAGGGTCAGCGCGGTGCCGAGATAGCGGGGGTCGGCGTATTCGGTGACGCAGGCGGAGAACTGCGCGGAGTCGGCGACCACCGTCGCGCCCCAGACGATCGCTACCAGCAGCAACGCCACCGGTGCCTTTCCGTAGAGGAAGCCGATGCCCAGGCAGCAGGCACCGCTCGCGGCCATGGCGGCCGAGGCGACGATCGGGCGGCCGATGCGATCGGCAATCCGGCCGGCCACGACGCACCCGATCGCTCCCGCTCCGATCACCGCGAATGACGACGCCTCCGCGAACCGCGCCGAGTCGCCGCTCGCCGCGACGCTGGCCCGGATCATCACCGGCGCCCACGTCCACATCGCGTACAGCTCCCACATGTGGCCGAAGTAGCCGAAGTTCGCCAGCCGCACGCCGCGGTTGCTGAAGACACGAGCGATCTGGGAGAGGTCGAACGGCTGATTCGGCAGCGCAAACGGCCCGTCCGTCACGAACAGCAGCACGATCACCGACGCCGCGATCGCGCTCACCGAGGCGAGACCGGCGTTGACGCGCCAGTGCTCGGAACCGAAGGCGTTGATCAGGTAAGGCGATGCCTTCCCGAGCGTGAGCGCACCGATCAACACCCCGAGGGCAAAGCCGCGGCCGGTCTTGAACCAGGTGGCGATGATCTTCATCCCCGGCGGATAGACGCCCGCCAGAAACATCCCGGTGAGGAACCGCAGCACGATCGCCGCCGTGATGCTGTCGACCGCGAACGCCAACCACGCATTCGCCGCCGCCCCGAGAAACGCGCAGAGCGCGAACAGCCGCCGCGGACTGATCACATCCGGCAGATTCAACGTCGCGCTGAGCAGCGTCCCCGCCACAAACCCGAGCTGCACCGCCAGCGTGAACCAGGTGGTGGTGGACTCGCTCAGCCGCCACTCGGTAGCAATCTGCGGCGCCACCGCGGATACGCCGAACCACAGCGCCATCGCCAGCAGCTCGGCCGCGGCCACCAGGATGAGTGCGCGCGTACGGGACACGGAGGCAATGGTAACGGGGTGGTGGGTGTCGGGTTGCTCTTGTCATTCTGAGCCACAGGAGGTGCCGCAAGAACGGGAAAGCATGGCGGCGAAGAACCTGGGGGTGGGGACACGCAGCGCTCCCCCACCCCCCAGGTCCTTCGCCGCCATGCTTTCCCGTTCTTGCGGGGATTGCTGTGGCTCAGGATGACAAGGGGCCACGGCGGCGGGTCGCATCGGTCCCATGAGTCCCATCAAGTCCCATGAGACTCATGGGACTGATGGGACAAATGGGACAAATGGATAAGCTACTTCGCGATCAACACCAGCACACCCCGCCCGCACACCCCGTAAGTCGTCCACTCGCCGCCGATGAACGTCTCGCTGCCCGGGTTGGCGACCTGGTTGGCGCCTTCGGCCCAGTTGCAGGTGTCGGTGACGCGGTACCAGGATTTGCCGGAGCCGGGCCAGGGGAGGGTGAAGTTCACGTTGGCGGACCAGCCGTTGTAGGCGACGTAGATGGCGCTGGCGGAGTCGCTGAATTCGGTGCCGTCGACGCGCCAGGCGAGGGCGTGGTTGTTGGCGTCCGCCCAATACGCCCCGTCGGGGACGTTGCCGTCCGGCTTGAACCAGCGGTGCTGTTCCATCACGTTGCCGTTGTTGTCGACGGTCGAATAGAAGTTCTGCGGCCGCAGCGACGGGTGGGCGTTGCGGAACGCCAGCAGGCGCGTCGTGTAGGTCTTGAAGTTGGTCTGGTTCGCGTCCAGTGTCCAGGAGTGCCAGTTCGCCGAGGAGTCGAGGTTGTACGGGTTGTTGTTGCACTGGATCGAGCGGAGGATCTCGTCTCCGCCGCCGATCATCGGCGTGCCGGCGCTGAGGGCGAGGAAGGCCATGCCGTTGCGGGCCGCCTTCCGCTGGTCGGCGGCCACACCGGCCTGGTCCCAGGAGTTGTTGTCGTCCGAGCCGCCGTCCGACGGACCATAGGGCCACGCCTGCGTGTTGTTCTTGCTGTTGCAGCCGTAGAGGTCATCGAGCGTGAAACCGTCGTGGGCGACCATGAAGTTGATCGAGTGCCATGGGCGGCGGCCGTCGTCGCCGTAGAGATCGGACGAGCCGGCGAAGCGGGTGGCCAGTTCGGAGGGCAGCACGGTCGCGGTGCCGAGCTTGTTCTGGTCCTTGCGCAGCGAGTCGCGGAACTTGTCGTTCCACTCCGCCCAGCCGGCCGGGAAGTTGCCGACCTGATAGGTGCCGGCGCCGATGGCCCACGGCTCGGCGATCCAGTCGACGCCGGTGCCGCCGGCGAACGGACGGGCCGGCATCTCCGCCACGATCCGGTTGAGCGCCGTGCCGGCGTTCATCTTGTCGTAGTTGAAGCAGCCGTGCTGGCAGGTATTGCCGAGGATCGTGGCCAGGTCGAAGCGGAAGCCGTCGACGCCGAGGGTGTTCTTCCAGTAGGCCAGCGAGTCGACGATCAGGTTCTGCGCCGGAGTGTTGAAGGTGTTGAAGTTGCCGGTCGTGCCGGTGTTGTCCCAGTAGAACTGGTTGTCGCTGGTGAGCGAGTAGTAGGCGGGGTTGTCGAGGCCGCGCCAGGAGAGGATGTTGGCGGTCGACGAGTCGCTGCCCGACCAGAGCCCGCCCTCACCGGTGTGGTTGTAGACCACGTCCACCAGCACCTTGATGCCGTTGTCGTGGAAGGCCTTGACCATGTTCTTGAACTCGACCGTCGGCCCGCCCGGATTCTTGTTGGACGAGTAGCGGCGGTCCGGCGCGAAGAAGTTCAGGGTCATGTAGCCCCAGTAGTTGTCGCCGGTGGTCGAGGTCGGGTCGACGTCGTTGGTGTCGTTCTGGGTCTCGTGCAGCGGGAGAAACTCGACCGCGGTCACGCCGAGGGCCGCCAGATAGGGGGCCTTCAGCGCGGCGCCGGCGTAGGTCCCGCGGAGGCTGGCGCTGATCGAGGTGTCGTTCATCGTCAGGCCCTTCACGTGGACCTCGTAGACGACGTCGTCCTTCAACGCGCGGGTCGGCTTCGTGCCGGTGGAGGTGGCGTCGGATGCGAGGACGATCCCCTTCGGCGCGCTGGCCCCGGTGTCGATGGCGCGGTAGGCGCCGGAGGCGTAGCGGGTGCCGTCGGTCTGGGTCGGCGTCTGCGGGTCGTGCGACATCTCCCTCGTGTAGGGATCGAGCAGGAGCTTGTTCGGGTTGAAGCGGTTCCCCTGCGCGTCGACGTCGGAGATGTAGCCGAGCGTCGAGCCCTTGGTCCAGCTCGCGTTGTACGTCCAGTTCGGACCCCAGGCGCGGTAGCCGTAGTAGACCGTGCCGGTGATGCCGTACGTGTTCTGGAGCGTGGCCACGGAGGCGGTCTTCGACCAGACGTTGGTCGCCACATCCTTGACCATCACGTACTTCACCTTTTCCTGGAAGCCGGACTTCTCTTTGTAGATCCAGACTTCGATGCGCGTGGCGCGCGAGGAGTAGACCTTGAAGGTGATGTTGCTCTGCGTGCCGTCATAGCGGGCGCCGAGTTGAAGCGCGTCGATGGCCGCGCTGGCCGAGAGGGTGAAGAACAGGGCTAGGACGGTACCGACGACAGACAAGCGAACACGGGTCACGGCATGACTCCTGACTTGCATAGGGACGGCATTATGCCTATCTTCCGCGGGGGCGGAAGTCTCAAAAAGGACGTGATCAGTCCTTCTTTTGAGGGAGCCGGAAGGAGGCAGGATTGCGCTTCTTCGCGGGCACGGGTTTCTGACCGGGAAGGGTGAAACGAGGGGTCGGTTGTTTGGGGGCCGGGGCTGGTTTTGCGGTGTCGGAGGCGGCGGCAGGAGCCGCCTCCACCGGTTTCGGAGTCTGGGCTGCCGGCGTCCGAGGCTTCTCGGCGTTCGGGAGCTGAAAAGCCGTCGGAGAGACGATCGGCTTCGCCTTGTCAGGGGTGGCGGGTTCCACAGGTTCCGGAGTTTCTGCGGGGACTGACGGTTCCACCGCCTCCGGCTGCTCCGGTTCTGGTGCAGGCTCCGCCGGCTCTGCCGGTTCCACAGGTTCCGGCTCGTTCGCAGGCTCGCTCTCCTCCGCTGGAGGCGCAGCAGGCTGTTCCGGCTCCGCGGGCGCGGGCTGCGCAGGCTCTTCGGCCGGCGGAGCAGCAGGCGGAGCAGGTGCAGGCTCCGCCGGTTTTTCCGCCGGCTTCGCCGGTGCTTCCTTCTTCGGCAGCCGGAACGCGCGCGGATCCGTCTTCTTCTCCGCCGCGGAGGCGGAGAAGAAGACCAGCAGGGCCAGGGTTGCGCCCAGGATCCGCAACTTACGCTCCGACCTGCGGGCGGACCGGGATCTTCGCGTCGCCGGCGGGCGTCTGCTTGATCACGCCCATCGCCATCTGCAGCATCGAGGTGATGTCCGACACGTTCGCCGGGACGACCATCGAGTTGCCGGCCTTGGCCAGCTTCCCGAACTCCACGATGTACTGCTCGGCGAGGCGGAGTTGCATCGCCTCGAAGCCGCCGGTCATCTTGATGACCTCGGCCACCTTGCGGATGCCTTCCGCGGTCGCTTCCGCGATCGCGAGCGTCGCCTGGGCCGAACCTTCGGCCTCGTTGATCTGCTGCTGGCGCTTCGCTTCCGAGTTCTTGATGACCTGCTGCTTGTGGCCCTCGGCGTTGTTGATCGCGGCGTCGCGCTCGCCTTCCGACTGCAGGATGACCGCGCGCTTCTCGCGCTCGGCGCGCATCTGCTTCTCCATCGCCGCCAGCACGTCCTGCGGCGGGGTGATGTTCTTGATCTCGTAGCGCAGGACCTTCACGCCCCACGACTCCGAGGCCTTGTCCACTTCCTGCACGACCTGGGAGTTGATGTTCGTGCGCTCCTCGAACGTGCGGTCGAGATCAATCTTGCCGATCTCCGAACGGAGGTTCGTCTGAGCGAGCTGGGAGATGGCGTAGGTGTAGTCGGAGATCCCGTACGAAGCGCGCTCCGGGTTCAGCACCTTGAAGTACAGCACACCGTCGACACCGACCTGGACGTTGTCCTTCGTGATACAGATCTGCTCCGGCACGTCGAGCGCGATCTCCTTGAGAGAGTGCTTATAGCGGACCACGTCGAGAAGGGGAAAGAGGATGTGCAGCCCGGCATCGAGCGTGCCCGAATAGCGGCCGAGGCGCTCGACGACCCACGCCTGCTGCTGGGGAACGACCCGGATGATTTTCATGACGATGAAAATCACCGCGACTGCGGCAACGAGAGAGACGATAGTGCTGGGCTCCATGGGGTTTCCTCACGTGGTTAAGGGTTCATGACGCGCGGACGTGAATGGCCAGACCTTCCACTCCCGCGACGACGCAGCGTTGCCCGCGGATCAGGGCCGTCTCGCCGACATTGCGCGCGCTCCAGGTGGTGCCGCGCATCTCAGCTCTGCCGTTCGATCCAACCGCAATGTCCTCGAGTGCCGTTGCCTGCTCTCCAACGAGAGAATCGACCACTTTCTTCTCGTTGAGCTTCAATCGCCGCATCAGAGGCGGCCTGATGAAGACGAACGCAACCAGCGAGGTGCCGGTAAACACCAGGATCTGCGCCCAAAGCGGCATCTCGACGCCGAGCGCGACCAGAATCCCCACCACCCACGCACCGATGGCAAAAAACCCGACATGCATCGACGCCGAGGCAAACTCGAGCATCAGCAGGGCGAAGCCGATGAGGACCCAGATCCACCAGGACATTCGTGTGCGGGGAAGGGTAGCACGGACAGCGAAGGAAACATCGCCATAGCTATACGTGTATATACTCCTTGAATGGCAGAGCGCGCGAAGATCTTCAGTAACGGCGGAAGTCAGGCCGTCCGGCTCCCAAAGTCCTGCAGGTTCCCTGACGATCTGCGGGAGGTTCGGGTTCGGCGAGAAGGGCAGCGGGTGATTCTTGAACCCGCCGACGAATGGAGCCAGGAGTTTCTCGACATGCTGGGCACCTGGAAAGAGCCGATCGAGCTGCCCGAGTCTCGGCCGATCACGGAATCAAAGGATCCGTTCGAGTGAACTGGGCATTCATGCTCGACACGGACACGGTGAGCTATGCCTTCCGGGAAGAGGGTCACGTCACGCAGCGCATCCGTCGGCATCGACCTTCGGAGCTCTGTGTGAGTGCAATGACCGTTGCGCAGCTTCGGTACGGCGCAGATCGCCGCGGATCGAAGAAGCTACACGAATTCATCGACCAGCTCACAAACGACATTTCGGTCGTCCCGTTCGATGAAGGGTGTGCAGCACAATACGGTCGGATCGCTAACGCATTGGCCCAGCGAGGCATACCCATCGGCGAGTTCGACGTCCTGATCGCCGCCCACGCCATGACACTCGATCTGACGCTGGTGACCAACAACGTCAAACACTTCAACCGCGTCGACGGACTCAAACTGGAAAACTGGTTCTAGCATGACCAGGCGCGGATCGGACATCGGTGCGGAGATCGACGCCCTCTTCCAGCTTTCCCTCGCCGAGTTCACCGGGGCTCGCAATGCACTCGCGAAGCATCTGAAAAACGAAGGGCGGACGCTCGACGCAGAGCGCGTGAAAGCGCTCGCCAAACCGCCCTCGACGGCGTGGGCGGTGAATCAGCTCTACTGGCAGGATCCGAAGGCGATCGAGCGGCTGCTCACGCTCGGAGAGCGTGTTCGCAAGGCCCAGACCGGACAGCTCAAAAACGCCGATCTGCGCGCGCTCATGGAAGAGAAGAAGCAGATGACGACGGCATTGCTGACGAAAGCCTCGGCGATTCTCGAGGAGGCCGGACATGCCGCGTCGGCCGATTCGATGCGTCGCGTGTCGGCCACGCTGGAATCGCTGGCAGCGTGGGGCAACGTGGAAGGCGTCCCCAGGGCCGGCCGCCTGACCGCCGATCTCGACCCGCCGGGATTCGACACGCTTGCCGTACTGATGGGCGGAAAAAAACTCGAGGCGGAGAAAGTGCTCCTCTTCCGTGCTCCGAAACCGGCCGAAGATCCGGCTGCGATGCGCGCCCGCCTGCACGAAGCCGTGCAGGCCGCGGAAAAGGCGTTGCGCGAGGCGCATCGCGACGCGGAGCGCGCCGAATCGGCGCTCGCAAAAGCCAACGCGCGCGTCGCGGCGGTGGAAAAGCAGAAACAGGAGATCGAGGCGCGCTACGCCGAAACGAAAGAAGCAGCGCGGCTGGCCTCGAGCGAAGCAAAGAAGACCGCGCAAGCGGTTGCCGACGCCGAACGGTCGCTTGCGAAAGCGAAGGGACCGCTCGAAACGTAAGCTCGCCCCCCCTTGCCAGCCCGAATTTCCAGGCAATCCGGAAGAAACAAAGCCGCCAAACGGCGGTCTGGTAACAACTGAGTACCGCTCCCCGAAATAGGTTGCCGCTCGGTGGCTCAAAAGATCCCGACGAGAGCCGCCGAAGGCGGTGAAAGATCTGTAGGCCCGGCCTTTAGGCCGGGTTCAACAAACGCCCCCCAGGTGAGCCCGCGTAGCGGGCGGCAGAAAAACATGTCTAACGCGTCACGCGTGGTCTTCTGCCGGCTCGCGGTCAGACGTCGCCCTTTTCGTCGCGCCCGGCCTTGTAGGCCATTCCGACCGCGGCTATGTAGAGCAGCGCCAGGACCGGTGCAAGCCGGACCGAGATGAGCGTCAGGAGAAACAGGATCTGGTAGGCGGAATCGGCCGAGGTACCGGAGGGGTGGAGGCCGGCCATGAGGTCGAAGACGGCTTTTTCGAGGTTGAGGGCGGTCAGGCCGGCGATGATGATG
Organism: Thermoanaerobaculia bacterium; assembly: GCA_035629865.1. Classification (GTDB taxonomy): domain Bacteria; phylum Acidobacteriota; class Thermoanaerobaculia; order Gp7-AA8; family Gp7-AA8; genus QHVT01. Next base: position 47,138 of record DASPHC010000164.1, on the reverse strand, counting down.
GTCAGGGGAAGCAATGCGGCGACGGCCAGGCGGAGATTGCGGAATCCGGCGTAGCGGATGAGGAAGATGAGGTACAGCGCCACGCGCCACGTGGCGACGATTGCCAGGAACCAGACGTTTGCCCGCCGGGCGCCGGCGAGGGAGAGGAACTGCTCGACCGGAATGGCGTAGAGGACGGCTGGCGGCGATACGGCGCAGATGAAGGTGAGGAGCCTGACGAACGGCCACCGCCGCGGACGCAGGGGGAGGAGCAGGAGCCAGAGAAAGGCCGACAGAGCGAGGACGTAGACGATCGAGCCGAGGCCGAGGTGCTGGAGGGTACTCGCTCGCGGGCTGTCCCAATACCGGCCGACGCCCGCGGCCCAGGTGAAGAGCAGGCCTGCGATGAGATGCCGGGCGGTGGTTGCATCGATGTCCCGGGCGGTGAAGCGTCCGGAGAGAACGCGGCCGATGAAACGCAATGGTCCCGGGGGGACGGCACTCATGAGAGCACTGTAACAGTGCCTGCGCGCAACCGGTCGCAGCCCGCGGCCCGTGACGTGTCCGTTGTCAGTTGTCAGTTGTCCGTTGTCAGTGATCTGTCATTCCCCGGCTTCGGGTTGAGGTTCGCGAGTGCCGTCCAGGCGAGAAATGGCAGACAACGGACAACTGACAACCGACAACGTCCGCGACACCCGACACCAACTTGCGGGAACCTGTACTTACCGAAGCACCCCGCGCTTCCCCATCGCGTGCGCATACCAGCTGAAGAACAGCAGCAGGATCGCAATCACAGCGCTCGTGATGGCCATCTGCCGCCCCATGATGGCGCCGCCGTCCGTGAGAATGTAGGTGTAAACGAGGCTGAGCAGAAACGCCGCCAGCGACAGGACGAAGATGGGGAAAGCCAGCTTTCTCCGCAGCAGGAGAAGGATCGAAGCCAGGAAGGCGCCCCACACGCCGATCGCCCACACCGCCGTCATCCAGCCGGGCATCCCCTGGTAGTGAGCGATCTGCTCCGGCGTCATGCCGGCGCGGGCCATGTACTTCGCCCCCTGCGTCATGGCCATCACGAAGTCGAATATGCCGATCGAGTTGAACAGCACGGCGATCACGCCGATCAACCATAGATGCCAGGGTGCTCTCGACGACGTGTTGGTCATACGTGCGACAGCATAACCGCACTCCACCTATGGCGCGTGCCGCCGCAAGGATCGGTTCCGGGATTCTGCGGAATCGACCTCCTCCTCGACGACCTCGGATTCGACGAGAATGAAGCGGAAGAGCGCCACGCGTTGATGCAGGCGGATGAGGAGGGGAACCTGATGCGTGATTCGACACGTTCGATCGTGATCTTTGGTGTGGCGTCTCTGGTGGCCGTTGCCGCTGGATGCGCGGCGATGGCGCAATCGGGCGTGGCGCCGTCATCCTGGTTGCGGAGCGTCGTGGCGTGGGCCGTCGGCGCCGGTCTGGCCTCGCTCCTTGCACGTTACGGGGAACCACGAAGCGCATCGACGGGAGCCGTGGTGCTGGCGACCGGGGCGCTGGTGGCCACGTTGTTCGGTGCAGGAGTCGAGGGCGTTCACCGATGGCTCGACATCGGACCTCTGCACATCAACGCCGCGGCCCTGTTGCTGCCGGCTCTGATCGTCGGGCTCGCGGCGATTCGAATGACGAGCCCGATCGGACTCGTGCTGACGCTCATCGCTGCAACCGTTCTGCTGGCGCAACCGGACGCCTCCCAGCTCACATCGTTCGCAATCGCTGCTTCCATCCTCGTGGCCCGCTCCAGTGTGGCGCTGCGGTGGAAACCGTTCGCGCTCCTGGTAGCGGTGGTCTTCGCCGTCGCTGGCTGGAGGCGACCCGACCCGCTCGATCCGGTTGCGGAAGTCGAGCAGATCTTCGCGATGTGCCTTGCGGTGTCGCCGTTCCTGGCGTTGCTCGCGGGTCTCGCACTCGCCGCTGCGGCCGTGGCGCCTCTCTCTGTTTCGACACCGGCCGGCCATCCCGCCCGGGACGGAGCCATCGCCCTGTCCGCGTACTTTGTGTCCGTATCGATCGCTCCGTTCCTCGGCTGGTTCCCAGTCCCGCTGGTCGGGCTGGGCATGAGCTTCCCCGTCGGGTTCTGGCTGGGACTGGGTCTGCTGCTGGTGATCGGTCGACATCCGCATGGATCTGGAGTGGGGTAAAGAACTCCAGCGTCAGAGCTTCGCTTTTTTCGAGAAGAACGAAGGTTTGACCCCGGCCTCCACCCTCGGCGGGGGGAGAGGGGCAACAAAGCTACGGCAACGAAGCGTAACTCGTTCAACCCACGGGGGTGTTGCCCCTCGCCCCTGTATAGGGGAGAGGGATGCCGGGCACCTGCGCGTGGCTGATTCGAACGAGTCCGGAATTGACGTGGATGATGTTAGAAGACCAGGTGCCCGGCGGGGTGAGGGGTCGTGCCACAAGCCTAAAGTTGACGCCATTGAGCCTTCAGGCCGGGTCACGCGTGGGCAATGTTCCGAGCCCGCTATGCGGGCGACAGAACACAACCCCGCGCAGACCTTCTGTTCTGTCGCCCGCTACGCGGGCTTGCCTGGGGCCGCGTTGTGGAACCCGCCTAAAGGCCGGGCCTACAGATCTTTCCGCCGCCTTCGGCGGCTCCTGTCGGATTCTTGCGCCGGCAAGCGGCCACCGATTTCCGGGGAGCGGTACTTCGTCAAGGAGAAGACACTCTTCACGGTCCAGTAGCGCTGCAGTCAAGTCAGGAACTGCCAAGCAGCTCGACGTAACCGGCGACCTTCGGAAATTCAGCGAGCGCGTTTACGAGTCGTTCGTCCGCAGTGATCAGGCGGGTCTCGAGCCGAATCGCTAACGCTACATACATCGAGTCGTAGACGGATCGAGATGTGATCAACGCGAGAGCGTGCGCATCCGTCGCGAGCTCGCGGCACTGAATCGTTTCGACGGCAATGCGCTCGAGGTCGGCGGCCAGCTGGTGACTGTCAATGGCGGTGAGCTCCCCTCGGAGAGTTTTCTTCCAAATACTGTTCGCCACTTCCGCGAACAGAAGATCGGGAGCCACGAACTGATGGCCGGAATTGAGGAGCCGAAGCGCCGCCTCGGTGCCGTTCTCAGGGACGAACCACTTGATCGCGACGCTGGCGTCGACGACAACGACGCTCATCTGCGGTCGCGATCTTCGCGGATGAGCGCGACGCTATCCGAGTGCGGCCCGCGCAGTCGTTTCAGCCATCGCGCGGATAGGCGACGTGTTTCAACGAGACTCCGCGTACTGGCCTTGCTCAGAGCATCATGGATCTCTGCCTGCAGGGATCGTCCATTGGCCTGCGCAGTCGCCTTCAGTCGTTTCAGTACCTTCTCGTCGAGATCTCGGATGAGCACATTTGCCATGACCGCACCTAGTATCACAATGATACCGCAGTGGTGTGGGCGCCCGCAACGAACACCGTCGGGGAACGTGGCCATGGCCGGGACGCCGATCTCGCCGTCGCGCTCGCGAATGGATACGACACCGTCGCCACCCTCGATGAGAAGCTCATCCGACAAATGACGAAGCTGGGCGTGGCATCGTATTCGTGACGGGGTTAGCCCTCCGGCCTGTCCGGAGGTCGCGGGTTCGAGGCCGGTCGCATGCGCCTCGTCCATGGCGTCCGCGTTCTGACGTGAAGGACGGAGATGTCGTTTGCGCAGCCGATTCCAACCGCTCGTTACACTTTTTTCGGCAACGGCATCGTCTCGCGCGTCGGTCCGAACAGCGACGTTGGTTGCCCGCCCGACTCGCGGCACATCAGCGACAGCTGTCCGCAGTGATGAACGTTGTGGACTTTACACGTGTTCAGAGCTTCGCTTTTCTGCGAAGAACGAAGCCCTGACCCCCGAATCTCGTGACCCCGCGAGCTGACCCTCTGGCGCCGGTGGTACGTCAGGACGAAAAGACGATCGTGATGCGATCCTCCGTGCCCGAACCAGCCATCCGGACCTGCTGAATGATGTCGTCCGGCGCGCTCAACATGGCCGCGGCCGGCCCGGTTCCGGCGGCAAACGTGCGACTGTCGACCACAAAACCGCCCGAGTCGAGTGCCTCCACGGTGACGGCGTTACCGATGATCAGATCGACCGCGACGAACATCGCTAGTGCTGGCAGCTCGATCCGCAGTTCGTCATATGCCGTCACGCCGCTCCGTCCCGCCGGCGACGTATCTCTGATCTCGACACTTGGTGTGCCGTGGACGGTGAACCCGGTGCCCGGTACCGGCCAGGGGTTGGGACGTCCTCCGATCGCTTCAGGGCGAAAATCGACGATTGGCATGGGCTACCTCCGCAGATGAGAGTGCCGCGCCTCGGAATTTCCTCCGAGAGGAAAGAGAGTGCTTGCCTTCCCGGGTAGCGCCCACGAGCTCGCCTTACTCATAGCGGCCGTGCTCGATGCCGAGCGCGCACCACGTCGACAAGTACCGGTGAGAGCAGCGCTTGCTGCGAAAGACAGAAGGTGTGACCCGCCCCACCACGCGCGCGACGGCCCGCCTCCACCTGGTCAAGAAGAACGCCGAGCCTGAGCCGGACTACGCCGAGCTGGCGGGCAATGAGCGACGATTCCGTCAAGGCGAAGACCGGGCGCAACTGGCGGGAGAAGATGCACTGGAGTCAAAAGTTCGTTCTTCACAGAAAAGCGAAGCTCTGAGCCACAGCCGCACCCCCACCATCTTCATTCGACCTGATCGGTGATAATGCGCGCATGAGTGAGCAACTGGATCGCCTAAGTCGCGCCGTGAGTCGGTTTCATGGTGACCTAAACCTGGATGACGAAGGAAAGATCGGTAACCAAAAGGTACTCCGACCGAGTCTCGGCGAGGAGTCGACCAAGCAGCAACTTGAGCCGATACTGGAAAAAACAGGGCTCTATCTGCGCCTCTTTCAGTTCAGCGACGACATCAGCGATCAGGTTGCGGCGACCGTGACGGATGCCACGATCGATATGCTGAATGTAACGAACCACTTTGCGGAGATGAACAACCAGGACTACATCAAAAATAAGGAACAACTTGTCACTGGTGTCGAAAGCGCCTGGGATCGCATCCGCTCACTTGTCTTTCACGCCGTAGCTGCAGGCGTCCTTCGGCAGCGACTGTTGCAGCAAGATATTGATAAGCGATACACATCAGCCGAGAAGGCGATTTCCGAACTCTCTACTAAGCTCGAAACGAAATTCAAAAAAGACTTGGATGATCGCACAGCCACGGTGCGCGAGTACTTCGACAAGCGCGAGGCCGAGCTGAAGCGGAGCGCGTTCAAGGTGTCCGTTGAAGCCGCACAAGAGCAGTTCCGCGATGCGGGCACATTCTACGCAGCGCAAGTGAGGCTGTGGGCGCTGCTGACCATTCTCACAATTGCGGCGTTCGCCGGTCTAGGCTCATACCTGATGTTAAGTGTTAGGCCGCCCGCAGATCTTGGCGTCATCTACTTTACTGCAATTCGAATTGTTCTTCTTTCTGCCGCGGCTGCTGTCGCCACGTTCTGCCTGCGTATCCTTAACCTTCACATGCGAGCACACAATTCGCATCGTTTACGTGTTGCGAACAGCATCGGGGCATTTGTGGAAGCGGCTCGGACCAACGAGCAGAGCGATCAAATTCTGGGTCAGTTGGTGAGTGCTGTGGCGTCCTTCGGCAACTCCGGGCTCGTTGAAGGAGATGATCGCCCAATAGTACCGATCGAAGCTATCTCCAAGGTGCTGGTGGAGAAAAGTAAGTAGTACCGGCGTGAGGTCAAGCTTCGTTCGCCATAGAAAAGCGAAGCTCTGACCCCGGCTTTCGCAGCCCAACAAGCGTCTCATTAGCTCGAAGTTAGACAGTGGCGCTCAGAACGGGACCTCTTCGTCCTCGTCAATGCTCGCCGGAGGCGCTGGTGGTGTTGCCGGTTCCGTCCGGCGAAGAACGAGAAGGTCCTGATGTTCGAACAACCAGTTCATTCCTTCGTCAGTCAGTTTGTAAACCATGAATGTGCTGCGGTTGTAGTCCTCGTCCTCGTAGAAGGTCACGAAACCCTTACGAGCGAGCTGCCCCAGGGCGAGAGTTACAGCGACACGCGTGAAGCCCGCGCGCTCCATAGCATTTCGAATGTCATAGGCGGACACGGCACCGGAAGGCGCCTCCGTGTTCTCTGCGATTGAAACCAGCGCAACAAGTTCATACTGCGTCAGGCCTTGCACCGTGGCAACCGAAGGCGGTTGGACGATTCGCTCAAGACGCTCTTCGGTTTCCAGCATTGCTCGGAGGCGCGCCGTGATCTCGGCCGCAAGAATAGTGAAGTCGCGTGGAGAGTCTGTTTGATATCTGATGACATGCCGATGCTGAATGTCGAATGGGAATCGCCTGGCCGGATCCTTCTGCGCCAAGAGAACGACCGGCTTCTCAGAGGCGATGGCATAACCAAGCTCAAACCATACGTTGGGATTGTCGGTGCTGATATCGGCGACACAGGCTTGCGAGGCTTTGATTCCCTCTTCGATCTGGTCGATCGGGATGACCACGCGTGGATCTCGGTCAACGCGGTATGGCTCGATGCCAGCCTCCGCAATCGCCGGTGCGATCGTATCATCGTACCGATTATCGAAAGGTCCTCCATCAAATGGCTGAATGACGAAGCACGTTGGCATCAGAGGATTCTACCTCCGGCTTCGAGTTCATGCCATAGTCTTCCATCCACCTAACGGATCTCTTACTCAGCTGAGAGCAGCATCCAGGTGCGCCGCGGCTGAGCGTGACGCCGTGTTTCTTGGAAGCACCGCAGCCGGCCAGGCCGGCGGGCCACTTTAGCGGCGGCTCATCAGCTGCAGTCAGAAGTTAGTCAGCTGGCGGTGTCCTTAGCGTTCATGTCGTGGACCTGGCGATAACCCTCAAGCTGCTGGCGTTCGGCGTAGTGACGCATAGCGAAGTCATCAGGCCATTCATGTGCACACTTCTGTCGCATACGCTCAAATACCTGTGGTGGAATATCCTCGGGTGGACCCAGGCGAAGATTGGCCACCGCCTCGCGTTGCTGTCTAATGCAGTAGCTTCGCATGCTGTAGTCGTCTGGCCATTCTCTTTCGCAGTGTCGACCAATGATCTGTTCTGCATCTGAATAATTGTCGTTATCCGAAGTTAAGTCAGGACGGCCTGCTGGCGTGCCCGTTGGCAACATTGTCGGCGCGTTGGCAGCCGCCTGCAGCGAAGCTCCAATAGAGACTGGAATGACAACTGGAGAACGAAGGTCGCTTCGTGAATCCGATGCGTGCGCGGAGTAGACGATTGCATCCACGTGCCGTTGATAGACGTTAGCACTCTGTGGCTCGATTCCGAGAGCGATCGACACGTCGCGGATCAGTTGATGAAGCTGGGCAGGACTCTCGCAACTCAACGCGTTGATTCTCGCAAGAGGTCCGCGCAAAGCCTGTGGCCCCGTGCCGGGAGCCAACAGCGGAAGGATCGGCTTCTTTGCACCCCACCGTGCTCCGAGTTCAAAAAGAACATAGGCTGAGGCAAGGCTGAACGCGGAGATGATGCCTATTACGACGGGAGTATCGAGCACCTCGGTCCGAAGTTGTTCGTCCGTGTCGACTCCGGCTGATAGGCCCAAGCCGTCGACGCTCGTGCACCGCAGGCGGTCCTGTGGCAGCGCGAGGGCTGCACAAAGGAGATCAAAGACCTGTGTGGCTAACAGTTTATCGTGACTACTATGACTAATGAAGACATCGATATTGACTGTTTTCGTCGGTGCATCCGTCATGGAGTGGATTCTCTCATGCTACGCTCCGTCCGACGGCCGGCTCGGTGGTGCGCCATCACCTGCTTGATGTTCTCACCGATTGGGCCGCGAAGCTCCTTGCCGTCGTTGAGAAACCGGGTTCCGAGCCCGTGATTGAGCCCATTGATCGTCCTTTCGAACATCGCAAGGAAACTGTTTCGCGATGGCCGACGGCGTGAGGAGAACCTGAGGTAGCGCCACGGCGAGGCTGTTCCTCAGGCTTCACGCACCGGAGGGTTGACTCACGTCGCCGGATCACAGCTCGCTTACTCGTCGTCGCCGGGCAACGGCCGGAACAGGCGGCGGAACGGGCGCGTCAACCGCAGCACCCGTTTCCGGATCAGCGGCTCGTCCAGCGGCACGGGCTCCGGGCGGGGCTGGAGCTCGACCGGGAGCGGTTGGCCGGCGGATGTCTCCCCTTCGGAGTGATCCTCGGCCGGAGCCTCCGCCGCGTCCGCGCCAACATGCGCCTTCCCCCACAGCTGCTGCATCCTCGCGGCGTGACCGGCGATCGCGGCGGCCGATTCGGCCATGGCCGTGAGAGCATCCACGGCGGCGTGGATATGCGCCGCGTGCTCATCGGTCAGCCGGATGAGCTCGCGCATGTGGGCCGCCATTTCGGCGCTGTCCGCGCCGGCACTGCTGATCGAGGCGCCGCCCGGGACGGCGAAATGGGCGTTGGGGAGTTGGGCCATGATGCGGCCGAGGCTTTCGACGGTGATGTTTTTCCCGCCGTTCTCGAACTTCTGCAGCCAGGTGCGGTTGACGCCGGCCAGGCGGGCGAGCTCGCCCATGGTCAGCTTCGCGTTCAGACGTGCGGCGCGGACCTGGAGGTGCAGGGGGACGGGGGCTCCGGGCTCGTTCGTGCTCATGGTCTATCCCTTCCTCGGCTGGCGGTCGGCGGCGGCGCGCATGCGGGAGGCGGCGGTGCGCGGCGCTGTCCCGAGCTTGTCGTCGAGCCATTCGATGCGCTCGTTCATCTCGATTCCGTAGTAGGACCAGTCGGACCGCTCGGCGGGGTCGCCCGGCAGGCGCAGGACGAGCGCGCTGGCGGGGCCGGCCTCCAGCGCGAGGGCGATCCGCTCGCGCCATTCCGCGGCGTTGAGGTCGCCGCCTACGATCCACGCATTGGCGAAGTGGTGCCACCAGTGGGCCGGAGCTTTTTCCTTGAGCAGTTCCTGGACGCGGTTGATCTGGAGAAGGCTGGCTTCGTTGACGATGACGACGTAGAACGAGGTGCTCACGGTTCGACCTCCGAGGTTTTCGCGGCCGGTTTGCGCGCCGAGGCGGATGTGTGGAGGCGGCGCGGGATGGCGAACGATTGTACGAACTCGCCGGCTCCGCTGTCGCCGAGGGACAGCTTGCGGTTTGCGATGTAGATCTCGCCGGTGACCTGCCCGAGCAGGAGGATGGTCGGATCTTTCCAGGCCGTCAGCAGCACGCTGGCGAGGGAGCTGACGATGACCACCCCGAGGAAGGTCAGGACCGGCACGATGAGCCGGTGCAGCTTCGGCTCGCCGGCGAGGATGCCCACGACCACCACCGTGGCCGAGGCCAGCACGGAGAGCACGACGGCGAAGAAACCGAGGATCGTCTTCGGCGACCGGTAGTTCGCCGACGTCACTGCTTCGGTAGCCTGGCGGAGTGTCATGGCTGAGCCTTTCGCGTTTCTCAATGTCCGTGGGGCCGGCATCGCGCCGGCCCCACGAGACGGGTGATTACGGCTCCAGGTCCCGGCCGGCCTTGAACTGCGTGGTGGTCGGCTTTGCCTGGGGAGTGGTATTGAGCTCGACGAGGATCGTCTGCGCTCTCCGCTTCGCCGAACGAAGGGTCTTCGTGACATTGCGCTCGTCGTCCGATTGCGGGTTGCGGCGGCGGCGGGCCTTGAAGGCTTCCTCCATCGCGGCGAGATACGGCACGGCGGTGTGTTTCTCCCCCTTGCGCGCCATCTGACGGGCAATCTTGAGCGCCTGCACGCAGCGGGCGGCGACGGTGGCGCGCTTCTCGGCGATGGTGTCCCCCATGCCGCGGCCGAACAGCAGCGCCTTGGTCTCGACGCTGCGGTAGGCCATGGTGTAGTGGATCACGTCCATGATCTCCTCGGAGGTGAGCCCGACCGCCGCGGTGAGCTGCGGGGAGGACTTGCAACCGAGGGCGATCCTGTGGAGAACGGCGTCGGGGAGCGAGGCATCGACGGCGATCTCGGTGCGGCGGCCCGGGAGGGCGATGACGAAGTCGTCGATCATCGCCTCCAGGTTGTCGAACGCCTCGAGGATCGCCGCGGCCTTTGCGTGATGAGGGCTGCCGGTGGGGTCGATCGCCTCGATGATCTGGACATCCGCGTCAATGGGACTGTGGCTGCCTTTCACGACGGGGACTTCGGGATCTTTGTCTTGCATAACTTCCTCACGTAGCTGGTCAAAGGGTTCAGAACTGTCCTGCGCAGGTTCCTCGGCTCGGCTGAAGTGCCCCGGCGTGGCCTTTGCCGTGACGCGATCGAGCTGAGCTGCCCTGAAAGGTAATCCGATTCCACTAAATGTCAACATACGCACGTTTCGGTGATTTATAGCTTGAATTTGGCACATGACTCCGTTAAGCAACATCGAATTTAGGTCTTATCGGAGGCGTCATGCGATCAGGATGGCGGCCTCTTTGCCGCATTTGGTCCATTGGGCCGTGGCGAAGTAGCCCCATCAGACCCAGGACCGGCGGAGCCGAGAGGGAGAAAAACGGCAAAGGAGCCGTTTGCGCCGGCCGGTGTGGCTCAGGAGCCACCACGGCCCGGCGGCACAAGTGACTTCCTTGCGGCAGCGGAAAAACGGAAAGGAACGGGTTCCCGTCGCAGGGCGACTCCGATAAGGCCCTAAAAAAATTTGCGCGGAGCCAAAAAAGTTCGCTGTCAGCCTCGAAATCGGCGTTTCCGGAGTGACGCCGCACGTTTCCAACGTGAGACCGCACGTTTCCAACGTGAGAACGCACGCTTCCAGAGTGACGCCGCACGCTTCCAACGTGACGCCGCACGTTTCCAGAGTGACGCCGCACGTTTCCAGAGTGACGCCGCACGCTTCCAGAGTGACGCCGCACGTTTCCAACGTGACGCCGCACGTTTCCAACGTGACGCCGCACGCTTCCAACGTGACGCCGCACGCTTCCAACGTGACGCCGCACGCTTCCAGAGTGACGTCGCACGTTGGAAACGTGACGTCGCACGTTGGAAACGTGACGCGGCACGTTGGAAACGTGACGTCGTACGTCCCGGACGTGACGCCGTACGCTCCCGGCGTCACCCCGCATTCTCCGAACGTGACGCCGTACGTTCCGAACACGACGCGGCACGCCTGGGGCGTGAGGCCACACGCTCCCGACGTGACACCGCACGCTCCGGGCGCGACGCCGCACGCTCCGGGCGCGACGCCGCACGCTCCCGGCGTCACCCCGGACCTTCCGGACGTGACCACGAACGTTCCTGACGTGGCGCGCGACGTTCCGGACGTCCGCGCGAACGGATCGGACGTGCACGGAAGGGTTTTGGAATCCGATCCGATGCGTTCCGGCGTGCCGCTGCAGGTCCGGCACGTGCTCGTCATCGCGGCGCACGCGGAACCGTGCTAACTTTTCCTCGTGCTGCACATCCAGGTTCGCGACGCGCGCATCAAAGCCGGCATCAGCCGCGCGGAACTGGCGCGGCGCGCCGGGATCAGCCGGGCGCGGCTCGTCAAGTTCGAGGAGACCGGCGCCAACATCACCGTCGACACCCTCACGGCGATCCTCGAGCAGCTTCCGATCATGACCCTGACGATCGGCAACGCCACCATCGTGCGCGGCGACGTATCGGCGCGGGAGCTCGTCCGGTCGCTGCACGAGCTCGTCGAGGCGGCTCAGCAGGTGATTCAGATCGCCGAGCCGGATGCCGCCGCGGCTACGCCGCCCATGCAGGACGCATTGCAAGCACCTCCCCCGGCCACGCCTGCTCAAGAGCCGAAGCGCCAGCGTGTGGTCCAGGTCCCGCAGTGGATTCACCGGTCGCGCCGGCAGCGGTAGCACTGCGAATCGCTACGCGGCTCCATGGGTCGTGTTATTTGTCGCTGTTTCGCGGAGTTTCACCCCGAAGGGGTGCCGGCCAATAGCCGGTGGTTGAGCGCGGAGCGCGATACCACCGGATTCCATGGTCCCCTCATGTGTGCACCCCGGAGGGGTGCCGGCACCCCTGCCGGGGTGCGCCATCTATCGAATCTTTCATTCCGGTGGTATCGCGCTCCGCGCGATACCACCGGCTATTTGCCGGAACGCCTCCGGCGTTCTGTGTCTTCAGCGCGTGTCACGAGGATCACCACACCGAAGATCTTCACGTGCGGACCTTCGACGACGGTCTGCATGCGAACATCCAGCAGGGCCCGGCGCCCGCCCTTGTTCCACCAGCGGCCCAGCCAGGCCGTTTCACCGAGCCGCACGAGGACCAGCTCGCCCGTGGCCGCCTTGCCGCCCGGCCGGAGCTCCACCGTCAGTAGATCGCCGGTGCGGACGTGCCAGCCGGCGACGCCCTTCCGGACGACTCGGAGCACCAGCTCGTGACCTTCGACGAGCTCCGAGGGCAGTTGCACCGGCTCGCCTTCGATGAAGTCGAAGGCATGCCCCTGGGTAAACGTGCCGCGGATGCGCATCACGCCTGGACCGGTCATTTCACCCTCCCCGTGCTGACTCGAATAGGTGTCTTTCAGGAGCAGAGCTCGTCCTCGCATGTCGCCGGGGTTCCTCAGTCCGGAATGGGATAGTGGAAGGCCCGCAGGAACGCGCGGTCGTGGCGGAAGGCCTCGACGGTGGCGGGGTCGATCTCGTTGTAGAGCAGGTCGGCCACGTAGTCGGCAACGCCGCGCGCGTAGCCGGGATGGACGGCGACGCTGCGGCGGACGCGCGGGTCGTTTCGCCACGCTGCCGCGGCCTGATGCTCCATCGCACGGACGACGAAGATCGGGAGCGGCCAGGTGACGCGGGTGAGCTGGAAGTCGGGAGGGATGACCTTCGCGACGTCGTCGCCGAGAGCGTCGAGGATCTGCGCCCGCGGCCAGGCGTCGAACAGATAGGCGGCGGCCTCGGTCCAGGGGAGCGTGCCGCGCAGAGGCTGGGCGCCCTCCTCGCGCAGCATCGCCCGGAGGGTGGACGCCGTGGTGCCGAGCAGTTCGGCGGCCTCGGCGAGCGCGACGCGCGCGCTCGGAGGCATGCCGAAGAACCGCGCGAGCGATTCGGGGCGTGGGAAGTTCGGGGCGGCTGGCTCGATGGGCATGGTCGCGTTTCCGCGTCTGTTGTAGCGCGATCGGCACCGATCGGCGTCTGTCATTTCATAAGGCACACGCCGAATCTGTCTGTCATTTCATAAGATCGGGCACAATTTGACTCGTATCAGTTCCTGTGTCTGTCATTTCTTAAGGCAGGGGGTAGGGAACTGACGCGCGGCGACACCCCTTGGGAGGAGACGATGCAGGAACCCCGCAGCGAGGCGAAGCGCGTGACGCCGCCGCCGGTGGACGCCGGCGGCAATGGTGTGCGCGCGGTATGCGAGGAGGCCTACGTGCGGTTCGCACCGCGGTTGAAGAAGGTAGCGGTTGCGAAGTTCGGCATCGCGCCGGACGACGCCGAGGGACTCGTGCAGGACGTCTTTGCCACGTACTTCATGCACGCGGCGAGCGTGGAGCAGGTCGAGCGGTATCTGATCGGCGCCATCTGCAACGCCTCGCGGAAACACCTCCAACGGACGGGCGCCGCGGACGCGCTGTTCTGCGGCAAGGACCCGTGCGAAGCGAGCGCCGGGGACGTGCTGCTGCGCCAGATCGAGCGGAAGCAGCTGCTGTCGAAGGTCCTGGCCCGGGTCGGATCGCGCTGCCGGGAGTTGCTGTGCCAGTACTTCGTGCACGGCGAGAGCGCGGCGGCGATCGCCGACAGGCTCGATTCGACGCCCGGCTCGGTCGCGGTGACTCTGCACAAATGCCGCAGGCGGGCGGTGGACGCCTACCGCGCGATCACGGGGGAGAGCTGAGATGCACGAACATCTTTCGGACGTGGAGCTGGCCCGTTATGCAAACGACCCGCAGTCGATCCCGGCGGAGCGGCGGCGGTTCATCGAACGGGAGACCGGACGCTGCGCGACCTGCCGGACGTCGCTCGACTTCCTGAGCGTGATGAGCGAGGAAGAGCTCGCGGAGGTGGAGTTGGGCGAGGAGGCGGGCGTGGATTGGCGGAGCAGCGACGATCCGATGACGGCGCTTCTCCACCGGATCGAGGCGGAGGACCGTGCTGCGGATGAACTGCTCGCGGAAATGAAGCTGCTGTCCTCGCCGGCGAAAATGGCCTTCACGGACGTGCACCGCGACAGGCGGCTGCTGACCGGAGGCGTCGCCCGGCGGTTGGCGGCGCACGCTCACCAGATTCACGAGGACGAGCCGCTCGACGCGGTGACGTTCGCCGATGCGGCGATCGTGATCGCGGAGTCGCTGCCGGAGGACGCCTATCCGCGGAAGGCGGTCTACGAAGTGCGCGGCGACGCCTGGAAGGAACGGGCCAACGCGCTGCGCGTTGCCGGCGGGTTCCCGAGCGCGCTGGAGGCGCTGACGCACGCGGAGCGCGCGTACCGCAACCTCGAGTCGCCCGCCTTCGGCCTCGCCAGCGTCGCGCTGGTCCGCGCCGGCGTCCTCCTCGAGCAGGATCGGCTCGGCGAAGCGGCGGCGTTGGCGGAAAAAGCCGAGATGGGGTTCGCGCATCTCGTGCAGGAGGAACGCCGGATGCGCGCGGTATTCCTGCGCGGGAGCATCACGTACAAAGCCGGCGAGGTCGCAAGCGCGGTCAAGCTCTTCGAGCAGGTCCAGGAGTACGGTGAGGATGTCAACAGCCCGCGATGGATCGGCCGGGCGTCGTATGCGATCGGGAACTGCGAGGTGGACCGCGGCAACCTCGGGGAAGCGAGCCTGCAGTTTCACAGGGCGCTGGTGATCTTCCGCGAGATCGGCCCGGAGAGCGAACGGCTGTCAGCAGAGTGGGGACTCTGCCGGGTGGTGCTGCACGGTGGCCAGCCGAGCGAAGCGATCCGAAGGCTGCGCGCGGTCGCAGCCGAGTTCGAAAAATGCTCGATGATCACGCTCTCAGCGCTGGTGTGGCTGGACCTCGCGGAGGTATTGCTGGCGCTCGGCGAGACGAAGCAGATCGCCGAGATCGCGGCGCGGCTGTTCCAATTGTTCAAGGACGCCGGCATGATGACCGGAGCGCTGACCGCGGTGGCGTACATGAAAGAGGCAGCGGCGGCGGGGAAGCTGACGGCGGACGGCGTGAATGCGGTGCGCACCTATCTGCGCCGTTCGTCGAGCCGGCCGGAGCTGGTGTTCGAACCGCCGGTCGAGCCTTTTCGTTAAAAAACAGCAGGAATCCGGAACCCTCCTCCAGCTCAGCACGAGGCTGGTGCAGGAGGGTTCATGCGAACACGTTGGAATGGAGTTCTTCGAGGTTTAACGCTGCTGGCGTTGCTGGCGGTCGGTCTGCCGAGCGCATTCGCCGACGATCCGCCAAGCCCCTTCGATCCGCCTGAGTCGCGAATCAGACCCCCAAGCGGCCTCACGTCTCAAGCGCGAATCCAACCGCCGGGTGGCGTCACGTCTCAAGCTCGGATCCTGCCGCCGAGCGGCGACCCAACCGCCGCTGCGCGAATCGGCCCGCCGGGAGGTGCGCCGCAAACGGACTCGCGCATCCGACCGCCGAGCGGCGTCATCGGTGATCCGAGCTTCTTCGAGCTTCTGATCGACTGGCTACGCGCACAGGCGCGCATCCACCCGCCAAAGGGCTAACGCCCATCGATCCGCGCGGGTCGAACGGTGGGTCGAAGTCGCACCCACCGCCGCGAATGCTGCATCTTTTCCGTTCCGGCGGGGTAGGGATCGTTGTGCCTTGCGACACCTCCTAGGTGATCGCAGCCATGACGACACCGATATCTCGACACCTATCCCTCCAACCGCCCGCCTCCGCCTCCCGCGAACGGCCCCGGCGGAAGCCGCCTTCGTACCCGGCCTTCCCTCACGGCACCGCGGTCCCGGCCGGACCGATGACCGGCCTGGAGAGAGCGCCGCACACCTTCACCTACGCCGACCGGTGGCGGCTCGAACGCGCCGCCGGCCTGTATCTGTGCAAGTGCTACAGGACAAAGAGCGCCGCGCGGGTGTCGGAATTCGCGAAGGAGCTGGGCCTGACGCCGGAGTACCTGAGCCAGCGCGCCATGGAGATTCTCGGCAGGCCGCTGCGCGTCTACCTCCGGGAGAAGCAGGCGACGTACGCCGCCTGGCTCCTGCGGACCTTGCCGGCCGAGATCACCGTCGACGAGATCGCCATCCGGGCCGCTTTCGGAACGCCCAAAACCTTCTATCGCTCCTTTCGGGAAACCTACGGAACCACCCCGGGAGCATTTCGGAACCTTAAGAAATGACAGACGCCCAAAGATTTTTCGACGACGCGGACGAGGAGCTGACCGCCACGAGCGACTACTTCTGGATGCTCCGGTCCGGCATCGTCGAAGAGCACACCCCCGGCGGCTGGCGCTCCTTCCGGGCGGGCTACGCCGCGATCGGCCAGGATCTCATGACCGGCAACGACGACGAGCCGCGACCGGGCGAGCGGGCGGCGTGAGGATCGTTGCTGGTTGCTGGTTGCTTGTGGGGCTGCGCCATTCAGGAAAAGCAACCAGATCTCGTCAGACGTGAGTGCTGCCGTAGGCAGCAAAAGATCTGTAGACCCGGCCTTCAGGCCGGGGTAACGCGTGGAAGATGTCGAGTCCGCGTAGCGGGCGACAGAGCACCGGCGCCGGTCTTTTCTGTCGCCCGCTGCGCGGCTCACCTGGCGCGCGATCGTTGTACCCGGCCTGAAGGCCGGGCCTACAGGTCTTTCGCCGCCTTCGGCGGCTGGTTGATGGCCGGCCTCTGGTTCCTGGTTGCCGGTCAGTCCTCACCTGCCCCCCAGGCGCCCCCTCCCAAGCAACCAGCAACCAGGAACCAGCAACCTCCCTATAATCCCCCCATCCATGTCCTTCACGCGTAAGTACCTCCTCTGGCTTCTGCTGCCGCCGCTTGCGATCAGCATCCCGCCGGCGCTGTTGTTCGTGTCGCAGGTCGTGCAGCTTCCGCCGGGGCGGGCGGGGCTGCTCGCGGGGATGCTGGCGCTGATGTATGCCGCCGGCTGCGCGATCTTCACCATGAGCGTCGGTCCGCGGGCGAAGGCGGTCGAGGAGGCGCTCGCGGGACGCGGCGACCTGTCGCGTGCGATGTCCGACTGTCTCGACCGCACCAAGCTCCTCTCGGTCCTGCTGTGGGTCGGCGGCGGCCTCTTTTTCGCCGTCGTGGCTGCGGTGGTGTTCCAGCCGACGCTCCTCGGCTTCACCTACTTCGCCGTCGCCGCGCTGATCTCCGCCTTCGTCTCGGTGGTGTGGGGCTATGCGATGGGGAAGGGGATGCTCGTCCGCGCCGCGGAAGGGAAGCGCATCCGTTACACCGGCCGCCCGCTCTCCCTCGGCAAGAAGATCGCCATCGTCTTCATCGGCGCGCTGACGATCTCCTCCATCGCGCTGATCCTGCTGGTCTCCTCCCGCGTCTCCATCGCGCTCGAAGAGCTCGCCGTCGCCTCGGTGCAGGACCGCTTCCAGCCGATCTTCGAGAGCGCGAGCGTCGTCCGGAGGGTCAACGCCGAAACGCTCGAGGAGCTCGCCTTCTATCTTCCGAAGGAATACTCGCTCCAGGCCATCGACCCGCAGGGCGTGCTCGTCAACCCGAAAGTCCCGCTGGCACCCGCAGAGATCGCCGCCATCCGTGGCATCAAGGACGGCGACAGCCGCGCCTATGTCAGCGACCGCGTCAGCCGCTTCGCGCGGCTCAAGGACGGCTCGATTCTCGTCCTGAGCGTGCCCTGGGGGCCGTACCGGGCCATCCCGTTCCAGATCATGGTGTACACGCTGATCATCACCCTGCTGACGACCATCGTCTTCAGCGCCGCCACCATCGCCCTGTCGCGCGACGTCACCCGGCCGCTGCGCGACCTGCGCGAGCTGACGCGGGAGATGGCCCAGGGGAACTTCGACGTCGAGCCGCGCGTGTTCGCCGACGACGAGGTCGGCGAGCTGGCGGCGAGCTTCGGCGATACGCGCGCCAACCTGCGCCGTCTCCTCGGCCGCGTCGGCGGCAGCGGCACGACGATCACCGACGGCGTGCGCGTCATCACCGGCGGCACGGAGAGTCTGCTGTCGCGCTCCCGCGACCAGGCCGATCTCACGGAGAGCTCGTCGCTGGCGCTGGAGAACGTGCGCGGCGGCATCGGCGCGGTGCTCGCCGCCGCCGACACGGTCGCCGACCTGACGCAGGATGCCTCTTCCCGCGCCCTCGAGATGCAGGCCTCGGCGGAGGAGGTCGCGCGGAGCATGGATTATCTCTTCCAGTCGGTGGAGAAGACCTCGTCGTCGACGACGGAGATGAACGCGTCGATGAACGAGATGTCGACCCGCACCGAGGTGCTGGCCGGGATCAGCGAGGAAGTGCTGTCGTTCGTCTCGCAGATGGACTCGACCGCGAACGAGCTCCTCACGACCTCTCAGTCGACCGCGGAGATCGCCGAGCAGGTGCGTGAAGACGCGCGCGCCGGCACCGAGGCGGTGAACCGCACCGTCGAAGGAATCAACGTCACCCACGAGCTGACCATGAGCACGTCGAAGACGATCGACGAGCTGCAGCGCAGCGTCGGCGAGATCAGCCAGATCCTCAACGTCATCGAAGAAGTGACCAACCGCACCAACCTCCTCTCGCTGAACGCCGCCATCATCGCCGCGCAGGCGGGCGAGCACGGCGCCGGCTTCACCGTGGTCGCCGACGAGATCCGCGAGCTGGCCGAGCGTACCCGCGGCTCGACGAAAGAGATCAGCGCGATCATCAAGGCGGTGCAGAGCGGCTCGCGCCAGGCGGTGGCGAAGATGAACGAGGGGGTGGCCAAGGTGACGGACAACGTCCGCCTCGCCGAGAACGCCCGCGACTCTCTCGGCAAGATCGTCGGCAGCGCCTCCCGTTCCTACGAGATGGCCACCCGCATCACCCGCGCCCTCGGCGAGCAGTCGCAGGCCAGCCGCCGCCTGCACGAAGTCACCTCCCGCATGTCCGACCACATCTCCGAGATCAACCGCGCCACCCGCGAACAGGCCAAAGGGACGCAGCTCATGGCCCACGAATCCGAGCGCGTCCGCGACATCGCCGCCCAGGTCAAAAACGCCACGGAAGAACAGTCGACTGCCGGCCGCGGGGTGACCAGCGCGCTGGAAAAGATCGCCGAGGACGCGCGAGCGATGCGCGATCTGCTCGAGAGGCAGCTCGAGGAGACAGACCGGATTGCGGACGCGTCGCGGGTGATGCTGGACATCGCGCAGAAGAACGACGCCATCGCGCGGGAGTTCACGTCGACCGTGCAGAACCTGGTGCGGAGCGGGCAGGAGTTCGAGAGCGAGGTGACGCGGTTCCGGTTCAAGGGGGCGGAGGCGTAGGGTCTGACGGAGCGCCGGTCTTCGACCGGCCGGTCCGCCGGCCTTCGGCCGGCAGTGCGAGTGGGGGAATGTAGCGCTTAGACTGCCGACGGAACGTCGGCGGACCGGCCGGTCGAAGACCGGCGCTCCGTCAGTCCTCCGGGGGACGCTTGGGGTAGTCTCACGCGGTGCGCCTCCTATGCACCGTTCGCAACTGCCGGATGCCGCTCACCCGCGAGGAGCGGCGCTACGTCTGCGCGAACGCCCACTCCTTTGACGTCGCCCGCAGCGGGTACGTGAACCTCCTCCAGCCGCAGGACCGGCGGTCGAAAAACCCCGGCGACACATCCGAGGCGGTGGCGGCACGAAGGCGTTTCCTGGAGCGCGGGCTCGCCGAGCCGCTGGTGGAGGCGATCGTCGCCGCCATGCCGCTCGCACCAGGCGACACCCTCCTCGATGCCGGCTGCGGCGAAGGACATCACACCGAAGCCTTCCGGCGGGCGTACGGCGCGCGTGCGTGCGGCCTCGACATCTCCGTCCCGGCGATCGAGCTCGCCGCGCGCAAGTACCGCGACTGCGAATGGATCGTCGCCAACGCCGACCGCTTCCTGCCGTTCGAAGACGCGTCGCTGACTGCCGTGGCCTCGATCACCGCGCGCCTCAGCGTGGACGAGTTTCACCGCGTGCTCGCTTCCGGCGGAACGCTACTGGTGGTCATCCCCGGCGCCGAGGACCTGATCGAGCTGCGGGCAGCGATCCTCGGCGAAGGCGTCGAGCGCGATCGGACGGAACGGACGATCGAGATGTTCGCCCCGAAGTTCGCCCTCGAGCGTCACCAGCCGCTGCGTCACGTCGCGCGGCTCGATCGCGAGGCGGTCGCGGATGTGATGGCGTCGTCCTATCGCGGATTGCGTACACGCGAGAGGGAACGGCTGGCAGCCATCGACGCGGTGGACGTCACAATGGCCCGCGACCTATTACTGTTCCGCGCCGTGTGAAATCGCCGGGCGGGCGGTGGCGCCCACCCGGCTAACCCATTACTCGAACTTCACCGGCCTCACGTAGTGGCACGTGTACCCGCCCGGATTTTTCTGCAGGTAATCCTGGTGGTAATCCTCGGCCGACCAGAACGCCTTCGCCGGCACGATCTCCGTCACCACCGGACGCTTCCACGCGCCCGACTTTTCCACCTTCGCCTTCACGCGCTCGGCGGCCTGGCGCTGCTCGTCGTCGTGGAAGAAGATCGCCGAGCGGTACGAGGTGCCGACGTCGTTCCCCTGGCGGTTGAGCGTCGTCGGGTCGTGCAGCTTGAAGAAGAACTCCAGGATGTCTTCGTACGAGATGCGCGCCGGGTCGTACGTGATCTTTACCGCCTCGGCATGCCCTTCGTGATTCCGGTACGTCGCGTTCTGCACGTCGCCGCCGGTGTAGCCGACTTCCGTGTCGGTCACGCCGGGCATGGCGCGGAGCAGCTCTTCCACGCCCCAGAAACAGCCGCCCGCGATCGTCGCTACCTTCAACGCCTTCGGATCCGTGGCGGCCTGCTTCTCGAACAGCTTCTTGTACTCGCCGTACCCCTCGGCTTCGAGCTGCGCGACGGGGACGAAGCGCATCGACGCCGAGTTCATGCAGTACCGCAGTCCCGTCGGGGCCGGACCGTCATCGAAGAGATGTCCAAGGTGAGAGTCGGCCTTCGCCGAGCGCACCTCGGTGCGGGCCATGAAGAATTTCCGGTCCGTCTTCGTCTTGACGTTGGCGGCCTCCAGCGGGCGGGTGAAGCTCGGCCAGCCGGTGCCGGAGTCGAATTTGTCGAGCGACGAGAAGAGCGGCTCGCCGCTGATCACGTCGACGTAGATGCCGGCCTCGTGGTTGTTCCAGTACTCGTTCCGGAACGGCGGCTCCGTCCCGTCCTTCTGCGTGACGTCGTACTGCAGCGGAGTCAGCGTCTTCTTGAGCTGGTCCTCCGCGGGCTTGACGAACTGCGCCTGTGACATCGATCCCCCTTTTTTGCCTGCGGCAGGAAGTGGCGCCGACTGCGACGGCTGCGCGCAGCCGGTGAGGAGAGCCAGGGTTATGAGAAACGTCGTGATTCGATGGGCCACTGCATGCCTCCTGTGCGATTCAATAACAACGATGCACGGAGATTCGATACCGGCCGGGGAAGGCGGTTTCGTTGGCCGCCAGGCAGTAACAGGACGTTTACTTAATACAGGTTGTCGGTTGTCGGTTGTCAGTTGTCTGCCAGTCCTCGGCTTCGGGTGAGGTTCGCGAGTGCCGTCCAGGGCGAGAAATGGCGGATAACCGACAACCGACAACGTTGTCCTTTACGAGCGGCCGACCGAGCGGCGTCTGCGGTTTTCGACCCTGACGGTCACTTCGAGGCTGAGTGCGCTTCCGCAGGCGTTGCCGGCGCGAGCCCAATATGTGGTCGTCATGACGGGCGTGACCGTCACCTCCGGTCCCGTGCCCACCAATTGAGAACGGTCTCCGCGCGGACCGGCGTACCACTGCAGCGCCACCGGCGCCGTCCCGCTCGCCGAAACGCTCAGCGTCACCGCCGTCCCCCCAGGAACGGTCACATTCTCCGAAAGGGACGTGATCCGCGGCTCGGTACAGGGCGGCGGGAGTGCGTCGCCGTAGACGACCGCGACCGCACGCGCGTCCCAGGGCCGGAGATGCCCATCCATCCCGCAGAGCACGGCGTCGCGCATGATCGCATCGGACGCACAGTCGAACGCCGCCGGGCACGCCTCTTCGAGACCATTGCGATTCGCGTGACGCAGGCCGAGGGTGTGGCCGAGCTCGTGCGTCATCACGGTGTTCAGGCAGGAGACATTGCCGGGAAACGGGTGGGTGAACACTACGTCCGCCTCCAGGATGGCCACGAACGTCTCACCGTCGAACGTGTAGTCCTCGCCGCCCCATGCACCACCGGACGCGGCGACGCTGCCTGGGATCTCGTCGTTCGGATCGCCGAAGAGAATGCCGTTCTTGCCGTCCGGCTCGACGAGGCCGCCGAGGGCCGTGTCGTCCTGGCCCGCGAAGACGTAGGCGATGTTCGACTCCGTCGCGTTCCATTCGGTGACCGCACGCGTCGCCGCGGCGGTTCCGCCGTCGAGGGTGCCGCTGATGACCAGGTGGGCGTCGGGGATGTTCTGCCAGCGGTAATTGCCGTCGAAGAGGTAGCTGGCGCGGGTTGGGCCGGGAACGGCGGATGTGATGGGACCTATGGGACTCATGGGACCTATGGGACTCATGGGTCCCATTGGTCCCATCACCTGCCGCCGAATGGCCGCCAGAAAACGCTCCGCATCGCGCGGCTGCTCGGTGTGCGGCTCCAGGTTGCGATCCAGCCCGCTGACGTCGCCGCGATCCGCAACCCCCTCGCGCAGCGCGAACCTTCCGAGCGACATCCCGAACGTGACGTCATCCAGAACGCGGGCGGTCGTGAACACCAGATACCGCTTTCCCGCCTCGTACACCGGCGAACCCGGTACGAACTGCGACACTCCGCGCAGCCGCCCGCCGCGCTCGGTCAGCACGAGTTGCTGCCCCGCCGACCGCGGGCCCTTCAGCACTTCCTCGATCCGGAGCGTGTAGCGGGTGACGATGCCGCCGCGCTCGGTCCGCTCCGCGTGTGAGGTCACGCCGGTGGCGATCACGATGTCGTCCGCCTGCTGGATCAGCTCTGCGTCGGTCGGAACAAAGTACGTCGCCGCCCGTAAGACGGGAGTGAGGAGGAGGAGGAGTACCATGCTCAGGACTGCGACCAGGACCGTGCGCACGGAGCCAAAATAACATGCGCCGCCCGGCTGTTTCGCCTGTCTCGATGCCATCTTCCGCCAGGGACCGTTTCCGCACCGCCACCCTCGCCTCGCACACCCGCGTCGTCGCCATGGCGGCGGTCTGGCTGGCGCTCTTCGCCTACGCCGGCCGTCCTCTCCTGGCCGGCGCCGCCGCGGCCGGACTCGCGCCCGCTTTCGGCTGGTCCGCCCTGCTCGTCCTGGCCGCTCTCCCGCTGCTTTCCCTCTACCGACGCTCGAACTGGGGCGGCTACGCCGTTCTCGGCGTCTTCTCCACCCTGTTCTTCCTCGTCGTCATCGGCGACGTCGTCCGCGGCGTCTATGCCCTGATGCGCACCCTCGCCTTCGCCGACTCCTGGCCGATGCTCGATGCGCGCGGCCTCAGCCTGACCATCCTCGGCACGGCCGGAGTCCTCTCCCTCGTCGGCTGGGCGCAGGCGCGCTGCCCGCGGACCGTCCATGTGAAGGTGCCGGTCGGGAACCTGCCGGAGGAGCTGGAGGGCTACCGCATCGTGCAGTGGAGCGACGTCCACGTCGGCCCGACCATCCAGCGCCGCTTCGTGCAGAAACTCGTCGGCCGCACCAACGCCCTCGGCGCCGACGCCATCGCCATTACCGGCGACTTCGTCGACGGACCGCTGGAAGACCTGCGCGAGCAGGTCGAGCCGCTGCGCGATCTCCGCGCCCGCGACGGCCTCTTTTACGTCACCGGTAACCATGAGTACTACTGGCGCGCGGACGACTGGTGCCCCGCCCTCCAGGAGCTCGGCCTGGAGTTTCTCAAGAACAGCCACCGCGTCGTTCCGCGCGGCAATGCCCGCATCGCCTTCGCTGGCGTCACCGACCCCGTCGGCCGCAACAGCCACAAACAGGACGTGCCGGCCTCTCTCCGCGGCGCCGAGGCCGACGTCAAGGTCCTCCTCTCCCACCGCCCCCAGATGGCGGACGAAGCCAGCCGCCTCGGCGTCGACCTCCAGCTCTCCGGCCATACCCACGGCGGCCAGTTCTTTCCCTTCAACCTCATCATCAAGAAGTTCCAGCCCATCGTCGCCGGCCTTCACCGTATCGGCCGCACGTGGCTCTACGTCAACCGCGGCACCGGGTACTGGGGACCGCCGACGCGGTTGTGGGTGGGCGGGGAGATCACGGTGATTACCCTCACCCACGTGACCCAAATCACACAACCGTAAGAAACCGTGATCCCCGTCACGAACGGGGCCCGAATCCCCCTGAGAACCCTCAGATCCCGCCATATTTCTGCCGCAGTCCGGAACCATCTTGAGGAACATGAAACGGTTGTTCCTCGCACTCACTCTCGTCGCCACCGCCGCCATGCAGGCGCAGACGATCGAAGTTCTTCCGGCCACGCCGGCCGCGCAGCTCGTCCGCTCGCTCACTGACGGCTCCACCGCCGACATCCGCAACCTCTACGCGCCGTCGGGCTACCAGCTCGTCTGGACCCGCAACGGCCAGCCGACCCCGCAGGCGCTCGCCGTCGTCGCTCAGCTCGAAGGCGCCGCGGTCAAGGGTCTCGTGGCCGCCGACTATGACGCCGGCCAGTGGAGCACCCGCCTGTCGACGCTGCGCGGCGATGCCGCCCTGGCGCGCTTCGACGTCGCCCTCACCACCTCCGTGATGCGCTACGCGTCGCACCTCCGCAGCGGCCGGGTCAACCCGCGCGAAGTGCGCTTCGAGCTCACCGCGGACGCGAACCAGATCTACCTCCCGGCGTTCGTCCAGCAGATGACGGCGTCGGCCGACGCCGCCGTGCTGCTCGCCTCCATCGAGCCGCAGCACGACGATTACCGCCGCCTCCTGGCCGCGCTGGCGAAGTACCGCCGCATCGCCGCCGAGGCGAAGAACGAGACCGCCCTGCCGGTCATCCCGAAGCTCGCCGCGGGACAGACCTACGAAGGCCTTCCGCAGCTCGCGGCGCTTCTCCGCCGCAACGGCGACCTGGCCGCCGACGCCGTGGTCGAAGGCAACGTCTACCAGGGCACGATCGTCGCCGCGGTGAAGTCGTTCCAGTCGCGCCACGGCCTCGACTCCGACGGCGTCATCGGCCGCACCACCTTCGCCCAGCTCAACGTCCCGGCCGCGCAGCGCGTGCAGCAGATCGAATGGGCCATCGAGCGGTGGCGCTGGATCCCGGCGCAGCTCGACGGCCCGGCCGTCATCGTCAACATCCCGGAGTTCCGCCTCCGGGCGCGTGACGGCAACGGTGAAGAACTGACCATGCGCGTCGTCGTCGGCAAGGCTGCCGGCCACCGCACCCCGGTCTTCGACGGCAACATCAAGCACGTCGTCTTCCGCCCCTACTGGGGCGTGCCGCCGAGCATCCAGCGCAACGAGATCGCCCCGAAAGTGGCGAAAGACCCGGGCTACCTGGCCCGCAACAACTACGAGCTGGTGAGCGCCTCCGGCAAGTCCCTCGGCTCCAGCGTCGACGCCGACACTCTCCGCGGCATCCGCAGCGGCGCGATCCAGGTCCGCCAGAAGCCGGGTACCGCGAACGCCCTCGGCCTGGTGAAGTTCCTCTTCCCCAACGACAACAACGTCTACCTGCACTCGACCCCGCAGCAGGCCCTCTTCGCCCGCACCCGCCGCGACTTCAGCCACGGCTGCATCCGCGTCGAAGACCCGGTGGCGCTCGCGGAATGGGCGCTCCGCGGCCAGAGCGACTGGAAGAAGGAGAAGATCGAGTCGACCATCCACGGCAAGCGCGACGACGTCTACGTGAAGATCGAGCGCCCGATCGCGGTGATGATCCTCTACGCGACGGCCGTGGCCGACGCCGACGGCACCGTCCACTTCCACGAAGACATCTACGGCCACGACGTGCAGCTGGCCAAGGTGCTGGCACCGCAGACCAGGGGCGCCGCGGTGATGCTGGCGGCGAAGTAAGGCTGCCGGGGGGATGGGACCTATGGGACCTATGGGACCCACCCGCCCCCGGGGGTCTCCATAGGTCCTATTAGTCCCATTTGTCCTATCAGTCCTATCCGTCCCATCACTCCCCGGCGATAATGCGCCTTCATGCAGAGTGAGCATGGCAAGGCCCCCGGGTACTCCGTCTGGAAAGTCATCGGCGCCTCCGCCGGCGGGACGATGATCGAGTGGTACGACTTCTACATCTTCGGCAGCCTGGCCGCGATCATGTCGGGCCTCTTCTTTCCGAAAGAGAACCCCACCGCCGGCTTTCTCCTCACCCTCGCCACCTTCGCCACCGGCTTCGCCGTCCGCCCGTTCGGCGCGATCTTCTTCGGCCGCATCGGGGACCTGGTCGGCCGCAAGTACGCCTTCCTCGTCACCCTGCTGATCATGGGCGGCGCGACGTTCGTCATCGGCCTGCTGCCGACGTACGAGCAGATCGGCATTGCCTCGCCGCTGATCCTGGTCGCCCTCCGCCTCCTCCAGGGCCTGGCCCTCGGCGGCGAATACGGTGGCGCGGCGGTCTACGTCGCCGAGCACGTGCCCGACAAGAAGCGCGGCTTCTACACGAGCTTCATCCAGACCACCGCGACCCTCGGCCTCTTCGTCTCTCTCGGCGTGATCCTGCTCGTGCGGACCAACATGACCGAGGAAGCGTTCAAGACGTGGGGATGGCGGATCCCGTTCCTGCTGTCGATCGTGCTCGTGGGGATGTCGCTCTACATCCGCCTGCGCCTCAAAGAATCGCCCCTCTTCACCCAGCTCAAGAACGCCGGCAAGACGTCCACAACGCCGATCCGCGACTCCCTCGGCAACCGCCGCAACTGGAACGTCATCCTGCTCGTCCTCTTCGGCGCCGCCGCGGGACAGGCGGTGGTCTGGTACACGGGGCAGTTCTACGCGCTCTTCTTCCTCCAGAACGTGCTGAAGGTCGACTTCATCAAGGCCAACATCATCGTCGCGATCGCGCTGGCGCTCGGGACCCCGTTCTTCATCCTCTTCGGCGCCCTCTCCGACCGCATCGGCCGCAAGAAAGTGATGATGGCCGGCAACCTCATTGCCGCCCTCTCCTACTACCCGCTCTACAAAGCGATGTACGCCGCCTCGCAGCCACTGCAGCCGGTGCTGATGACCGCCCTGATCTTCATCCAGGTGATCTTCGTGACCATGGTCTACGGCCCGATCGCCGCCTTCCTCGTGGAAGCCTTCCCGGCGAAGATCCGCTACACCTCGCTCTCGCTGCCGTACCACATCGGCAACGGTTGGTTCGGCGGCTTCACCCCGCTGATCGCCACCGCCGTCGTCGCCCGCACCGGAAACATGTACGCGGGGTTGTGGTACCCGATCAGCGTGGCGCTGATCACGTTCGTCATTGGGACAATCTTTCTGAAAGAGTCGAAAGACGTAAGAATCTGGGACGAGGTGTAGGAGAGGCGTTGTCAGTGAGCGCGATCGCCATCGGTGTCTCGGTCCATGCGGAGCCGGAGCGCTTGACGCGCACGCTTGGCGCGATCGCCCGCAACACCGTAGCCGGCTACGAGCTGGTGATCGTGCCGGACGGAGCGGACGACGCGACGCGGGAAGCGATCGGCGCGCTTGCCGGGCCCCGCGTTCTGGCCGACCGCGGCGCGCGCGGCGGCGCGGCGGCACTCAACCGTCTCTTCACCGAGACCGGCGCGGAGATCGTCGTGCTGCTCGAGAGCGGCGCGGTGCCGGCGCCCGGATGGCTGGACCGGCTGCTCGGCGCGCTTGACGATCACCCACGGGCGGGCCTGGCCGGACCTTCGACGAACCGCTCGTGGAACGAGCAGGTGCAGCATACCGCCTCGTCCGACTCCGACGCCGACCTCGCGCGCGCCGCCGAGCAACTGCAGCGCCGGCACGGATCCACGGCCGTCGTCCTGGCGCCGCTCTACAGCCTCGGCGACTTCTGCTACGCCGTGCGGCGCGAGGTCTTCGACTCGATCGGTCCCGCCGATGAGGAGTACGGCCTCGGCCCTTGCTGGGAGATGGACTACAACGTCCGCGCCGCCCGCGCGGGATTCGACGGCCTCTGGGTGCGCGCGGCGTTCGTGTGGCGATCGCCGTTCACCGCCCGCCGCGCGGCGGACGAGGCGAACGGCTTCAACGCGAGCCGGCGCCGCTACCAGGACAAATTCTGCGGCGCGCTCCAGCGGGGCACCCGTACCGAATACCGCGACCATTGCCGCGGGGATGCCTGCGTCAACTTCGCGCCGCGGCCGGAGCCGGCAGATGCGGCCGCGGCAATCCCGCTGGTTTCCTGCATCATGCCGACGTTCGACCGGCGGCCATTCCTCCCTCTGGCGCTGGAGTGCTTCCGGCAGCAGACGTATCCGCGGCGCGAACTGATCGTCGTCGACGACGGGACCGACTCCGTGGAAGACCTGGTCAGAGGCGAGCCGGATGTCCGCTATATCCGTTTGAAACGGCGCCTCACGATCGGGGCCAAGCGCAATCTCGCCTGCCGCGAGGCACGCGGCGAGATCATCGCGCACTGGGACGACGACGACTGGTACGGGCCGACGCGGCTGGCCGTGCAGGTCGAGCCGATCCTCAGCGGCGACGCCGACATCACCGGCATGCAGAACCGCTTCGTCCTGGTGCTGCCGGAGCAGAAGTTCTGGACCATCGACCCGCGCGTGCACCGGTCGATGTTCGTCGGGGACCTCCACGGCGGAACGATCGTCTTCCGCGCCTCGATCCTCCGTAGCGGACTGCGTTATCCCGACTCGAACCTCGGCGAAGACGCCTACCTGCTGCGCCAGGCGGCGCGGCGCGGGATGCGCATGCGGCGGATCGACAACGACGGCTCGTTCGTCTATCTGCGCCACGGCACGAACACCTGGCGCTTCGCCACCGGCAGCTTCATCGACCCGAAGGGATGGCACGAAACGGCAGCGCCGGCCGCGTTCACCGGCGAGCACCTTGCCGCGTACCGGATTGCGGTCGCCGGCATCAGCCGCTGAGGCTTGCGGGGAGCTGGATTACGCGATCTCGGGCGTGGCAAAGCCCTTCACCTTGTTCACGCCGAGGATCTGCCCGCCCGACAGCACCATGCAAAGGAACTCGGCGGTCAACGTGCCCGGCTCGATCACCTGAAAGAGGTAAGTCTGGATCGCGATCGGCTCCACCTCAGGCAGCTTCAGGATCAGCTGCGGCAACACGAGGCCGCCGGTCTTGACCTGGATGAAGTTCCGGCCCGGTCCGACATTCCCCGGACTCGGACCTCCAAGGTCCCAGCCGGGTGCGTGCAATGCCTGCTCCGCCGCATAGTCCGGCGGCACGATTCCGGAGATCTTGAGAAAGGGGCCCCGGTTGAAGCTGACGAAGATCAGATCGATCCCGGTGTTGAAAAGATTGCTCTTCGTACCTCCAGCCATCGCGGTCCCTCGGGTCCCCAATCCCCACCCAAACCGGCATCACATCAGGAGCCGGAGTCCGGCGGGGCGAATCCCTGCACGGAGCTCGAGCCGATGATCTGCCCCTGCGACATGACCGCGCAGAGGAACGTCGTTTCAAACGTATCCTTATCCATGATCCAGAAGAGATACGTCTGCACGGCCAGCGTAGAGACAGCCGGCAGGTTGATGGTGAGGGAGGGCAGGACCCTTCCTCCGGTCTTGAGCTGGATCTGATTATTTCCCGGGCCGAGGTTGCCGGTGCTGGGACCGCCGTTGTCCCAGTCGGGAGGATCATTGGCCTGCTGCGGCATGTACGTCGGCGCTGAGACACCGGCCACGTCTCCGCGGGAGCCACGATTCACGAAAAGGATGACCGAGCCGATCCCGGTGTTGAACAGGTTGCTCTGCGTTCCGGCCATCAGCGACGCTCCTTCATTGCAGTCTTGACTGCCTGCAATTCGATGGTCAGTCGAGGTCCGTGCGGCGTCGTCTCCATCCGCTCGGCAGCGATGCGGAAGCGCGCGCGAATGCCGTAGCGCACGGCACTGCGCTCGCGCTCCGGATGACCGTCCTCGAACCATTCGAAGCTGCGGCGGTTCCAGTAGGAGACGAGCCGCGGATCGGCGAACGCACCCGGGCCATCGGTGCTGAGCAGCGAGATTTCGGCGACCGCACCGTCGCGCAGCACGCGCCACAGCTCGTTCATGGTGGCGATCTTGTCGGGAAGGTAGCCGATGACGTCGTGCGCGCGCAGCGCGTCGACGGAGCTCTCCTGCCATGGCCAGCCGGCGGCCACGTTCTCGGGCCCGATCGTCAGCGCGACGGCCGAAACCGTATCCGCATCAGCCGGGGATGCCGTCGGCGCCTCCGCAGGCGACGTTATCGGCGAGGTGACTGGCGACGTCATCGGCGAGGTAACTGGCGACGTCACAGGTGACGTCATCGGCGAGGTAACCGGCGACGTCACAGGTGACGTTATCGGTGACGTGACCGGCGACGTCACAGGTGAGGTAACCGGCGACGTCATCGGCGACGAGTCAGGGGAGGATGCGGGCGACGAGACAGCGAGGGTGCTCGAGAACACGAGACGCGCGGCGAGGTCCTGCGCCAGTTCCGCGGCCGTCTTTCCGGTGAGCTCCGGTTCGGTGACCGTGGCGTGGGCAGCCTCGCCCGCGCTGCAGATCTCCACCGCGGGTCCGTACGCCGCGCTCAGCGTCTCTCCGACCGCCTCCGTCCCCGGCGCACAGGCGACACGGCGTGTACCGAGCCACGGCGCGGGAAAGTGCGCGGGCGGCGGGAAGCGGTGCAGGAAGCGCTCGCGTGAGGTGAGCCGCCGCACCTCGTGAAGCAGTGCCAGGTTCCGCGCGTAGTGGGGGTTCGACGCGATCGCCGCCTGAGGGCCGTACCCGCCGGACAGGGCGTGATAGACGTGGTAGATGTGCTGATCGTGCCGCCCGGTGGCCGCGGCGCGCCCGAGGACGGCGCACTTGAGGAACCAGGCGTTGTCCTCGCCGCCCCAGCCGCGGAACTCCTCGCACAGGCCGCCGTAGCGGCGCACGAAGTCGGTGCGGACGAGCAGCACCCCTCCACGCGCGCCGGCCCGCGTGTGGTACGCGTTCACGGGCGTACAGTCCGCGGGAGCGCGCGTTCCCTGCTCCACGGCGTCGCTGTCGGCAGCGCTGAGGTAGCGGACGGTGGTCCACGGCACGAGGCAGTCGAGGCGGCGCGACTCCATCTCCGTCGCTGCGTTGCGCAGGAACGCGGCGGTGACGAGCAGGTCGGAGTCGATCCAGAAGAAGCGGCTGGTGCGGACGAACGGTACGGTGGCGTTCATCACCCGGGCCTTGTGGAACGAGCCGTCCTGCTCGATGAAGACGTAGCGGCAGCCGGCGGCGGCAGCGAGCTCCCGCGCCCGCGGCTCGCTGTCCATTTCGGCAACGATCACGTCCGCGACGACGTCTGCCTTCCGGATCGCGTCGAGCACGAGGCGGAGATTGCGCAGCCGCTCCGCTCCGCCGTGAGGAACGACGATGCTGATGTCCGCGATGTTGCCGGACGGCTCCGGCTCCGCCGCCGCACGCGGACGCGGCGCAGGGACAGCGGCGCGCGGACGGACCAGTGCCGGGGCGGGCGCGGGGACCGGGCCGGGGGGGCGGGCGCTGACACGCGGACGCTGGGCGTGGAGGAGCGCGCGATCGATGGCCGGCTCCCAGAACCGCGTCCACTGTTTCGCAAAGTCCCAGTGCTCCTCCATCCAGCGGCGGCCGGCGGCGCCGCGGGCGACGAGTGCAGCTTCCCCTTCCTCGATGAGCCTTTCCAGTGCCGGCTCGAGCGTGCCGAGGTCGGCGAACACGAACGGGTTGCCGGCGTCCTCGGCGGTGCAGCCCCGCAGCACGTCGTTGATCCCGGGGCGGATGCCGAGGCCGTTCACCACCACCGATCCGGCGGCGAGCCCTTCCAGGCTGTTGCGGTGGTAGCTGCCGGTGACGCATTCGTCGATGACGATGTGCGCGCGGCGCTTCATCGCCAGCGACTCCGCATGACTGACCTGCCTGGTGCGAATCAGCTCCAGCCGCAGCGGGTAACGTTCCGCCAGCCGCTGCAGCACCGCCAGCGTCGTCGCGTACCCCTTCGAATGCCAGTACAGCTTGTGCGTCTCGGGATAGGACTCATGCTTGCCGGACGGCGTGTAGCAGATCGTGACCGGCGCGGTCTTCTCCGCCGGCTGGTAGGCCGCCTCCCACAGCGGGACGGGGTTCGGCACGGCGGTCCAGCCGGCGAACTCCGGAAGGGAGGCTTGGTATTGCGCGACGACCAAACCGGGAAAGCCGCGCTCCGTCCAGCGGCGGTCGACGTTCCACATGTAGTTGTGAGCCAGCGTGAGCACGGCCTTGCCGGCCAGCAGACGCTCGTGCTGCGGCGCCACCTTGCCGTTGTGCAGCACGACCACGTCGGCGTTCGCCAGGAGGTCGTTCGCTTTGCCGGGATCGCGCTTGTATTCGACGTCGCCGTCGAAGCTGACGCCGTTCCCGTAGTGACGGTCGGCCCAGACGGTGCGGCACTCGTTCGGCGTCTGCGCGGCGATCGAGCGCGCCAGGATCGGCGGCACACCCGCCACCGGCGTCGTCGCGTACGAGACGATCCGCAGCGCAGGCCGCGGCTCGGCGGCGGCGAACTCCCGGAACGACTGCTTCGGCAGTCCCGAGAGGCGGCTCTCCGCGCTGAGATTGAACAGCTCGATGCCGCGCTCGCGGCAGACTTCGTACAGCCGCGTGTACTCGCCGTCGATCTGCGCCACTTCCCGCCACAGCGGGTGGCGGCCGGTGCGGCCGAAGAAGTGGTGGTCGGTGAAGTCGACGCCGATCAGGCCGATCCGCCGGGCGCCCATGTGGATGGCCAGCGCCAGCGCCACATACGGCGAGTTGCGCGTGAACGGCAGGGTCTTCCCGTCGATCTCCGTGCCGCCGCGGCGGCCGAGGCGGAAGGTGATGGTCCGTGGATGGCTGATGCCGAGGTTGAGCTGCGAGAAGAGGACGCGGGCGCGGCTCTCCTCGACGTAGCGGAAACGGTCGCCGGTGAATTGGTGACGGTTGTTCAGGACCACGAGATAGTCGGGCTGGAACATCCGCCCGACGTCGTTCACGCCGATGGTGATGAACCGCTCCGGCGCCGTCACCTCCGCGAGCGAGTTGCCGCAGCCGCAGACGAGGATGGTCGCGCCGGCGTGATAGTTCTGAAAGCCTTCCAGCGACTCGGGAAGACGGTCGGAACCGGGTGCACTCTCCAGGATCGCTGTGCTCATGGTCCGCCTCTCACGTGCTCCACCACTGGCTGTCGACGGCGCTGACGTCGATGGGAATCTGGTCGATCTGCACGAGCGGAAGCTGCTGCGACCCGAGCGTGCCGAAGAGGGTCAGGGCGAGGTTCAGAAGCGCGCCGGCCTGCGGCCGCGGCGCGGCCAGGTACCAGGCGCTGATGCCGGCGGCGAGCAGCGTGGCGACCTCGGTGACGTGCACCGGGCTGCCGCCGATCTCCAGCGCGTCGGCGAGCAGCACCGCCTCCGACGCCGGCAGCGCCTCGGTCTTGAAGAAGGCCACCGAAAACGAATACGACGCCGCCAGGCGCAGGTGCGTGGAAAGTCCCGCTCCGGTATTCGCGATCGGCGCGAGCACCTCGACCAGCGTCGTGATCAGTCCCTCCTTCGCCGGCTGCAGCGTCGCCAGCGTTGCGCGGTGGATCAGCGGCACGACCGCGGTGCTGAACGCGACCGGGTCGGTGTTGTAGACGAAGTCGGCATTGGTGGTCCTTCCCTGGATGAGGTTCGCGTTGCGGACGATCCACGCGTCGGTCGTCGCGCTCTGGCGCTGGGCGATCTCGATGTCCGGTATGGCGATGTTCAGCAGCGCTGCGGCCGGGAAGGTCACCCGCTGTTCCCACCAGGCGCCCGGCGAGGATTGGGTGGCGGTCTTGCCGTTATAGACCTGGCCGTTGATCGTCGGCCAGTACAAGGGATTCGACCCGTCCTGCGCGCTTCCGAAAAGCTGCCTCGTGCCGTCGGGAGCCGTGCTGGTGAAGAACGAGTCGATGGTTACCTGGGGCACAAGCAGCGCGTCCGCCGATACCTCGAAGAGCCCGTCCCACGCAGCCTGGACCGCGGCAGCCAGGGTTGCAAACGTCTCCACCAATGCGGCGGCGGTGCCCGGCGAGCCGCTGGGCGAGCCAGGCATGCCGGGGAAGGCCTCGCGCACGATCGCGCTGAAGGAGCCGGAGTTGGCCTCGTACCACATGAGGAACGTCGCCAGGGCGTCGGCGAGCGAGTTCAGGTTCGCCACGAAAAACGCATCGAACCCGGAGCGGGCCGCGATCTCGTTCGGCGTCTCGTTGTAGGTGAGGTCGAAGAAGAGGGCATCCTGCGGCTGCCAGTTCGGCGCGATCCCGACGTCGTAGGTCCACCGCAGCGCCGCGGCGATCTCCTGGCCGATGTCGTTCGGGTTGCCGCCGGAACCGAGCGGCGAGGCCCCCGCGGCCTGACCCATCAGCGACGGCGACTGCGGTATGAAGATCAAGGGGACCGGTAATATGGTCTCGCCCGCGATGGACATCTGCAGCGGCTCGCCCTGCGGCAGCGTGAACTTCAGCCACGACGACGGGATGTAGTCGAGGAACGCCTCCCCCACCTCGAAGTCGTGCTGGAGGTAGGACACCTGATAGGCGAGCGGCAGGGTGATCGAAGAGACGTTGCTGCCGTTCGTCACGGTGAGCAGCGTGGTCATCCAGTTCTGCCCCGGGATCAGATCGAGCTCCCCGGGCGTCAGCGTGTACTGCCGCGCATCGAGCGGCGAATCGGTGGACATCGGCCCGACCGACCCGTACAGGCGCGGCGCGCGGGCCGGGCTCGTGATCGGGCTCGGCGTGCCGTTCATCGTCACCGCCGCCGAGACCTGGACGATCGTCGACACCGTGAAGGCATTGCTGAGGGTGGAGAGCAGCGCCTGCTGCAGCCGCGACTGCGCGGCCGCCCGACTCCCCTCGGGCTGATGGTCGAACAGCGCCTGGACGCCCTTGACGATCGTGCCGGCGAGATTCTCCTTCGTCTTGGCGAGCCGGTCGAACCAGTTCGTGCCGTTGGCGACGTCGAGAACCGCGACCGCGACCGCCATCTGCGGCGCCAGGAAATTGTCGTATGCGGCGAGGAACTGCCGCGCCCAGACGTCGACGTCGACGTTCGTCCAGGTCCTGCCGCCGAACACACCGCTGACCGGCGCATTGCTGAGGGGTGCCAGCGCGTAGAAAACCGGCTCCGGCTCAAACTCGACCGCCAGTCCGGCGGCCCTGCCCCAGCGCACCGCCCAGAACGACTCGACGGACGGTGCGTCGTCACCGTCCTGCACCCCGGCGCGCTGCGCCAGCTTGAGCGTCGAGCCGGCGCCTTCGAAGCCGCTGAAGGCCGACTCGAAGTCGATGGCGAAACGGAGCGCCGGGCTGCTCGACGGCGAAGAGCTCGTTTCGAGCTGCGGCGGAATGCCGTACGACACCGACACCGCCGAAGGCATCTTCGCGACCGCGGTGGGATCGACCAGCGCAGGGTCGCGCGCAGCACCGACGGCGAAATTCACATGGATGATGTCGTTGGTGAGTGCCACGACCGCGGAGAAGGGAATGGGCACTTCGATCGTTTCGACGAGCCCCTCGACGTCGATGGGCGAGCTGCCGATTGCGTCGCCGATATTTCTCGCGATCGCGCTCGCCAGCGTCACGAGCTTTTCAGTGATCGTCGCACGGTCGACCATTGCGCCGCCGGTGAGCGACGAGGTCAGCGACAGCATCGTGTTCGGATCGGTGAGCTGGTCGAGGATCAGGCCGTAGCGGCTCAGGATGCCGAGCCACTGCTGCGATGCCGTCTCGCCGCCGGTGTCGGGCGACGCCGGAGGCGGGATGACGGAGCTCGGATCGAACGTGACGGTCAGCACGAGCGTGGCCGCGCTGTTGCCTCCCGCAACCACCGCCCACGACCAGATCACGCCCGGCCACTGCGCGATCGTCAGCAGGGGGTCCTGGTAGAGCGGGAGGAAGCTCGCTTCCACCGCCCCCGGCAACACGTCGCCGTACAGGTCGACGATGCGGAAGCCGAGGTCGACCTCCTGGTCGATGATCGAGTAGCGGTTGCCGGCCGGCGATCCATGGAAGAAGCTGGCCGCGACGGTCGTCACGTAGCTCCAATCGGAGGGGGAGGCCAGCGCGGCCTGCGGACCGTTGTTCTCCGAGGGACCGACCGGGAGGCTCCAGACCGACTCCGTGTAGCCGTCGCCGCCGGCGATCTGATACTGCACCAGCGTGTAGAGGTCGTTCACCGGGACCGGCATGTTCGTCTTTTCCGGACGGTGCCAGAGGAGCGAGAAGCCGATGCTGCCGGCGGCATAGGTCGGCGCATACTGAAGCACCGGCGCGCCGGTCTGTTGCAGGATCTCGAGATAGACCGCGCCTCCCGGCGCCCCTTCGTCCAGGAAAACACAGTTCGTCGCGTTCGTGAGCGGCACGAGGTTCGAGGGCTCGGGGGCGAATTGCACGAGGATGTCGAACTGCGCCGGGTTGCCGCCGGGGGTGCCGGGCTGGCCGAAAAGCGGCGGCAGGTCTTCACCCGACGCGGTGATGTAGTAGAGGAAGAACCCCGGCGCATTGACGACGCTCACTTCCCACAAGAGGCGCAGGAAGCCCTTGACGTCGCCGATCGCCGCGGCGTCGTCGCCCAGCTTGACTACTAACTCGAAGCGCGCCGCCTGCGCGGCCCCGGCGCCCGGGGCCTGATTGAGCGTCGAGAGGTTCGTCTTTGCGAGCAGCACCGATTCCGACAGGTCGTCCGATTCCAGGCCGCTCGGGCCCGTGGGTGAAGCGACGGGCGGCCGCGAGGACGGCGAGCTGCGGGCGGTGGTGGTGTAGAGCAGCGAGATCGAGGCGTTCGACAACAAGTCGCCCTGCAGGGCGTTGAAGATCAGGTCGCGCGTTGCCTCGTCCGTCCCGCTCACGGCGTAGACGTACGGCAGGAACTGCGTCGCCGTCCCGGTGCCCGGCGACCCGGACGCGCCCGCGGAGGGCGAGCCGGGTGCGATGTCGATCGCCGAGTTCGACGGCACCTGGCTGATGGAGAGACGGATCAGGAGCGCCCCGGTGGCCGGCAGCGGCGGCCCCTGCGGCGAGCTGGCCGAGGGGTCGTTCGAGGTCGGCGGAGGCGTGGTGAGCACCGTCATCTGCAACGGCGCCGGAGCCGCCGCCACCAGCGACTGCAGCGGCTGCGGCAGCGGGAGGATCGTCCGCGGCAGGCCGGCCGCGTCCCACGACACCTGATTTCTCGTCGAGTAGTAGAGCGGCCCCGGCGTGACGCCCGGCAGCGCGGCCAGGTCGATCGTTCCGTTGACCGGGTTGTACGGCGAGCCGGTGGCGCCCTGCCATTCGGGCGACGGCATCGGCGGAAGGGGAGGGAGGGCGAGCGTACACGTGGCGCTGCCGGGACTGCCGGAGTCGAAGACGATCGATCCCGGCCGGGCGCCGGAGGTGGGGCTGATCGAAAGCGTTCCACTGGCGCTCCGTGCGCCCGGCGCCACGCCGTACTGCTGCCCCGTCAGGACGTTCATCGGTTCGGTGAACGAGGGGGAGTCCGGCACCGGAAGCTGCAGCCCGTTGAGGATGTAGCGCGAGCCCATGCCGGCAGCCGAGACGTAGTCGAACGTCGACAGGATCGCCTCGAGCTCGTCCGTGCCGGTGACCTGCGCCACGTACTCGGTGGTGCACGCCATCAGCTCGAACACGCGTGCCGGATCACCCACCATCCGGGTCATGTCTTCGACCAGGGCCTGGTGATGCTCCTTCTCGTATGCCTGCGCCGCCGTCAGCAGCGCATTCGCGGCGTTGCGCGACTGCATCAGGAAGTAGTCGGCGAGGATGTAGGACGCGAAACTGTCGCGCACGTTCACCGAGTCACGCATCGCGTCGGCCTGGGTCTGGGGGTTCTCCCCCACCCACCCGACGTTCTGGTAGTACTCGTTGATCAGCGACGGGTAGTTGTTGCCAACGGGGGTGTAGGTGTCGAAATCGACGTTCTGCACGACGCCGTCCTGGTCGGTGTACGTGAGACGGAGCACGTCGAGCATCGGCAGCACGGCCGCGGTCTGGGAGTCATTGGACGTGGTGTCGACCTCGGAGATCGCGAACGTCAGCGCGCCGAGGAAGGCGTCCAGTTGCGTGCGCCAGGTCACCCAGTCCCCCATCGGTGCGGCGCTCCCGGCACCGAGCATGGTCACGATCTGCTGGAAGCGAGCCGAAAGCTCGGGGCCGGGCAGGGTCAGGCTGAGAAGCCAGTCCACCGTGGAGATGATGAGCTGCTCGAACGGGGTCGAGAGCGTCGGCGTGCTGCCCGGTGCCGGCGCCTCCACGAAGAGCGACGCGATCACCGAGAACGCGCCGCTGCCGCCGCTGGTGTAGACCACCGTCGGCTGCAGCGCGAACTGCACCTCGATCACCTGCGGCGAGAACACGCTCAGCGCCGCCATCTGCAGCCGCGATGCGGAGGTCACCTTCGGCGTCAGGCGGGTGATCGTGCTCCGTATGTGCGCTTCGACCTGCTCGCGCATCAGCTCCTGGAGGCTCGGATGGATGATGCCCTGCAGGTCGGGATCGAGCGGCCCGTTCACCGAGGCCGGCGTGCCGCCCGTGATCGTGAACTGCGTGGAGACGCTCGTGCTGAACGAGAAGTGGATGGTGAAGAAGATCACCTTCACGCTCACCCGCACCGAGACCGACGCCGAAACCTGGATCAGCGTGCCGTAACCGGTCTCCAGCGCCAGCCCGGCGAAGGCCTGGAAGCTGATCGTGACCGAAGCCTTGATGATCGCGAAATCGACCGAGCCCTGGATGAGCACCGACAGGCTGGCCGTGCCGGCGAACCAGTAGTGGTCCGGCAGCCGGGTGATGAAGGTCCCGGCCCCCGCCTTCCACGCCAGCAGCCCTTGCAGCGTCACCGTGACCGACACGTCGATCTGCGCGCTGAAGATGCTCGAGTTGAACCCCTGCTTGATGTACAGCATCAGCCCGATGCCGAAGGCGAGGATCGGGTTGTAGTCGACCGTCGGCTGCACGCCGGGGTTGTCCGCGCTGCGGAGCTTGGCGAAGTAGAAGCCGCCGGCACCGACCAGCGGCCCGACCTGCACGGCGATCGAGTTGTCGCCCAGCGGCCAGCCGACGTTGATGCGGAAGTCACCATTCGTATAGATCCAGATGGCGAACCCCGGCAGGATCAGGATCACGCCCTGCAGCACGATCCGGCGCATGAAATACGGCAGCGTGAGCGCGCCGTAATACACGCCCAGGTTCGGGCTGAGCTTCTGGTAGAGGATCTCAAAGAGGAAGCCCGAGAACGGCGTGAGCGGCTCGTACCCCACCGAGATCCGCAGCCCGTACATCGCCGGATCGTTGAACAGCAGCATGA
The DNA here is from genome assembly GCA_035629865.1 of Thermoanaerobaculia bacterium. Lineage (GTDB taxonomy): Bacteria > Acidobacteriota > Thermoanaerobaculia > Gp7-AA8 > Gp7-AA8 > QHVT01. The sequence goes on along the minus strand of DASPHC010000164.1, from coordinate 7,712 downwards.
TGCGGAAGCCGCGCATTTCCACATCGAGGCCGATGAACCAGCCGCGGTCGGGGTGGTAGAAGTTGTTGGCGAGCGTGGTGAGCACCTCGGCCGGGTCATCGCCGGTGAGCTGCGTTTCGAGCTGCTCGAAGATCGCCAGCATCGGATCGTCCGAGCTGACGTTCGGATTCGGCCCCACGCGCTGGCCGATGCCGATGTAGTGGAAGACGAAGAGCTTGCCGGCCGGCGGCTGTTGCGCCGGAACGGGGAAGGGGAACGTGAGGATCTGCGACTTCTCGCCGGCCGGCGCGCCGGCGCCGAGAAGCCGCACCTGGTTCGGCGAGGTCGGGACGGAGGTGGTCTTGTTGACGACCTTCGCCTTGATGGTCAGACCGCCGGCAGCCGAGTCGTAGGCGAAGATCAGCGCCTCGATCCGGTAGGTCGGCTCCATCTCGATGGTGATGGGACCGACCTGCCAGCTCCCGCCGATCGTGAGGATCTTGCTGAACTCCAGTTGCAGCGAGACGGAGTAGGTCTTCGATGCTCCCGACGGCGAGATCCAGAGGGTGGGCGTGACGATCAGCGGGCCGCCGTCATCAGACAGTCCGAGGAGCGCCTTTGCCCACGGACCGTTGAGGCTCGGCAGTCCGAAACCGAGGAACTGCTGGAGCTGATTGCTGATCTCGTCCCAGACCGCGTTGAAGTTGATGCCCTCTTTCGGGGCAAGACGGATGGAGAGCGGGCCCCCGCCGAAATGGATATTCAGCTCGGCGGGTACCCCGAGCGTCGTTCCGATGACCTGAATCTCAGCCTGTGTCGCCATCTCGTCTCACGCGGAATGCCGCTCCGGCTACGCCGGTGACGCCGTCGTCTGCCCCTGGGTGAACGTGAAGCCGAGCTGTGTGAGGTTCAACCAGCTCGGGCCGATCGGATTGATGAAATTGATGGTGGCGCCGACCTGCGCGTACAAGGGCCGTCCGGGCTGAATGTTGATATTGACGATCGTCAGCACCAGTTGCGCGGTCAGGATCGAGTTCAGGCCGCTTTTCAGCCAGTCCAGGGCCGATGGAATCTGGTTGATCACACCGGTGATATCCGCGATCGTCACGGTGACGCCGAACTGGCCCGCGGCCCAGATGATGAAATCCTGGAGATCGCCGACGACGACGGGATTCGTCAGCGAGAAGGTCATCGTGATGCCTCCCGCGTCGAGGAGGTTGCCGGTCGAGATGTAGACCGGCTGCCCGTTGAAGTCGAGCGCGGCGCTGACCGACAGTTGCGTGGAGGGCGGGCTGCCTGTGGCTCCGGCGTCGGCAGGAACGGCGAGGGCGGGTAACGGCATGACGCTCATCGTTTTCTCCTCATGGTCGATGGTTGCGACGGTTGAGATGGTCGAGACGGAAGGATGCGTAATCGGCGCGGCCGGGCGATCCCGCTGGCTCGCGGGCGCGTCTGGCCGGCGCGCGCGCGTTCTTCGAAACCACCCTGCTCTTTGGCGTGGCGGCCGTGAGCTCGGGAATGGGCGGACTGGCAGGGGAGCAGAGCGGCGGACTGGGGACCGTGCCGCCGTCGTAGATGTCGATCGACATGCAGTGGAAGGTCGCGCTGCACGAGTCGAAGGGCTGCCACGAGCCTTCGATCTCGATCCGCCACGGCTTCGGCTCGTCCGGATCGGGGAGGTCGCCGATGACGAAGGTGTTCCACAACCGCCGCAGTGCCGCTCCCCAGTTCGACGGCAGCGGGATGGTCGGGATGCGGCCGCCGAACAGGCCGTTCACCCATTCGAAGACGTCATTGACGGTCAACGGCGGTGAGGTGAAGAAAGGCATGCGGCTCACCCGTTCACTTTCTGAGCGCTGAGATACCAGGCGATGTTGCTGGTGTTGGTGCTGGAGGCATCCGACTGTCCGTCAGGCTGCCCCGCGAACAGGAGGAAATCGATGACCACGCCGGGAGGGAACGAGAAGCCGAGCACGCTCAGCTTGATGTTGTTGAACAGCACCGCGTAGACGTTGCTGTTCTCCAGCTCGACCTTGAGCAGGTTGGCGTCGCCGAACGTGGTCTGGAGGATGCCCTGGAGGTTGAAGCTGCCGTAGCCGGCCGAGAGCTGCGGCAGCTGGACGAAGAGCGCGGCGGCGTCGGCATCGGGCAGCAGCGTCGACGGTCCCCAGCCGAGCAGCAGTCTCGCCGTGAGGGAGACGACGTCCGACAGCGCTCCGAGGTTGCCGAGCGGCATGTCGAACTGCAGCGCGAAGGCAGGAGTCGCCGTGACGTATGGGTAATCGGTCGGCGGCTGGGCGCTTTCCAATGGGTCGACCGGCGAGACCGGCGAGATCGAGCTCGAGGCGTGTCCCTCGAGCTGCAGCGTGTGCACGATCTGCGCGCTGAGGCTGGAGGTGGACAGCGGCCTGCTCTCATTCGCGGTCAGGAAGCCGGAGATCTGCAGCGGGATGCTGTACATGAAGCTGTTCGGCCGCAGCACCGCCTTCTCGCTGGTGGGCTTGAACAACGTCGGGTCGAAGGTCAGCACCTTCGTTCCCGGCTTCAGCGCCCCCTCCTTGTCGAGCTCGAATTCCATCGTCACCGTCAACGACGTATACGGCAGCGCGTCGTACGAATAGATGTCGAGGTCCGCGGCGTTCGGAAACGGCGACGGCGAGAAGCGCAGCGACCCCGCCAGCGCGAAGCGGGCCACCATGTGCGTGCCCCCCGTCGGCGTGTCGTTGCGCGAGACCGGCGCGAGCGAGCCGCTCGACACCAACAATTGGTCGAGCACGCGCGTCGCTCCCGGCAGCGCCGGGAAGAGGAATGTCGTCGGGTCCACATGGAACAGCACCACGCCGACCACCGCGTCGCCGCTCCCCTGCGTCTGGTACTGGCCCGGCATCAACAGGACGTTCTCGCTGGGCGAGCTCGGGCTGGCGGTGCCACCGGGCGGACTGACCGTGCCGCCGGGCGGGCTGACTGTGCCGCCGAGCTGGGTGTCGCGGCCAAAGATGCGGTTGATCGTCAGTCCGACCTCGACGGCGAAGGTGGTGATCGCCGAGTTCGCGAAAAGAACATGTAACTCCTCGACGTTGTAGTCGAGCGCGACGGGAACGGGCGGAGGGGGGGGAGCGGCGGCGGCTCCGGGAGGCGGGTAGAGGATCAGGCCGAAGAGAGAGCTCTCTTCGAGCGTGGAGATCCGGCCGGCGGTGGTCACCCGGTTGTGCGCGACGCCGAGGTGGTGCGCGCGCAACTGGCCGTTGATGCCGCCGAGCAGCATCTGCAGGTCAGGGGGCATGCCATTGCCGTCGATGGCCGCGTTCAGGAAGAGAATTCCGGTCCACGCCGGATCCTCGGCCAGCGTGCGGAAATCGGCGAACGAGTCGGTTCCGGCGCGCAACGCGGTCGGCGGCGAGAACACCCCCGCCACTTCGAGCGCGTCCAGGATGCGCTGCTGCGTGAGCGGCAGGTTCGTCACGAACTGTTCGCGCGAAGCCCAGAGATCGGGTGCCTGCGCGAAGTCGCGCAGCGACATATTCGTGTTGAACTTGAAGATCACGATCGTCTCGACGTCACCGCCGCTTCCGACGTCGAGCGTGAAGTTGAAGCCCTGGAGCGTCAGCGTGTCCGAGAAGACGCCCATGTTCGCGTCGTCGCTGATCACTAGAAAGAGCTGTTCCTGCAGGACCGCGTTGGCAACGTCGCGGCTCACTGATGGCGCCTGCCCGGCTTCGAAGGAGATGTAGCCCGGCGGCGTCCCGGGCGCAGGGTCGCGCGCGATCAGCAGCCGCTGCCACACCCCCTCGGCGTCCGTCTCCACGACGAACCCCTGCGGCGTGAGGGACGTCCCCGGCAAAGAGTCCGCCCGGAGCGTGGCGCGGCGGAACTGGTTGGTCGTGCCCGACGGGAGGAACCGCGGTCCCGGCGTCCCCGCCGTCGCGGCGGTATGGCGGTCGCTGCTGATGGCCGATCCTTCGAATGCACTGAACGCCGCCGCCGGCACGCCGGTGTTGAACACCGGCACATTCCGCGGCGCGCCCTGAGAAGCGAAGATGCCGGAGTACGGCACGAGCGGAAACGTCGTCGGCTGCGCCAGGTCGGCCAGCAGTGACGTCACCGGCGCGGAGTATCCGCTTCCGGTGGCGGCGTAGTAGACGCTGGTGCTCGGCTGGCCGAAGTAGCTGCGAACGACCGGATCAGCCTCCGGCGCCGGCAGCGGAAACCGGACCCACGACGTCGTGTAGCGGGAAGAGAGTGCCATGCTCTCGCCGGGCGACGTACCGCTCGGAGATGCAGGCGAGGAGGCTTGGAGCGGCGGTCCGGAGGCGGAGAACTGGCCGGCATATGCCGGCTGGCCGGGGATGAGGCCGACGAGATCGCCCGGCTGGAGCTCCAGCGCCTCCTGACCCGACAGGCCGCACATCAGCGGGGCGACGTCACCGGAGGGGGCGGTTGCGCCGCCGACCGAGATCACCTCATACGTCCCCGCCGGGGCGAGGTAGAGCGTCGTCTTCTCCGGCGAACCGTTCGACGGTGCGGCGCAGAACGCCAACCCCGCCGGAAACGGCGCCGGCGTCGCCGACGGCGCCAGGACGATGGTCTTTCCGGTCGTCGTGACGAAGTACGGGTACTGCTGCTTCCCGCTCTCCGGATACTCAGTCGTCGACGTGTCGATGGCGAATGACGACCACGCCGGATCGGTGGTCAGCAGCGGATGCAGCGTGGCCAGATAGCCGATGAAGCCGGTCGGGTCGGTCGAAGCCACCACCGGCGGCGAGAATGTGTAGTAGAGATTCGCCACCTTGTCGCCGGCTGGGTAGAAGAAGCGGAGGCCGCACTGCAGGCCGGCAGTCAGGTTGCCGGGATCGATCGCGACGTTGAACCGGAATCCTCCCGTCCCCGCCCCCGCCCCCGGCAGGGTGAGGTTCCACATCGAGGGAGAACTGCTGTTGTACGGCAGATATCCGCCGTTCTGGACGACACCGCCGTAAAAAAACTGGATGAAGAGGCTCGGGATGGAGCCGCTGAAGAAAAAGGAGCCGGTCCCCGCCTCGTAGGAGATGGTCGGGCTGCCGCTCATCTGGAGGCCGAAGTCGCCCCAGCCGAACATCACCGTGACGTTCGCGAGGGTGCGCGTGGTGCTCCCCTGCAGTTGCAACGGCAGGATGTAGAGGAGCGTCGCCGGATCGTCTGCAGCCAGCCAGGTGAGACTGCGCCAGTCACGCGGCGGAGGGACCTGCGCCTGTGGAAGTTTCTTCCGTGCACTGACGGCGAAGGTCTCGGGATCGGCGATCGGCTCGGTGAGAAAGAGGTACCAGCCGTTGTACTGCCCCCCGATCCACGTCGCGCCGAGTGTGGCCGGCGCCGGCGACGGCGCCGGCGAGACGGTCAGGAGATACGAATAAACACTTGCGGCCGAAGGAAAGGGGGAGGTAAACGGCGGGTCACCGATCTCATAGAGACCGCTCGCAATCGCGCGCAGACTCGGGTCGCCGCCGTTCACCGTCGGCTTCGCCTATTCGGGTTCTACTTGTGCGGCTCCGCCGCCTCCCCCGCCTTCAGCGGTCATTTGCATCCCGGAGGTGCCGCTCGCTATGAGTTGTCCCTGGTAAAGAGCCGACCAGCTCACGTTGCTGGCGCTGCCGACCTGAGGAAACATGAAGTAGACCTGCACCGCCAGGACGGCCGCGGCGGGCAGCGTCACGGTCGCGGACGTAATGGCCGAGGTGCCGAGCCTGACCTGAAGAAGGTTGTCGCCGGGTCCGAGGTTGTTCGTGCTCGGCCCCCCGTTGTCCCATCCCGGGCCGCCCGAGGCGATCGTGCCCGGTACCCACGTCGTCGTGTTCACCGCGGCGACGGTGAACTCCCTGCCTCGATTCACCGTGACGTTCAGGGCTTCGATGTTGGCGTTGAAGAAATTGACGGTAGTCATGTCCTCTCCCTTTCATTCCCCATTTTTGGATGCATGTGGACCCGCTGCCTGGACTGAAGCTGACAAGGAACTTAAGCTCCTGATGGAACGATAGCAAGCTGTTTCGCAGGAAACCACCGAAACCTCGGGACTGTGAAGAGCTCCGGAGTGGCCTGCACTGTACAGCCGCTCAGAGCGCGGAATGGTCCACCAGGCCGCCGGACTCCGAATCGTTCACCATCTCCGGCACGGAGGCTGGCGGCTGCACCTTTCCGAAGCTGGAATCGTAGACCGTGCCGTCGCAGGAGAGGAACCACTCCGCGATGGCGCTGGTCCGCAACAGCAGGTAGAACTGCAGCGAGGTAACCGGGATGGGCGGAACCGTCACGAAGACGGTGTACGACCGCGCCCTGCCGACCTGAATGGTGACGCTGTTCTGACCGGGGCCGAACTCATTCGTCGACGGTCCGCCGTTGTTGTACCCCGGAACCCCTTCGACCGCCCGCACCGGTTGCCACTGCGCCCCTCCCGCGACACCCTGCACCACGAACCGGGGGCCCCGATTGACCTCCAAGGTGATGTCGGTCGGCCCGCCGTTGAACACGTTCACGCTGGGGTCGAGAAGGGTTGTGAATTTCAGCATATTTTCACTCTACGCCCGCACCCGACCGGTCGACAACCGTCTGCATCAGCTCCCGGACTCTTCCCGCCAACCGCCGATCCCCGATCTTCTCAGCCATCACCTCGAAGCCCGGCGCCGGTCCCGCCCACCGCAACTGATCGACGTCCGCAAACAACGGGGCATCCTTCCGCAACATCGCCAGCCGCTTGAACAACAACGCATGCTCCAGATGCCCGCCGAGGACGTCCGCAGGGAAATCTTCGATCGGCCCATACTTCTCCAGCACTTTCGCGGCGGTCTTCAAGCCGAAGCGCGGGATCCCCGGATATCCGTCCGCCGCATCCCCCACCAACGCCAGAAAGTCCGGAATGAGCGCCGGCGTCACGCCGAATTTCACCCGCACCCCCTGCTCGTCCCGAATCTGCCCGCTCTTCCGGTCGACCTGCACCACGCGCCCGCCGACCACGCACTGGGCGAGATCCTTGTCCGGCGTCCAGATGCAGACCTTCTCTACCCGCTCATCCAGCGCCGCCAGATGCGCCGCCGAAGCCAGGGCGTCATCGGCCTCGAGGTCGACCATCGGCCACGTGACTACTCCCATCGCCACCAGCGCCTCTTCGAGCGGATGGAACTGGGCCCACAACAGCCGGTCGATCCCCTGGCCGGTCTTGTACCCCGGCCACATTCCGTTCCGGAAGGACTCGATCACATGGTCTGTCGCCACGGCAATGTGCGTGGCCCCCGTCTCCAGCATCTGTACGACGGTCCCCAATACCCCCGCCACCGCACTCATCGGAGGCGGCGTCGCCGAGCCCCGCCGAATGCCGTAGAAGTGCCGGAACAGTTCATACGTACCGTCAATGAGATGGACGATCATGCCCGTAGTAAAGCACGACAGCCACCCGCCCAGGGGGAACGACCAGGGGGCCTCCGGCGGGCGGGCCCGGCCCGCGGCGTTTGTTTTCGCCTGGACCGTGTTCAGCGGGACCAGCGCGCGTTCAGCCTATGGCTACAAACGCTGCGGGCCGGGCCCGCCCGCCGGAGGCCCCCCGTCGCTCCCTGTGGGTGGGTGGTTGTCGCGCTATGCTGTGGGCAAAGAGACCATCCTTCCCCTGGCCATCGAGCGAAAGATCGGCGTCCTCGCCTACCTCCCCTTCGGCCGCACCCGCCTCTTCCAGCGCACCGACGGCAAACCGCTGCCTGAATGGGCGGCCG